>NZ_JAVDXO010000001.1:0-856571 GCF_031457975.1 Rhodoferax saidenbachensis
CCGTCAACACGGTATTCGTCAAACAAACCTACTGGGTTGCCGCCAAGCTGCCGCTGGATGGAAACGGATGAGCGTTTCCACACAGCCTCGGCCCATAGCCGCCTTGTAGATATGCGTTCTGAATGTCTCCTACTCAATTTGCCATGAAAACAGAAGCTGCTCGCGCATATTCCTAATGGACTAGCGGCTATTAGGGGCCTACATTTCGATGGGTTGCCGGTTGCGACACAGTATGCCCAGCGACCAAGCAAGCAGCTCAAACCATCGAAGCCCGATGCGCCCCAAACCCCGCCATCGCCCCATCCGCCACAGCCAACGTCACATTCCCCGCCGCCCGCGCAGCATCCCCACACGCAAACACATTGGGCACGCTGGTCGCCTTGCCTTCGTCCACTTGGATGAACCTGCCCATCGGGCCGTCTTCCAGTGCGCAGCCCAGTTGTTCGGCCACGGGGCTGGCCAGCAGCGTGCGTGGCTGGGTGAACAGGCCGTTCAAGCTCACAGTGCGGCCGTCTTGCAGCACCACGTCGGCATGGCCTTCTATGCGCGCAACCGGCGTTGCCTCGATCTGCGTGCCGCGGCGGGCGATGGCGGCCAGGTCGTCGTCACTGGGCGTGTAGGCGCCGTTCAAAAATAGCGTGGGGCTGCCCCAGTCCGGCAACATCAGCGCGTGGTGCAGCGCCAAGGGCGATGCGGCAATGATGCCGAGGGGGCCTGCATTCATCTCGTAGCCATGGCAATACGGGCAGTGGAAGATGCTGCGGCCCCAGCGCTCGGTCAGGCCTTGCACAGGCGGCAGCTCGTCGCGCACGCCGGTGGCCAGGATGAGGCGGTGGGCGCTGATGGCCTCGCTGCCCACGCGGAACTCCAGCCGCCCGTCGCTGGCCACGCGGGCATCGTCCGCGGTGCCGTGCATCCATTCCACATTGGGGTAGTTCATGAGTTGCTCGCGGGCGTCGGCGGCTATCTCGGCCGGGGCGCGGCCGTCTTGCGTCAAAAAGCCGTGCGATGTTTCGCCTGCTGCGTCCACAAAGCGGTTGCGGCGCTGGCCAGCGTCCACCACCAGCACTTGGCGGCGCGCGCGGGCCAGTTGCAGGGCGGCAGACAAGCCGGCGTAGCTGCCGCCGATGACGGCAAAGTCGATGTGCTTCATGCGGTGTGTTCCTGCAGATGGTGGTGGCCTGCATGGCCCGCAGCGTGGTGCTGCGCCATGCGGCGGTGAAAGTCGGCGGACAGCGTGGTCAGAGTGACGGCGCCAAAGCGTTTGAGCAGCAGGGCCTGGGCTTCTTGCGCGGCGCCGGCCAGGGCGTCGTTCACCGCCTGGGCCACCAGGCAGGTGGGCCGGTCTTCCCTAAAGCCCAGCGACACCAGCGGCGGTGCGCCCAGCGCCTGGTACACGTCACCCAAGGTGATGCGGTCCATGTCGCACGACAGCACCCAGCCGCCGCCATGGCCCTTGGCCGACACCACAAACCCGGCATCGCGCAGGCCGCCCATGAGGCGGCGCAGCACCACGGGGTTGGTCTGCATGGCGGCGGCCAGTGCCTCGGAGGTGGCGGGGCCGTCGCCCTCGGCCATGTGCAGCAGCACGTGGAGGACGTCAGAGAGCTGGCTGTTTTGTTTCATGCAACAAATATAGTTGCATGATGTAAACCTTGTCCAAAAAAGGGTTTTGGCGGGGGCTGGCGCCATTCGATAATAGGCAGACGCCCAACAGCCCAACTCACTCCGGAGCCCGCCATGTCCCTAGCGATGCTGAAAACCCTGTTTGCCCAAAAAACCTGGGCCAATGCCGAGCTGTATGACTGCATGGCCACGGTGAACCCGGCCCAGCATGCCGAGCCGCTGCACACTGCCATTCGCACGCTGAACCACATCTACGTGGTGGACCGCATCTTCCGCGCCCACCTGTTGGGCGAACCGCACGGCTACACCCAAAGCAACACGGTGGAGACGCCTGCGCTGGGCGAGCTGCACTTTGCTGCGGCCGAGACGGACCTGTGGTTTGAGTCCTACCTGGCGGGGCTGGACGCTAGCACGCTGGCTGAAAGCCTGGCCTTTCAGTTCACCGATGGCGACGCGGGCCGCATGACGCGCGAGGAAATGCTGTTCCATGTGCTTACCCATGGCGCCTACCACCGTGGCAATGTGGGCCAGGTGCTCAAGGGCATTGCCGTCACGCCGCCGCGCGACCTGCTCACCAAATTTCTGCACCAACGTGAGCCTGCCAGGCGGCAGGGCTAGCGCGGTGCCAACCCCACTGAACCATCACATGCAAATCATCGTCGTCGGAACTGGCAAGCTGGCCACCGAACTGCTCCGTTCCCTCCAAGTAGACAGCGGGGACCAAGTCATTCCGTGGGAAGACCGAGCCCATGGTGCAGACAAGTCCGTGGTCATCCACGCGGGTTCCGGCCGGGAGCTCAGCGTCGTCACCACCTACTGCGCGGATACGCAGTCGCCCCTGATCGAACTGTCCACGGGGTCAGCGCTGGAGTCTGCGCAGCACAGTTTTCCGGTGGTGGTGTGTCCCAATACCAACATCCTGATGCTCAAGTTCATGGGCATGCTGGCCAAGAGCGGGCATCTCTTTCAGAACCACCACATCCAGCTCACCGAGTCGCACCAGGCCACCAAGACCTCGGTGCCTGGCACGGCCGTCAACATGGCACATTCGCTGGGGTTGGAGGACAGCGATATCCATTCGGTGCGGCAGGTAGCGGTGCAGCGGGATGAACTGCAGATTCCAGAAGCGCACCTGGCCCGCCACGCGTACCACCGCATCCTCATCCAGGACGGCGAGTGCAGCCTGCAGTTCGAAACACGGGTCTACGGTGACTCGGCCTACGCAGACGGCGTTGGCCGCATTGTTGCGGCGGTGCGGGCGCACGCGCTGGAAAACCGTAGCTACTCCGTCATGGAGTTTGTCGACAACGGCTGGCTCTAGGGGCTGGGCTCACACAGCAGCGGCTGTTTGCAAACTCTGCACCTGAGCTGCCAGCATCGCCATGCGGTGCAGCTTGCTGGCCGTGTGCGGCAACTGTGTGGGGTGTCGAACAGACCGGGTTCAATCCAAACCGCAAAGTTGCGCCATGACATACCAAGGCGCACGGGCTCGCCCCCTTGACGGCGAAGAGAAACGGTACTTTTCTGTCTCTAAGGTTCGCCTGAGTTCGGCTGGCTCGGTGACGCATGTTTTGTGGAGCGAGATCAACCCGGCATCAAACGGGGACGTGGGGCCGCCTGTGGTCGTGCCGGTTGCCGAGGTGGTGGAAGCCATCCATGGCGGAGCGCACGTTGCCGCCATCTTTCTCCCGCCCCATGCCCATTTGCCGGAATGCGCATTTGAAGTCATTGAGCGATGGGACGGTAGCCAGACGATTGACTTGGTCAAGCGCGCCGGAATAACCCCCAACGGCGTCGCAAACATCCAAAACCTGGCCACCTTGGCCCAGGATCCACCGCCAAGAGAGGTGCGGGCATACACCCCGCGTGCCCGTGTGAAGAAGACATATGCCGTATCGCAGGTGGCGCTGGATGAAGATGGGCGCGTGACAGACGTGCGCTGGGGCAGCGTGAACACGGTCAAGAACGTGTGGGCTGGGCCTGAAGTCATCGCACCCGTGGCAGACGTGGTGGCGGCATTGCAGGCGGGGGATCGAGTCTTTGCCTTGTTCCCCTCTGTTCACGGGCATTTGCCAGACCGCCAGTTTGCGCAGGCGGACTATGACGGTGGTCGGCAAACCATTGTCCTGGTGGGCCCCGCCGCCTATGAGCGGGAGATCCATGACATGGACCGCATCGGCTAGCCCTGTACCAGTCCAAAGATGGCGCCCCGCACCAGCCGGTGCGAAAAGTCGCTGGGTATCACCACCATGAACTGGACTTGGCCGGTCTCTACCAATGCTTCGGCTTCGTGCGCGCCGGTCAGTCCACCCCGTTTAGACTTGCGCAATCGCAAATTCATCAAGCATTTAACTATGTCTACTCCCTACGTTTCCACGCGTGAAGCCTCTGAAGCCCAAGCCTGGGAGGCGCTCAAGGCATTGGGCGACACCGCGCTGGCGCAGGGCGGCTTGCAGGCAGTGCTGCAGATGTTTGTGGGCACCCTGACCGGGGCCGAGGAAGTGGCGCGCGTCAGCGAGGAAGCGGGCCACCCCGAGAGCATGACGCCCGAGGTGATTGCGCAGTGGATTTCCGTCGAGTACGTGCCCAGCATGCAGAACCTAAAATTCACGGCATGACAGCTCCAGACATCCAGCGCATTGCCCCCCAACCCTCCTGGTCCGATGCCGTGGTGCACAACGGCACCGTGTACTTTGTGGAAGTGCCCGAAAGCGGCACCGACATCACCACCCAAGCCCAGGCCGTGTTTGCCCAAGCCGAGCGCACGCTGGCACTTGCGGGCAGCCACTCGGGCCGCTTGCTGATCGCCACGATTTACCTCAAGCACATGGCAGACCGCGCGGCATTCAACGCCGCGTGGCAGGCCTGGCTGCCCGCGGGCTGCGCACCGGCGCGTGTTTGCGTGAGCGCCGAAATGGCCAGCCCTGACTACCTGCTGGAGATCGCGTTCACGGCGGCTGTGGCCTGACGCGATGGCACAGCCCGCGACCACGCCTTTCCAGGCGGCGGCAGACAGCCTGGACCCTACCGATTGGAACGCGGTGCGCCAAATGGGCCACCGCATGCTCGACGACATGGTGGACATGCTGGCCGGACTGCGCGAAGCCCCGGTGTGGCAGCCCATGCCCGCAGACAAACGGCAAGCACTGCGCAGCGGCGATGTACCCACGGCGCCCGGCGATCTGGGCGCTGTGTACCAGGACTTTCAAACCCTGGTGCAGCCCTATGGCAGCGGCAACATCCACCCACGCTTTGTGGGCTGGGTGCAGGGCGGGGGCAACCCCGTGGGCATGCTGGCCGAGCTGCTGACCGCCGCAACCAACCCCAACCTGGGCGGCCGCGACCACGCGCCCATCGAGGTGGAGCGCCAGGTGATCCGCTGGGCCGCGCAGATGCTGGGTTTTCCGCAGGATGCCAGCGGCGTGCTGGTCACCGGTACCTCCATGGCCAACCTGATTGCGGTGCTGGTGGCGCGTACGCGGGCGCTGGGCACGGCCGTGCGCCAGGAGGGCCTGCAGGGCCAGCCGCTGGTGGCGTACACCTCTGTCGAGGCACACAACTGCGTGGCACGCGCCATGGACATGGCGGGCCTGGGCAGCCAGGCGCTGCGCCTGATTGGGCTGGACGCGCAGCACCGCATGGACATGGACGTGCTGCAAGCCACCATCGCGCGGGACCGCGCGGCGGGCCTGCAGCCGTTCATGGTCATTGGCAGCGCGGG
This sequence comes from Rhodoferax saidenbachensis, assembly GCF_031457975.1. Classification (GTDB taxonomy): domain Bacteria; phylum Pseudomonadota; class Gammaproteobacteria; order Burkholderiales; family Burkholderiaceae_C; genus Allorhodoferax; species Allorhodoferax saidenbachensis_A. The sequence continues at coordinate 5,348 of NZ_JAVDXO010000001.1, forward strand.
CACGGTGGACACGGGCGCGGTGGATGACCTGGTGGCCATTTCTGCACTCACGCGGGCGCAGGGCCTGTGGTTCCATGTGGATGCCGCCTTTGGCGCGCTGGCCATGCTGTCGCCCGCGCAGCGGCATCTGGTCGCGGGGCTCAGCGAAGCGGATTCGGTAGCGTTTGATTTTCACAAATGGGCCCAGGTGCCGTACGACGCGGGTTGCATTCTGGTGCGCGACGCGGCGCTGCATGCGTCCACCTTTGCCACGCAGCCGGCCTACCTGCAGCGCAGTGCGCGTGGCCTGGCGGGCAACCACCCCTGGCCTACGGATTTCGGCCCCGACCTGTCGCGCGGCTTTCGCGCGCTCAAGGTGTGGATGACGCTCAAGACCTATGGCACCGACAAGCTGGGCCAGGTGGTGGCCGGCAACTGTGCGCTGGCACAGCAGCTGGCCCAGCGGGTGCGGGCGGATGCATCGCTGGAGCTGCTGGCGCCGGTGACGCTGAACGTGGTGTGCTTCCGCGTGTTGGCTGATGTGCCGGACCTGGACGCGTTCAACGCCGATGTGGTGGCCGACGTGCAGGAGTCTGGTGTAGCGGTGCCTTCCACCACGCGCGTGGACGGCAAGATGGCCATTCGGGTCGCCTTTGTGAATCACCGCACCCGGGAAGAAGACTTGGACCTGCTGCTGGGTGCGATCCGCCAGGCGGCAGACCATCGCACCTGAATGCCGAGCATGCGTGGCGCCTACACCCTGCCGCCTGCCACCGTGCAGGACTACGCGCATCAAGGCGCCGTGGTGTTGCGCGGTGTGCTCACATCCGCTGAAGTGGCCACGCTGGCGCGAGGTATCGAGCATAACCTGGCCCACCTGAGCCCACTGGCGCTGGTGGCCAGCCAGGCCGATGACCCGGGCAAGTTTGTCGAAGACTTTTGCACCTGGCAACACAACGCCAACTATGCCGACGTGATGCAGCACAGTGCCTTGCCCAGCGTGGCCGCGCAACTGATGCAGAGCGACACGGTGCGCATCTACCATGACCACCTGCTGGTGAAAGAGCCCGGCACGCGCCAACCCACGCCCTGGCACCAGGACCAGCCCTACTACAACGTGGCCGGCCGGCAAAACGTGAGCTTCTGGATACCCGTGGACCCGGTGCCGCTGGAGAGCACGCTGCGCTTTGTGGCCGGCTCACACGCCGGCACCTGGTACATGCCGCGCACCTTCCGCGACCAGCAAGCCAAATGGTTCCCCGAAGGCGCCCTGGCCGAGCTGCCGCAGATCGACGCGCACCCCGAGCAGTTTGAACAACTGGGCTGGGCTTTGGAGCCGGGCGATGCCGTGGCCTTCCACATGCTGACCCTGCACGCCAGCAACGGCGTGGGGCCGGGCACGCGGCGGCGCGTCTTCTCCGCCCGCTACCTGGGCGACGATGCGCGCCACGCGGTACGCAGCTGGCGCACCTCGCCTCCGTTCCCCGGCCTGGCGGACCGCCTGCCCAATGGCGCGGTGATGGATGACGTGCTGTTTCCCTTGCTGAACTGGCGCTAAACCGCATGGAGCTGCTGCCGCATTTGCGCTTGCTGCGCGCCCTGGCGGCCGTGGCGCAGGCGGGCAGCAGCCAGCGGGCGGCCACGCTGCTGCATGTGGCGCAGTCCTCCGTCGTCCGCGCGGTGCAGCAGTTCGAATCTCAACTCGCCAGCCCGCTGTTTGAGCGCGTGGGGCGCGGCATGCAGCCCACCACGCGTGGTCGCCAGCTGGCGCTGCGGGCCGCGCGGGCCTTGCAGTTGCTGGCCGATGCGGACCGGCACCGCACGCGCAGTGCAGGCACGGTGTGGACCGGAAGCCCGCTGGCGCTGGGTGTGGCCGCACGCCACCTGCAGGTGCTGCAGGCGCTGGTGGACACCGGCAGCGAAGGCCGCGCCGCCCAGCAGCTGGGCGTGAGCCAGCCCGCAGTGCACCAGAGCTTGCAGCAGCTGGAGCACATGGCGGCGGCGCCGCTGTTCATCCGTTCGCGCGGTGGCTTGCGGCTGGACGAAGCGGGCGAGGGCCTGCTGCTGGCCAGCCGCCTGGCCCAGGCCGAGCTGCGTCAGGCGGTGGACGAATGGCCGGAGCCCGGTGCGGCCCTGCAGGGGCGGCTTGTAATTGGCACGCTGCCGTTTTCCACCACCATGCTGCTGGCCCCGGCGGTGGAGCAACTGCTGGCGCAGCAACCCCATGTGCAGTTGGTGCTGATTGACGGCACCTTTGATGCGCTGGTGGCGCAGCTGCGCCATGCGGAGCTGGACTGCATCGTGGGTGCGCTGCGCAGTGCTCCGCCCGCTGCCGACCTGAGCCAGGAGGTGCTGTTTGAAGACCGCCTGGCGGTGGTGGCGCGCGCAGGCCACCCGCTGGCGCAGCGCCGCCGCTTGGGTTGGGCCGCCCTGCGCACGGCACAGTGGGTCATGCCCATGCCCAACACCCCGGCCGAAAAGGCATTTGCACAGATGCTGCAGGCTGCGGGCCTGCCCGCACCGGCCGGGCAGGTGCGGGCCAACAGCGCGCTGATGATGCAGGCCATGCTGCAAGACAGCGACCGCCTGGCCTTGATGTCGCCCCGCCAGGTAGCCCGCGAAATTGCGGCCGGCCTGCTGGTGGAGCTGCCTTTGCCAGTGCAGCACGCGCAGCGGCAGATTGGCGCCATGTGGCGCACTGGCTACCTGCCAACACCGGCGGCGGCACAGTGGCAGGGCATCTTGCGACAGGTGGGTGCGGCACTTGGGGCTGGTATCTAGGCATAAGCAGATTGCATAGGTCAACAGGTCTTTGCATTGGACGCTGCGGGCCTGCAATTGCACACTGGCGCCGGACACTAAAAAACCGGAGACAACCTTGTGCAAAAACGCAATTTCATTCGCACCGCCGCGGTCACCGCGCTGGCTGCCAGCTTAGGGCTGGCCTGGGCGCAAGACGCCACCTTCAAGATTGGCCTGCTGCTGCCACTGACCGGGCCGTTTGCCTCCACCGGCAAGCAGCTGGAGAGTGCGGCGCGCCTCTACATCGCCCAGAACGGCGACACCGTGGGCGGCAAAAAAGTGCAGCTGATTGTGAAAGACGACACCGGCGTGGCCGATGTGAGCAAGCGCCTGGCGCAGGAGCTGGTGGTGAACGACAAGGTGAATGTGCTGGCCGGTTTTGGCCTCACACCGCTGGCCATGGCCAGCGCCACGATTGCCACCCAGTCCAAAACGCCCATGGTGGTGATGGCGGCGGCTACCTCCAGCATTACCGAGGCCTCGCCCTACATCGTGCGCAGCAGCTTCACGGTGCCGCAGGTGGTGACCATCTTGGCGGACTGGGCCATCAAGAACGACATCCGCAAGGTGGTGACGCTGGTGACCGACTACGCGCCGGGCGTGGACTCCGAGACCTGGTTCAACCAGCGCTTTGTGGCGCAGGGCGGGGTGGTGATCGAATCGCTGCGGGTGCCGCTGCGCAGCCCGGACTTCGCGCCGTTTTTGCAGAAGGTGCGTGACGCCAAGCCCGATGCGCTGTTTACCTTTGTGCCGGCCGGTGTGGGCACGGCACTGATGAAGCAGTTTGCCGAGCGCGGCATGGACAAGGCCGGCATCCGCGTGATTGCCGAGGGCAGCGTGACGGACGATGACATTCTGGACGGCATGGGTGACGTAGCGCTGGGCGTGGTGACGGCGCACCACTACTCGGCCGCGCACAACTCGGCGCTCAACAAACGGTTTGTCGAAGCTTTTGGCAAGGCCAACAGCGGCTTGCGCCCCAACTTCATGGCGGTGGGCGCTTATGACGGCATGCGCGTGATCTACGAGGCGGCCAAGGCCACGCAGGGTGGCACGGGCGATGCGCTGCTGCAGGCCATGAAAGGCCAGAGCTTTGAGAGCCCGCGCGGCCCGGTCAGCATCGACCCGCAAACACGCGACGTGGTGCACAACATCTATGTGCGCAAAGTCGAGAAAGTGGGCGGCCAGTTGTGGAACACCGAGGTGCAGACCTTCACCGCCGTGAAAGACCCGGCCAAGGCGGGCAAATAAGCATGGGCGTGCAAACCCTGGTGTTGCTGCCCGGCCTGATGTGTGATGCCGGGGTGTGGGAGCCGCTCTACTCACACCTACCCGCAGGCGCTACGCCGTGGGTAGCCGACTACGGCATGGCCAACAGTCTGAGTGCCATGGCAGCGCGGGTGCTGCAGCAGGCACCGGCTGATCGCTTCGCGCTGGCCGGCCATTCCATGGGGGGGCGTGTGGCCATGGAGTTGCTGCGCCAGGCGCCGCAGCGCGTGACGCAGGTGGCGCTGCTAGACACGGGCTACCTGCCGTGCGCGACGGGCGAAGCCGGTAGCCAGGAGGCCGCCAAACGCCAAGCCCTGCTGGAGGTGGCGCGCACCCAGGGCGTGCGCGCCATGGCCCAGACCTGGGTGCAGGGCATGGTGCACCCGGACCGGCTGCAGGACGCAGCGCTGATGGAAGCCGTGGTAGCCATGTTTGCGCGCAAGAGCACTGAAGTGTTTGCCGCGCAGATTGAGGCCCTGCTGGCGCGGCCTGATGCGTCGGACGTGCTGCGTGCGCTGACGGTGCCCACGCTGCTGCAGTGTGGCGCGCAAGACAGCTGGTCGCCGCCGGCGCAGCATGCGGAGATGCAGGTGCTGGCACCACGGGCGGTGCTGGATGTGATTAGCCAAGCAGGCCATATGGCGCCCATGGAGCGGCCGCATGCCGTGGCTGCCAGCTTGGCCCGCTGGCTTGCGGATATGGCGGCATGAGCACGTTGGAGACTTTGGCCGCCGAGGCGGCGTGCCGCGCCCTGGTGTTGCAAGGTGCAGATGCCGTGGACGGTGGGGACGCGCAAGGCTTTGCCGCATTGTTTGCGCCCGATGGCACGCTGGTACGGCCGGACGGCCGCGTGCTGCAGGGGCGGGCGGCCATCGCCCACGCCTATGCCAGCCGTGACTCCGACCGCCTGACCCATCACCTAGTGTGCAACCAGCAGGTGACCGTGGACCTGCAGACCGGCACGGCGCAAGCCCGCAGCAAAGTGCTGCTATGGACTGGCCGACACAGCAGCCCGTCCACCCCGCAGGGCCGCCAGGCCGATGCGATCAGCCAGGTTGGCGAGTTTGTTGATGTGATGGAGCGCGGCTCCGAAGGCTGGCGCATCCGCAGCCGCCACGCGCAGTTCATTCTGTACCGCGATAGGGCATCGTAATTGCTATTAATTCAATAGCTGCCTGCGCATATTCCACGGTGGCTAGAGGCCAATTTGGCCTTAAAAATCCTACAACGCCGTGCGCAGCGACCAGATCTCGGGGAACAGCACCACGTCCAGCATCTTGCGCAGGTAGCTCACGCCGCCGGTGCCACCGGTGCCGCGCTTGAAGCCGATCACGCGCTCCACCGTGGTCACATGGCGGAAGCGCCAGAGGCGGAAGGCGTCCTCCAGGTCGGTCAACTCTTCGGCCAGTTGGTAGAGGTCCCAGTGCTCGCGCGGTGCGCGGTAGACCTGCAGCCAGGCGGCTTCTACACCCGCGTCGGCCACATAGGGCTGGGTCCAGTCGCGCTGCAGGTGGCTGGCGGGTACGGCAATGCCGCGGCGCGCCATGAGCTTCAAGGCCTCGTCGTACAGCGAGGGCGCTTCATACGCAGCCTGCACCAGCGCCAGGCGCTCGGGTGCATGGGCGTGGGGTTTGAGCATGGCGGCGTTCTTGTTGCCCAATGAGAACTCGATGCAGCGGTACTGAAAACTCTGGAAGCCGCTGCTGGCGCCCAGGTAGGGCCGCATGGCGCTGTACTCGGGCGGCGTCATGGTGGCCAGCACGTCCCAGGCGTGCACCAGCTGCTCCATGATTTTGGAGACGCGCGCCAGCATTTTGAAGGCGGGCGGCAGGTCGTCTTGCGCAATGTGCGCAATGGCCGCGGTCAGCTCGTGCAGCATGAGCTTCATCCACAGCTCGCTGGTCTGGTGCTGGATGATGAAGAGCAGCTCGTCGTGCGCGGGAGACAGCGGTTTTTGCGCCGACAGGATGCTGTCGATCTGCAGGTAGTCGCCATAGCTCATGCTTTGGCTGAAGTCGAGCTGGGCCTTTTCTTCGGCCACGATGGACTCGCCGGCGGACGGTGCCGAGCTGGGTGTCGCCCCGTGCATGGGGCAGCCAGAGGTGGGTTCGCTCATCTCAGGTCACCGCGTGTTTCTGGTTGAACTCGGGCTTCTGCCACTCGCCAGTCTCCAACACCTGGCGCAGGTGCTCCACCGCATTCCACACGTCTTCAAAGCCGATGTATAGCGGTGTGAAGCCAAAGCGCAGGATGTCTTTGTGAATGCCGCCGTCACCCGCGCGGTAGTCGCCAATCACGCCGCGCGCAATCAGCGCCTGCACGATGGCAAAGGCGCCGGAGCCGCCTACGGCATGTTCACGCGTCAGGCACACCTGCGAGCCGCGCTGGGCGTGGGCACGCGGGGTGGCCAGGCCCAGGCCGTAGCCCTGGCAGCGTTCTTCCACCAGCTGGATAAACAGGTCCGTCAGCGCCAGCGACTTGGTGCGCAGCGCCGCCATGCCACCCAGCTTGTCGGCCGCCTCAAAGCCTTCCAGACCGCAGCCCAAGAGCGACATGCTGACGATGGGCTGGGTACCGCAGAGGTAGCGCGTGATGCCGGGGGCGGGCTGGTAGTCGGGGGTGAAGGCGAAGGGTGCTGCGTGGCCCCACCAGCCGGACAGCGGCTGCCAGAAGCGGTCTGCATGCTTGGGGTGTACCCACACAAAGGCTGGCGCACCAGGGCCGCCGTTCAGGTATTTGTAGCCACAGCCAATGGAGAAGTCGGCGTTGGACGCCTTGAGCGTGACGGGTACGGCGCCCGCGCTGTGCGCCAGGTCCCACACCATGAGTGCCCCGGCCGCATGGGCGGCAGCGGTCACAGCCGTCATGTCGTGCATGGCGCCGGTGCGGTAGTTCACGTGGGTGAGCATCAGCACGGCGACATCGGCGGTGAGCGCGGCGGCAATCTCTTCAGGCTCCACCAGCTTGAGTGTGTAGCCGCGCTCCTTGCACAGGCCTTCGGCGATGTACAGGTCGGTGGGGAAGTTGCTGCGCTCACTCACGATCAGCTTGCGCTGGGGCGCGTCCTGTGCGGCGATGGACAGCGCGGCGGACAGCACCTTGAACAGGTTGATGGAGGTGGTGTCGGTGGCGACCACTTCGTCGGCACCGGCGCCAATCAGCGGGGCAATGCGGTTGCCCAGACGCTGCGGCAGGCTGAACCAACCGGCCGTGTTCCAAGAGCGGATCAGGCCCTGGCCCCATTCCTGGGTGACAACTTCGGCCGCGCGTGCGGCGGCGGTTTTGGGCATCACGCCCAGGGAGTTGCCGTCCAGGTAAATCACCCCTGCGGGGATGTCGAACAGATCGCGCAGTGGGTGCAGCGCATCAACGGTGTCCAGCGCCTGGCAGTGCTGGAGGGTGGTGGGAAAAGTGCTCATTTCAGTCCTCAAATTCGTGAAGCGGTGCAAAGGTAACACCGCGTTTTGGGGCGTGGTGTCGGTTATTTCCAACACGTGCACAATCGGGCTTCCGTCCCGAATTACAAGGAGCCCTTATGCACCGTCCCTTTCAATCCCTCACCTCTTTGGCTCGCGCTACCACGCTGTTGCTGGCGGGCGTCGTTCTGGCGTCAGCGGCCCAAGCAGGCAAGCCTGATTGGGCCGGCAAGGGCAAGAACAAACACGGTGAAGAAGAGCATCGGCAAGAGCAGGGCACCTCGGTAGAAATTCGCGTGGGTGGCTATTTTGGTGACGACCAGCGCCGCGCCGCGCAGGACTATTACGGCGGGCAAAAGGCCAAGGGCTTTTGCCCGCCCGGTCTCGCCAAAAAGAACAATGGCTGCATGCCCCCGGGCCAGGCCAAGAAGTGGGCCCGGGGCCAGCCGCTGCCGCGCGATGTGGTGTTTTACCCCGTGCCCAACCAGGTCATCGTGAAGATCGGCCTGCCGCCCGCAGGTTACAAGTATGTGCGCGTGGCGAGCGACATCTTGTTGATCGCCGTGGGCACCAACATGGTGGTGGACGCGATTGAAGATCTGATGCGCTAAAGCGCTTCAAGCGCGGGCAGTCCCAGCTTGGCACGTGCCCGCTTGCAGCCATCGCTGCCTTCCACCAGTGCGTGGCAGGGGGCTGGCCGCAGGGGGTAGATGTGGCAGCCCACCTGTTCACCCACCGTGCCGGTCAGTGCCGCGCAGCGGATGGGCACGGTGCCGGTGCCCTGCATGCGCCAGGTGTTGCCGTTGACCTCGTCGGCCAGTTCGGTGGGCACGGTGCCACCTGCGAAGTCCATCTCGTAGACCGAAAACTCCACCCGAAAACAGGCACAGCAAGCGCCGCAACTCGTACAGACCGATTCAGCCATGGGACGGAGCGGCGCGAAGGTCGCCCTGGTAGTTTTTGGGCGTGGTGGCGTGGCGTTGTTTGAACTGGCGTTGAAAGTGCGCCTGGTCGGAAAAGCCCAGTTGGTGGGCCACGTCGGCCAGGGTCGCCCCCTGTTTGAGCAGTTGCTTGGCCAGGTTGAGCCGCAGGTCGATCTGGTAGGCGTGTGGTGTCTGGCCATAGGCCTGCTTGAACTTGCGGATCAACGCGAAGCCGTCGAGCCCGCTGGCGCGTGCCAGTTCGGCCAGTGCCAGTGGCTGCTCCACGCGCGCATGCAGGAGGTCGCGCACGCGGGCCAGCCCCTGGTGGTTTGAAGAACTTTCTGGCTCTAGCCCCCGTGGAATAAGCACATACTGCTCTAGAAAAAGGAGCAATTGTTCATCCACCTGCAATGGATCGGGCGTGCCAATCAGGCTGTCCAGCAGTTCGGTCAGCGTCTGGAAGAGGGTGGCATCGTCGCTGTGGTGGCGCGCCAGCGCCAACTGCCGGGGCACGGCGAGCGCGTCAAACGGCAGAAAGCTCTGGTGCACCCATTGCGCGTCCACGTACAGCATGCGGTACGACCAGGGCTGCAGCGGGCTGGGGTTGCAGGCATGGGCCAGGCCGGGTTCCATCATCACTGTCATGCCCGCGCGCAGCGGGATCGCGTGGGTGCCATGGCTGTAGACCGCCTCGCCCGCATCAATACAGCCCAGTGAGTACTCGGCGTGCGTATGCGTCTGGTAGCTGTCGCTGGCCTGCGTGGTGGTGCGCAGTTCCAGGTGCGGCAGGCTGGCATGGCGCGTGAAGGCGTGGGGGCTGGCAGGCATGCCGGAATGGTAAATCCAAATGCTCAGAGCAGGTCCACCATGTCCAGCACCGTGAGCACCAGCAGCCCGGCCATCACGCGGTTGAACAGACGCTGGTGGCTGGCGGGCTGCAGCCACTGGCGGATCAGCGTGCCCAGCGCGGCCCAGCAGGCTACGGAGCCGAAACAGACGAATCCTGAGATGGCGCAGAACGACCAGAGCCGTAGGCCAGCATCTGCACCCGTGGGTACAAACAGGCTCACGCCCGACAGCGCCACCAGCCAGGCCTTGGGGTTGAGACCTTGGGTGAGCGCGCCATGTAGAGCGTTGTGTGCCCAGTGCGTGTGTTGGGTTGGGGGGGCCGAGGTGTTCAGGGCTTGCACGGGTGCCCGCGCAATTTTGAACGCCAAGTACAGCAGGTACAACGCGCCAGCGTACTGCGTGACCGTAGTCAATGCGGGCCAGGTTTGCAGCAGCCACTGCATGCCACCGCCCATGAGCAGGACCACGGCGCAGTAACTCAGGCTGGCGCCAGCCACATGGGGCAGGGCGCGCCAGAAGCCATGGCGTGCGCCCTGGCTGGACGCAATCACATTCACCGGCCCCGGTGAAATCGCCCCGGCCAGGGCAAACAGGGCCATCGATATCCACACTGCAGGCATTGCGCCCTCCGTCCTTGTTGGTCAAGGTTCGGAGTGTTCAGGCGCAGTGGGTTTTTGTATTGAACGAAATTGCGTCCGTGGCCTGCGTTAGCCGCCGACAACCACGAGGGCAGAGGTGTCTACGCTTTGAACACCCTTGACATTCACGGCGAGCGACTTGACCGTGTCCACGGCTTCTTGGGTAGGCAGCTTGCCTTTCAGTGCCACGACGCCACCCTTGGTGGTCACCTGGACTTTCAGGCCCTTGGTGGCGCTGTTGGCCACGATTTCGGACTTCACCTTCGTGGTGATCCAGCTGTCAGTGACGGGTTTTTCGCTGTTGCTGGCGCTCATGTCATTTTTTGCGTCGGCTGCTGCGTTGGCATTGGCGTTGCCATCGACATTGGCATCTGTAGCCACGTTGGCTTGGCCGTCAGCAGCCACCTTGCCACTGGCGATCGTTTTGGCGCCGGCCACGGCGTTAGTGGCAGGGGCCACCACGGCGGGGGCAAGTGGATCAGCAGCTTGCGCAGCCAAGGAGCAAGCCAGGAGCGCGGCAGCGGCCATTGCGGGACGCAGCAGGCCAAAGGAGGATGTAGAACCTGTAGATGTAGGCATAAATACTCTCTTTCGAAGGAAAGGTTGAAACCACACGCCAAGAGCTGAATAAACAGCCTTTGCGTGCAATGGACCTTCAGAATGCCGCGTTCGAAGAGATGCGTCCGTGCGACTGCATACAAACGGCGATTAAATTGGCCGTAGCAGCGCTGCAAGGGTCATTTTTTCGGCGTGAGAGCCGTTTTTGGGGCGGTTGTGGCCGGATTCTTTTGCAGGAACCTGGCGGCGGCTTCCTTCTTTGCGCGCTCGCGCTCGCCCATGACCCGGTCCAGCTCTTTGCGGCCGCCGGCCTTTTGCATATTGGGATCTTTGCCAAAAACGCCTGCCATAGTGATAGCTCCTCAATAATCGTTATGTGGCAAGGCCCATGTGGGCCTGCCGTGTGCTCAGGCCTGCTGACCCAGCAGCAGGTATTCCATGAGGGCTTTTTGCACGTGCATGCGGTTCTCGGCTTCGTCCCAGACCACGCTTTGCGGGCCGTCGATCACTTCGGCCTCCACCTCTTCGCCGCGGTGCGCGGGCAGGCAGTGCATGAAGAGGGCGTTGGGCGCGGCCACCGCCATCATCTTGCGGTCCACGCACCAGGCGGCAAAGGCCTTGCGGCGCACCTCGTTCTCGGCTTCAAAGCCCATGCTGGTCCACACATCGGTGGTGACCAGGTCGGCACCGGCGCAGGCCTCCATCGGATTGCTATAGGTTTTGTAGCTGCCTGCGCCCATTTGACGGGGGGCAGCGGCCGTTTTTTCATTCACTTCATAGCCGCTGGGGGTGCTCACGCGCAGGTGAAAGCCCAGTAGCGCCGCCGCCTGCAGCCAGGTGTTGGCCATGTTGTTGCCGTCGCCCACCCAGGCCACGGTCTTGCCTTCAATGGGGCCGCGGTGTTCGATGTAGGTGAAGATGTCCGCCAGGATCTGGCAGGGGTGAAATTCATTGGTTAGGCCGTTGATGACGGGCACGCGTGAGTTGGCGGCAAAGCTTTCCAGCTTGGCCTGCTCGTAGGTGCGGATCATCACGATGTCGGTCATGCGGCTGATGACCTTGGCGCTGTCTTCGATCGGCTCGGAGCGGCCCAGCTGGCTGTCGCCCGTCGTCAAGTGCACCACGCTGCCGCCCAGCTGGTACATACCGGCTTCAAAGCTCACGCGGGTGCGCGTGGATGCCTTCTCAAAGATCATCGCTAGCGTGCGGTCCACCAGCGAGTGGTGCTTCTCGAAGTTCTTGAACTTCTTCTTGATCAGCGCGGCGCGGGCCAGCAGGTAGTGGTATTCCTCGGTCTTGAAATCGGCAAACTGCAGGTAGTGCCGCACGGGCGGCGCGCCCTGCGGCAGGGTGCTGGGGACTACGGGGTTCATGCGGACTCCTTCAGCAGCGCAGAAATCAGCGGTGCCAGAATGGCCACGATCTGGTCGGCCTCGGCCGTGGTCAAGATCAGCGGGGGCACCAGGCGCACCACGGTGTCGGCCGTCACGCTGATCAGCAGGCCCGCATCCACCGCACGTTGGGTCAAGGCACCGCAGGGTTTGGCCAGATCGATGCCCAGCATCAGGCCCTGGCCGCGAATTTCTTTGACGCCGCCGTTGGCAATGTCGGCAGCCAGCGCGGTCTTCAGCGCGGCCTTCAGGTGTTCGCCCACCTTCTCGGCATTGGCCAGCAGGCCTTGCGCTTCCATGATGCGGATGGTTTCCACCCCGGCGCGCATGGACAGCGGGTTGCCGCCAAAGGTGGAGCCATGGTTGCCCGGTTGGAAGATGGCGGCGGCCTTAGGGCCCACCACCACCGCACCCACAGGTACGCCAGAGCCCAGGCCCTTGGCCAAAGGCATGACGTCGGGCTTGATGCCGGCCCACTGGTGGGCAAACCACTTGCCGGTGCGACCCATGCCGCATTGCACTTCGTCAATCATCAGCAGCCAGTCGCGCTGATCGCACAGCGCGCGCACCTCACGCAGGTAGTCCATGTGCATGGAATTGATGCCGCCTTCGCCCTGGATGGCTTCAAAGAACACGGCCACCACATTGGGGTTGCCTTCTGTGGCCGCCTTCAGTTGCTCGATGTTGTTGATACCCACGCGGATGAATCCTTCCACCAGGGGGCCAAAACCGGCTTGTACCTTGGGGTTAGCCGTGGCGCTCAGGGTGGCAATGCTGCGGCCGTGGAAGGCTTTTTCGTAAACCACGATCTCGGGACGTTCAATGCCCTTGTCGTGGCCAAACTTACGCGCCAGCTTCAGCGCGGCCTCGTTGGCCTCCAGCCCGGTGGAGCAGAAGAACACGTTGGTCATGCCCGAGCGCTCGACCAGCAGCTTGGCCAGTTCTTCCTGTAGCGGCACGTGGTAGTAGTTGGAGGTGTGGATCAGTTTGGTCAACTGGTCTTGCAGCGCGGGCACCAACTGGGGGTGGTTGTGCCCCAGGGTGTTGACGGCGATGCCGCCCAGCGCATCCAGGTACTCGCGGCCATTCGTGTCCCACACGCGGCAGCCTTGGCCATGGCTCAGGGCGATGGGCAGTCGGCCATAGGTGTTCATCACGTGGGGTGAGGACGGCGTGGTGGCTGGCGTGGCGGCGGTCATGCGATAACTCCGGGGTTGGCTACAAAACAAGGCGGCCCAACATGAACAAAGGCAGGTTGGGCCGTTGAAGCCTGATTTTAGGCGCAGGTCCACAGGCGATTTGGTGACAAATGCACATCACAGTGATGCGCAGTTTGGTAACCCGGATGTCATCTTCATGACAGGAGAGCGGGTAGAATTCTTGTGCGGCGCAGCACCGTCTATAGACACCGTGCGCACTCTGCCGCCATAACCCTGTACCCGATGGCTTCCACTCCTTCCAAAGAACTCTACATCCTGGGATTGACCTTGCAAGGCAAGACGTTTCGCCCCAGCGACTGGGCAGAGCGACTGGCCGGGGTGATGAGCCAGTTCCGCCCCGGTGGCCCGCAGCCGGGCAGCCATCTGGGCTATTCCCCGTGGTGCGTGCCCACCTCGTTTGGGCAGACCAAGTGCGTCATCGTGCACCGCGATCTGCGCGACTACGACGTGATGGCCTGGGACTTTTGCCTGAACTTTGCGCGTGACAACGAGCTGCAGGTCAGCGAAACCCGCCCCGAAATTCCCGCTCGCTGAGCGAACAACACCCAGAAACAAAAAAGCCGTTCTATTGAACGGCTTTTCTGCTTTGCTGACAGCGCACCCACTACAAACGGCGAATCCTGACCAGCAGGATTCGTGCGATTGCCTAACGAGTTAGGCTGCGAGGGCCAAGGCTTTCACCTTGGTAGCCAAACGGCTCTTGTCGCGGGCTGCTTTGTTTTTGTGGAAGATGCCCTTGTCGGCGACGGTGTCGACAACAGCTTGCATCTTGGCAAACAGTTCAGCGGCTTTGGTCTTGTCACCAGCCACGACTGCTTTTTCCACGTTCTTCACCGCAGTGCGGTATTTGGAACGCAGGGACGTGTTCGCTGCGTTGATTTTGACGTCCTGGCGGACGCGTTTACGGCCCGACGCCAGGCGCGGGTTCTTTTTCTTGGGTTTTCCAGATGCCATAGTAAATATTCCTTGTGTCTGAGGATGTTGTCAGCAAAGCCCACGATTGTACCAGCAAGGCCTTTCCCAGCCAAACCAGTCCCCGGGCGGCGGTTTTCGTAGCGGCTTGGGTGGGTACACTCCCCCCGTGAGCTTGATCAAATCTGTATCTACCGTGTCATTGTGGACACTGGCCTCCCGCATTACCGGATTGGTGCGCGAGTTGCTGGTAGCCGCCATGTTTGGCGCCAGCGCCATGACGGACGCCTTCAACGTGGCCTTCCGCATTCCCAATCTTTTCCGCCGCATCCTCGGGGAGGGTGCATTCAGCCAGGCCTTTGTCCCCGTGCTGGCGACCACCAAAGCCCAGCAGGGCGACGAAGCCACACATCTGCTGGTGGACCGGGTCGCCACCTTGCTGGCATGGGCGTTGGTGCTGCTGTGCACCGCCGGGGTCATTCTGGCGCCACTGCTGGTCTGGGGCATGGCCAGCGGCCTGCAAAAGGACCCCGAGGGCTACCACGCTACCGTGGTGATGACGCGCTTCATGTTCCCCTACATTGGCTTCATGTCCCTGGTGGCCATGGCCTCGGGCGTGCTCAACACCTGGAAGCGCTTTGCTGTGTCGGCTGCCACGCCCGTGCTACTCAATGTGGCCATGATCGCTGCTGCCTGGCTGCTGGCGCCCTGGTTGCAAACCCAAGGCTGGCCGCCAATTTATGCCATGGCCATGGGCGTGATGCTGGGCGGGGTGCTGCAGCTGGCGGTGCAAATTCCGGCACTCAAGTCCTTGGGCATGCTGCCGCGCATCGGGCTGACCTGGCAGGCCGTGCGCCTGGCGGCAGCCGACCCGGAAACCCGCCGCATCGGCAGCCTGATGCTGCCGGCCTTGCTGGGCGTGGGCGTGGCGCAAATTTCGTTGGTGATCAACACCCAGATCGCCTCGCACCTGCCCACGGGCAGCGTGAGCTGGCTCACCTATGCCGACCGGCTCATGGAATTTCCCACCGCCATGCTGGGCGTGGCCCTGGGTGTGGTGCTCATGCCGCAGCTGTCCGGGGCCAAGGCTGCCGGTGATGCGGACCAGTATTCATCGCTGCTGGACTGGGGCCTGCGCATCGTGGTGTTGCTGGCCGTGCCATGTTCGCTGGGCCTCTTGACCTTTGCCAAGCCCATCGTGGCGGTGTTGTACCACTATGGCGCGTTCTCCGAGCTGGATGTGCAGCAGACGACCAATGCCCTGATGGGCTGGGGTGCCGGGCTGGTGGGGATTGTGGCCATCAAGGTGCTGGCGCCCGGCTATTACGCCCGGCAGGACATCAAGACCCCGGTGCGCATTGCCGTGGTCGTGCTCATCATCACCCAGCTGTTGAACCTAGTGCTGGTGCCCGTGTTCAAACAAGCCGGTCTGTCCCTCTCCATCAGCCTGGGCGCCATGGTGAACGCCGGGTGGTTGCTGATCGGGCTGCTGCGAAGCAAGAGCTACCGTCCCGAGCCAGGCTGGGGCCGGTTTATGCTGCAGGTACTGGCCGGTGCCGCACTGCTGGTGATTTACCTGTTGTGGGCTGCGGGGCTGGTGGACTGGGTAGCGCTGCGCAGCCATACTTGGCTGCGCATGGGCTGGCTGGCGATGCTGCTGCTGGGCGCCATGGGGGTCTACCTGGGGGCCGTGTGGGCGGCGGGGCTGAACGTGCGGCAGTTTTTGCGCCGATAGGGAGCAACGGAGGGCAACCATGCAACTGGATTTGTCGGTACCTACGCCATTGGATTACTTCTCCGCGCTGGTGCACAGCGACGGCAACTTCGCGCTGTTTGAGGCTGCGGTAAGCCTGGCGCAGGACGAATACCCTGAGACCGATGTGCAAACCGTGCTGGGCGAAGTGGACCAGTTGCTGGCCCGCGTGCGCCGGCGCCTGGCGCCCGACGCCTCCGCTTTGCAGCGCCTGCGCATCCTCAACCATTTTTTCTACCAGGACATGGGGTTTGGCGGCAACGTCAACAACTTCTACGACCCCGACAACAGCTTTGCCAGCGTGATGCTGCGTACACGCCGCGGCATTCCCATATCGCTGGCCGTGGTGTGGATGGAGCTGGCGCAGGGGCTGGGCCTGTCAACCAATGGTGTGAGCTTTCCTGGGCACTTCATGGTGAAGGTCAGCCTGCCCATGGGCCAGGCGGTCATCGACCCGCTGAGTGGCAAGTCGCTGAGCCGTGAAGAGCTCTCCGAGATGCTGGAGCCGTATCGCCGACGCAGCGGCTTGGTGGACGACTTTGAGGCGCCGCTGGGCCTGTACCTGCAGGCCGCTACGCCACGCGAAATCGTGGCCCGCATGCTGCGCAACCTCAAGGAAATCTACAAGTCGCAGGAAGACTGGCAGCGCTTGCTGGCGGTGCAGGAGCGCCTGGTGGTGCTATTGCCCGAGTCGTGGTCTGAGTACCGCGATCGCGGCATGGCCCACGCCCAACTGGGCCACCAGGAAGAGGCGCTGGCCGATCTGGAGTGCTACCTGGTGCACGCCGAAGATGTGGTCGATGTGGATGCGATAGCCGAGCAGGTGGAGCTGCTGCGCCGGCAGATCCGGCACTGACCGCGCAGGCGCGCCAGACTAGTGGCGGCGCAAAAACTGCGGCACCGCGCTGGCGTACTGCGGCAGCGGGCTGACCAATTCCAAACCATCATCGCGCCCCGCTGTTTTCTGCGATGACGTGAACACCGACAGGCGGTTGCCATGCACCAGCGCTTCCTGCGCAGGCATCAGGCTGGCGGCGCGGGATGCCTGGATGTTCTTGTTGGCCGCGGGTTTTGGGGTTTGGGCCAGCTCCGGCGCGGGGGCTGGTGGCTGCAAGCGCATCACGGGTTGCAGCCATTCCAGAATCGGTGCCCACTGGGCCAGATCGGTTGCTTGGCCGGAGGCGGGCAGGTCGAACAGCGTCTGACCGTTTTCCAGGCTGCGCACATAGCCCTGGGTTTCCCGCAACACCCCCAAAAACGGTACCGACTGTGCCTCTGCCCAGGTGCGCAGCGTCTCGGCACCTTTGGTGCGGGCGTCCAGCCGCATGCCCACCACGCCCAGGGCGCAGCGGCCTGAGGCGACACGGGGCAGGGTGGCCAGCTCGGCCAAACAGGCAGCAGCTGATTCACGGTCAAACATGGAGTTGCACACGGGCATGACGATGGCATCGGCCGACATGACGATGCGTGCGAGCTCAAAGCCGTGCATGCCGCCGGGTGTGTCCAGCACCACATGGGTGACGCCCGGGGGCACCTTCAAGACATTTTTTTGGTCCAAGGCCCAGGGCGCGATGGCGGGCAGGGAGGGTGAGCGGCGTTTGAGCCAGGCCCGGGTGCTTTGCTGGCGGTCTACATCACCGAGCATGACCGCCACGCCCTGGTGCGCCAACCAGGCGGCCAAGTGCGTAGACAGGGTGCTTTTTCCACTTCCGCCCTTGCGGTTGACGACTGCAATGACCGGCATGCTGCTCCGTGTGGTAACCAACGAAGCACAAAGTTTGGGGCAAAAAGTGCCAAAAGTCCAGATGTAGCTTGCGCGGACAGCTATAAATTTACTAGCACGGGGTGGCGCCGGGGCAACAGGCCCCGGGCAAACGGTCAGGCGACGACGACTTGTGCGCCGCTGCCTTGGGGCGCGATCACGCCAATCGTGTACACCGCTTCGCCGCTGGCGCGCAGGGTGGCGGCCGTGGCTTCGGCGTTCGCCGCGTCCACCACCACGACCATGCCAATGCCGTTGTTGAAGGTGCGGTTCATCTCGATGTCATCAATGCCGGCCGTGGCCTGCAGCCAGGCAAACAGCTCGGTTTGCGGCCAGCTGCCCTTTTTCAGGTGGGCGGCCGTGCCTTCGGGCAGCACGCGGGGAATGTTCTCCAGCAGGCCACCGCCAGTGATATGGGCCAGGGCCTTGATGGGGTGGGCAGCCAACGCCGCGAGCACGTTCAGGACGTATAGGCGGGTGGGTTCCATCAGCGCTTGCTTGAAGGGCTTGCCGTCCAGGCTGGCGGGCACCGTGCCAGCTGCTTCGGAGCGTTCGATGCACTTGCGCACCAGGCTGAAGCCGTTGGAGTGCACACCGCTGGAGGCCAGGCCCAACACCACGTCGCCGGGCTTCACATCGGCGCCCGTCAAAATTTTCGATTTTTCGACCGCGCCGACGGCAAAGCCGGCCAGGTCGTATTCGCCGGCGGGGTACATGCCGGGCATTTCTGCGGTTTCGCCACCGATCAGCGCGCAGCCCGACAGCTCGCAGCCCTTGGCAATGCCGCCTACGACGGCCGCGGCAGTGTCAATGTCCAGCTTGCCGCAGGCAAAGTAGTCCAGAAAGAACAGGGGTTCTGCACCTTGCACAAGCACGTCGTTCACGCTCATGGCCACCAGGTCGATGCCCACGGTGTCGTGCATATTCCATTCAAAGGCCAGTTTGAGCTTGGTGCCCACACCGTCGGTGCCGCTCACCAGCACAGGTTCCTTGTAGCGCTTGGGCACCTCAAACAGGGCGCCAAAACCGCCGATTCCGGCCAACACACCCTCGCGCATGGTCTTCTTGGCCAGGGGCTTGATGCGCTCAACCAGCGCGTCGCCGGCAACGATATCGACACCGGCGTCTTTGTAGGAAAGGGGGGTAGGGGAGGCAGATTGGGTCATGGGAAGTGGCTTTGGGGCAGAACAGAGGCAGACCCCGATAGAATTTGCCCAGATTTTAGCTTCGACTGGACAACCCCTTCCGGGAATCGTCAGTGTTCGCTGAAACTGCGTTTTAAGGGTTCACCTCACTCCATGCAATTCACCCCCGCCCAAAAAAGATTCGTCGCCTGGTCCCTGATTGCGGGCCTGGCGGTGCTCGCACTGTGGTTGCTGGCCCCGGTGCTGGCGCCCTTTGTGGTGGCGGCGGTGTTGGCCTATGCGTTGACCCCGTTGGTGGATTGGCTGGACGATGTCGGGCGAGGCCGCGTCCCGCGGCTGGCCGCCGTGGTGGTGGTGGAACTGCTGTTTGTGGTGGTTTTGTTCAGTGTGTTGCTGCTCATCGTGCCGATCTTCGCCAAAGAACTGCCGCTGATGCGCGAGCAATTCCCCGTGCTGCTGGACAGCGTGAACACCACCGTCAAGCCCTGGCTGGCGCAGTGGGGCATCCGTGTCTCGCTGGACGTGGCCAGCATCAAGGGCTTTGTCATGAAGTACCTCAATGCCAATGTGGAGGACGCACTGGGGTCGGTATTAGCCTCCCTCAAACTGGGTGGTAGCGTGGCCTTTGCCATCATCGGCAATGCCATCTTGATTCCCGTGGCGCTGTTTTATCTGCTGATGGATTGGGACCGCTTTGTGAATCAGGTGCGCGATCTGGTGCCCCCACGCATGCGTGCCGGGGTGGACGGTTTCCTGGCCGAGGCGGATGCGGTCCTGGGCCAGTACCTGCGTGGCCAATTGCTGGTGATGGTGATTCTGGCCGTGGCCTACAGCGTGGGCCTGGCCCTGTTTGGGTTGGACCTGGCCTTGCCGATTGGCATCTTCACGGGGCTGGCGATTTCCGTCCCCTACCTCGGCTTTGGCGTGGGGCTGGTGCTGGCCACATTTGCCGGGTTGCTGGAGTTCTCCAGCGGCGGGCTGGTCTACCCCTTGGTCATGGTGGCCGTGGTCTACGGTGTGGGCCAACTGGTGGAGAGTCTGTATCTGACCCCACGCCTGGTGGGCGAGCGCATTGGGCTGCACCCGCTGGCTGTCATTTTTGCGCTGTTGGCGTTTGGGCAGTTGTTTGGCTTTGTGGGCGTGCTGATTGCACTGCCGGCCAGCGCCGTGCTGTTGGTGGCTGTGCGGCGCATGCGCACGGGCTACCTGGCCAGCCGCCTGTATCTGGGATAAAGCCTTGGTAATGCAACAGATTGCGTTGGATATTGGCTTGTCCGCCGGACCGACGGTCACGAATTTCTTCGCTGGCCCTAATGAGGCCGCGCTCAAGCACCTGGAACTGTGGATTGGCGCCAAGGGCAGTGCGCACAACCGCTCGCCCGTTCCCACCTATTTCTGGGGCCCCGAGGGCAGTGGCAAAAGCCATTTGCTCAAGGCTGCGCGCGAGGCGCTGCGCGAGCAGGGCGCCCGCGTGGGCTGGATGGACGCCACGGTGCTGGAGCCCGTCGAATTTGACGAGGGCTGGGCCGCGGTGCTGATGGACGATGTGCATCTGTACACCGCCGAACAGCAGCACATGGCCTTCAACTGGTTTGTGAACGCCCAGACCCACCAGCGCCCGGTGCTGGCAGCGGGTGAGTTGGCCCCGGTGGAACTGAAGCTGCGCGACGACCTGCGCACCCGCCTGGGTTGGGGCCACATCTTTGGCCTGCAATTACTGAGCGAACCCGAGCGCCGCTCGGTGCTGCGCCAGGCGGCGGACGCGCGCGGCGTGTTTTTGAGCGATGAGGTGATGGACTTCATGCTCAATCGCTTCAGCCGCGACCTGGGCAGCCTGATGGAACTGCTGGAACTGATGGACGGCTACGCGCTGCAAACCCAGCGCGCCATCACCATTCCCATGATCAAAGCCATGCTGGACAACCAATGACCCTGAAAAACATTGCCCTTTTTGATTTGGACCACACCCTGATCCCGCTGGATTCGGACTTCGCCTGGGGCGAATTCACGACCGCACTGGGGTGGACGGACGCTGCCAGCTTCCAGCAGCAAAACCACGCGTTCTACGAGCACTACAAGGCCGGTACGCTGGATATCCATGCCTACTGCCGCTTTGCCACAGCGGCCTTGGTGAAGCAGGGCGCTGCAAAATCGATAGCGGCTCACGCAGATTTCATGAGGGCTGTGATCCAAAAGGCCATCCAACCCCAGGCCCTGAAGCTGGTGCAGGACCACCAGGCGGCGGGCGACACGGTAATCATCGTGACCGCCACCAACGCCTTTGTGACCCGCCCCATTGCGACGGCGTTTGGTGTGGAAGACCTGATTGCGGTGGATCTGGTGAAGGACGATGCCCCTGGCGGCACTGGCTGGTACACCGGCGAGATTGCCGGCGTGCCGTCCTTCCGCGAAGGCAAGGTGGCGCGCGTGGACCAGTGGCTCAGCGACCGGGGTCTGGGCTGGGATGCCGTGCACACCACCTTTTATTCCGACTCCATCAACGACGTACCCTTGATGGACAAAGCCAATGTGGCGGTGGCCACCAACCCCGACGCGCGGCTGCGCGCCCTGGCCCAAGAGCGCGGATGGCGCATACTTGACCTCTTTCCCTGACCCGCGGCTCCGACCGCTTGGAACCTTCTCTTGATCAAGAAATTCATCGACAAATTGCTGGGCAAGAGCCCGTCTGCTGCCAGTAAAAAGCCCCAGTTCGGCAAACGCGTGGAAGTCCCCGCCACTGTCCACGGTATCGACCCCCATCTGGTGGACGAACGCGCCATCAACGTCGTGCGCACCCTGCAGCAAGCCGGTTTTGAAGCCTATGTGGTGGGTGGCGCGGTGCGCGACCTGCTGGTCGGCCTGCGCCCCAAGGACTTTGATGTGGCCACCAACGCCACGCCCGAGCAGGTCAAGGGCCTGTTTCGTCGCGCCTTCATCATTGGCCGGCGCTTTCGCATCGTGCACGTGGTCTATGGCCGCGGGCGCGAGCACGAAGTGATCGAAGTCTCCACCTTCCGCGCCTACCTGGACAACGCCGCCGCCGAGCAAGTGGCAGGCAACGAGCGCACCAGCAAGAGCGAGTTGGCCGGCATGAAGCACGCCGTGGACAGCACCGGCCGCGTGCTGCGCGACAACGTCTGGGGGCCGCAAGAAGAAGACGCAGTGCGCCGCGACTTCACCATCAACGCCATGTACTACGACCCCGAGACACAGATCGTGGTCGACTACCACAATGGCCTGAAAGACGCGAAAAGTCGCACGTTGCGCATGATTGGCGACGCCGCCACGCGCTACCGCGAAGACCCGGTGCGCATCATCCGCGCCGTGCGCTTTGCCGCCAAATTGAGCCCGCTGGGCTTCAAGCTGGAGGCCAAAACCTCCGGCCCGCTGATCAAGAGCCAAAGCCTGCTGAACGACGTGCCGCAAAGCCGCCTGTTCGACGAGATGCTCAAGCTGCTGCAAACCGGCCACGCGCTGGCCTCGGTAGAGCAGCTAAAGGCTTTGGGCATGGCCCGTGGCATTTACCCGCTGCTGGATGTGGTGGTGGAGCGTGCCGAGCAGCCCTTTGTGGCTGCCGCCTTGAAGGACACTGACCGCCGCGTGGGCGAGGGCAAGCCTGTGGCGCCCAGCTTCCTGCTGGCCTGCGTGCTCTGGGCCGACGTGCGCGACGGCTGGGCCCAGCGCATCCGCACCGGCCAGCACAGCCACCCTGCGCTGCAGGACGCCATTGAGGATGTGTTCAACGCCCGCATTGGTGATGTGTCGGGCCGCGGCAAGCTGGCTGGTGACATGCGCGAGATCTGGCTCATGCAGCCCCGTTTCGAGAAGCGCGTGGGCAGCACGCCCTTTGGCATGGTGGAACAGCCGCGCTTCCGCGCTGCGTTTGACTTCATGCGCCTGCGCGCCGATGCGGGTGAGATTGACGAGCTGCTGGCCGACTGGTGGCAAGAGTTCAGCATGGCCGACGACGACCTGCGCCAGGACATGGTGGACCAGGTACGCACCGAGCAACAGCAGCGCAAGCAAGCGCCCAAAGTGCACCGTGCACCGGCCAAAGACGCCACCGCGACGATCGCCAAACCCGCCGCTGAGCGGGATGACGCCCCCGAGGCTGAATTTGCGGCTGACACCAGCGATGCCCCCCGCAAACGCCGTCGCCGTCGCCGCTCTGGCGCAGCCAAGGGTGCGGGCGAAGGTTCTGGCGGCGCCGAGTAAACAGGCGACGGCCATGCGCGCTCCGGTGCTGGCTTACATCGGCCTGGGGGCCAACCTTGGGGACCCGGTGCTGGCCTTGCAACTGGCGCTGCGCGCCCTGGCGGCCGTGCCCCAGCTCATGCTGACCCAGCACTCCCGGCTCTACGGCAGCGCACCCATAGATTCCAGCGGCCCCAACTATGTGAACGCGGTGGCAGAGGTGTCCACCACCCTGACGGCTCCCGAGTTGCTGCATGCACTGCAGCAGTTGGAGTTGCAGGCCGGGCGCGAGCGCCCCTACCGCAACGCCCCCCGTACGCTGGACCTGGACCTGCTGCTGTACGGCAGCGCCTCCATCAGTAGCCCTGCGCTCACCGTGCCGCACCCGCGCATGCAGGAGCGGGCCTTTGTGCTGCGCCCGCTGGCCGACATTGCTCCGGCGCGGGTCGAAGCGACAGCCTTGGCCCGCGTCCAAGACCAAGCCCTGTGGCACCTGACCTAGGTGGCGTCAGGGTAAATCCCGTTGTTTCTCCTGTCTGTGGTCACGGTTGCCGTGATTTAATTACAGAATAATTAAAGGAGATTGGAATGCGTTTTGACCGACTGCGTTTGGCCACCAAGCTGTGGTCGGCCATGGGGGTGATGGTGCTGCTGTTGGCCGCCATCATCGCGTTCACCGCCCTGCAGTCCCGCAAATCCCGCGAAGCCTATGGCATGGTGAATGCCGCCATGGTCGCCCAGATCAAGGCGGCCAACCAATGGGCGGCGCTGGTGGACGTGAACGCCACGCGAGCCTATGCCGTGGTGGTGTCGGTGGACCCCGGTGTGGCGAAAGCCTTCCGCGAGGAAATCGCCCAAGGCAATACCAAAATTGACGAGCTGCAGAAGGCTATTGAGGCGGCCGACCCGACCGAGGCCGACAAGGCCCAACTCGCCAAGATTGTGGAGCTGCGCAAGCAACTGGCCGACCTGACCAACCAGACCGCGCTGCTGAAGGTGACCAAGCCCGCCGAAATGGGCGCCTTTGTGGAGACCCAATACCGCCCAGCGGTGCTGGCGCTGCAAAAGGCGCACCAGGACTTTGTGGCCATGCAGGACCGTGCCAACGATGCCCTGCGCGACAATTTTGAGTCCGAAGGGCGCAAGCTCATCGCGATGTCCAGCCTGGGGCTGGTAGTTCTGATCAGCGGCATATTGGTGGGCGCCGGGTTCCTGATCCGCTCGATCAAGAAGCCCCTGCTGCAGGCCAACGACCTGGCCGCCCGTATTGCCGAGGGCGACCTCAGCGGTCATGTGGACGAAACCCGGGCTGACGAGTTTGGTGATCTGATGCGTTCGCTGGCCGCCATGAACCGCTCGCTGGGACTGATGGTCTCGCAGGTCCGCCACAGCACCGACAGCATTGCCACCGCCAGCACCGAGATTGCCTCTGGCAACAACGACCTGGCCCAGCGCACCGAGCAAACCTCGAGCAACCTGGCGTCTACCGCATCGAGTATGGACAGCCTGACCCACGCCGTGCGAATGAGCTCAGACAACGCCCACCAGGCCGCCACGCTGGCTGCCAATGCCTCCAACGTAGCCCAGCGCGGGGGGGAGGTGGTGTCGCAGGTGGTCAGCACCATGCAGCAGATTGACGCTAGCAGCAAGAAGATCGCCGACATCATCAGCGTGATTGACGGAATCGCCTTTCAGACCAACATCCTGGCGCTGAATGCCGCTGTGGAAGCCGCGCGGGCCGGTGAGCAAGGCCGCGGTTTTGCGGTGGTCGCCTCGGAGGTGCGCTCATTAGCGGGCCGCAGTGCGGAAGCCGCCAAAGAGATTAAGGGCCTGATTGGTACATCGGTTGAGAAGGTTGAATCCGGCACCAAGCTGGTGACCGATGCGGGTGCCACCATGCAGGAAATTGTGCAAAGCGTGCGCCGCGTGGTGGATGTGATTGGCGAAATCACCGCGGCCTCCAGCGAGCAGAGCGCGGGCATTGCCGAGGTGAACCAGTCGATTGGGAATCTGGACCAGATGACGCAGCAGAACGCTGCGCTGGTGGAGGAGAGTGCTGCCGCGGCCGAAAGCCTGCGCGACCAAGCCGCCCAACTGGCCCAGGCGGTGGCCGTGTTCAAGGTGGCACCCAGCCTGGGCACTACCCACGGCTCGGCGCTACTGTTGAACTAATTCGCGGGTTGGCGGGCTGTTACGCCACTTCGGCGATCAGCTCGATTTCCACACACGCGCCCATGGGGATCTGCGCCACGCCAAAGGCGCTGCGCGCATGCGCACCCACCTGCGGGCCAAACACTTCGCCCAGCAGCTCGCTGCAGCCGTTGGTCACCAGGTGCTGCTCGGTGAAATCACCCGTGGAGTTGACCAGGGACATGACCTTGACGATGCGCTTGACGCGGTTCAGGTCGCCCACGGCGGCGTGCAGCGTGCCCATCAGGTCGATGGCGATGGCGCGCGCGGCGGCCTTGCCTTCTTCGGTCGTGGTGTTCTTGCCCAGTTGGCCCACCCAGGGCTTGCCGTCTTTTTTGGCGATGTGGCCGCTGATAAACACCAGGTTGCCGGTTTGCACAAAAGGCACATAGGCCGCAGCGGGCACAGCCACGGGTGGCAGGGTGATATTCAGGGCGGTGAGTTTGTCGTAAATGCTCATGGTGTTTCCTGTCGTTAGGTATAAAAAGTGCTTCTAGCCCCCGTGGGCATTGTGCAAGCAGCTACTTAATTAATAGCGCCCTGGCTTTGGTTCTGACCACCACCCTGGGACTGGCTTTGCCCCTGGCTTGGTGTCTGCGCAGCCATGGCCGCGGGCTCCGAGCGGCTATTGTCGCTGCGTATTTCTTCCACCGTCACACCCACAGTGAGCGTGTGGCTGGCGCCGCCGTGGATCACGCCGCGCAGCGGCGACACATCGCCAAAGTCCCGCCCGGTGGCCACGGTCACGTAGTCCACGCCCGGCGCATTCCAGCCCCAGCGGTTGTTGGTGGGGTCCAGGTCCACCCAGCGCTGGCCTTCAGGCAGGTCGCCCACATAAACGCTCACCCAGGCGTGCGAGGCATCACTGCCCACCAGCTTCACTTCGCCCGGTGCGGGCTGGGTCAGCAGGTAGCCGCTCACGTAGCGCGCAGGCAGGCCCATGCTGCGCAGGCAGGCCAGCATGATGTGGGCAAAGTCCTGGCACACGCCCTTGCGCTGTTCCAGCGCCTGCAGCGCGGGGGTGTTGATCTGGGTGCTCTCGCTTTCGTAAATGAAGTCGGCGTGGATGCGTTCCATCAGGTCCACCGCCACCGCCAGCACACTGGCGCCTGAGACAAAGCTGGGCCTTGCGTAGCCGGAAAACTCCTGGCGGCGCGGCACAAAGGGCGAGGCGAAGACGAATTCAGAGGCCGCCTCAAACGGTGTGTGGGCCTGGTAGCGCAGCCGGTCGCGCAGCTGCTCCCAGGGCTGCTCGCTTTCGGGCTGGTCGTGGGTGGCCGTGGTCACCAGGCTTTGGGCCTTCACCTCCAGCACGGTGTGCGGCACCTGCAGGGAGAAAAACACGCGTGCGTTGCCATACACGTCCACCGTGCTGCGCTGCTGCGCGGGCAGCGGGCTGATGGTCAGGCTGTGGCTCAGCAGATTCTGGCTGGCGTGGCGCAGCGGTTGCAGGTAGGCCACGTGCTGCGCCGTTTCGACGGCCGGCTGGTAGTCGTAGCGGGTGTTGTGGGTGACTTGCAGCAGCATCAGGTGCCCACGCTGTGTTTGGTTTGGCCCGAGTGGGTGAAGTAGGTGGTGCTGATGTCTTCGGACACGTCAAAAGCACAGTCACTCAAATCTTCCAGCAGCTCGCGCAGTGCCGGTGCGCTGGGCTCGCCCTCGGGCGTCTCGCATAGGTAGGCCAGGTCCCAGGTGTCGGGGTTGGGCACCTGCAGCGACATGGTGCTGAGCTCACCGGCCGGACTCTGGGCCAGCTTGGCCAGGCGCCCGCGCAGCGTGTGGGCCACCCAGGCCAGCGATCGGGGGTTGTCGCGGTCCAGCACCAGCAGGTCGGTCAACGCGGCAATGTCGCGGCTTTGCTGGTACTGGGCGTGGAAGGTGATGGTGCTGTCAAACAGCGTGAGCAGGGCCTCAAAGCCGCCGTCGGTGTCCACTGCGCCGGTCTCAAAACTGCGCGCCAGTGCGCTGGCCAGAAAGTGCAGCCGTTCCACATGGCGGCCAATGCTGAGCAGGCGCCAGCCGTCGTCACGCGTCATGCGGTCGGTCTGCGCGCCCGTGATGGCGGCCAGCTGGTCGCTCACTTCGCCCAGCACGCGCAGGGCCTGTGCGGGCGAGTAGTCGCCCTGGGCGGCCAGGCGCGCGCATTGGGAAAACAGCTCTTCCTCGGTGCGCACGATGGTATGCCAGTGTTCTTGCGAGAGTCGCTCGCGCACCGTGGCGGCGGCCATCTTCAGGGCGCGCACATTGAACCCCACGCTGGTGGCGCCTTCGGCCGAGGCCAGGCTGGCGATCAGCGTGCGCTCGAACACGCGGCGCGCCTGCACAGCCGACGGCGTGCCGGGCAGCACCAGGGTGTTGGCCACCGCCTGTTGCGACAGCCATTGCAGCAAGGGCGCCGAGGTCTGGTTCTCGCCACCCAGGCATTCCAGCGTCAGGCGGGCCAGGCGCAGGGTGTTCTCGGAACGTTCGGTGTAGCGGCCCAGCCAGTACAGGTTTTCGGCCGCGCGACTGGTCACCAGGCGCTTGCGTTGGGCCAGCACGGCGGGGGTCAGCGCCGTGGGCAGCAGGGTGGTGGTGTCTACCTCGCCATTGGTCAGGGCCCAGACATCGGCACTGCTGCCGCCGCGCTGCATGCTGGCAATGTCAGCCGTGGTACCGGCCACGCGGGCCAGGCCTCCGGGCAATACGCGCCAGTGGGGTCGGCCGACAGCGTCCAGCCCGTCGGACACGGCAAACACCCGTAACAACACCGAGCGTGCCACCATGGCGCCGCGCTGGCCAGAGCCTGCGCTGTGCCAGGTGGGCATTTGTGAGAGCGGCATGTAGGCCTGCACCGTGTGGTCCTCGCTCTGGCGCATGATGCGGCCGGCCCAGGCGTCCAGCGCGGTCTGGCCCAGGCTGTGGCCGATGACGGACTCAAAACTGGTGTGGATGGCCGAGCCCGGGTAGGTGGGCTTGATGGTGTGCTCGCGCAGGCGGGCCAGGGCGTCTTCCATGGCGCTGCGCTCGCCGCACCACCAGGTGGACAGGGCGGGCAGGCTCAGCTCTTCGCCCAGTGCGTGGCGGGCCAGCGCCGGCAAAAAGCCCAGCAGCGCGGGGGATTCGAGGAACGCTGAGCCCGGTGCATTGGCCACCAGCACATTGCCTGCGCGTATGGCCTGCAACAGGCCAGGCACGCCCAGCGTGGAGTCGGGGCGCAGCTCCAGCGGGTCCAGGTACTGGTCGTCGACACGCTTGAGCAGGCCGTGCACCGGCACCAGGCCGCGCAGCGTGCGCAGGAACAGGCGTTCGTCGCGCACGATGAGGTCGCTGCCTTCCACCAGGCTCAGGCCCAGGTAGCGGGCCAGGTAGGCGTGCTCGAAATAGGTTTCGTTGTAGGGGCCGGGTGTCAGCAGGGCGATGTGGGCATCGGCGCCGGCCGGGCAGTGGGCCTTGAGGCTGTCCATCAGTGCGCGGTAGGTGCCGGCCAGGCGTTGCACCTTTAGCGCGTGGAAGGCCTGCGGAAACTGGCGCGACACGGCCAGCCGGTTCTCCAGCAGGTAGCCCAGACCGCTGGGGGCCTGGCTGCGCTGGCCCACCACCCACCAGTTGCCGTCGGGGCCATGGGCCAAGTCAAACGCGGCCACATGCAGGTGGCGCCCACCTACCGGGCGCACTCCGGCCATGGGGCGCAGGTAGCCCGGGTGGCCATGCACCAAAGCGGGGGGCAGCAGGCCCCGGGCGAGGTAGGTTTGGGGGCCGTACACATCGGCCATCACGGCCTCCAGCAGGCGCATGCGTTGTTGCACTCCGGCTTCGATGTGCTGCCAGCTGGGGGCGTCCACCACCAGGGGGAAGAGGTCCAGCGACCAGGGGCGTTGTGGGCCTTCGGCATCGGCGTAGACGTTGTAGGTCACGCCGTTGTCGCGGATCTGGCGTTGCAGACTGGCGGCGCGGGCGTCCATGTCGGTGCCACTCTGGGTTTCCAGATTTTCAAAGAATTGGCTCCAAGCCCCCGTGAATTCTGCGCCAGCAGCTATTGAATTCGTAGCGCTTTCAGGCGGGGCAGAGGCCGGGTTGCTGGCTTTGGGCGTGGTGCTGCCGCGCAGTTCGTCGTAGTGCGTGGCCGCAGCCGTGCTACCGCGGGCGCTGGACAGCACGTCGTTGGGGTGGGACACAGGGTCCACAGGGCGGGAATCAGAAGAGGAAATCACTGGCCAGAGTATGCCAGCGCAAGGGGCTTGGCACCGCCCGGGGGAACGCAAGCCCCGTGCCTAGCCGATTCCCCCAAAAGGGCGCTACCATGGTGTCAAAAGCCGGGTATTTAACGTTGGAGACCATATGGCACGTATGTGGCGAACCTTGGTCGCATGGGGGCTTGTGCTGAGCCTGTGGGGCAGTCTGGCACCGCAGGCGCTGGCCGCCGATTACAAAATGTCCACCTTGGAGTGGGCCCCCTACACAGGCGCCGCGCTGCCCGGCCAGGGCTTTGTGTCGGCCACCATTGCCGATGCCTTGAAGGTCACCGGAACCTCGGTGGAAATCCAGTTCTTCCCTTGGTCGCGTGCCGTTCGCTTGGTGGAGACCCATTCACGCTATATCGGCTTTTTTCCGGCCTACTACTCGCGTGAGCGCGCTAGCCAATACCTGTTTTCCGAGCCCATAGGGCGCAGCACCATGGTGTTTCTGGAGCGGGTCGACAACCCGGTGAAATGGACCAGTTACGACGACCTGCAGGGCCGTCACATTGGCGTGGTGCGTGGCTTTGTGAACACTGAAGAGCTGGACTCCCGTATTGCCCAAAAAAAGGTGCTGGCCGAAGAGGTGCCTGATGACCGCAGCAACATCCTGAAGCTGGCGGCGGGCCGGCTGGAGTTGGTGGTGATTGACAGCCACGTGTACCAACATCTGGTGCGCACCGACCCCGAGATTGGCCGTGCAGCCCTGCAGTTGCAAACCAATGCCAAGGTGTTGGACGTCAAGAATCTGTATGTGTGCTTTCAGCGCACCCCGGAGGGCGAGAAGGCCCTGCGCGCGCTGAACACTGGTCTGCGCAAGGTGCGCCCGACTATGTAGGCGTGCCAGCGCCCAGCAGGTCTTGCAGGGGCAGGGGCCGGGCGTAGTGGTAGCCCTGGCCATAATTGCAGCCCATGCTGGCCAGCATGGCGCCAGTCTTGGCGTCTTCAATGCCCTCGGCCACGGTGGCAATGCCTAGCAAGCGCGACAGCTCCAGTGCCGATTTGATGATCTGGAAGCTGCGCTCCGAATCGTGCATTTGTGCCACAAAGGCCCGGTCGATCTTGATGGCGGTGAAGGGCAGGGTCTGCAGGTAGTCCAGCCCGGCGTAACCGGTGCCAAAGTCGTCTAGCGCAATACCCACGCCCATGGTGCGCAGCTGCGCAATAGCGCTGGAGACTAGCTCCACACTGCTGATGATCACAGTCTCGGTCAGCTCGATGCGCAGCTCCGACGCCGCGATGTGCGAGCTGGCAATGCAGTCGCGAATGCTCTCCACGATGCCGGGGTTGCACAGCTCGGGTGCGGACAGGTTGACACTGATGAACGGCGCGCCCTGTGAAGTCGCCGCACAGCGCTGGCGTAGCAGCGGCCAGTCGGTGGTGGCCCGTTTGAGTACCCACTGGCCGATGCGGTGCACCAGACCGGTTTTTTCGGCCAGCGGAATGAATTCGTCGGGCCGCACTACACCCAGCTGCGGGTGGCGCCAGCGCACCAGGGCCTCAAACCCCGCCAGCGACCCATCGACCAGCCGCACGATGGGTTGGTAGTACAGATCCAGCTGGCCGCGGTCTATGGCGTCTGACAGGTCGTGCGCCAGCGAGAGCGTGCGCACTGCTGCGGCATGCAGGTCGGTGGGAGGTGACGGTTCAGCCAGCGCGGGTATTTGCGCGGCGGACGCAGCGGCATCGCCCTGGGTTTTGTTGCGAAAGCGCTCCAGCAGCAGGCGCAGCAGGTACTGGATCACCGGATCGGCCCGGCCCAGCAGCTCTTCCACATGGGTGCGGTCTATGCGAATCAGGGTGGTGGGAATGAGTGCGCGCACCGTGGCGGTACGGGCCTGGCGGTCCAGCAGGGCCACCTCGCCAAACATGGCGCCTTGGGCCAGTACGGCCACGCGCTGCTGGTTCGGCTGGTGGCCGACCAGCACTTCCACACAGCCCGACTCGATCACATAGGCAGATTCACCAGCGTCCCCCACGCTGAACACGGTGACACCGGCATCAAACACTTCCCGGCCGAATTCGCTGATCGAAGTTTCCATGGGGGCGCCTGTTCAGAGAGGGGACTTATTTAGCAAACAACTGGCCAATGTCCTTGAAGGCCTTGAATTCCAGCGCGTTGCCGCAGGGGTCCAATAAAAACATAGTGGCCTGTTCACCCACTTGGCCCTGGAAGCGGATGCCGGGCTCCAGCACAAAGGCCGTGTGGCGGCTTTTCAGCCGTTCGGCCAGGGCGTGCCAGGTGTCCCAGGCCAGCACCACGCCAAAGTGCGGCACCGGCACATGGTGGCTGTCCACCTCGTTGGTGTGGGCGTGGGTTTGCGAGTCGTTCTTGGGCGCCAGGTGGATCACCAACTGGTGGCCGAAGAAATTGAAGTCCACCCACTGGGCGCTGCTGCGGCCTTCTGCACAACCAAACACCTCGCCATAAAACTGGCGGGCGATAGCCAGGTCATACACGGGAATGGCCAGGTGAAAAGGCTGCAACGACATCGGCGGGCTCCCTGAAAACAATGCTTGCCCGAATGCTAACCCAGCGGCAGCGCGTCCAGTGTGGCATAGGTGGTTTTGAGCCAGGTTTTGACACGCTGGCGCTCCAGCATTCCCAGGCCGTCTTCGCCGCCCTTGTGGGTGATGGCGGCCCAGAAGCTGGCGTTCTGCCGGTCGATCTTGCGCATGCTGGCCTCGTGCAGCTGGCCCAGCGAGACCACATGCCCGCCCAGTGCCACGGCCTTCTTGAGGGCGGCGGAGTCTTGCAGCTGCGAGAAATCTGTGCCACGGCCCAGGTTCTTCACCACGATGTAGTTGGGCCCGGGGCCATAGGTGGCGACCAGCCGGTCCAGCAGGTCTACCGAGTCTTTGCCCGCGTCAGCCACGTGCCAGAAATTGACCGTGACGCCCAGGCTGGCCATTAGCGAGACCAGGTCCGAGTCTTTCACCCAGCGTGCCAGCGGCAGCGCGGTTTGCGCGGCTAGGTCCACGATCACGTTGGGGTAGGTGCCTTCGATGGGCTCGTCCTCAAACACGCCGGCTACCAGGTCCAGGCCTTCGTAGGTGTCCACCACCACGGGGGCGGCGTAGTCGGCATAAAAACGGGTGAACGAGTTGTGCGAGCGGTCGGTGTCAAAGCCCGTGAAAGCGCGACCCTGGTCGATGAAGTACTGCGCCAGCACGCGGGCTACCACCGATTTACCCACCCCGCCTTTTTCGCCGCCGATGAAGTTGATTGAGGGCATGTGTGTTTTCCTTGCAAAGCCCTGAGTATGCAAGTTGCGTGCAAAGGCGGCGTGACAGTCCCGTCGACAAGGGGCCCCAGCTATCTGCCTAGGCGCAAACGACGCGGTTGCGACCCAGGTTTTTCGCCTGGTACAGGCAGGCGTCTGCCGCGCCGATCAGCTGCTGCGCGGTCATATCCGCTTGCGGCATCAGCATGGCCACGCCACAGCTGGTGCTTACATGCGACCCGATGGAGGAGCGTTCGTGCGGAATGTGCTGGTGGCTCACCGCCTCGCGCACGGCTTCTGCGATGCGGGCGCCGCCGGCCAGGTCGGTGTCGGGAAGGATGAGTGCAAACTCTTCACCGCCGTAGCGCACCGCCTTGTCGGCAGGGCGTTTGCAGCACGACTGGATAGCCGCCGCGACTTGCCGCAGGCAGGCATCGCCAATCTGGTGGCCGTAATGGTCGTTGTAGGCCTTGAATTGGTCCACATCGCACATGATCAGTGCCAGCGTGCGGTTGTAGCGTTTTGCCACGGCGATTTGTTCGGACAGGTACTCATCGAAGAAACGCCGGTTGGCCAGTTCGGTCAGCCCGTCGTGCCGGGACAGATGCGTCAATTGCTTGTTGGCAGCGCTCAGGGCCGCAGATAGCTGAACCAGCTGGGCGTAGTGCTTGCCATCTTCGATGAGCAACACGATGAGCAAAAAGCTGGCGGCCAGCAGGCCGTAAATACGGCCCACATACCAGCCCAGGTCGTAGCGGCCCGTGTTGAGCAGTGCGGCCAGGGCGATGTCGAATAGCCATACGCACATCACCACCATCAGCCAAACATCGAGCACGGTATGGGGCTTGCGCCGCCACAGCATGAACAGGGCCAGCCAGCTGAACGCCCAGACCCCCAACAGGGCGAGGTGGCCCAGATCGGTGGTCCGGTTGCCGTTGAGAAACTCGGGGAGATAGGCCTGTCCCCCGACGGCAAACACGGTATAGGCCAGCACCAGGGCCAGCACCCCGCCGGCAGTCCGCAGAATCGCGGCACGCGTCTTTTGGCGTGCCGCAGGGCTGGGCAGCGGGAGGACGGGGGTTGCACGCTTGGCCTGGAAGCGGGTGTAGGCCATGATGAACAAGGGAAAGCCCACGTGCCAGAACATGTACATGGCCGAGGTGGTTTGCGGGCCAGCCCCCATCAGACCGGGCGGCGCAAACAGGCCGGGAAAAATCACGGCATAGGCAGCGGTAATGCTCGCCGTGAACAGGTACCCGCCGGCCATGATCAGCAAGGCCTTGGACCGCAACACGCTGAACTGCCCGAACAACAGGGCCGCAGTGATCAGGTCGCAGATCACCAGCCAGGACACATAAATGGGGATGAAGGCCGGAAACTGGGCCAAGGGTGTGCGGGCGAACGGTACTGCACAGAAGAAAAAGAGAGCCGACACCAGTACGGCAATCAGTGCATACCGGTTTTCGCGGCGCCCAGCGGGTTTGGTCGAGAGGAACGCCCAGCTCTCGGTGGTCAGGTCAACTTGCATGCTTCTATCTCTAATTCTCAGCTTTTGTAGCTGTTCCAACGGGTGACGCATGTTAAACCGTCTGGTTACCCGCGTCGATAGGGACATGTGGTTGGCTGGCGCCCATGCTGCTGCTGCCATCTTTCACCACTTGGTGCGCAAGGACGGCGTGCTTCTGGCGATGAAGCCCAAAATGGGCCGTCGCTGAGCGGTTACCGGAAAAGCATCAACAGTGCGGTCACGCATGCGCTCGCGGACAGCGACGCAAAGAACCAGACGGCTGTATATGCCAATACCGTGCATGCCGTGTCAGCCGCCGAATGGGGAACGCGAATGCCGATATTCATGGTTACACCCTTGCAAGAAAGATATTAATTTCCTGCTGACGGTACGTCAGACCGGCGCTGGGCTCTGTGCGCTAAGCCACATTGCCCGCCTTTTGCCTTGTTTTATCTGCCAGAAGCCATGGGGCAGTTGCGAGAGGCCTGTTGCTTCGTAGGTGTCTCGCTGCCAGGCGCGACGGGCTTCTTTTTAGTGAACTTCAGCGCCGCTTCCGCCAACTTCTGCTTGCGCTCCTGGTTCAGCCGCCCCATCTCTTGGTGCGGTTAGTTGCGGAAGGCGGTGTTACCCAGTGGTAGGTGCGCCGGTCGGTCGCCGAAATTAGCTGGCAGGCAACTCTTGACCCATGGCGGACGGAGCAAGCACTTAAATGATTGCCGAACAGCCGACATTCACCCATTAACCGTGAATCTAAGAAGGTTAGGCTGTGTCACCGGCCGCGGTGGCGGCACATTAATGTTCCCATGCAGCTACGATCTTTGCGATGCCGCCATCCGCACGCATCGCCGCGATGGCGGCATTAAGCCTTGACATCACTTCCGCCTGATCGGGTCTAGTCTTTGCAATTCCAATGTAATTTAGATCAACGACCAACGGTGGCGTTTGCACGGTGAGTAGGGACATGTCAACTCCGGCAAGTTTGGAATAGTATTTCACCGCAGTGTTACCACCTGACAGTACTGCCGCGTCGATTCGTTCAGCAACAAGTTTATTTAAACGGGAATCGCCACTATTGTCTCGATCTTCGTGAAACAGCGGGAGTGCCGCTTCGAACTGCTCGCCATAAGACGAGCCACGTTGAATGCCGACGCGCTTACCTTTGAGGTCAGAAAATTGAGATATCTTGAGATCGGCTTTCTTCAAGGTTATGACTTGAACGCGGTCCTCAAGCACAACGTCGGTAAAGCTAAATATTTTTCCGCGCTCAATCGTTTTGGAAAGGCCGGCCAATACGCCTTCCCCTTCCTGGGCCAACTTGTAAGCCCTCGCCCACGGTACTGCTTCAACCACAGGCGTGTAGCCCGCACGACGAATAATGGCAGCGGCAACCTGAGTGACGTAGCCTGTTGGCTTCCCGTCATCGTCCAAAAACATCTTGGGGGCGACTTGAGACGCTACAAGCAGCTTCAGTTCTGATTCCGCCGCCTGGACGCACTGGGCCATGGCGCAATTCATCAAAATCACAGCCAACCCACCCATCCGCCAGG
Source organism: Rhodoferax saidenbachensis (assembly GCF_031457975.1). GTDB lineage: Bacteria > Pseudomonadota > Gammaproteobacteria > Burkholderiales > Burkholderiaceae_C > Allorhodoferax > Allorhodoferax saidenbachensis_A. The sequence goes on from NZ_JAVDXO010000001.1 coordinate 40,844, forward strand.
CCCAGCGTTTGGGTCCCCCGAGGCGAATGAATTCAGTAGTCACCATGTTTTGCCCCATTCTTCTAGGTTTCCTGCAAGGCTTTCACGACATTACGCGAGCTAACGTGGAGACACAGTAGTTGCTGCTCTTTGCTCGGTTCCCAGCAGTATTGAGGCCTCTGCAAGACATGTCAATCATGAAATTTTCGTGATGGGGTTCATCCCAGGTACCGCATTCAAAAATGCGGTACCACTGGTGATAGAGAAAGAAATGTCACTGTTGCTTGTATCCACCTAATTCTTGCATGTCGTCGCGAGCGGATTCATCAAGTCGCGTCTACTTGTTGAAAATCCGCTGTTGGTACGAACCATTGTCTGGTTTTGGTCACCATTGCAGTCCGACAGTTGCGCCTGCACACCCTCGTCGGTGCGGTGTTGGGGATGTCCAGACGGCGCCTAGCCGCTGGCGATGCCGAAGGTCAATGTATTGGCCTCCTTGGCCAGTGACTGCATCAACGAAACGGTGCCAGGTGTGGTCCATGACCCGGTGGGTGGAAAAGACACCATGGTGGGCTGCTGTCCGTCGGTCAGCGCTGGTGAGCCGCCATTGCGAGCCGTTCGTTTTTTTATGGGGCGACGTGCGTGTGGTAGATCTTGCTGACCACGGTCCAATGGCCATCGACCTTCAACAGATGGAAGAAGTCGGTGAAGCAGAAACCGGAGACATCGTTGGTGTCGATGCGGGCGCTGGCGGCGGTTCCAACGATGTCGATTTTGACGATCGCGTTTTGCGCTTCGGGTGACGGGCGAAAGCCGCTGTCGATGCCATCGAACAGATTCTGGATCGCGCCACCTGTGAGCTTGCCGTCGGCACCGACGCCAAAGATGGTCGCCTGTTCGTTGAAGGCCGGCTTCATGATGCTGCTTTGGGCCTGCTTGCAGCCATCGTTGTATTTGTTCAGCACCTCGGTAATGGCTTTGTATTCTTGGACGTAAGTAGGTTTGTTCATGGTTTCTTTCCTGGTTGAGTTGGGGGAATCAGTGGGTTCCAGATGCGGCATCGGAACGCAGATTAGGCGTCGCTCATTTGGATAGTCGAAGACACCGAAGCCGCCCAACGCAAAGCGTCCGTAGTGAACGATGTGGTACTCGTTCACGAAGCCATTGCTGGCTGTGTACTGGCACATGGGGCCAGACGGTTGCGCAACGTCACTCCAGGCAACGCCAAAGGTTCAAACAACGTGTTCATGTGTCGGGTCTCTTCTAAATTTCTGCGCTTGGACTAACGTGCACCGTACTCTTCGGCCGGGCGATCGTTAGGGTTGGCCCAGGCTGCCAGCGTGGCCTGCGATGCCGGCAGGCTGAGGCTTGTCCCAGTTGGCGGAATGGGCTTGGTGAACCACTTGTCATAAAGCTGGGCCATTTCGCCGCTCTTCATCATGGCGCGCAAGCTGCCATCGACGGCCTTTTTGAAAGCCGCATCGTCTTTGCGCAGCATGATGGCAATGGGTTCGACGCCAAGTACCTCGCCAACAATTCGGTAGTCGGAGGGATTGCGGCTTTGGGCGATATTGCCCGCGAGGACTTGCGCATCCATCACGAACGCATCAGCACGACCCGAAGACAGGATCAACATGCTATCGGTGTGGTCCTTGCCAAAGATTTCTTGAAAGTCAACACCGTGCGCCCGCTCATGCTTTCGCAGCAGTTGCACGCTGGTGGTGCCCGACGTAGTCGCTACCTTGCGGCCACTCAGCTGCGCAATGGACTGGATGCCGGAATTCGTTTTCACTGCCATCCGGATTTCTTCGACATAGGTGGTCACCGCAAATGCAACTTGCTGTTGGCGCACGGCGTTGTTGGTGGTCGAACCGCATTCGATATCTATGGTGCCGTTCTGCAGCAGCGGAATCCTGTTGCTGGAGGTGACCGTCTGGTATTTGATCTCAAGCCGGGGGAGGCCGAGCTGCTTCTGGATGTCGGCCAGGGCGCGCTGGCACAGCTCGACATGGAAGCCCACGTACTTGTCGCCCAACGAATAGGAGAGCGCCCCGGATGCTTCGCGCACACCCATGGTGACAGCCCCGTTCGACTTGATTTGCTGGAGCGTATCGGCGTGGACGGTGAAAGCGCAGCCAGCGGCCACCAATGCGAGTGTGATTTTGGCAAGCATCAGAGTGGTCCTGATCATTTGGCGAAGAGCTTGGTGATGTCGCCAAACGCCTTGATCTCAACTGCGTTGCCAGAGGGGTCCAGGAAGAACATGGTGGCCTGCTCACCTGGCTCACCTTTGAATCGGACGTAGGGTTCGATGATGAATTCGATGCCATCAGCCCTCAGCCGCTCGGCCATCGCTTCCCAATCCTGCATCGGCAGCACGATGCCGAAGTGGCGGCAGGGCACACCATGGCCATCAACCGCGTTGCGTTGGGCCAGGCCGGTTTCGCTGGGTGCCAGATGCGCGACGATCTGGTGCCCGTAGAAGTTGAAGTCAATCCAATCTTCCGAGCTGCGGCCCTCGGGGCAGCCAAGTGTCTGCCCATAGAACTGGCGTGCCAGCGCCAGATCGTGAACGGGGAAGGCCAAGTGGAAAGGAGACATCGGAGCGGGGTTTGTTGCCGGAGCTTGCATAGCGAAATGGATAAATGGTGAAGGGATGTGGCAATCCTAGGCGCCCTCATTCAAAATTAAAATCAATGTATATTGATGCTGAGCATCAATATTGTTTTTATGATTCGCGAACTCAAAACCCTCATTGCAGTGGCACGTGAAGGCACCTTTGCCGCAGCAGGCGACAAGATCGGCCTGACCCAGGCCGCCGTCAGCGCCCAGATGCAGCGCCTGGAAGCCGAACTCGGCTTTGCCGTTTTCGACCGCAGCGCCCGCGCCGCACGGCTGAATCCGCGCGGCCACCAGGTCGTCGAACAAGCGCAGGAGCTGATCCTGCAATACAACCATCTTGGCTCGCGCACGTTGGGGGCGCCCGCGTCGTCCGTCGTCAATGTGGGTGCGATCGCGTCGGTACAGCGTTCATGGCTGCCGGACGTTTTGGCGGGCTTCTACAAGCAAGTCAAGGACTGCCGTGTTCGCATCGTTCCCGGGCTGTCGATGCATTTGTTGAACATGGTTGACGCCGGGAAAATCGACTTGGGCGTGGTGATTCGGCCTCCGTTCTCGTTGCAAAGCGACTTGCGCTGGACAACATTGGTGCGCGAACCGTACCGACTACTTGTACCGCGAAACGTGATTGGAAGTGATTGGTCCGAGTTGCTGACGAGTCAGCCTTTCGTTCGGTACGACCGAGAGTCGTTCGGCGGCCGTCAAGTGGACCGGTTCCTGCGCGCTTCGCACCTGCAGGTGCGAGAGGTCTGTGAACTCGATGAGTTGGAGGCCATTGTCCAACTGGTGGCGAAAGGGGTTGGCGTTGCGCTATTGCCTCAAACCGAAAGCTTCAAGCGATGGCCTGCCACGGTGCGTGCGATCGATCTCGGAGAGCGCACGTTTTACCGTGACATCGGGCTTGTACATCGATCGAATCACAGCATGGGTGACGCTGCGCAACGACTGGCCGGTATGGTGTGCACCAAGTACGGCAGCACAGGAACTGGTCCGACCTCAAAGCCTTCCAAGACATCGCTCTTGCTGTCGTGACTGCGGAGCCCGTGGGATTCAACGTTTCTGCAATGTTGCTATTAATTCAATAGCTACCAGCGCACATTCCACGTGGGCTGGAGCTCCCTTTTCCTTAAAAAACACTCAGTCCCTACGCAAATCCCGCGTGAATGGAAACTCCTTGCTGCCTGCCACATTGATCATGGCCGGTGGCACCACCAGCTTGCCGGGCGTGTGGCCCATGGCGGCGAAGCGGGATAGGCGGCGGCTTTCGGCTTCGTAGCCGTTGACCGGGAAGGTTTCGTAGTTAAGCCCACCGGGGTGGGTGACAAAGTACTGGCAGCCGCCCAGGGAGCGCTTCATCCAGGTGTCCACAATGTCAAAGGTCAGCGGGGCGTGCATGCCGATGGTGGGGTGCAGGCTGCTGGGTGGGTTCCAGGCCTTGTAGCGCACCGCGGCAACAAACTCGCCCACCGTGCCGGTGCTCTGCATGGGCAGCGCCTGGCCGTTGCAGGTGACTACATAGCGGCTTTCGTTGAGGCCGGTCACACTCACCTCGATGCGCTCCAGGCTCGAATCCACATAGCGTGCGGTGCCGCCGGCCGAGCTTTCTTCGCCCATCACATGCCAGGGTTCCAGCGCGTTGCGCAGCGTCAGTTCCACACCGGCCGACTTGACCGCGCCGATGAGCGGGAAGCGGAACTCGTAGTGCGGTGCAAACCAGCTGCTATCAAATGCATAGCCCGCCATGTTCATGTCGGCCATCACGTCGTCAAAGTCCATCTTGATGAAGGTGGGCAGCATGTAGCGGTCGTGCAGCTCGGTGCCCCAGCGGGTTACCGGCGCCTTGTAGGGCGTCTTCCAGAAACGGGCCACCAGCGCACGCAGCAGCAGCTGCTGCACGCTGCTCATGTGCGGGTGGGGCGGCATTTCGAACGCGCGCAGCTCCAGCAGGCCCAGGCGGCCGGTGGCCGAGTCGGGCGAGTACATCTTGTCGATGGAGAACTCGCTGCGGTGGGTGTTGCCGGTCACGTCGATCAAGATGTTGCGCAGCGTGCGGTCTACCAACCAGGGCGGCATGGTCTGGCCGTACAGCTCGCGGTTTTTGTAGATCTGCTCGATGGCGATTTCCAGCTCATACAACTGGTCGTTGCGCGCCTCGTCCACACGCGGGGCCTGGCTGGTGGGGCCGACAAACATGCCGCTGAACAGGTAGCTCAGGCTCGGGTGGTTGTGCCAGTACAGCAGCAGGCTGGCCAGCAGTTCCGGCTTGCGCAAGAACGGGCTGTCCGCCGGAGTGGCGCCGCCCATCACAAAGTGGTTGCCGCCACCCGTACCGGTGTGGCGGCCATCGGTCATGAACTTCTCGGCCGACAGGCGCGATTCAAACGCCGCGTTGTACAAAAACTCGGTGTTGTAAACCAGCTCTTTCCAGTTGGTGACGGGGTGGATGTTGACCTCGATGACGCCGGGGTCGGGTGTGACCTGCAGCAGCTTGAGGCGCGGGTCGCGCGGCGGCGGGTAGCCTTCCAGCACGATCTGCATGCCCAGCTCGGTGGCGGTGGCTTCGATGGCGGCCAGCAGGTCCAGGTAGTCTTCCAGGCGCTCCAGCGGCGGCATGAAGATGTACAACACGCCGGATTTTTCGCCCACGGCCTCGGCCTTGGGGCCGCTGGCGCGGCGCGGGTCGCGCACTTCCACGCAGAGTGCGGTGCGCGTGATCCAGTGGGCCGACTCAAAGCGGTTGGGCACCTGAGCGTAGCGGGCGGGTTCGGGCTGCAGGGCGGTTTGGGCGTTGGTCGCAATGCTGCTGTCACCGGTGGCGCCTGCGCTGCCTGGGGTTTGCAGCTTGCGGCTGGCCTCGGGCGTGGCCAAGTTGCCGGCCAGGTAAGGTAGGCCGGTGGGCGATACGCTGCCCGCGCCGCTGGCGGGGACTGATACCTTGACGGCGGGCGCATAGCGCGCAGCGAATGCGGAGTGCTGAGGTAGCGCACCGCGCTCCACGGTCGGATCGCGCTCCACCATGTAGGGGTAGTCGCCCTGGCTGACCCAGGGCAGCGAGTCCAGCGGCAGGCGCAGGCCCATGGGCGAGTCGCCGGGCATGAGGTACATGCGCTCGTCGCGGAAGAACCAGGGACCGGTGGTCCACATGGGGCCAGCCAAAGATGGGTTCAGGCCCGCGGAATCTGCCACCTTCAGCGGCAGCACATAGCCCACGGCGGAGTCGAGTTTTTGCTCGAACACGCGGCGCAGGCGGGCACGTTCCATCTCGTCGTCCAGCTTGGCGTTGAAGGGGTCCACGTTCACCGGCAGGCGGCGTTCGCGCCACAGGTAGTACCAGGTGTCTTCATAGCCGGCCTGCACGTACTTGTCGGTCAGGCCCAGCTTGCCGGCCAGGGTGCGGATGAAGTAGCCCGCGTCTTCGGCGGTGTAGTGGGTGGGCTTGCGTTCGTCGGTGAACAGGGCAGGGTTGTTCCACACGCGCTGTTTGTCGGCGCGCCAGTAGATGTTGAGTGCCCAGCGCGGCAGCTGTTCGCCGGGGTACCACTTGCCCTGGCCAAAGTGCAGAAAGCCGCCCTTGCCGTATTCGTCGCGCAGCTTGTGCACCAGCTCAGTGGCGAAGCCACGCTTGGTGGGGCCCAGGGCGTCGGTGTTCCACTCGGCGGCGTCGCGGTCGTTCACTGCCACAAAGGTAGGTTCGCCGCCCATGGTCAGGCGTACATCGCCCGCCACCAGTTCGGCGTCCACCTTGTCGCCCAGCTTCATCACCGAGGCCCATTGCTCGGGCGTGTAAGGCTTGGTGACACGGGGAGATTCGTAAATGCGGGTGACCTGCATGTGGTGGCTGAATTCCACCTCGCTTTCGTCCACGCCACCTTCGATGGGGGCCGCGCCGCTGGGCTGCGGTGTGCAGGCCAGGGGAATGTGGCCCTCACCGGCCAGCAGGCCGCTGGTGGCGTCCAGGCCGATCCAACCCGCGCCGGGCAGGTACACCTCGCACCAGGCGTGCAGGTCGGTGAAGTCGACCTCGGTGCCGCTGGGGCCATCGAGCGATTTCACATCGGGGGCAAGCTGTATCAGGTAGCCCGACACAAAGCGTGCGGCCAGCCCGCAGTTGCGCAGCAGTTGCACCAGCAGCCAGGCCGAATCGCGGCAGGAGCCGGAGCCCAGCGCCAGCGTTTCCTCGGGCGTTTGCACGCCTGGTTCCATGCGGATGGTGTAGTCGACCGACTTGTGCACCATGGTGTTGAGGTCGACCAGGAAGATCACGCTGCGACGCTTGGTGCGGTCGATCTTGTCCAGGTAGGCCTGTACCAGCGGCGTGACCGGGTCCGCAGCCAGGTAGGGAAGCAGCTCCTGCTTGAGCTCGGGGGTGTACTTGAAGGGGAATTCTTCCGCCTCGGGCTCGAGGAAGAAGTCAAACGGGTTGTAGACCGCCATTTCCACCACCAGGTCCACGGTGACCTTGAACTCTTTGGTCTTCTCGGGGAACACCAAGCGGCCCTGGTAGTTGGCAAACGGGTCTTGCTGCCAGTTGATGAAGTGGGTGGCCGGTTCGACCTTGAGGGAGTAAGACACCACCTTGCTGCGGCAGTGGGGGGCGGGGCGCAGGCGGATGACCTGGGGACCGAGATTGACCAAGCGGTCGTAGGTGTAGTGGGTGACGTGGTTCAGCGCTGCGTGAATGGACATGGGCCGGTCTCTCGGTAATCTCACTGGGAAGCCTGTGCAGCGAGCGCTGCACCGGCACCATACTAACAATCGATGTTGACAGGCTCTCCAAAGCAAGTCCTGCGCCATGCCCCCGGAGGCCTCTGGGTGGGCCCCAAAATCAGGTAAGGGCCGGGTTAGCATGGGGCCATGTTCTCTGCTGCCACCCTTACCAGCGCCTGGCCTCGCACGGTGTTTGCAGCGCTGCTGGGTGTGGTGTTGGGCACGGCGGTGCAGTTGCAGCAGCCTGTACTCTGGCCCGCCTGGGTTTATATAGGTTTTGGGCTGCTAGCCCCCGTCGCCTATGCGCTGGCAGCTCCTAAAAGAATAGCGATGGCGGTTACCACGGCCGTGGTGGTGCTGGCTGGCATGGCGCTGGGGGTTGGCTCCACCGGCCTGCGCGCCGTGGTGTTTGCCAGCCAAAGCTTAGCCCCCACCTTGGAGGGGCGTGACCTGCGCATCACTGGCGTGGTGACCGACATGCCTCAGCGCTCCGAAGCCGGCCTGCGCTTTCGCGTGGCGGTGGAGCAGGCGCTGCTGGACGGGCAGGCCGTGGAGGTGCCCGCGCGCATGGACGTGGGCTGGTACGCCGGTGGCTATGCGCTGGCGGGCGAACAGATCGGGCTGCAGCGCGTGCCCGCCGAGGTGCAAGCGGGCGAACGCTGGCAGCTGACGCTGCGCCCCAAGGCGCCGCACGGTGGCATCAACCCCCATGGGTTTGACTTTGAACTGTGGCTGTGGGAGCAGGGCGTGCAGGCCACGGCCTATGTGCGCGCTGGTGACAAAGATGTGCCGCCCCAACGCCTGGGCCAGACCTGGCGCGCGCCCGTGGCGCTGGCGCGGCAGGCGCTGCGCGACCGCATTCTGGCGTCCGTGCCCGACAAGCGTGCCGCCGGACTCATGGCCGCGCTGGTGGTGGGGGATCAGGCGGCGGTGGACCGCAGCGACTGGGATGTGTTCCGCGCCACTGGCGTCAGTCACCTGGTCTCGATCTCCGGGCTCCACATCACGATGTTCGCCTGGGGTGCGGCCTGGCTCACCGGTTGGCTGTGGCGGCGCTCACGACGCCTGTGTCTGGCGCTGCCCGCGCCATCTGCCGCACTGCTGGGTGGTGTGTTGCTGGCCTGTGCGTACGCGGTGTTTGCCGGCTGGGGCGTGCCCGCGCAGCGCACCTGCCTGATGCTGGCCACGGTGGCCTTGCTGCGCCTCTCGGGTGCGCGCTGGCCCTGGCCCCTGGTGTGGATGCTGGCCTGCGCCGCCGTGGTGGCGCTGGACCCGTGGGCGCTGTTGCAGCCCGGGTTCTGGCTTAGCTTTGTCGCGGTGGGTGTGCTGTTTGCTACAGATTCAGGAGCTGCTCGCGCAGAAGATACGGGGGCTGGAGGCTCAAAGCACGGCCAATCTTCCGCCGGGCTGCCCCAAGGAAGATTCGCCCCCTTGGGGGGCAGCGCACTACGCGCAGCGAGAAGCGTGGGGGCCATGTTCCGGGAACAGTGGGTCATCACGCTGGCGCTGGCGCCGCTCACGCTGCTGTTGTTCGGCCAACTGTCGGTGGTGGGGCTGGTGGCCAATTTGCTGGCGATTCCCTGGGTGACGCTGGTGGTCACGCCGCTGGCGTTGCTGGGGGCGCTGCTGCCTGGCGTGTGGGATGTAGCCTCCTGGGCTGTCGCACTGCTGTGGCAGTGGCTGGCTTGGTTGGCGGTGTTGCCGGGTGCGGCCTTGGTGTTGCCCTTGCCGCCGCTGGGCTTGGGGCTGGGTGCCGTGGTGGGCGGGCTGCTGCTGGTGTTGCCTGCGCCCTGGCATGTGCGGGCGCTGGGCGTGCCCTTGGTCTTGCTCACGCTGCTGTGGCGCCCGGCCTTGCCAGCAGCGGGGCAGTTCGAGCTGCTGGTGGCGGACATCGGCCAGGGCAATGCCGTGCTGGTGCGCACCGCCCGCCACGCGTTGCTGTTTGACGCCGGGCCGCGTTACAGCCTGGAGAGCGACGCGGGCCACCGCGTGCTGGTGCCGCTACTCAAGGCGCTGGATGTAACGCTGGACACCGTGGTGCTGAGCCACCGCGACATCGACCATGTGGGCGGCGCGGCCGCCGTGCTGGCCATGCAGCCGCAAGCCGCTTTGTTGAGTTCCATCGAATCGGAACACCCGCTGCAGCAGCTGCGCAGGGCGCAGCGCTGCGAGGTCGGCCAAATCTGGGAATGGGACGGTGTGCAATTCGAGGTGCTGCACCCGCAGCCAGCCGATTACGCAGCCAACCCGCTGCCTAAGCCCAATGCGCTGTCCTGCGTGGTGCGCATCGGCACGGGCCAGCGCACTGCGCTGCTGGTGGGCGATATTGAGGCGGCGCAAGAGGCGCGCCTGGTGCAAACCTGGCAGGGCACCGACCGCTTGCATGCCGACGTGCTGCTGGTGCCGCACCATGGCAGCAAGACGTCGAGCACACCCGAATTTTTGGCGGCCGTAGCGCCCCAATGGGCGCTGGTGCAGGCCGGCTACCGCAACCGCTTTGGCCACCCGGCCACGCCGGTGGTGGAGCGGTATGCCGAGGCGCGCATCAATTTGGTGAGTTCGCCCCGCTGTGGTGCAATGACTTGGCGCTCGGAGCAGCCCCAAAATGTGGCGTGCTCTCGGGAAGAAGATCGCCATTACTGGCATCATCATGTGCCATAGTGGTGCAGGAGCGAGATGGGTGGGGAGTGGCCCAAAGCTTGCATACTGCATGTTCAGAGAGGTCTTTTATGCGGAAATTCGACGAGATGTACACCCAGCTTCCCTACGAGTTTTTCACTCAGGGCAAGCAGATACGAGACCACTACAAAATTTACGACGAATGGCTGGCCCGCCAGCCCAGCGACATGATGGCCAAGCGCCGCGAAGAAGCAGAAATGATCTTCCGCCGTGTAGGCATCACTTTCGCCGTCTACGGCGAGAAAGACGAGGACGGCTCGGGCACTGAACGCCTGATCCCGTTTGACCTGATCCCCCGCATCATCCCCGCGCACGAGTGGTCCAGCATGGAGAAGGGCCTGACGCAGCGCGTCACGGCGCTCAACCGCTTCATCCACGACATCTACCACGACCAGGAAATTCTGAAGGCCGGCATCGTGCCGCGCGAGCAGATCGAGGGCAACGCCCAGTACCGCCCCGAGATGGTCGGTGTGGATGTGCCCAACGGCATCTACTCGCAAATCAGTGGCATCGACATCGTGCGGGCACCGGATGCCAACGGCAAGGGCGAGTACTACGTGCTCGAAGACAACCTGCGTGTGCCTAGCGGCGTGAGCTACATGCTGGAAGACCGCAAGATGATGATGCGGCTGTTCCCCGATCTGTTCAGCGCGCACCGCGTCGCCCCCATCGCCCACTACCCCGATCTGCTGCTGGAAACCTTGCGCGCCAGCAGCCCGGCCACTACGGCCGAGCCCACGGTGGTGGTGCTCACGCCCGGCATGTATAACAGCGCCTATTTCGAACACGCCTTCCTCGCGCAGCAAATGGGGATTGAGCTGGTTGAAGGGCAAGACCTGTTCGTCAAAGACAACTTTGTCTACATGCGCACCACACGCGGCCCGCGCCGGGTTGATGTGATCTACCGCCGAGTGGACGATGACTTTTTGGACCCCACCGTGTTCCGCCCTACGTCCACGCTGGGTTGTGCGGGTCTGCTCAATGCCTACAAGGCGGGCAATGTGACCATTTGCAACGCCGTGGGCACCGGCATTGCAGACGACAAGTCCATCTACCCCTATGTGCCGAAGATGATCGAGTTCTACCTGGGCGAGAAACCCATCCTGAACAATGTGCCCACCTACATGTGCCGCAACAAGGATGATCTGGCCTACACACTGGCCAACCTGAAAGACTTGGTAGTGAAAGAGGTGCACGGCGCCGGCGGCTACGGCATGCTGGTGGGGCCCGCAGCCACCAAAGCCGAAATTGAGGACTTCCGCAAGGCGCTGCTGGCCAACCCCAGCGGCTACATTGCGCAGCCCACGCTCAGCCTGTCCAGCTGCCCCACGTTTGTGGAGAGCGGCATTGCGCCGCGCCACATCGACCTGCGGCCCTATGTGCTGAGCGGCAAGACGGTGGAGATGGTGGCCGGCGGCCTCACACGTGTTGCGTTGAAAGATGGTTCACTGGTGGTCAATTCCTCGCAAGGCGGGGGCACCAAGGACACCTGGATTCTGGAAGACGATGTGCCGCCTGCTGTGGCCACCGCTGCACAAACCCAAAAACAATAAGCGAATTGCGGAGGAACCACCTTATGTTGTCAAGAACCGCTGATCACCTGTTCTGGATGTCCCGCTACACCGAGCGGGCCGAAAACACGGCGCGCATGCTGGACGTGAACTACCAGACATCGCTGCTGCCCCAATCACAAGCCGTGGCGCAGCTGGGCTGGCAGGGCCTGCTGTCCATCAGCGAACTGCTCTACAGCTACCAAGAACGCCATGGCGAGATCCAGGCACGCGAGGTGATGGACTTCATGGTCAAGGACGAGGACAACCCGTCTTCCATCATGTCTTGCCTGAGCGCGGCGCGTGAAAACGCCCGCGCCGTGCGTGGCACGCTGACCACCGAGGTGTGGGAAACACAAAACACCACCTGGCTCGAAGTCAAGCGCATGATCAAGACCGGTGAGTTTGAGAAAGACCCGGCCCAGTTTTTTGAATGGGTGAAGTTCCGCTCGCACCTGTCGCGCGGTGTGACCGTCGGCACCATGCTGATGGACGAGGCCCTGTTCTTTATGCGCATGGGTACGTTTCTGGAGCGGGCCGACAACACGGCGCGTCTGGTGGATGTGAAATTTCACGCCGTGCAGAGCGACTTTTTCGGCGCCGCCAGCGAGAAGGACCAAGAGTACGACTTCTACCACTGGAGCGCGATTTTGCGCAGTGTCTCGGGCTTCGAGGTGTACCGCAAGGTCTACCGCGACGTCATCAAGCCCGAGCGTGTGGCCGAGCTGTTGATCCTCAAGCCTGACATGCCGCGCTCGCTGCACGCCTGCCTGAACGAAGTGGTGAACAACCTGAGCCTGGTGGCCAGCGACCCGAATAGCGAAACCCTGCGCCGTGCCGGCAAGCTGCGTGCGGAGCTGCAGTTTGGCCGCATCGACGAAATCCTGGCCACGGGCCTGCACGCCTACCTGACCCAGTTTTTGGACCGCGTCAACGACCTGGGTGCCCACATCAGCCGCGAATTTTTGGTTCCCGTGACCTGATCTTCTCCGCATAATGCGTGCAACAAGGAGCACGCATGCGAGTTGCCGATGTGGACCGGGAGATTGACGCTGCCAAAACCGACGGCCCGCTGCGCGACATCGTCATCCAGCCCTGCCCGGCGCTGCTGATCGACCTGCGCGCCGAGTTCAGCCGGCCCGACCCGGAGCCTGCCACCATCGTGGCCATTGCCTCGCGCGATGTGGCCATGGCCGCCGCCCTGATCAAGGTGGCCAACAGTGCGGTCTATGCGCGTTCTCGCGCGGCCACCACGGTGGCCGATGCGGTGGCCCTGTTGGGCATTGCGCACACCGTGTCCATCCTCACCGGGTTTTTGTTGCGTGACGCCATTCGCGTGTCATCGCCGCAGCTGGAGCACTTCTGGGAAAACTCCACGCGCCGCGCCTATGCCATGGGCTATATCGCGGGCCAAATGTACGGCATGAACGCTGATGTGGCCCACACCTGCGGTCTGTTTTGCCACGTCGGCCTGCCCATATTGCTGCAGAGCCTGCCAGGCTACGACGCCACGCTGACCGAGGCCACCGACCACATGGAGCACACCTTCACCGACGTGGAGAATGCGGCCCACCGCACGGACCATGCGGTGGTGGGCGCCATCGTGGCCAAGACCTGGCGGTTGCCGCCCATTGTGGCGATTGCTGTGCGGCTGCACCACGACTTCAGTGTGCTGGACGATGCGCGTTTTCCGGACGAAGTGCGCGCGCTGGTGGCCATGTCGCTGTTGGCCGAGCGGCTGGTGGTATTGCACGAGGGGGTGCAGGCGCACAAGGAGTGGGAGCAGCATGGTGCTGCGTGCCTGGCCCACCTGCGCGTGAGCGAAGCGGAGATGGAGCAGTGGCAGGATGCGCTGCAGCCCCAGTTTGAAGGGCCTGCTGGCTTCTAGCCTGCCCCGGTACGTGGTCCCGATTTACTCGGGCGCGACCAGCGCGTCCAGACCAAATGTGCGGATTTTCTCGGCCGCGATGTCGGCTTCGGTTTGGGTTTCAAACGGGCCTACCCACACGCGGGTGCGCGGCCCGCGCAGTGCCCGAAACGCCTTGGAGTTGGCGGGCAGGTCGGCATCCATGAGGCGCGTGAACGCATTGCGCGCATTGTTCTCGTCGGCAAAGATGCCCACGTTGACGATAAAGCGGCCGGAGGGCGCGGCGCGGGGGCTGGGCGTCAGGGCCTCGGTGGCCGCGGGTGGGGGGGCTGCGGGCTTGGCCTTGGCGCGCACGGGGCGTGACGCTGCGGGTTTGGGCGCTGCGGCGGGCTTCACCTCTGCAGGTTTCACTTCTGCGGGTTTGGTTGCGACAGCTTTGGTGGGGGCAGGCGTTGGCATCGGCGCGGCAACCGGGGCGGAAGCCACTGGCTTGGGCGCGGAAGCAGCGATTGCAGGCGTTGCCACTGCGGCAGAAGCAGGGGCTGATGCTGGCAGTGCGGCCGGTGGGGCTACCGAGGATGCCGGTGCTGATGCGGCCGGTGCCGTAGCATCGGTCGCGCGGCCCACGGCGAGGTTGCGGGCGTCGGCCAGTTTGTCCGTAGCCTTGTCGGCGTAGCCGGGCAGGGGCTCAAAGCCGCTGAAGTGGGTCCACGAATAGGCCGCTGTCCCTGCGATGAGCAGGTTCAGCACGGCCAGCACGATCAGGCGCCGGCGTGTGCTGGCTTGGCGCGCCAGCAGGGTGCAGGCCTCGGGCACGGTGGCGCTGGCGGCCAGGGCGGCCTGCATGCGTTTGCGCGTGGCGTTGTGCAGCAGCGCGTTGCCACCCAGGCCGGGCACGGCCACCGCGATGACGAGCAGCGTGGCCAGCAGGCCCCACTGCATGCCTTCAGAAAACTGGAATACCAGGCGACCAATGCCAAACACCGACAGTGCCAGCGCAACGACGCAGCCCGAGTACAGCAGCGCCGCATGCCAGAGCTGGCGGAAGGCCAGCCAGTTGAGCGTGTACAGCGCGGCCGACCAATTCCAGCTCAGACCCGCACGGTCGGCCGCTTCAAAGCGCGTGAACAGGGGCAGGTAGTAGGCGCTGTTGACGTCCCCAATGGCCGCGCGGTACAGCGCGGTGGTGGAGTGTTCGTCCGTGTTGTCCAGGGCAGTGGTGGGGGCGGTGGCCATGGGTTATTTTGGCACGGCCGGGGCACCGCCCACTGCGGCCGCTACAGCGTTGCCCAGCTCAATCACGGCCAGCGCGTAGTAGCTGCTCCAGTTGTAGCGCGTGATGGCGTAGAAGTTGTCAGTGCCAGCAATGTATAGCGGCGCATCGGCCCCGTTCTGCAGTTCTACCAGCGCCAGCTTGCCGGGGTGGGCCAGGGCGGTGGCGTCCAGCAGCACGCCCTTGTCGGCCATAGCCTGGGGCGTGAAGCTGGGCACGATGTCAGGTGCCAGCAGCGTGACGCGGTCCAGGCGGGCCGGGTCTAGCTGCACGGGGTAGTGGGTGGGCAGGTCGCGCTGCCATTTGTAGGCGACAAAGTAGTTGGCCACCGAACCAATGACGTCAGGCGCGCTGTGGAACAGGTCCACGCGGCTGTCGCCGTCAAAGTCGATGGCGTACTTGGCCCAGCTGGACGGCATGAACTGCGGCAGGCCCATGGCACCCGCGTAGCTGCCACGCAAGGCCAGCGGGTCGGTCTGGGTGCGCGCAGTCAGGCTCAGAAAGGCTTCGAGCTCGGACAGGAAGAAAGCAGCACGCTCGGCCTTGCGCGGGTGGGCGCCGGGGAAATCAAACGCCAGGGTGGTCAGCGCGTCTATCACCCGGTAGGTGCCGGTCTGCTGGCCGTAGATGGTCTCTACGCCGATGATGCCGACGATGATGCTGGCCGGCACCCCGGTTTCGCGTTCCGCACGTTCCAGCGTCTCGCGGTTGTCCTGCCAGAACTTCACGCCGGCCCGGATGCGGATGGGTTCGACAAAGCGGCTGCGGTACAGCGCCCAGTTCTTGGGCGTGCCCACAGCGGGCGGCGTGATGGCGCGCACCACGGAGGCCACCATGCGCGACTGGCCCACGGCGTTGCGAACCCAGTCGCGGTCCAGGTTGCGGCGCTGCGCGATGTCGTCGGCGATCAGCATGACCTCGGGGCGCGTGGCGTACAGCGGGCCTGCGTTGGCGGCGGCTGGCGGTGGTGTTGCCACTTTGGCCCGGTGGGCGTGTTTGGCGGTGAGTTTGTGGTGTTTTGGGGTGCTAGCCCCCGCAGACACTGCGCAAGCAGCTATTAAAAACGTAGCAATGAGGCGGAGGGAAAAGATCACAGGGTCCAATGGTCAGGGCTGGCGCGCAGGCCAGGGCAGTTGCCGGAATTCTCGCCGCAGTGTACCCAGCGTGGCTGCCGTTGGGTTGGGCGCATAGCGCCAGGCTTCTAGGCGCAGCAGCCAGTCGCTGAGTTGTCGGGCCTGGGCGGGATCGCCTGGCCACTGCTGTTGCAGCAGTGTGGCCAGTTGGCGGGGTGGTGTCTGGGCCGAGCTGGCCAGGCCCGCGCGCTGCAGGCGCTGCTGCGCACCATGCAGCAGGCGCAGCCAGGGGTCTTGGTGGTAGCGCTCCCACAGTGTCCAGGCCGCGCCCACCAGGCTGGCCAGCACGATCAGGGCGATGAGCACATAGCTCAGGTCTTCCCAGCTCGGGGTCTCAAAACCCAGGTTGCGCAACAGGTCCAACTGCTTGGCCTGGCTGTAGTTCAGCACCCACTGGTTCCAGCGGTTGTTGGCCGCCTCCCACATGGCGCGCAGGTTGATGGCAAAACCCGGGCTCATGGTGTTGAGTGCCTGGGCAAACACGCTTTGTGGTGCTTGCAGCCGCTGGAACGCGCCAGTACGTGCGGGGGCCACGGTCGAGGTGGGGTCCACGCGCACCCAGCCCTGGGTCGCCATCCAGACCTCGGCCCAGGCGTGGGCATCGCTCTGTCGCACGGTCCACATGCCGTCCACGTTGTTGAGTTGGCCACCTTGGTAGCCGGTGACCACGCGCGCGGGCACGTCCAAGGCGCGCATCAGCAGCACAAAGCTCGACGCAATGTGTTCGCAGAAACCGGCTTTGCGGTCAAACCAGAATTCGTCCGCCGTGTGGGTGCCAAACACACCGGGCTCCAGCGTGTACTGGTAGCCACCGGTGCGCAGGCGCTCCATCACCGCATTCACCAGGGCTGGTGTGTCGGCGCGCGCCAGCTCGGGGGAGCGGCGCATCTCGGCGGCCAGTTGCAGTGTGCGCGGGTTAAAGCCCGGGGGCAGGTCCACATAGTCCTGCAGCCCCACGGCCAGCTTGCTGGGGCCATGGCGGAATTGCGGATAGCTGGTGGCGCGGTAGCGCACCAGGTCGGCAATCGGCTGGTCGGACAGCCACTGCAGATCGGGTGACATGCTGGGCGTGTAGCCCACGATCTCGGGCTTGGTGGGAGTCGCGTCCAGCACCAGCAGCCAGGGGCGATTGTTGGCGGCCAGGGTGACCTGGTATTTCACGGGCTCGCCTTGTACCTGCAGCTCGGGCTGCAACTGGTAGTGGGGTGGAAAGTTGGAGCGCAGCGGGCGCCACTCGCGCCCGTCAAAGCTGGAGAGCACGGGGCCGCGGAAATACAGGTCGGGCTGTGCGGGCGGTGGCCCGTCAAAGCGGATGCGCATGGCAATGCTATCGTCCAGCGCCAGGCTGGCAATCGTGCCCACCTGCATGCTGGCGGAGAGGCCGCTGCGTCCGCTCATGGCGTCGCCGGGCAAGCCCCACAGGGGCGCTATGCGTGGAAACAGCATGAACAGTACGGCCATGATGGGCGCGCCCAACAGGGCCATCCAGCCCGCCGTTTTGGCCGCCTGCAGCAGCGGCGGGCGGCCCACCGGCATGTGGGCATTGACCAGCGCCGTCAGCAGTCCCAGCAGCGCCACCAGCATGGAGGCGGCCGTGAGCAGGCTCTGCGAGAAAAAGAAGTTGGAGAGCAGCGTGAAGAAGCCCAGGAAGAAGATCACAAATGCGTCGCGCCGCGCGCGCATCTCCAGCGTCTTGAGCGCCAGCAGCACCACGATGAAGGTCACCCCCGCATCACGCCCCAGGATGGTTTTGTAGGTGAAGGCCGTGCCCGTCGTGGCCAGCACCAGCAGGGCCATGAGCCACCAGCGCGAGGGCAGGGGCTGGCCCTGCACCGCCAGCCAGCCGCGCCACAGCAGCACGGCCGCCGCCATGCCGCTGCACCACAGGGGCAATTGCGCGGTTTGCGGCCCAATGGTCCAGGCGATGACCAGCAGCAGAAACAGCGTGTCACGCGCTTCGCGGGGGAGGTGGTACAGGCGCTTGAACATAGGGGCGACTCAGGCCAGCGCCAGCGCTTGCAGGCAGTTCTTCTGGTGGGCCGGGCCGCTGTCGGGCAGCAGCTCGGTGCCGGGCAGGCGCAGGCCGTAGCGCAGGCCCTGTTTTTCGGCCAGCAGCACCCAGGCACACAGGCGCGAGAGGGCATGCTCACGGGAGTTGCCGAACCCCTGGGCCGCATGGGCCAGGTCCAGCCAGAGCTCAAAGCGCTGGGACTGTTGGGCATCGCGGCTCACCAGTTCGTCGGCCTTGGCCGCTTTCTTCCAGACCACCAGCTTGAGCGGGTCACCGCGGCGGTAGGCGCGCACGCCGTCAAACTCCCCGGTGGCTTGCGGGCGCACGGTGGCCGCGCCGCCAGCACGCGGTTCGCCGGGTGGCAATGGAGGTGGGTGCGCTTCAGGCGCGGGGTAGACCAGCACCTGGGCGGCGGGCCGCCAGACGGTCCACACGCGAAAGGTGCCCAGCGGAAAGCGCGTCTCGGCCGTCAATGCGGGCACGCGGTGCAGGCCGCGCCGCTCGGGCTGGAAGGCCACCTGCACCTTGGTGCTGCCTTGCGAGGGCACATCGGTCCAACTCCAGTGGTCGGTGCCCAACACGGCCAGGCCAATGCCGTAGCGCACGCCCTTGCGTTCGCTCTGAATATGGATGGAAATATGCACGCTAGCCCCCGCAAACTGGGCGTCGGGTGCTACCAAATGCATAGTGATGCCACGCAGCGTGCCATGGCACACGTGCATGCCGATGACCGCAGCACCGGTTAGCAAAAAGGTCAGCACGTAGCCCAGGTTGAGTTGGTAGTTGATGCTGGCCACCAGCAGTACCAGCAATGTGAGGCCCAGCATCAGGCCAGGGCGGGTGGGCAGGATGTAGACATTGCGCTGGGTCAGCGTCGTGCTGTCCTTGAGCGGCAGGCGCGACTGCCACCAGGCCTGGAAACGGCGGCGCACTGCGGCCAGCGGGTTGAGCTGCGCCAGCACGCTCACGGCAGCGGCACTGCCTGCAGCATGGCGCGTACCTGTTCTACGGCGCCGCGCCCTGCGTCCCCCACGGGGATGAGGCGGTGCGCAATGGTTTGCGGCAGCACGGCTTGCACGTCGTCCGGCGCCACATAATCACGCCCGCTCAGCAGCGCCTGCGCCTTGGCTGCGCGCACCACGGCAATGCCTGCGCGTGGTGACAGGCCCTGTAAAAACCACTGGCCCGAGCGCGTGGCGGCGATCAGGTCTTGTACATAGTCCAGCAGCGGGCCTGCCGCATGCACAGCCAGCACCGCGGCCTGCAGCTGCAGCAGCTCGCCTTCGCCCAGGAGGCTGGGTAATGCGTCCACCATGGCGCGGCGGTCTTCACCGGCCAGCAGCGCGCGCTCGGAGGCGCGGTCCGGGTAACCCAGCGAGATGCGCATGAGGAAGCGGTCCAACTGCGATTCAGGCAGGGCATAGGTGCCCAGTTGGTCCAGCGGGTTCTGTGTGGCGATGACAAAAAACGGGTGGGGCAGGGGGCGGGTTTCGCCTTCCACGGTGACCTGTTTTTCTTCCATGGCTTCCAGCAGCGCGCTCTGGGTCTTGGGGCTGGCGCGGTTGATCTCGTCAGCCAAGAGTACCTGCGCAAAAATGGGGCCGGGGTGGAACACAAAGGCCTCTTTGCCGCGCTCGTAAATCGACACACCCGACAGGTCGCTGGGCATCAGGTCCGAGGTGAATTGCACGCGTGAAAACTGCAGGCCAAAGCTGCGTGCCAGCGCGTGTGCCAGCGTGGTTTTGCCCACGCCCGGCACGTCGTCAATCAGCAGGTGGCCCCCGGCCAGCAGGCATGCCACGCAGTCCTGCAGCTGGGTCGGTTTGCCCACAATCACCGTGTTAAGCTGGGCGAGCAATGATTTAAGCTTGTGTTGTGCATCCATGGCACGACGTTACCCGAAATTCCTGAATACCGAGCGCATTGGTGAACAAGACCGGATACTTTTCGCACCGCGATTGCCGCAAGCACGACATGGGCCACGGGCACCCGGAATGCCCAGAGCGCCTGGATGCGATTGAAGACCGTTTGCTCATCACCGGCGTGGCCGATGCCCTGGACCAGCGCGAGGCGCCACAGGCCCCCATCACTGACCTCGAATTGGCCCATGGCCGCATGTATGTCGCCTCATTGCGCGGCCTGACCGATGGGCTACGTGAGGACATGACGGCCGGTGGCCCCAGCCATGCGCAAATCGACCCCGATACCAGTATCAATGTCCACACCTGGGACGCTGCGCTGCGTGCCGCCGGTGCTGCGCTGGCCGCGACCGATGCGGTGCTGGCCGGTGAAATGGCCAATGCGTTTTGCGCCGTTCGCCCGCCGGGCCACCACGCCTGCAAAGACAAGGCCATGGGCTTTTGTTTTTTCAACAACGTGGCAGTGGCTGCACGCTATGCGCTGGAGCGCCATGGCCTCAAACGCGTGGCCATCGTCGACTTCGATGTGCACCACGGCAACGGCACCGAGAACATCGTGGCCGGCGACCAGCGCATTTTGATGGTGAGTTTTTTTCAGCACCCGTTTTACCCCGAGGGCGGTTCGCGCTCCCATGCCAGCAACCTGGTGAACGTGCCGGTGCCGGCCTATACCAAGGGCGAACAGGTGCGCGCGCTGATTGAGCAGCACTGGCTGCCGCGGCTGGAGGCGTACCAGCCCGAAATGATCTTTATCAGCGCAGGCTTTGACGCGCACCGCGACGACGACTTGGGCCAGATGGGCCTGGTCGAAAAAGACTACACCTGGATCACCCAACAGCTCAAGGCCGTGGCCGAGCGCCATGCGCAGGGACGCATCGTCTCCTGCCTGGAGGGTGGCTACAACCTGGACGCTCTGGCTCGCAGCGTGGAAGCCCATGTGCGCGTGCTGGCGGATTTGTAATGACTTTATTGAAACACCTTCCCACCCCCCGGCCCATTGACGACTTTGAGGGCTGGCTGACCGCCTTCACCCAGCCCACGGTGCTGGTGGAGTTGCTGGTGCTGGCGCTGAGTGTGGGGCTGGCCTGGGCCTTGGTCGCGGGCCTGCGTCGCACGCTGGGGCAGCAAGAGGAGCGTTCTGTCTGGTTTGGCAAGCGGGTGATCGACGGCGTGCTGTTCCCGCTGGTGCTGTTGTGTCTGGGCTATGTGTCGCTGGAGCTGTTGAGCAATTTTGTGCCCGTGGCAGTGTTCCGCATTGCCATTCCGGTGCTGATGTCGCTGGTGGTGATCCGCGTGGGTGTGAAGGTGCTGCAGGCCAGCTTTACCGAATCGCGCTGGGTCAAGCCGCTGGAGCAAACCATTTCCTGGGTCGCCTGGTTGGCCATGGTGCTGTGGGTCAGTGGCCTACTGCCGGTCATCCTCAATGAGCTGGACCAGATCACCTGGAAGGTGGGTGGCACCACGCTGTCGGTGCGCAACATCATTGAAGGTCTGATCACCGCCGGTGCCGTGCTGATCATTACGCTATGGATCTCCGCCGGGATTGAGTCGCGTCTGCTGCGCTCGGCCACGGGTGGGGAGTTGTCACTGCGCAAGGCGGTGAGCAATGCCGCGCGTGCGCTGTTGATGTTTGTCGGTCTGATGCTGGCCTTGTCGGCCGTGGGCATTGACCTGACGGCGCTGTCGGTATTGGGCGGCGCGGTGGGTGTGGGTATCGGTTTTGGCCTGCAGAAGCTGGCAGCCAACTATGTGAGCGGCTTTGTCATTCTGGCTGAGCGCAGCATGCGCATTGGCGATGTGGTGCGCGTGGACAACTTCGAGGGCACCATCACCGAGATCAATGCCCGCTACACCGTGATCCGTTCGCAAACCGGGCGCGAGTCCATCGTGCCCAACGAGATGCTGATCACCCAGCGCGTGGAAAACATGTCGTTGGCCGACAGCCGCGTGCACCAGGTCATCAATGTGGCCGTGGGCTACGAGAGTGATGTGGAGCAGGTCATGGCCCTGCTGCTGGAGGCCGCGCTGAGCCAGCCCCGCGTGCTGCGTGACCCCGCACCATCCATAAGTCTGGCCAATTTTGGGGCGGACGGGTTGGAGTTCACCGTGGGCTATTGGATCAATGATCTGGAAAATGGCCAGGGCAATCTGCGTTCCGACATCAACCTGGTCATCCTGCGTGCCTTGCGCACGCACGGCATCGATATTCCCTACCCGCAGCGCGTGGTGCACACGCGCACGGTGCCGTGAGTTTTGATGAGCTGCCTCTAAGTTAAGTCGCCAAAGCGCCAGAAGGCGCGCCGGGCGCCGCTATAATCATAAAAAAGCACGATCGTTCTATTTTGTGGTTATGATAGCGGGGCGCGGACGATAGTCAAGGCCATCAGGCCGTCCCGCATAGAATCGACTGATTGACGTGCACGTCAACTAAACAGAACAATTTTTAACCATCTGGAGTGGCAGCAATGAAAGTCCTGGTACCCGTCAAACGCGTGGTCGACTACAACGTCAAAGTTCGAGTGAAGTCGGACGGCACGGGTGTAGACATCGCCAACGTCAAGATGAGCATGAACCCCTTTGACGAGATCGCGGTGGAAGAAGCCGTGCGTTTGAAGGAAAAGGGCGTGGTCACCGAGGTGATCGCTGTGTCCTGCGGTGTGACCCAGTGCCAGGAAACCCTGCGCACCGCCATGGCCATCGGTGCTGACCGCGGCATCCTGGTGGAAACCACGGAAGAGCTGCAGCCCTTGGCCGTGGCCAAGCTGCTCAAGGCCCTGATCGACAAAGAGCAACCCGGCCTGGTGATCTTGGGCAAGCAAGCCATTGATGACGATTGCAATCAGACCGGCCAGATGCTGGCGGCCTTGGCCGATCTGCCCCAAGCGACTTTTGCCTCGAAGGTGGAAGTGGCCGACGGCAAAGCCAACGTGACGCGTGAAGTGGACGGCGGCCTGGAAACTCTGGCAGTGACCCTGCCCGCCATCATTACCACCGACCTGCGCCTGAACGAGCCACGCTACGTGACCTTGCCCAACATCATGAAGGCCAAGAAGAAGCAGCTCGACGTCTTCAAGCCTGAAGACCTAGGTGTGGACGTGACCCCCCGCATCAAGACCCTGTCGGTGGCCGAACCGGCCAAGCGCAGCGCTGGTATCAAGGTGCCCGATGTCGCCACGCTGGTGGACAAACTGAAAAACGTTGCAAAGGTAATCTGACCATGACCGCACTCGTAATTGCCGAACACGACAACGCATCCATCAAGGGTGCCACCCTGAACACCGTGACCGCTGCCGCCCAGGCCGGTGGTGATGTGCATGTGCTGGTGGCTGGCCACAATGCCGGTGTCGCCGCTGCCGCTGCTGCGCAAATCGCCGGTGTGTCCAAGGTCATCCATGCGGACAGCGCGTCCTTTGAGCACGGCTTGGCCGAAAACGTGACCGCTCAGGTGCTGGCCATTGCCTCCGCCTACAGCCACATCGTGTTCCCCGCCACCGCATCGGGCAAGAACATCGCCCCCCGCGTGGCCGCCAAGCTGGACGTGGGCCAGGTGTCTGACATCACCAAGGTCATCAGCGCCGACACGTTTGAGCGCCCCATCTACGCGGGCAACGCCATCGCCACCGTGCAAGCGACCGACACCGTGAAGGTGTTGACCGTGCGTACGACTGGTTTTGACCCCGCTGCTGCCACCGGTGGTTCCGCCGCTGTCGAGACCGTGGCTGCTGCTGCGACCAACGCGAACGTGACTTTTGTGGGCTCCGAAATCGCCAAGAACGACCGCCCCGAGCTGACTGCTGCCAAGATCATCGTCTCCGGTGGACGCGCTTTGGGCTCCAGCGAAAAATTCATGGAAGTCATGACGCCCCTGGCCGACAAGCTGGGTGCCGCCCTGGGTGCCTCGCGCGCCGCGGTGGACGCGGGCTACGCCCCCAACGACTGGCAAGTGGGCCAGACCGGCAAGATCGTGGCGCCCCAGCTGTATGTGGCCTGCGGTATCAGCGGTGCCATCCAGCATTTGGCCGGCATGAAGGACAGCAAGGTCATCGTGGCGATCAACAAGGACCCCGAAGCACCGATCTTCAGCGTGGCCGACTTTGGCCTGGAAGCCGATCTGTTTGTGGCGGTGCCCGAACTGATTGCGGCGCTCTGATGTCCGTGTGAAAAAGGGCATCGCGCGCGATGCCCTTTTTTTTGGTCTGAAGGCCTGCGTACCCTGCCTGTAACAAGAATTTTTGGAGACTCCCATGAGCTACGTCGCCCCCGTCAAGGACATGCTGTTCAACATCGAGCACCTGGCCAACATCGAGCAGATCGCGCAACTCCCTGGCTTTGAAGACGCGGGCCTGGATACCGCCCAAGCCGTGTTGGAAGAGTCCGCCAAGTTCACCGAAGGCGTGTTGGCGCCACTGAACTGGGAAGGCGACAAAAATCCTTCAAGCTGGAAAGACGGCGTGGTCACGGCCACCCCGGGTTTCAAGGAAGCTTTCAAGCAATTCACCGACGGCGGCTGGCAAGGTCTGCAGCACCCCACTGACTTCGGCGGCCAGGGCCTGCCCAAAACTATTGGCGCAGCCTGCGGCGAGATGGTGAATAGCGCCAACATGAGTTTTGCGCTGTGCCCGCTGCTTTCCGACGGCGCGATTGAGGCGCTGCTGACGGCGGGCTCCGACGAGCTCAAAGCCACCTACCTGGAAAACCTGGTCAGCGGCAAATGGACTGGCACCATGAACCTGACCGAGCCGCAAGCGGGCTCCGACCTGGCCATGGTGCGCAGCCGCGCCGAGCCGCAGACCGATGGCACCTACAAGGTATTTGGCACCAAGATTTTCATCACCTGGGGTGAGCACGACATGGCCGAGAACATCGTCCATCTGGTGCTGGCCCGCGTAACCGGCGCGCCCGAAGGCGTCAAGGGCATCAGCCTGTTTGTTTGCCCGAAGTTCATGGTCAACAAGGATGGGTCCCTAGGTGCGCGCAATGATGTGCACTGCGTCTCCATCGAACACAAGATGGGCATCAAGGCCAGCCCGACCGCGGTGCTGCAGTACGGCGACCATGGCGGCGCGGTTGGCTACCTCGTCGGTCAGGAAAACCGCGGCCTGGAGTACATGTTCATCATGATGAACGCCGCGCGTTACGGCGTGGGCGTGCAGGGCATTGCGATTGCCGAGCGCGCTTACCAGAAGGCCGTGCAGTTCTCCAAGGACCGCGTCCAAAGCCGCCCCGTGGATGGTTCGATTGCCGCCAGCGCGCCCATCATTCACCACCCTGATGTGAAGCGCATGCTCATGACCATGCGCGCGTATACCGAAGGCTGCAGGGCTCTCGCCAGCGTGGGCGCCAGCGCTTACGACGCGGCCCACCACCACCCCGATGCGGACACGCGCAAACAAAACCAGGCTTTCTACGAGTACATGGTGCCGCTGATCAAGGGCTACAGCACCGAGATGAGCCTGGAAGTCACCTCCCTGGGCGTGCAGGTCCACGGTGGCATGGGCTTTATCGAAGAAACCGGCGCCGCCCAGTACTACCGCGACGCCAAGATTCTGACCATCTACGAAGGCACGACCGCCATCCAGGCCAATGACCTGGTGGGCCGCAAGACTGCGCGTGATGGTGGTCAAACGGCCAAGGGCATCGCCGCGCAGATTGAGACGACCGAAGCCGAACTGGCCGCCAGTGGCTCCGCCCACGCGTTGGCTGTGGCCAAGCGCTTGAAGGCTGCGCGCCTGGCGTTTATCGACGTGGTGGACTTTGTGGCCGGCAACACCAAGGCCAGCCCCAATGCCGTGTTTGCGGGTAGCGTGCCCTACCTGATGCTGGCCGGCAACCTGATGGCGGGCTGGCAGCTGGCGCGCGCACTGCTGGTGGCCGAGAAGCAAATTGCTGCGGGCAACGATGCGCCCTTTATGCAAGCCAAGATCACCACCGCGCGTTTTTACGCCGACCATCTGCTGAGCAAGGCCGGCGGCCTGCGCGACAGCATTGTGGAAGGCGCGGAGAGCGTGACCGCATTGGCACTGGAGGCGTTCTGACCATGTCCAAACTGCCTGCACCCCTGAACGCGCTGCCGTTTCCGGTCATCGGCTCGCCGCTCTTCATCATCAGCAACCCCAAGCTGGTGATTGCCCAGTGCATTGCCGGTGTCGTGGGCTCCATGCCCGCGCTCAATGCCCGCCCGGCCGAGCTACTGGAAGAGTGGCTCAAGGAGATTACCGAAACGCTGGCCGCCTACAACAAGGCCCATCCCGACAAGCCTGCGGCGCCCTTTGCCATCAACCAGATCGTGCACAAGAGCAATGACCGGCTGGAGCACGACATGGCGCTGTGCGTGAAGTACAAAGTGCCCATCATCATCACCAGCCTGGGCGCACGCGAAGAGATCAACGCCGCGGCCCACAGCTACGGCGGCGTGGTGCTGCACGACATCATCAACAACAAGCACGCGCGCAAAGCGATCGAAAAGGGCGCCGACGGCCTGATTGCCGTGGCCGCAGGTGCCGGTGGCCACGCGGGCGTGAAGAGCCCGTTTGCGCTGATTCAGGAAATTCGCCAGTGGTTTGATGGGCCCATCGCGCTGAGCGGCGCCATCTCTACCGGTGCGGCGGTGCTCTCTGCCCAAGCCATGGGCGCGGACTTCGCCTACATCGGTTCGGCGTTCATTGCCACCGAGGAAGCACGCGCCGCACAGGAGTACAAAGACGCCATCGTGGCCAATGACTCCGATGAAATCATCTATAGCAACCTGTTCACCGGGGTGCATGGCAACTACCTGGCACCCAGCATCCGCGCGGCCGGTCTGGACCCCGCCAACCTGCCCGAGAGCGACCCCAGCAAGATGAACTTTGGCGGCGCGTCTGCCAAGGCCTGGAAAGACATCTGGGGCTGCGGCCAGGGCATTGGTGCGGTGACCAAGGTGCAGCCTGCGAGCGAGTATGTGGCCCAGCTCAAGCGTGAATACGCGGCGGCCAAGGCCGAGCTGCTAGCCCGCAACTACGCCTAAATTTAAGGGATTTAGGCTTCTAGCCCCCGTGCAATATGCGTGGGGCGCTATTCTTTTGAGAGCGTCTAGCCCTCTTCAAGCCTGCAGGCGCAACTCTTCTTCGTTGCCAGCCATCAGCTGGTTCAGCGCGCGTTCCACAATCGGTGCCTGGTCCAGCAGCTGCAGGTGGCCCATGCGCAGCATGTTGGCCACTTCGCGCTCAGACCGCACAAATGCGTCAAAGCCTTCGCGGTTGGTGAACAAAAAGCGCGTGCGCATGGGGCTGACCCAGCTCAAGCGGCAGCGGTGCGGTGTCGCGTCGGGCTCGGCCACTTCAAACCACACGCCACGCGTCAGCAGCTGCGCGCTGGCGTCAAAATCGTCCATCGCTGCAGGATCCTGCACCGTGAGTTGCGTGGCCCGCCGTTGGTCCAGCGCTTCCATCGCGGCGTCGCCCGCGCTTTCCTCCAGGGCGGCGCTTTGGGTGTCGATGGGCGGTGGCGCCTTCATGCGAATGGCCAGCATGTGGGTGCCGATCAGGCGCCGTGTGAACGTGGCGCGCGGGTCGCCGTACCAGGCAATGGCGTCCAGCTCCACATTCAGAATGCGCACCAGCTCAGGCAGCACAGCGACCAGTTCTTTGCGCTCTTCAGACGTGGTCTTGGGCTGGGTGCTCCAGATCAACTGGTCCATGGTCTGCAGCGCAGCATTCCAACGGCCGGGTTCGTTGTCTTCCAGCATCCAGGCCGCGGCAATCACTTGGCGCCACTCGGTCGTCAAGAACGGCTTGAGGAAGGGCACCAGCGGCAGGTGGTCGGGCAGGGCGCTGATGCGGGCGTGGATGATTTCGTCGGCATGGGCCAGTGCGGCGTTCAGTGCCTCCTCGTCACGCTGCACGTCGGCAACGGGCTCGATCTGCTGCTGTGCCTGCTGCTCGCTCTCGAACAGAAATTCAGTGAACTCGGCCAGCAGCAGGCTGAACAGCGTCAGGTCGTCGTCAAACTCGCTGAGCACACGTTGCACGGTGTGTTCGATGCGCACGTAGAGCGGGTCTTCCTCGCCCTTTTCAGGAGTCCAGGCCACGGACGATGAGGCCAGGGTGTCCACCAGCTTGCGCGCAGGGTGCTCGCTACTCAGGAAAAAGTCGCGGTCCATCATGGCCGCACGCAACACCGGAATTTGCAGCCGGCCGATGACTACTTTCATCTGCGAGGGAATGGCCTGGTCGGCAAACACGTAGTCGAACACCTCGGCCAGCGCGTCCACGGTGCCACGGTCCAGCTCGGGGGCCTGGCGAATCTCTTCCTGTTCGCGGATCTGGCGCAGCACATTGTGGTGGCCGGGGCCGTCTTCTTGTGGCTGCAAAAACTGGAAGCGCGAAGACGTCTGGCCCAACCCCGCGCCAGCTTGCATCTGCCCCAGGTAATTGAGCAGTGCTGGGTCAGCTGGGGCGCCACCGCTGTACTGGCCGGGCACATAGTCGTATTGCTGGCCCTGGGTGCTGCCATCAAAGTCTTCGGGCGCACCAGCTTGCATGCCACCACCACCCATGTCGCCACCGCCTCCATAGGCGACTTGGCCACGTCCCGCTGGGCCGGCGGCAGCCCCTGGGCCTTGGGGGCCAGCGGCTGTGGACCCTACGCCCAGGCGCTGCAAAAAGGCTTTGACCTGGGTGGCAATGTGCTGGCCCGCAGGAGCCAGCGCGCTCCAGGCGCTGCGGGCGGGTTCGGGCGCAAAGGCTGCAGGGGACGAAGGCGCACCGCCGTTGCCACGGCTTAAGGGGGCTGGGGCCGATTGCAGCGGGGCCTGGCTGCTTTGGGCCCCCGCTTCGCTGAGTGGCGCAGAACCTGTCAATGGGGCATAGGCCGACGACACCGATTTGCGGATGCGGTGCACGGTTTGCGCCTGGATGCCGGCCTGTGCCAACGTGGCGCCAAGGTCGGTATACAGCGGTGCCAGATTGACGGTGTGCGCGGGCTCCAGTGCTTGCACCAAGTGCTCGGTCACCTGCGGATCGAACTCGCCTTTTTCCCATGCAATCATGAATGCACGTAGCAGGATCTCGGGGCGAAAAGGGTTGGTCGATACAGAAGGGGATTCAATGCCAAACAGGGCGCCCAACTTTTGCGTCAGCGGGGCAAGGGTGGCGTCGTAGTGGTTGTTGAACTGCTGGGCCACGCGGTCCAGCAGCAGAATGCGGTGCACCTCGTCCAGGTCGATGAGGCTCAAGGTCATGCCATCCAGCGCATGGTCGGTCAGTGGCACGGGCTTGGCGCCCAGCTTTTCCATCTCGGGCCAGACAGCACGCACCTCTTCGTTCAAGGTTTGCTGCAGGGCATCGCGGTACAGGCGGTTGAAGGCTGTAGCCTGGCGATCCAGCAGCATGGCTGCCGTGCGCAGGTTTTGGGAATGCAGCAAGGGTAGCTTGCTGTCTGCCAGATCCAGCAGATGGACGCGGAACTGTTTGAGCTGGGCTTCTTCGCGGTCTTCAAAATACCCCAGCGTTTTGCCCATCATCGCGCGCACCAACCGCAACGCTTGTGCGCGCGACTCGGGGGTGCTGTTGCTGGCTGAAAAAGACTGAAATGCGCTCATGTACCGCTGAAAGGTGACGCGACCTCTGGGGGCCTGCGAACCGCTCGTCCATCGACTGAATTTGTGATTCAGAATGATCGCATGGACCATGGTCCTTCCGTAGTCCCTGCGATGACCGGGTACCCAGATTTACCCGCTTGATACAGAGTTTCTAGTAACTAGTTGTAAATTTCGGTCAAATAGATGGAAAAGTCACAGCGGCTTGTCCAGATTCCCATGCTGGTATCTTGTTCATGACGTGCAGGTAGCGGGTCGATTGCTCAAACTGCGTAAGCCATGCCTGCAGGGCAGGCCAGTCCTGCTGGGAAAACCAGACCACATCGGTGTGTGCAAACTGGCGCACAAAAGGGGCCAGGGCGGCATCGGCGAGTCCAAACTGCGGGCCTGCCAGACAGGCCTGGGCGCGCAACACCGCGTCCAGCGCCTGCAAAAACACCACACCTGCAGCCCGGTGGGCCATGCCATCGGGCAGGGCATAGCGGTGCGGATATTTGTAACGGTCCAGCGCCTGCTTAAACGGCCCATCGTTCTCGGCAATCCAGCTGCGCGTGCGTTCCCACGCTGCCTCTGTGGTGGGCAACCAGTGTTCGGGGTCATGCCGCTGCAAGGCCCAGAGCATGATGTCGAGGCTTTGATCGATGACGGTGCCATCGACGAGCACCAGCACCGGAACCGTGCCTTTGGGCGACGCCTGCAGCAAGGCTTCCGGTTTGTGAGCGAGCACGACTTCGCGCAGCGCGCACACCTGCTGGCTTACTGCCATGGCCATGCGGGCACGCATGGCATAGGGGCAACGCCGGAACGAATACAGCACCGGCAGCGACATGCCAACCTCAGCCAGTCACAGGCTTGGGCAAGACGGCACCGATGTGTACCTGCTGGCGTGCCTTGGCTAGTTCCCACTGGCGCTGGCGTTCGCGGGCGCTGTTTTTCTGGGTGTCACTGGTATGGGCGTGGCAGCGTGGGCAGCTCACGCCAGCCTCGTACAAGGGAGAGGCCGTGGCACCGTCTTCCAGCGGCTGGCGGCAGGCGCGGCACAGGCCGTGGTGGCCAGGTACCAGACCGTGGCCTACCGACACGCGTTCATCAAATACAAAGCATTCGCCCTTCCACAGGCTGTTCTCGGGGGCAACGGTCTCCAGGTACTTGAGAATGCCGCCTTCCAGGTGGTAGACCTCGTCATAGCCTATTGCCCGCATGTAGGCAGTGGATTTTTCGCAGCGGATGCCGCCAGTGCAAAACATGGCGACCTTGGGCTTCTTGCCGCCGCTAGTGGTCAGCTGTTCCGATTGCTGCACCCACTGGGGTAGCTCTGCAAAAGTCTTGATGTGAGGATTGATGGCGCCCGCAAAGGTGCCAATGTCCACCTCATAGTCATTGCGCGTGTCGACCACCACCACCTCGGGGTCGGAGATCAGCGCGTTCCAGTCTTCGGGTTTGACGTAGGTTCCGGCCATGTGCGTGGGGCTGATGCCGTCCACCTGCATGGTGACGATCTCTTTTTTCAGGCGCACTTTCATGCGGTAGAACGGTGCCTTGTCCGCGAAGGACTCCTTGTGTTGCAGGTCAGCCAGCAGCGGGTCAGCACGCAGGTGGGTCAGCACCGCATGCACATCGTCAGGCGCACCGGCGATGGTGCTGTTGATGCCTTCACGGGCGAGCAAAATTAGACCTTTGACGTTGCGGGCTTCACAGAACGCCAGCAATGCCGGTTTGCGCTCGGCGTAGTCGGGCAGGTCCACAAACTTGTAGAACGCGGCGGTCAGGTAGCGAGTAGGAGACATAGGGCAATTGTGCCTTGGGGCAGCGCTTGGGGGTGGGCTTAGCAGGGCCAGGTGGATCCGTGTTCGGGCACCATGGCACGCCAATGCAGTTCGTGTTCAATGCGGCCACGCAGCGTGTCGGCGGCCGACAGTTCGCCGTGCACCACATAGACCTGGCTTGGTGTGGAGGAGCTGCTGCGCAGCCATTCCAGTAGCTGGGCCGCATCTGCGTGGGCCGAGGCCGACTCCAGTTGTACGATTTCGGCCTGGACTTCCACGTCGTGTCCATGAATGCGCACACTGCGTGCACCGCTAGCCAATGTGGCGCCGCGCGTGCCCGGGGATTGGTAGCCCGTGAGGACAACCATGTTGCGATGATTGCCCGCATGGTGAGCCAGATGGTGTAGAACCCGGCCACCGGTGGCCATGCCGCTGGCTGAGAGGATCACCATGGGGCCATGGAGTGATGCGAGTGCCTTGGACTCGTCGGTGCTCTGGATCATGGTCGCAGCGTGCGTCATGGCATGCACTTCGTCGCGGCTGAGCCGGTGCTCTCCCGGATGCTGCTCAAACAAATGGGTGGTGTGAACAGCCATCGGACTGTCCAGAAAAATCGGCAAACCGTGGGGCAGCGTACCCATTGCCTTGAGTTGGGCAATGGCATGCAACAAGGCCTGGGCACGCCCCACCGCAAATACAGGTACCACAGCAACCCCGCCTCGGGCCGCCAGACGTTGCAGGGCGGGGCCCAATTCGGCCAGCAAGTTGTCCTGCGGATGGGTGCGGTCACCGTAGGTGGATTCGATCAGCACGGTGTCTGCAGCCGGTGCTGTATCCGGCGGATTCATCAGGGAATCATCGGGGCGCCCCAGGTCGCCAGAGAACAGTATTCTGCGCCCGGCAACCTCCAGCAGGATGCTGGACGCCCCCAGGATATGGCCTGCGGGTTGGAAGGTGCTGCGATGGTGCACAGTTTTGATCAGCAGCAGGCAGTCAAGAGCATCCTGCCGGGGGAGTCCCGATAGCCCTCCTTCACCAGCAAAGGTAGGTAGCCGCTGTGGTCCAGGTGCGCATGGGTCAGTAACACTGCATCTACCTGGTCGGGCACGATGGGCAAGGGGGTCCAGTTGCGCAGTCGCAGGGGCTTGTAGCCCTGGAATAGGCCGCAGTCCACCAGCAAGGCTTGGTCACCGTGCCGTACCAGGTACTTGGAGCCCGTGACCGTGCCCGCAGCGCCGAGAAAAGTGATGGAAACGCCCATGGAATTCTCCAAGAAAAAAGCCGCCGGGTCGTTTATAGACCGGGCGGCTTGTCGGGAGCGCGAATAAGCCCCGCTTTTCTTGACCTGGATCAGCTAAAGAAGCTCTTCAAGCGATCGGTCCAGCTGTCCCCCGAGGGCGAATGCTTGCTACCGCCTTTTTTGAAGGATTCGTCCAGCTCCTTGAGCAGCTTGCGCTGGTGCTCGCTGAGCTTGACCGGCGTTTCCACCGCAATGTGGCAATACAAATCGCCGGGGTAGCTGGAGCGCACGCCCTTGATACCCTTGCCGCGCAGGCGGAACTGCTTACCGGTTTGGGTGCCTTCGGGAATGTCAATCGCAGCCTTGCCAGCCAGCGTGGGTACATCGATTTCACCGCCCAGCGAGGCGGTGACGATGCTGATGGGCACCGAGCAATGCAGGTCATCGCCATCGCGCTCAAAGATGTCGTGCTTCTTGAGGCGGATTTCGATGTACAGGTCGCCGGGCGGGCCACCGTTGGTGCCGGGTTCTCCATTGCCCGCGCTGCGGATGCGCATGCCGCCGTCGATACCGGCGGGGATCTTCACTTCCAGCGTCTTTTGGCGTTTGATCTTGCCCTGGCCGCTGCAGGCAATGCAGGGTTCGGGAATCACCTTGCCATTGCCGCGGCAGGTGGGGCAGGTTTGCTGCACGCTGAAGAAGCCCTGGCGCATTTGCACCGAGCCCGCACCATTGCAAGTGCCGCAGGTCTTGACTTGGGTGCCAGGTTTGGCGCCGCTGCCCTTGCAGGTGTCGCAGGCGTCCCAGCTGGGGATGCGGATTTGGGCGTCTTTGCCACGGGCCGCTTCTTCCAGCGTCACTTCCATGGCGTAGCTCAAATCGCTGCCGCGGTAGACCTGGCGTCCACCGCCGGCACGGCCACGCTGCTGGCCAAACATGTCACCAAAGATGTCGCCAAAGGCTTCGGCAAAACCGCCATAGCCCTCACCACCCCCGCCGCCACCGCGGTTGGGGTCCACACCGGCATGGCCGTACTGGTCGTAGGCGGCGCGCTTTTGCGCATCCGACAGCATCTCGTAGGCCTCTTTGCCTTCCTTGAACTTCTCTTCTGCGACCTTGGCGCTATCCCCCTGGTTGCGGTCAGGGTGGTGCTTCATCGCCAGCTTGCGATAGGCCTTTTTGATCTCATCCTCGGACGCGTTTTTGGCAACACCCAGGATTTCGTAATAGTCTCGTTTGGCCATGTGTATCTCTGTGCCCGTTTACAACAGAAAAGCCGCGTTGAACCCCGGCAGGCGTTCAACGCGGCATCTTTCAGCTGCGCTTGTCAGCGCAATCAGCCTTTTTTGACTTCCTTGACTTCCGCGTCCACCACGTTGTCGTCGTCCGCGGGCTTGGAGGATGCCTGTGCGCCTTGTTCGGGAGCAGCTTCTGTGCCACCTTCAGCAGCTTGCTTGGCCTGCATGTCGGCGTACATCTTCTCGCCCAGCTTCTGGCTGGCCGCCATCAGCGCTTCGCTCTTGGTCTTGATCGCGTCCTTGTCATCCTGCTTCAGAACGTCTTCCAGGTCTTTGATCGCGGCTTCGATTTTTTCCTTCTCGCCAGCTTCGAGCTTGTCGCCGTATTCGGCCAGGCTCTTCTTCACGCTGTGCACATTGGCATCGGCTTCGTTCTTGGCCTGCACCAGTTCCAGCTTCTTCTTGTCGTCAGCAGCATTCAGCTCGGCGTCTTTCACCATCTGCTGGATTTCTGCTTCCGACAAACCGGAGTTGGCCTTGATAGTGATCTTGTTTTCCTTGCCGGTGCCCTTGTCCTTGGCACCCACGTGCAAGATGCCGTTGGCGTCGATGTCAAACGACACTTCGATTTGCGGAGTACCGCGGGCCGAGGGGGGAATACCTTCGAGGTTGAACTCACCCAGCATCTTGTTCACGGCGGCGATTTCGCGCTCACCCTGGAACACCTTGATTGTCACGGCCGGTTGGTTGTCTTCGGCAGTGGAAAAGGTTTGCGCAAACTTGGTGGGGATGGTTGTGTTCTTCGTGATCATCTTGGTCATCACGCCGCCGAGGGTTTCAATACCCAGAGACAGAGGCGTCACGTCCAACAGCAGCACGTCCTTGCGGTCACCGGACAACACCTGGCCCTGGATCGCAGCGCCCACGGCCACGGCTTCGTCAGGGTTCACGTCCTTGCGTGGTTCTTTGCCGAACAGTTCCTTGACCTTCTCTTGCACCTTGGGCATGCGGGTCATACCGCCAACCAAGATCACGTCGTGGATGTCCGATGCGGAAACACCGGCGTCCTTCAGGGCCGTGCGGCAAGGTGCAATGGTGCGCTCGATCAGCTCTTCCACCAGGGCTTCCAGCTTGGCGCGGGTCAGCTTGATGTTCAGGTGCTTGGGGCCAGAGGCATCGGCCGTCACATAGGGCAGGTTGATGTCGGTCTGCGAGCTGCTGGACAACTCGATCTTGGCCTTTTCAGCCGCTTCCTTCAGGCGTTGCAGGGCCAGCACGTCCTTGGACAGGTCGACGCCTTGCTCTTTCTTGAACTCGGTGATGATGAAGTCGATCACGCGCTGGTCAAAGTCTTCGCCGCCCAGGAAGGTGTCACCGTTGGTGGACAGCACTTCAAATTGCTTTTCACCGTCAACGTCAGCGATTTCAATGATGGACACGTCAAACGTGCCACCGCCCAAGTCGTACACGGCGATCTTGCGATCGCCCTTTTCATTCTTGTCCAGGCCAAACGCCAGCGCGGCAGCGGTGGGTTCGTTGATGATGCGCTTGACATCCAGACCGGCGATGCGACCCGCGTCTTTGGTGGCTTGGCGCTGTGCATCGTTGAAGTAGGCGGGCACAGTGATCACCGCGTCGGTCACTTCTTCGCCCAGGTAGTCTTCGGCGGTCTTCTTCATTTTGCGAAGAATGTCGGCGCTGACCTGTTGGGGGGCCATGCGGTTGCCGCGCACTTCCACCCAGGCGTCGCCGTTGTCGGCCGCAGCGATGGTGTAAGGCATCAGGTCGATGTCCTTTTGCACTTCTTTTTCAGAGAACTTGCGGCCGATCAGGCGCTTGACGGCGTACAGCGTGTTCTTGGGGTTGGTCACCGACTGGCGCTTGGCGGATGCGCCCACCAGTACTTCGCCGTCTTCCTGGTACGCAATGATGGAAGGCGTGGTGCGCGCACCTTCCGCGTTTTCGATCACTTTGGCGGTGTTGCCTTCCATGATGGCAACGCAGCTGTTGGTGGTACCCAAGTCAATGCCGATGATTCTTCCCATGATTTACTCCTGCTAACTTAAAAATTCAGATGTGGATAACGTGTGGGTTACTTTTTTCTTTTCAAGAGCCCACAGCGTTCAAAGTGTTATTTTTTAGGGCGCTTGCTTTATTTCGCAGCGGTCACAGTCACCAAAGCCGGGCGCAGCACACGATCTGCAATGGAATAGCCCTTTTGCAGCACGCTCACCACGGTGTTGGCTTCCTGCTCGGCAGGCACCACGCTGATGGCCTGGTGCTGGTGTGGGTCAAACTTGGTACCGGCAGCGGGGGCAATAGCCACTACTTTGTTGCGCTCCAGCGCAGCCACCAATTGGCGCAAGGTGGCCTGGGCCCCCTCGCGAATTTGCTCAGGCGTGGCGTCCTTGATCACCAGGCCGGCTTCCAGGCTGTCTGCCACGGGCAGCAGGCTTTCGGCAAATGACTCCACCGCGAACTTGCGGGCCTTGGAGATTTCATCCTCGGCGCGGCGGCGGGCGTTTTCGGCCTCGGCCTTGGCGCGCAGAAACTGGTCGGCCAGCTCGCTGCTCTTGGCTTGTAGTGTGGCCAGCTCGGCCTGGGCTTGGGCCAACGCATCACCTTCCTGCGGGGCTTGGGAGGCCGCCAGGTCTTCTGTGCTTTGGTAGTTGGCCGCAGCGGGGTTGGGATTAGGGGTGGTGGAAGTGGTGTCTGACATGCGTTTGGATCGAAGTTGGTCTTGACTGCGCCTCAGTTGGAGCCCCGAAGGGGCATTTCAAGAGGCACTGGGCACGCTTTGGCGTGCCACAGGGGTGCTTTAGCCCGACAGGCCTAACAGTTCCACGTCGAATTTCAGGGTGGCGTTGGGAGGAATCACGCCGCCAGCGCCGCGGGCGCCATAGCCTAAGGCTGCGGGGATGATCAAGGTACGCGCACCGCCTACCTTCATGCCGGCCACGCCTTCGTCCCATCCGCGAATGACCATGCCAGCGCCCAGATGGAACACGAAGGGGTCGTTGCGGTCTTTGCTGGAATCGAACTTGGCGCCCTGGGTGCCGTCGTTGTAGAGCCAACCGGTGTAGTGCACCTTCACGCTTTGGCCCTTGGCGGCCACGGGGCCGGTGCCTTCGATGGTGTCTTCAAATTGCAGGCCGGTGGCGGTGGTTTGCATGAAAAAGTTCCTTTTTGCTATAAAAACAGTAGCTGGCAGCACATGGCGCACAGGCGCCCACGGGCCAGAAAACCCTAAATTATGCCGCAGACGAAAAAAAAGACAGGCCAAACCTGTCTGTGGGGGAGTGGGGCCCGCCAGGGGCCCAGGATCCGGTTTACTTGGCCTTCTTGGCCAGGCTGGTAGACCACTTGACGGCAAACGCCTGCAAATCGCCCAGGCGCTTGAGCAGGTCGGCGCCGGTGGGGGTGACGATGTAGCCATCGCTGCCGTGGGTCAGCAGGCCGGCTTCGCGCAGTTCCTTGATGCGGGTGTTCAGGGTGTTGGGGGTGATGCCGCCCACGCTGTCTTGCAGCAAACGGAAGGTTTGTGCATGGCCGTCTCGCAAGGCCCACAAAACACGAATCGCGTAGCGGGATTCCAGCAATCCCAACAATTGACCCACAGCGACCGTTTCTTTTGCACTCATTACCTTACCCTTTGTCTAGACCATGACTGGTTGTGCGCAATGGCACGAACCGCTGAAATGAGGGGAAACTATATCGCAGATTTCTGGCTGCTACAAGTTTCATAGCTGGTAGCGCTCACTTTTCGGGGGCTAAACCCCAAAAACACCATTTTTAGACCCGTGTGGACGCTCTTGCCAGCCCTCCGGGGAGATGCTAAGTTCAGCCTATCGAGGCCCACAGGCGAGCCCTATTTGGAGACTGGAATGAATTTCAACTTTGAGCAAGTTCACAACTATTACGAGCGCCTGGTCTTCGAAGAAGTGGTGCGCCGCGCGCCCATGTTTGAGGATTTCACCAACGATATGCTGGCCGATGCGGCCTGTGTCGCACTGAACCGCCTGCCCGCACGCTACGTGCGCCACGATGTGGACATGATGTTCTACCTGACGGAGCAGGAGCGCCACGCCATTGAGCTGTCGCTTGAAGAGGTGCTGCAGTTTGCCTTTGGCTTTGTGCGCGAGCGCTCGGCCAAGGCCAATCTCTGAAGGCCTTCGTCAGAAGGTTGCAATCACCTTGGCCAGCAGCGCTGGCGAAATCGCGGGCAATACCCCAAACCAGGCTTCAAACGCCGGTCGTGCCTGGTTAAGCAGCATGCCCAGGCCGTTGACCGTGGTGTTGCCACGGGTCTTGGCGGCGGTGAGCAGCGGCGTTTCCAGCGGCACGTAAACGATGTCCGACACCAAGGCGGTAACAGGCAGGGCGTGCAAATTCAGGTCCAGCGCGGGCTGGTCGTGCATGCCCTGGTTGGTGGTGTTGACCAGCAGGGCCACACTGGTCAGCGCTTCGTGGCGTTCGGCCCAAGGCACGGCGCGCACTAGTGGACCAAACTCCTGTGCCATGTCCACGGCCTTGGCGTCGCTGCGGTTACTGAGGCGGATTTCGGTGGCGCCCTCGTCCAGCAAGCCTGCAATGACCGCCCGGGCTGCACCACCCGCACCCATCACACAGGCCGGGCCTGAATCTGCGCGCCAGGCAGGGGCCGCATCCCGCAGACTCTGGATGAAGCCAAAGGCATCGGTGTTGCGGCCAGTGAGCGACCCGTCCGCGCCGACCACAATGGTGTTGGCCGCGCCAATACGCCGGGCCAGCGGCTCCAGATGGTCAACGATGCCCATGGCTGCGACTTTGTGTGGAATGGTCAGGTTGCACCCGGCAAAGCCCAAGGTGGGCAGGGCGCGCAGCGCCTGTTCAATGTTTTCGGGTTGCACCGGCAGCAATACATAGGCGCCGCGCAGACGGTGCTCTTCAATCCAGTGCGTGTGAATGACCGGCGAGCGCGAGTGGGCGACGGGCCAGCCCATGACGCCGGCAAGTTGGTACGGTTGATCGTTGGCCATTGGGTAGCAATACAAAAAGTACTATCAAAAAAATAGCGCCCCGCGCACATTCCATGTGGGCTGGGGCGCTAAATGGCTTGTAAAAGCCGGTGGGCTTTACAGCGTATCGGTGAAGCTGCGCAGCTTGTCCGAGCGGCTGGGGTGCTTGAGCTTGCGCAGCGCCTTGGCTTCGATCTGGCGGATGCGTTCGCGGGTCACGTCAAACTGCTTGCCCACTTCTTCCAGCGTGTGGTCGGAGGTCATCTCAATACCGAAACGCATGCGCAACACCTTGGCTTCGCGCGGTGTCAGGCTGTCGAGGATGTCCTTGACCACATCGCGCAGGCCGGCCTGCATCGCGGCTTCCATGGGCGCGGTGTTGGCGCTGTCTTCGATGAAGTCGCCCAGGTGGCTGTCGTCGTCGTCACCAATCGGCGTTTCCATGGAAATCGGCTCTTTGGCGATCTTCATGATCTTGCGGATCTTGTCTTCCGGAATCTCCATCTTCGCGGCCAATACAGACGCGTCGGGCTCAAAGCCGAACTCCTGCAGGTGCTGGCGGCTGATACGGTTCATCTTGTTGATGGTTTCGATCATGTGCACCGGGATACGGATGGTGCGCGCCTGGTCCGCGATAGAGCGGGTGATGGCCTGGCGAATCCACCAGGTGGCGTAGGTCGAGAACTTGTAGCCACGGCGGTATTCGAACTTGTCCACGGCCTTCATCAAACCGATGTTGCCTTCCTGGATCAGATCCAGGAACTGCAGACCGCGGTTGGTGTACTTCTTGGCAATCGAGATCACCAAACGCAAGTTGGCCTCGATCATTTCCTTCTTGGCTGCGCGGGACGAGTACTCGCCCTCGTTCATGCGCTTGTTGATGTCCTTGAGCTGGTCCAAAGGCACAACCACCTGGGCTTGCAGGTCCATCAGCTTTTGCTGCAGGTCTTGCACAGGCGGAATGTTGCGGCCCATGACGGCAGCCCAGGGCTTGCCAGAGGCAGCCTGCTTCTCGATCCACTTGAGGTTCAGAAGGTTGGAGGCAATCTTGTTGCCGTTCTTGTCGCGGCCGCTGAAGTCGGCGATGAAGTGCTCTTGGGGGTAGCCGCATTTGTCCACAATGATGCGGCGCAGTTCACGTTCTTTCTTGCGCACATCGTCCACCTGGCCGCGCACCATGTCGCACAGCTTTTCAATCGCCTTGGCAGTGAAACGGATGGTCATCAGCTCGTCGCTCAGCGCCCTTTGGGCCTTCACGTAGGCTGGGGTGCCGTAGCCTTCCTTGTCGTAGACCTTGTGGACTTTTTCGAACAGCTCGCGCATCTTGTCGAAGCGTTCCAGCGCCTGCTTTTTCAGCTCTTCGAGCTTCTTGGTCAGCGCCTTGGAGCCGCCCTTGCCGTCGTCATCGTCGGCTTCGTCAAATTCGTCAAAGTCTTCTTCGGCCACATAGTCGTCGGCCTCGTTGGGGTTGGAAAAGCCGTCCACGATGGTGGTGATAACGACCTTGCCTTCGCGGATGTCTTCGCCCAGGCGCAGGATCTCGGCGATCGTGGCGGGCGATGCGGAGATTGCCTCCATCATGGCCATCAGGCCGCCTTCGATGCGTTTGGCGATTTCAATTTCGCCTTCACGGGTCAGCAGCTCAACCGTACCCATTTCGCGCATGTACATGCGCACGGGGTCGGTCGTGCGGCCGAACTCGCTGTCCACTGTAGACAAAGCCGCTTCGGCTTCTTCTTCGGCTTCTTCCACCGTGGCGGACGTCGACACGTTGTTGTTCAGCAGCAGAGTTTCTGCGTCTGGGGTCTGTTCGTACACCGCCACGCCCATGTCGTTCAACATGGAGATCACGACTTCCAGCGTTTCAGCGTCGACCAGCTTGTCGGGCAAGTGGTCGGAGATTTCGCCGTGGGTCAGGTAGCCGCGGGTCTTGCCCAGCGTGATCAGGGATTTGAGGCGCGCACGGCGCTTGGCCATGTCTTCTTCAGACAGGACGGTTTCGTCCAGGCCGAACTCCTTCATCAAGGCGCGTTCTTTCGCCTTGCTGATCTTCATGCGCAGGGGCTTGACCTTCTCGCCAGGGGTGACGACAGGCTCTCCGGCCAAGTCGGCCTCGATGTCCGACATGTCCATGTCGTCACCACCACCGGATGACTCGGCCGCGGCCTTGGGCTTGCGACCGCGCTTGGCACCCGTCGTGGCCTTGGCGGGTGCGTCGGACTCGGCCGCCGCTGCCTTGGCAGGGCGTCCGGGTTTCTTTTTCTTCAGTAACTCGTCAGCTGCGGCAAGGAGGTCTGCTTTGGATTTGGATGCGGGCACGGAGGAGGCTTTCTTTTCGGTCTTCGACGCGGACTTGCTGGCAGGCTGGACGGGCTTGGCGGATTTTGAAGCGGGCATGCAAAAACCTCAGGACAACAAAAAAACTGGCAAACAGAACAGGAGCCAGCTACGTCACGCGACAGGCGAAGTAGGTGGCAAGACAGGGAAGGTCATTCCCCAATGGCAAGAAGGGAGGGCGATCATTTGGAATGCAGTCCTTGCGGTAAGGTGGCCGGTCGTGAACTAGTGTCAACGGTTGGCCTGGCCCGGAGGTGCTGCTGTCGCTCTTGCCGAAACAATCCAGCATTATAGTGGGGAATCGGATTTATTCAATTTTTGTGTTAGACGGGGCGGCCCGTCCACCGGCTCAGGCGGCGTTGGGCTGCACCGCCAGCTCCAGCTGCTTGCGGCGCAGCTGCAGTTCCCGGTAGCGCTGCAGGGCGCTGGCGTCATGGGCGGAGGCCGCGATGGCCTGGGTTTCCTGTTCCTTGATGCGGTCTATCAGCATGCGGTTGACCAGGTCGCGCAGCTCGGGCCCGGATTCGGCCAGTGGCTCTGTGGCCACGCTGGGGCCGGCCAGCAGGCGCATCGCGAGGTCTTCGGCCGCGTGGCCGACGATTGTCTCGCGTAGCGTGCCGCGCGACACCGGGCCGTGCTCGTGCAGCTGGCTTTCCAGCCAAATAAACAAATCCCCATGCGGAGAGGGCAGCTCGCACAGCAGGCTATGGTCTTCGCTGGACAGCACTTCCCACAGCTCGCTGTGATTCAGCAGGATGCGGGCGGCGTGGTCGGCGCGGCTGTCGATCTTGGCGCGCGGGCCGCTGGGGCGAGGCTCACGTGGCGGAAAGCGGCCACCGCCTTTGCCTTCCCATTTGCCACTGCGTGGGGTCCAGCCTTCTTTTTTCCATTCGGTTTTCTTCTTCCACTCTTCCTGGGGAATCCAGGGCTCAGCGGGTTCCTCGTAGGCAAAGTGGCCGTCGTCGGGCGCGCCGTCGTAGGAGGGCGGCGGGGCCGATGCGGTTTTGCGGCGCTGCGGCTCGGCAGCGGGCTTGCCGCCAGAACTGGCCCACAGCGCGCCCAGCTCAGTGCTGTTGAGCTGTACCAGGTTGGCGATTTCTGCCAGCAGCTGCAGCTTGAGCGCACCATCGGGCAGCTGTGTCCACAGCGGCTTGGCATTGCTGGACATGTGGGCACGGCCTTCGGCGGTGCTCAGGTCGCAGCCCTCCTGGGCCGCCTCCACCAGAAAGCGGCTCAGCGGCGTGGCCTTGGAGACGTAGTCGGCAAACGCCTCCTTGCCGTGGGCGCGGATAAAGCTGTCGGGGTCGTGCTCGGCGGGCAGGAACAGAAACTTGATGCTGCGCACATCGGTGGCAAAGGGCAGGGCGCCGTCCAGCGCCTTGCGTGCGGCGCGGCGGCCCGCGGCGTCGCCGTCAAAGCTGAAGACTACGGAGTCGGTGAAGCGGAACAGCTTTTGCACATGCTCGTTGGTACACGCCGTACCCAGCGTAGCCACGGCGTTGGGGAAGCCCAGCTGCGCCAGCGCCACCACATCCATATAGCCTTCGGTGACCAGCACATAGCCGAACTCGCGCAGCGAGCTGCGGGCTTCGAACAGGCCGTAGAGCTCGCGGCCCTTGCTGAAGACCGGGGTTTCGGGTGAGTTCAGGTACTTGGGCTTTTCGTCGCCCAGTACGCGGCCACCAAAGCCGATGCATTCGCCCTTGATATTGCGGATGGGGAACATCACGCGGTCGCGGAAGCGGTCGTAGCGCTTTTCCTCGCCGCCGTTTTCAGCCTCGTGCAGGATGACCAG
The DNA here is from genome assembly GCF_031457975.1 of Rhodoferax saidenbachensis. GTDB lineage: Bacteria > Pseudomonadota > Gammaproteobacteria > Burkholderiales > Burkholderiaceae_C > Allorhodoferax > Allorhodoferax saidenbachensis_A. The sequence goes on from NZ_JAVDXO010000001.1 coordinate 83,528, forward strand.
GCCGCTCTCGATGAGCAGCGGGTCGTCGTACTGCGGGAAGATGCTGGCCAGGCTGCGCCAGCCCTCGGGGGCGTAGCCCAGGCCAAACTGCTTGGCAATTTCACCGGACAGGCCGCGGCCTTTGAGGTAGTCGATGGCGCGCGGCGACTCCTTCAGGCCGCGCTTGTAGGCGTCGCCGGCCTTTTCCAGCACGCTGGTCAAGGTGTTCCGCTTTTGCCGCTGCTCCTGCGCGCGGGCGCGGTCTTGCGGGCTGCCTTCTTCCTCGGGGATCACCATGCCGTACTGGCCGGCCAGGTCCTTCACCGCTTCAATGAAGGTCATGCCGGCGTGGTCCATCAAAAAGCTGATGGCGTTGCCGTTTTTGCCGCAGCCAAAGCAGTGGTAGAACTGTTTGGTGGGGCTGACCGAGAACGAAGGCGACTTCTCGCCATGAAACGGGCACAGGCCCATGAAATTGGCGCCGCCCTTCTTGAGCTGCACGTAGCGGCCCACGATCTCCACCACGTCCGTGCGTGCGATCAGCTCCTGGATGAAGGTTTGCGGGATGGCCATGGAAGGATTGTAGGAAGCTATGGTTTGTATAGCTGCCCGCGCATATTCCATGGGGGCTGGATGCCAATTTGGCAGGTCAACGCGGGGTTCAATCGCCCAGCACAATGCCCTCACGCCGCGGGTCGGCGCCGCCAAACCAGCCGTCTGGTGTGCGCTGGATGGCTTGCAGGCCGCTGGGCATGGCAATTTCGGTCACTGCATGTCCGCGTGCTTTCAAGGCGCTGATCGTGGCTGCGTCAAAACGCGTTTCTTCCAGCAGCGTGGGGCCGTTCAGGGAGGCAAAGTTCGGCAGGTCGATGGCCTGCTGGGTGTTCAGCCCCCAGTGCAGCACGCCGTACAGCGTTTTGGCCGTGAAATGGATGATGAGCGCACCGCCCGGGCTGCCGCCGCTCAGCACCAACTGGCCGGTGGCCTTGTCGAACACCAGCGTGGGCGACATGCTGGAGCGCGGGCGCTTGCCGGGCTCCACGCGGTTGGCAATGGGTTTACCGCTCGCGTCCGCCGGCGCAAAGCTGAAGTCGGTCAACTCGTTGTTCAACAGGAAGCCGCCGGTCAGGCCCACGCCGCGGTTCACCATTTGGCGCGAACCCCAGGCATCTTCGATGGTGGTGGTCATGGCCAGCGCATTGCCATAGGCGTCCACCACGGAGATGTGCGAGGTGCCGTGTTCGGTCTGGTCTGGCATGGGGGCGTAGGCCAGCATCGTGCCTGCGGGGTTGCCGGGTGGGGCCACTTGCATGCTTTTGCCTGCGGGGTCGGTGGCGATGGCGCGGGCTCGCTCGGCCAGGTAGCCCGGCGCCAGCAGGCTGTGCCAGGTGCTGGCCGGCGCGGGTACAAAGGCCGGGTCGGCGATGTACTGGGCGCGGTCGGCAAAGGCCAGACGAGATGCTTCGGTATAAAGGTGCAGCCAGTCAGCCGTGGGCAGGCCCTGGGCCAGAGGCAGCGTGTCGGCGGGCGTGTTCTGCAGCAGGCCCAGGATCTGCCCGATGGCAATGGCACCCGAGCTGGGCGGCGGCATGCCGCAGATACGGTAGTCCTTGGCGGTGGCCTTCACGCTGTAGTCAAAGCACAGCGGCTCGCGCACCAGCGGTCGGTAGGCAGCCAGATCGGCCGTGCTCAACGTGCCGGGGTTGCTGGGGTGGCCCTGCACCTTGGCCACCATGGCGTGCGCTACATCGCCCTGCAGCAGGGCGGCCGGGCCCTGCTGTGCGATGGCTTGCAGCACAGCGGCCAATTCGGGGTTGCGCAGCAGGTGGCCGGCGGGCCAGGGCGCGCCGGCGGCGTCATACAGATAGGCCGCGGCCACCGGGTCTTTCTTGAGTTGCTTTTCGCTGGCCAGCAGCGTGGCCATGCGCGGGCTGACCGCAAAGCCCTGGGTGGCCAGTGTGATGGCGGGTGCAAACAGCTGCGCCCACGGCAGCCGCCCATGCTGCTGGTGTGCCAGCGCCAGCATGGCCACGGCGCCCGGAACCCCCACCGATCGTCCGCCCACCACCGCATCGATGAACGGCATGGGCTGGCCTTGTGTATCCAGAAACAGACGTGGCGTGGCGCCGGCTGGCGCCGTCTCGCGGCCATCAAAGGCCTGGGTCGTCTTGCCGTCAAAGTGCAGCAAAAAGGCGCCCCCGCCCAGGCCGCTGCTCTGCGGCTCCACCAGCGCCAGCACCATTTGCACGGCAATGGCGGCGTCCACCGCACTGCCACCCGCGCGCAAGATTTGCTGCCCCGCGTCGGTGGCCAACGGGTTGGCGGCGGCCACGGCGTAGGTGCGGGTGGCCCAGCCGGGCTTGGCTACGCTGCCGGTGGCGCCTTCGGGCTGCGCAGGCACGGCGTAGTGAAAGTCGCTGGGGGTGCTGGCACAGCCAGTGAAGGTGGCCAAGGCTGCCAACAGCAAGGCAGCGCCCAGGTGGTGAAGTGGGTGGTGGTGCATGGCCCCACCTTACTTGGGATTGGCCATGGCGCGCGTAAACAAACGTTACCAATACTTGCGGTGGGCCGTGGGCCGCGCCAGAAGGACGACGGCCGGGCTTACAGAAAAATAAGCCTCTAGCCCCCGTGGAATATGCGCTAGCAGCTATCTAAACGATAGCATTCATTTGGTTTTTGGCACCCGGCCCAGCAAGTAGAACTCGGGGTTGGGCATCATGTTGGTCACATTGGCCATGCGGTTGGACAGGCCGAAGAAGGCCGTGATGCCGGCAATGTCCCAGATGTCCTCGTCGTCAAAGCCGTGGGCGTGCAGCTTCTCGAAATCGGCGTCTTCCACTGTGTGGCTGTCTTTGCAGACCTGCATCGCAAAGTCCAGCATGGCGCGCTGGCGCGGGGTGATGTCGGCCTTGCGGTAGTTCACGGCCACCTGGTCGGCCACCAGCGGTTTCTTTTCGTAGATGCGAAGGATGGCACCGTGGGCCACTACGCAGTACAGGCACTGGTTGGCCGCACTGGTCGTCGTGATGATCATCTCCCGCTCACCCTTGGTCAGGCTGCTGCCTTCGCGCAGCATCAGTGCATCGTGGTAGGCGAAGAAGGCGCGCCATTCGGCTGGTCGGCGGGCGAACGCCAGGAACACATTCGGCACAAAGCCGGATTTTTCCTGCACTTCCAGAATCTTCGCGCGAATGTCTTCGGGCAAGGTATTCAGGTCGGGTAGGGGGTAGCGTGGTGTGGGGCTGGTCATGGGTATGTCTCCTGGTCACATCGTAAGGCCGGGTTAGCTTTTGTCTTGGGCATTGGCTTTGTCTATAGATTTCATTAATAAAACTATCTTGATCGATAGCGATTGAAAATCTACACTGACTCGGTCAGTCCAAGTACCAACAACCCAAGGAGAGACCCATGTCAAGCGAAGCCAAATGCCCGTTCCACCATGCAGCCGGTGGCGGCACCACGAACAAGGACTGGTGGCCCAACCAGTTGCGCGTTGACCTGCTGAACCAGCACGGCAACAAATCCAACCCGCTGGGTGAAACCTTCAACTACGCCGAAGAATTCAAGAAGCTCGACTACCAGGCGCTGAAGGCCGACCTGGTCAAGCTGATGACCGACTCACAAGACTGGTGGCCCGCCGACTTTGGCCACTACGGCCCGCAAATGATCCGCATGGCCTGGCACAGCGCTGGCACCTACCGCACGCTCGACGGCCGCGGCGGCGGCGGGCGTGGGCAGCAGCGTTTTGCGCCGCTGAACTCCTGGCCCGACAACGTCAACATCGACAAATCGCGCCGCCTGCTGTGGCCGATCAAACAGAAATACGGCCAGAAGATTTCCTGGGCCGACCTGTTCATCCTGGCGGGCAATGTGGCGCTGGAATCCATGGGCTTTCGCACCTTCGGTTTTGCCGGTGGCCGTGAAGACGTGTGGGAACCTGATATGGATGTGAGCTGGGGTACGGAGACGAAATGGCTGGCCGCCGACAAGCGCTTCAGCGGTGGCGGTGATCGCAACAAAGGCGAGGGAGAGCTGGACAAGAACCTGGGCGCCACCCATATGGGGCTGATCTACGTCAACCCCGAAGGCCCTAACGCCAGCGGCGACTACATGGCCGCGGCCAAAGACATCCGCACCACCTTCTACCGCATGGCCATGGACGATGAGGAAATTGTCGCGCTGATCGCCGGTGGCCACACCTTCGGCAAGGCCCACGGCGCCGCACCCGAGTCACACAAAGGCGCGGAACCCGAAGGCGCAGGCATTGAGGCGCAAGGCCTGGGCTGGAACAGCAACTTCGGAAGCGGCCACGGCAAAGACACTGTGTCTTCTGGCCTGGAAGTGACCTGGACCACCACCCCCGCGCAGTGGAGCAACAACTTCTTTGAGAACCTGTTCAAGTTCGAGTGGGAATTGACCCATTCACCCGCTGGCGCCAAGCAATGGGTGGCCAAGAACGCGCCGGACATCATCCCGGATGCCCACGTGCCCGGCAAGTTCAACAAGCCGACCATGCTGACCACCGACCTGACGCTGCGCTTCGACCCCGAGTTTGGCAAGATTTCCCAGAAATTTCACGAAGACCCGCAATCCTTCGCCGAAGCCTTTGCACGCGCCTGGTTCAAGCTGACCCACCGTGACATGGGGCCCAAGGCCCGTTACCTGGGGCCCGAAGTCCCGAAGGAAGACCTGATCTGGCAAGACCCGCTGCCCGCGGCCACGCTGAATCCGAGCGCGGCAGACATTGCGGACCTCAAAGCGAAGATCGCGGCATCCGGTTTGTCAGTGTCTGAACTGGTGTCCGTGGCCTGGGCCTCGGCCTCCACCTTCCGGGGTGGCGACAAGCGCGGTGGCGCCAATGGTGCGCGCCTGGCGCTGGCGCCGCAAAAGGATTGGGACGTCAACAGGATTGCCGTCAAAGCGCTTGCCAAGTTGCAAGACATCCAGAAAGCATCCGGTAAGGCATCGCTGGCGGACATCATCGTGCTGGCAGGCAGCGTGGGTGTGGAGCAAGCCGCCAAGGCAGCCGGTGTGGTGGTTGAGGTGCCATATGCACCTGGCCGTGTGGACGCAACGCAAGAGCAGACCGATGTCGAATCCTTCGCAGCGCTGGAACCCGTGGCCGATGGCTTCCGTAACTATAAGAAGGGCGCCATAGGCGCTGCGACCGAAGCGCTGTTGATTGACCGCGCCCAGTTGCTGACGCTGACCGCGCCCGAGCTGACCGCGCTGGTCGGTGGCTTGCGCGTGTTGGGTGCCAATGCCGACGGCGGCAAGCATGGCGTGTTCACCAGCAAGGTGGGCGCTCTGTCCAACGACTTCTTTGTGAACCTGCTGGACATGGGCACCGAGTGGAAAGCCGCAGACGGCACGGGTGAAGTATTCGAAGGCCGGGACCGCAAGACCGGCGCCGTGAAGTTCAGCGGTACCCGCGCCGACCTGGTCTTTGGCTCCAACTCGGTGCTGCGCGCCTATGCCGAGGTTTACGCCAGCACGGATGGCCAGCAGAAGTTGGTCAAGGACTTTGTCGCCGCCTGGACCAAGGTCATGAACCTGGACCGCTTCGATCTGGCCTGATTGGGAGGGGGGCTGGCAGGGGCCTAGCGGCCCTTGCTGCCAAACGCCAGCAACAGGCCACCTGCCACGATGGCAGCAACACCCGCCCATACGGGGACGTTGACAGTCTCTTTCTCCTGGACCGACAGCTCGAGGCTGCCGATTTTGACGGCGCTGGTTTGCTTGGTGTAGCTGAAGCTGCCATACACAAGGCTCAAGGCGCCAGCGGCGATGAGCAGAATGGCGGCGAGTCGTGCAATGTTCATGAAATGGTTTCCAGAGAGTGTGTCTGGTTGCAGCGTAACGGCTGATGGGCGCGGTCTAGGTGCTCTGGCGCACAGACGGCACTTGTCTGGTGGTGGCTGAGTGTCGCGAACATGAAGCGTCTGTCGGAGTTCACCATGCCATCTGATCCATCCGCCACGCCCATGCAGGAGCACATCACCCGCGCTGCCTGGGGCGATGTGTGGCAGCGCCCCGGACTGGACCTGAAAACCCGCAGCCTGGTCACTGTGGCCATGCTCACCGCGCTGAACAATGGCGCCACACCGGCCGAAATTCAGGAAGTGCTGCTGCACGCCACCGTGTACTGCGGTGTGCCCGCCGCGGTCGAAGCGTTTCGCACCGCCAACGAAGTGGTGGGCGGCCAGGTCTAGGCCACGGCCTATTTGATGGCGTCCACCGCCGAGGGGGCGGCTTCACGCAACAAGGTCGCCTCAATCAGGCGCAGGGGGTTGGGCAGTTCGGCGTCGGGCTTGGCGTGGCCCTCGCGCACAGCCCAGCGCAATTGGCTGCTCAGCGTGCTGACCAGCGACTGGTCCAGCCGCAGGCGGTAGTCCTGCTCCTTCATCTGGGCTGTGGCCGTGGCAGTGTCAATGCCCAGCCGCCGCGCCAGCAGCTGCGCAGCGGCGTCGGGCTGTTCGCGGATGAATTGATGGGCTCGGGCCAGGGCATGCAACACCTTGACCAGGTCTGTGCGACGCGCAGCGATCGTGCTGCGGGTGGAAATCAGATTGAAGTGCTGGGTATAGACCCGCGGGTTGGGGAGCGCCAACGCGTCATCGCCCAGCAGCTTCATGGCTTGCGACGCCAGAGGCTCCCAGATAGCGACGGCGTCCACATCCTTGAGCTGCAGCACCAACCCGAGTTCGTCGGGTGGCAGATAAACGTGGTGGACCATGCGGCCTTCAATGCCGTGGAACAGCAGCCAGCTGTCCAGAAAATACTGCGCTGAAGTGCCCTGGACGGTGGCCAGGCGTTTGCCGCGCACCTGTTCGGGTGTGGCAATGCCGGCGCTGCGCCGGGCAATGAGCTTGATCTGGTGGGATGACGCACTCACGGTGCCCAGCACAGCCAGATCCGGCCGTGTAAAACTGTTCAAGGCGACCACCACATCGGCGGCCGTTGCCAGATCCACGGTGCCATCGGTCAATAGCTTGAGGCAACTGCGCCCACTGCTGCACTCCACCAGGTTCAGGCTCAGCCCCTCGTGCTTGAAAAACCCTTGGCCTTCGGCTGCATACACCAGCAGCGACACGGGGCCGTTGGACACGGCCAGGTTCAGCGGGGCGGCCAGCGCGCATCCGAACGCCCAGGCGACCCCCAGTGCCAGCAGGCTGCGGATGCGGGGCGCGGTCCAATGTGTCATGCCATGCGAAAGGTATTGCGCCCTGCGGCCTTGGCATCGTACAGAGCTTCATCTGCGCGGGCCAGCAATTGGGGCACGGTGAGGGCGGGGGCGGCGTGGTCCTGAAAGGCGACGCCCACACTGGTGGTGACCCTCAGCGCTTGGCCATCCACGTCCATGGGTACAGCTGCGGCGTCGACGATCTTGCGTGCCACGGCCTCTGCTTCGGCGCTGCTGTGCAAGCCCTCCAGAATCACGACAAACTCATCGCCTGCCAGACGGGCCACCACGTCGATCTGGCGCACACTGGACTGCAGGCGTTTGGCAAATTCACGCAGCACCGCATCGCCTGCGGCATGCCCCAGCGTGTCGTTGATGGCCTTGAAACGGTCCACATCCAGGAACATGAGTGCCAGCCCGTCTTTGGAGCGCTGCGCACGCTCCAGTGCCTCGGCCATTTTTTCGTTGAATTGCAGGCGGTTGGGCAGTCCTGTGAGGTCGTCGAAGCGCGCCAGCGCCTGCAGCTGGCGTTCGTAGGCCTTCAATTCGGAAACATCCGTGGTCAGGGTGTAAATGCCCAACACCTTCCCGTCGGCATCGATATCGGGCAGGTAGTTGGTGTCCAGGTGGCGGTGGATGCCCAAGGCGTCGGCCTCGGCCTCGAACCGTACATTTTCTCCACGCAGGGCGCGCTGCAGGTAGGGCCGCCGCGGCGCATACAGTTCGGGGCCCACCGTTTCGAGAATGGTGCGTCCCAGCATGGCCTGGGGGTCTACACCCAGCCAGGTCTGGTAGGTCTTGTTGGCAAACTGCAGGCGCTCGTCCTTGTCGATATAGGAGATCAGCACCGGCAGGTTGTCTGTGATCTGGCGCAGGCGCTGCTCGCTGCGTTTGCGCTCCTGCTCGGCACGGCGCACCTTGGTCACGTCAAATGACATCAGGTAGAAGCCCTGCACCTGACCCTGGGTGTCCCGGTCGGGCACCAGATGGGCCTGGAAGTAGACATCCTGGCCATTGCGCTGGATGTGACCTTCAAACCCACAAATCTCTCCCTGCAACACCCGCTGCACATAGGGTTGGTGCTGGGCATAGCTGTCGTCCCGCAGGCCTGAGCGCAGCGTGTGTTTGGTGGTGTCTTTGGCGTCAATGCCCTGCAGTTTGAGCACCGTGTCGTTGGCAAACAGACAGCGTTCCTCGGCATCAAAATGCCCCACCATGGCGGGGATGTTGTTGGTGATGGCGCGCAGGCGCTGTTCGCCCTGGGCATACGCACGCTGGATTTCCTTGAGTTCGGTGATGTCCTTGGCGGTCGCGAAAATGCCCACAATGTCACCTGCCTCGTTGCGGTCGGGTACGTAATCGGTCAGCAGGCAGACTGCCTTGCCGCGCACGATGTTCACGCGCTCAAACTGCTGGTGTGTGCCCGCCAGGGCCGCCTCTAAATAGGGCTGGAGCGAGGCATAGTCGCCCGGACCCATGACATCCGCCACCCGTTTTCCCACCAGCTTGCGGGGGTCCATGGCCAAGACCTGCTGAAAGTAGGCGTTGGTGAACTGATAGCGCAAATCGCTGTCGATGTAGGCAATCAGACTGGGGATGTTGTCGGTGATGACACGCAGGCGTTTGGCTGCGTCGTGCAACTGCTGGCGGTTGAGCTCCAGGGTCTGCGTCATGGTGTCAAAACGGCGTGACAAGTCTCCCAATTCGTCCTGAGTCTGGCTGGCCACACGCTGGGTCATGTCGCCGCGGCTCATCGCAGCGGTGGCTTCGTCCAGCCGCCGCAAAGGACGCAGCACGCGCCGGTGTACCAGGGATACCAGTGACAGCAGGATCAGCAGCATAGTGGCCAGCGTGGTGAGGGCTGCGTACTGGAACTTTTTGTCCGCTGCGCGCCGGTTCACCGTAGCGCTCTGAAACCACTGGTAGGCATAGTCGCTCGTGGCTTGGGTGCTGGTGAGCAGCTGATCCATGAGTACCTCCTTGCGCCGCAGATTGAAGGGGCGGTCGTCTTGGGGTATTTTTTCCAGTGCCTCAAACAACTCGGGCAGAGACTGGTTCACATCGCGCAGTTCGGTCAGGGCCGGGTCTTCGTCAAGAACGAGTTCGCGGGCACTCAGCAACTTTGCAATGGCGGCCTGGCGCTGGTGCCATTGCTCGGCGGCGCGTGGCTCCGCGTGGCGTGCGTATTCCTGGGTCAGCACCAGCAGACCGGAGACTTCGTGTGAGGCTTCCTGTGCCTGGGTGCGTACGACGCTGGTGCGGTTTTCTTCGTGCACGGCGCTCAGGGCCACCAGCGTGGCGACCAGGCCCACCGCCACCGAGGCCAGGCTTGCGCTGAAGAGCAGGCTGCGCAGTTTCATGGGCGTTCAGCGCAGGGTGGCCACGGCGTCGGGTTTGACGGTATGCAGCGGTGCGCTGTGTACCAGCTGCAGGAAGTTGGGTTTGAGGGGACCAACGGCATGGCCTTCGCGGCGTGCCCAGCGTGCCTCTCCCTCCATGGTGACCAGCAGGGCCTGGTCCAGCACCAGCCGGTAGCGCAGCCCGGGCCACACGCTGTCCACGAAATCTTGCTCCAGCGCCAGCCGCTGCATCAGCAGGCGTTTGGCGTCGGCGGGGTGTTCCTGGATAAAGCGCTCGGCCCGCTCCACGGCGGTGAGCAACTTGGTCAGCGTGGTGTCGCGTGTGCCCACCAGTTTGCGGTGACTGACCAGGTTAAAGGTCTGGATGTACGCGTTGTTGCTGGGCAGCAAAGTGGCGCCTGCGCCCATCGCCTTGAGTGCCTGGTAGCCAAAAGGCTGCCAGACCGAGATGGCATCCACCTTGCCGGACTGCAGGGCCTGCACCATGTCTTCCGGTTGCACGTCCACGATGCTCAGGCTTTGAGGGTCCAGGCCGGCGGTCAGCAGGTACAACTCAAGGAAAAACTCGCTGGCTGTGCCCTTGATGGCGCCCACACGCTTACCCACCAGCTGCGCTGGGGCCCTGATGCCGGCGCGTGCATTGGTCACCAGCTTGATGTCGTCGCTAGACTTGGTGAAGGTGCCAATCACGGCATAGTCGCTGCTGGAGAAGCTGTTCATCACCACCGGCAACTCGCCCGTGGTGGCCACATCGGCCTGACCATCCAGCACCTGGCGCAGACAGCGGTGGCCACCCAGGCATTCGTTGATCTTGACTTCCAGCCCTTCGGCTGCGAAGTAGCCGTTGCTTTGCGCGATATACAGGGGTAACGAGAGCGGCGTGCGTGATACCGCCAGGGTCAGGGACTCGGCCCCGGCCGCCGTTGTCAGGCCAATCCACAGGCTCAGGCAAAGCGCATGAAAAGACATCAGCGAGAAGACAACCGGTTTCATGGTTTGGCGCCCCAGATGGGGTCTCCTTGGCCCGCATTATGCACATCCCCATGACGGAAATTAAGTGCAAAAATGGCCGATAGCCCCCGTGAAATATGCGCAATAAGCTCCTGATTTCATAGCGCCACGCGTGGGGCCATGCGTAAAGTCAAATCATTGACTATGGCCTCATGGCAGACCCTAGTTCCAGCCTTCCAGCACCACCTTGCCGCGTGCGGTGCCCGACTCGACCAGTGCGTGCGCGCGCTTGAGGTTGTCGGCGTTGATGCGGCCGAAGTTCTCGGCCAACGTGGTGCGCACCAGGCCTGCGTCCACCAGCTGGGCCACCTCGTTGAGCAGGTGGTGCTGGGCGATCAGGTCGGGCGTGTTGAACATGGGGCGGGCAAACATCATCTCCCAGTGCACCGAGGCGGCCTTGCGCTTGAAGGGCATCACGTCCAGCGTGGGCAAGTCGTCAATCAGGCCAAACTGGCCTTGGGGGGCCAGTACTTCCAGAATTTGCGGCAGGTGGTCGCCCGTGTGGGTGAGGCTGATGACGATGTCGACCGGCGGAACGCCGAGGCGGGCCAACTGTTCGGTCAGTGGCTGGGTATGGTCGATCACATGGTGGGCGCCCAGCGCTTTCACCCAGGCTTTTGTTTCGGGGCGTGAGGCAGTGCCGATGACAGTGAGGGCTGTGAGGCGGCGCGCTAGTTGGATGAGGATGGAGCCCACGCCGCCAGCCGCACCGATCACCAGCAGGCTCTTGGGGTTGGGCTTTTTGCCGGGCTGCACGCCAAGGCGGTCAAACAACAATTCCCAGGCCGTGATGCTGGTCAGGGGCAGGGCGGCGGCTTGGGCAAAGTCCAGGCTGGCGGGCATGTGGCCGACGATGCGTTCGTCCACCAAGTGCAGCTCGCTGTTGGTGCCGGGGCGCTGGATGGCTCCGGCGTAGTAGACGTGGTCGCCTTCCTTGAACAGGGTCACATCCGGTCCCACGGCGCGCACGATGCCGCTGGCGTCATAGCCCAGCACCTTGTAGTCCTGGCCCAGGGCGGGCGCCGCGCTGGCGCGCACCTTGGTGTCTACGGGGTTGACCGAAACGGCTCGCACTTCCACCAGCAGGTCGTGCCCCTGGGCCACGGGTGTGGGCAGGGTGATGTCTTGCAGGCCGATGGGGGCGGAGAGGGCGTGGGCCTGGGTGTAGCCAATGGCTTTCATGGGGAATTTCCTTGCAGAGTGAACAGAGGGTTGAATCTTCTGTTCTGCGTCTGAAAAGAAAAATAGGGCATAGATTGAACCCGCTTTCAAATATCATTTGAAAATGAAAGCCCTGCAAGACTTGGATATCTTTGTGCGCACCGTGGACACCGGCAGCCTGTCGGCCACCGCACGGGCGCTGGACATCACGCCCGCCGCGGCCAGTGCCGCACTCAAGCGGCTGGAGGCAGAACTGCACACCAGCCTGCTGGTGCGCTCCACGCGCAGCCTGCGGCTGACACCCGAGGGTGCGGTGTTTCTGGAGCATGCGCGGCTGGCCCTGACCACGTTGGGCGAAGGCCAGCAGGCGCTGAGCACGGGGCGCCATCAGGTGCAGGGCGTGCTGCGGCTGGCGGCATCGTCGGACATGGGGCGCAATGTGCTGCTGCCCTGGCTGGAGGATTTTCAGGACCAGCACCCGCAGGTGCGCTACCGCCTCACGCTGTCCGACCGCATGGCCAATATGTACAGCGAACCGGTGGACGCGGCCTTTCGCCATGGCAAGCCGCGGGATTCCAGTCTGGTGGCACTGTCCGTGGCGCCTGACAACCGGCGTGTGCTGGTGGCCTCACCCGCCTATCTGCAAGCCCACGGCACACCAGCCACGCCGCAGGATTTGGCGCAGCACGACTGCCTGTGCTTCATGCTGGGCGGTGAGGTGAATGACCGATGGACCTTTGCGCGCGACGGCCAGCCGCTGGCCGTGCGCGTGCAGGGCGGCCACGTGACCAATGACGGCGACGTGGTGCGGCGCTGGGCGCTGGCAGGGCGCGGCGTGGCCTACAAGGCCTGGATCGACGTGGCCCATGACTTGGCTGCGGGTCGACTGGTGGCGCTGTGCCCTGACTGGGAAACTGAGCACGTGCCGCTGTATTTGGTGCTGCCGGACCGGCGCCAGCTTACCCCGGCGCTGCGCCTGTTGCGCGAGTTTGTGGCCCAGGCCTGTGCGACCCTGCCTGGGGCCGAGAATGTCAGCCAAACAGGCCGCTAGCCCCCGTCAACTAAGCGCGAGCAGCTCCTGATTTGGTAGCGCCTGCTCGTCGGTCTGGAATACCGCCACCACGCGCACCAGTTCCGCAGCTTGCGATTTGAGGCCACTGGCCGCGGCCGCCATCTGCTCCACCAGGGCCGCGTTTTGTTGGGTGACCTGGTCCATTTCGTTCACCGATTCGCCAATCTGCGAGACGCCCGCGCTCTGGTCTGAGCTGGCGGCGCTGATTTCACCCACGATGTCGGTCACCTTGCGGATGGCACCCACCACCTCGGCCATGGTGCTACCCGCGCGGTCCACCAGGGCGGTGCCTTGCTCCACGCGCTGCACGCTGGTGTTGATGAGCTGTTTGATTTCTTTGGCGGCCTCCGCGCTGCGGCCCGCCAGGCTACGCACCTCGGAGGCCACCACGGCAAAGCCCCGGCCCTGTTCGCCTGCACGAGCGGCTTCCACCGCCGCATTCAGTGCCAGGATGTTGGTCTGGAATGCAATGCCGTCGATAACGGAAATGATGTCGGCAATCTTGCGGCTGGCTTCGTTGATGCCCTTCATGGTTTGCACCACCTGGCCCACCACATCGCCGCCTTGCACGGCCACGGCCGAGGCGTCCAGCGCCAGCTGGTTGGCATGGCCCGCGCTGAGCGCGTTTTGCCGCACCTTGGCGTTCAGGTCTTCCATGCTGGAGGCGGTCTCTTCGATCGCGCTGGCCTGGTGTTCGGTGCGGCTGCTGAGGTCGTGGTTGCCCTGGGCGATTTCGGAACTGGCATTGGCCACGCCGTCTGCGCCGTGGCGCACGGCGTGCACGATGCGCGTGAGCGAGGCCTGCATGCGGGCCATGGCGGCCACCACGCTGGTGGTGTCGCCGCGGCGAACTGCAATTGGCGTGGCGAGGTTGGCATCGGCAATGGCGCGCGCCAACTGCGCCACATAGGCGGGCTGGCCACCCAGCTCGCCGAGCAGACGGCGCGTGATGAAGACGCCCAGCACGATGGACACCAACACTGCAATACCTGAGACGCTAAGCAGCATCAGGTCAGCACGCAGCACCGAGGCACGGCCCATATCCTTGGCCGCTTCGGCCTGGGCTACGTGGGCGGCCCAGAGTTTTTGCACCGCATCGTAGGCGCCCTGGTAGGCCTGCTGGCTGGGGCCGCTGAAATAGTCACTGGCCTCCACGGCGCGTTCCGACTCGGCACCTGCGGCCGAGTTGGACATTTGCAGGAAGGTGGTACGCGAGGCGTTGAACTTGGCCAGGGCATCGGTCAAGGTTTTGACCTCCGCCGCCTGGTCTCGAGCCCCACCGGTGGCAAGGTAGCGCTGCAGTGCGGTGTCCAGCGCCTTCACGGCAGCTTTGACGGCGGTTTCTTCACGGTCCTTGGCGGGCATGGTCAGCGCGGCCAGATGGCTCAGCTCGGCGGTGCGCACCACCTGCAGCCGGTCATTCACCTCGCTGAGCGCGGTGAGCGTGGGCAGGGTCTGGTCCACCAACGATTGCAGGTCGTGGTTGATGGCCGCAATGCGGCTCCAGCCGGTCAGCGCGAGCATGAGCCCCAGCGCCACCATGGCGGCAAAGGCGGCACCCAGTTGGCGGCCTACGGTCCAGAAAGAGGATTTGGGCATGGCTGTGCTCCTTGTCATTTGTAGTACCCGGCCACGCGCATCAGTTGGTCGGTCTTGGCCTGCGCTTTTTGTAGCGCCTGGTCCACGGTCTGCTTGCCCGCCAGTGCGTCGCGGATTTCGGCGCCTGTGATCTCGCCGATGTCCTGAAACTCGGGGATGGCGACGAACTGCACACCCACATAGGGCGCCTTGCCCTCCGTGGCGTCCCGCGGGTTGGCGGTCACCATGGCGATGGCCTCGGTCATGGCAAAGCGCGCGGCCTTGGTGAACTCCGGACGCTGGTAGGTGGAGAGGCGCGTGCCCGAGGGCATGGCGGCCCAGCCCTTGGTGTCGGCTACCAGGCGCAGGTAGGGCTCAGACGTGGCCCACTGCACAAAGCGCTGGGCTGCGTCGGCATTCTTGCTGCTAGCGGGAATGGCCAGCGCCCAGGCCCAGAGCCAGCCCGCACCCTTGTTGGTGACGGCGGTGGGGGCCAGCGAGAAACCGGTGACGCTGGCCACCTTGCTGAACTTGGGATCAATCAGCGCACCGCCGGCGCTGGTGGCATCCACCCAGATGCCGCACTTGCCCTGGGCAAACAGGTCCAGGTTCTCGTTGAAACTGTTGGCTACAGCGTTGGGCGGGCCGTATTGGGTCAGCAGCTTCACGTAAAACGAGATCGCGTCCTTCCACGGTTTGGTGTTGATTTGCGGGCGCCAGGCCATGTCAAACCACTGGCCGCCAAAGGTGTTGACCATGGTGCTGAGCAGGGCCATGTTGTCGCCCCAGCCCGCGCGCCCGCGCAGGCAAATGCCATAGAGCCCGGCAGCAGGGTTGTGGATCTTGGCCGCGGCTGCGGCGATCTGCTCCCAGGTGGGGCGGTTGCTGATGGAGAGGCCCGCCTTGTCAAACAGATCGGTGCGGTACATGGTCATGGAACCTTCACCGTAGAAGGGCGCGGCGTACAGGCGCTTGTTGTACGAGAGGCCATCGCGCACCGTGGGGATGAGGTCCTTCACGTTGTAGGCGTCGGTGGGGGTGATCTCGCGCAGCCAGCCCTTGGCGGCCCAGATGGGCGTCTCGTACATGCCGATGGTGACCACGTCAAACTGGCCACCCTTGTTGGTTACGTCCGCGCTGACCCGCTGGCGCAGGTCAGCCTCTTCCATGGTGGTCCACTTGACGCGTATGTCGGGGTTGGCCTTCTCGAAATGCACGCTGAGCTTTTGCATTTCAATCATCTGCCGGTTGTTCACCGTGGCCACGGTGATGTCCGTGGCGGCCCACGCATGGTTTCCAGCAAGTACGCCCGTGGCGGCAAGCAGAGCCCAGATCCAACGATTTTGTGTTTTCATAACCAATACGATGCAGTGAGAATCTGCATCTCAGGTTACGTCCCTGTACGGGCTTGCGCCAATACCCTGCCTTCAGCGGCGTATACCGTTCCTTCAATATCGGCTAGGGCTTTCCCTTATGGGTAAGAGCAGGGCTCTACGTCTAGTACTTGTTGATCAACATGCCGCCATCCACCCGGATGGCCTGGCCCACGGTGTAGGGCAGCAGGCCCAGCGCCAAAGTGCTCACCACCTTGCCCACCTCGTGCGCTTGGCCCCAACGGGGCACCACCAGCCAGCCGCGCTGGATGTCGGCGTCGTAGCGTGCCTTGGAGGTCAGGCTCATCTCGGTCTCTATCAGGCCTGGGACAACTTCATATACCCCAATACCCTCGCCACCCAGTCGTACGGCAAACAGTGAAGACACCATGGACAGCGCCGCCTTGGACACGCAGTATTCCCCGCGCTGGATGGAGACGGCCTGGGCATTGGACGAGGTGATGGTCACCATGCTGCGGTGGTGGGGATGCTGCGGGCGCACCAGCAAGCGCCTGGCAAAGGCCTGCATGAGAAAAAAGGTGCCGCGCGTATTGATGTCCTGGCAGTGGTCGTAGGCCTGGGGTGTCACGTCCAGCAGGTCGCCGCGCGACAGTACGGACACCCCGGCGTTGTTCACCAGACAAGTCACCGGACCCAGTACCGCCTCGGCTGCGTCCAGCATGGCCGCGTGGGTGCTGGTGTCGGCCAGGTCAAAACACACCGCAGTACTGCGAACTCCCAGCTCCGCGACTTCGGCGGCAGCAGCGTGCAGTTCGTCGCTGAGCATACGGTCGCACAGCGCCACGTCAAAGCCGGCCTGGGCCATTTGCAGTGCGATGGCACGGCCTATGCCGCGCTGGGCACCGGTAACAAGTGCCACCGGTCGGTTGGATGTGTCTGCTGTCATGGTGCGGTGTCGGAGATTTGCTGCAGGGCTTGGGCCATGCCGTGGGCACTGGCGTGCGCCGACATCAGCAGTTGCGCCCATTCGGCCTGCTCGGCCTGCCACACACCCAGGGCGCGTTCATGGGCTTCGGGCATGGAAGCCAGTAGGCTGGCCACGCGCTGGGGCGCGCGCCGCGCCGCTGCCAATGCCGTCAGGCAACCGGTCGGCAATTGGTCGGAGGCGGCGCGGCGCGTCATTTCCTTGGCCAGGGTGCCCAGGCTGCCCACCAACAGGCCGAGGTCGCAGCCCAGCGCCACCCAAGCATCGCGCTGGGTGTGCCAGGGGGCTTGCGGCACGCCCAGGCGCAGGTGCTGTGCCATGTGCTGTTCTACGGCGGAGCCCTGGTTTTGCCCCTGAGCTCGCATCTGCGCCAGGGTGCCGCCCAGTTGTACGGCCAAGGCCTCGGCGGCGCTGCGTTGTAGGCGCTGCAACGCGCGCAGTAGGGGCGCGGCAGCATCGGCGCTGCCCTGGGTTTGCAGCGTGTGTACGCACAGCTGCACATCGCTGTGCACTCGCTCCAGCACGTCGCGGGTGATGAGCACGGTGGCGGTATCCACCAAGTCTTGTTTGGTGCAGTCCAGGTGCACACAGGCCACCGCGCCGGGGTTGAACAGGCCCACCGTTTCCTGCAGACTCTTGACCAGCGGAATGGCAAGGCTGCCCGCACGCACGCTGTCGCGCACGATTTTGGGGGCGTCAAACAGTTCTACTTTGCAGGTGCCTACGATGGACTGCGCGGCGGCAGCCGGAATCAGGCCGCAAGAAGCCTGCGCCTGAGCCAGGGCCGACTCAAACTGCAGCATGGCTGCCACAAAGCGCTGGGCGCCAAAGGCGTCCAGCAGCTCGGGTGCCTGCAGGAATTCTTCAAACACACTGCCCATGGTGTTCAGCGCGTGGCCTGCTTCAGGCGCAGCTGGTTGGGCAGGGGCACAGAGCGGCGCAGCACGTCTTCGCCCAGCCATAGCGCGGCGCGGCGCGCGCGTGCGGCCACGGTGGGGAGGGGCATTTGCTGGTAGTCGTCGTTGAACACCTCAAAGCTGTAGTCGCCGCGGTAGCCCAGCTGATGCAGCTTGAGCACCAGTTCGGCCAGGGCTTCGCTGTGCACGCCTTCACCGGGAAACACGCGGAAGGTGCGCGCGGTGCTGATGCGTTCTTCCACGGTCTTGATCTCGTTCCACATAAAGTCAGCCAGCTGCACCAGGAAGATCTTGCTCGGGTCCAGCATCTCCAGTTCGTCCAGCGGGGTTTTGGTGGCAAACATGTGGAAAGAGTCAAACCCCAGGCCCAGGTTGGGCATGTCGGCCTGGGTGATCACGTCCCAGGCCTGGGGAAACTCGTTGATGGTGCGGCCCCAGGACAGGGCTTCAAACGCCACCTTGATGTTCATGGGAATGGCCAGCATGGCCAGCTTGCGCAGGTCGCGCACCAGGGCGTCGGTGTCGCCGGTGGCGTGGGTGGAGGTGCTGGAGCAGGCCAGCATGACGCGGCAACCCAGCGCCTGGCACATCTCCATCATGCTTTTGGCAATGTCTACCTTGTAGGCATGCAGGTGGCCCGACAGGCCTTCAAAGTCGCGCAGCACCTGAAAGCCGGTCACGCGCAGGCCGCTGTCCTTCACCTCTTGTACCGCAGCCTCCCAGCCTTGCGGGTGGCCCACCAGGTCGCGTGCGGCCAGCATGACCTGGCCGAAGCCCGCGGCGCGCATGGCGTCCAGCTTGGCTTTCAGCGGTCCGGCCAGCGAGATGGTGTCCATCCCGAAGTCGTCAAATTTGCCTTCGAATTGGCTCATGGTGATCAGCCTCGCGTGTGGTGGACCAGCTCGAACATGGCGTTGCCCATGGTGGGGCGGGTTAGCGCGCCCTTGCTGTCCTGCGTGGGGTCTTTGCTGGGCACAAACTCCACGCCGCGCGTGCGCAGCGCCGCCACGGTGGCGGGCACATCGGGTGTGCCCAGGCCAATGCGCTGGAAGCATTCGTCGTCTTCCACGTCCAGTACGCCGGGTTCGGGCTCGATGAGCTGCAAGTAAAAGGTGTTGCACGGGCTTTGCAGAATCAGGCCCTTGGGCAAGATGCCAAAGCGCGTCTCCGGTGCTAGCGCGGTGAAGCCAAACAGCGCGCTGTAGAACTCGGTCCAGTCGTCACTGCGGTCGTTGCCGATGTACTGCACTACGCCAAAGAAGTGCAGGCCCGCAATGGCAGGCGGGTTTTTGTCCACCGCGGGTACGGGGGTGAAGTCCACGTCGTAGATGGAGAACTCGCGGTGCCGGTCCACAAAGTAGATGCGGCTGTTGCCCACGCCATGGATGGCGGGAATGTGCAGCTCCATCACCTCCACCTGCACCGGCACGGCCCAGGCACCGCGCTCCAGCGCACGCTGGTAGGCGGCCGAGGCGTCGTGCACGCGCAGGGCGATGGCGGCAATCACCGGCTTCTCGGTCAACGCAGCACCACGGCCGTGGGCGTTGACGATGACATTGATGTCGCCCTGACGGTACAGCAGCACCTCGCGCGAGCGGTGGCGCGCAATCGGCTTGAAACCCATGGCTTCCAGCACCTGGCCCAGCGCCTGGGGCTTGGAGGTGGCGTACTCAATGAACTCAATGCCTTCCAGTCCCAGCGGGTTGGGGCCTTCGTCAATGTGTTCGCGGTCGGCACCGCTGGGGCGGGAGGTGTTTGTGCGGTAGTCGGACATCTTGAAAACTCCAGAAGGCGGGATGAACGGTATGAAGAGAGGGCGTGCGAAATTCACGCGAGGGCCAGACGTCGCGCGGTGGTGCGCGTGCCCAGATCAAAAACGGCGACCGCTTCCACCTGCTGCGCTGCCATGTTGTTGAGGCCCTCAGCGGCGGCGGCCATTTCTTCGACCAGCGCGGCGTTCTGCTGGGTGGCCTGGTCTATGGTGGCAACGGCCTGCCCCAATTGGGACACGCCATGGGATTGCTCCTGGCCGGCCTGGCTGATCAAGGCCATGACCTCCGTCACGCGTTCAATGGATTGGACGACACCCGTCATGGAGTGCTGCACTTGTTCTACCAGCTGGTTGCCCTGGTTCACGCGCTGCACGCTGGTGTCGATCAATTCCTTGATCTGTTTGGCGGCTTGCGCGCTGTGGCCCGCCAGCGATCGCACCTCGGCGGCTACCACGGCAAAGCCGCGCCCCTGTTCTCCCGCGCGGGCAGCTTCTACCGCTGCATTTAACGCAAGGATGTTGGTTTGGAAGGCGATGCCGTCGATGACCTGGATGATGTCCGCAATCTTCTTGGAGGCCTGGTCAATCTGCTGCATGGTTTGCACCAGATGGGTGACGACCTGACCGCTTTGCTGGGCCGTGCCAGAGGCATTGGCGGCCAGTTCATTGGCCCGCAGGGCATGGCCGGCGTTGTCACGCACACTGCTGCTGAGATCATCCATGGCCGCAGCGGTTTGTTGCAGGGAGCTGGCCTGCTGTTCGGTGCGTATGGAGAGGTCACTATTGCCTTTGGCAATTTCTTCACTCGCAGTGGCGACACCTTCCGACCCCGACCGCACCGTGGACACCACGCGAACCAGGTTGTCCTGCATATCCTTCAGCGCGTCCAACAACTGCTGCATTTCTCCAAAGCTGGTCACGTTGCGACTTTGCACGTCGAGCTGACCCTGTGCAATGGCGTGGGCCAGCCGCACGGCCTCTGTAGCAGCACCGCTGATGCTGCGCGAGATGGCCCACGACAGCAGGGCACCCAAGGTACAGGCCAGGATACCAACGCTGACCATCAACACCCGGGCCTGTGCCTGTTCGGTTTTGACGGTCTGCACTCCCGCGTCCATGGACGCCTGTTGGTGTTCCGCCCACGCGCTCAAGGCCTTTTGGTAGCCCAGCAACTGCGGCACGTATTTGTCATTGAACTCGGAGCGCGAAAAGTCGCTGGACCCGCTGTCCACCGCACTCAGTACATCGCCAACCGCCGCTTTGTAACCCGTGTAGGCTGCGGTCACCTGCTTTAGCAACGCCGCATCGGCATCGCTGCCTGTGGTGCCGGATGCATAGGTTTGGACCAAATCATCGATGGTTTTCAATTGCGCACTGATTTGGGCGCGCAAGGGCTTTTGTTTTTCGGGATCCCCGGTGGCAATGAGCAAACTGGTGTTGATGCCCTGATTGCTCAGGATTTCCTTCCATCGCAAGGCATCACGTTCCGTTTTTGCCAGCACATTGCTGAGGTGGTCCACCATCATCCCCATGCGATGCTGCCCCAACAGACCCAGGCACAAGACCAGAATCATCAATGCGAGAACCGCAGTGAACGCGAGTGTCAGGCGGCTATGAATGGTGTTCAAACGCATCGCTTATCCCCTCAAGGCTGTTGGGTTGTTGGGTTTGCTGTCACACGGTGCTGGCTTGGGCGTTGGACTGGTGGGCGCCGCCCAAAAACAGGCGCTCGATGTTTGGGTCTGCGAGCAATTCCGATGCCGGTTTTTGCAGCACCAGGCGACCCGATTCCAGTGCAATGGCTTCGTCCGAAATTTTCAGCGCGCTCTTCACGTTCTGTTCCACCATGAGCACCGTGGTGCCTTGGTCGGCCAGCCGGCGCAAGAGCTTGAATACGTCGGCCACCACCATGGGCGAGAGGCCGATGGAAGGCTCGTCGATGAGGATGACTTTGGGGCGCAACAGCAGGGCGCGGCCGATTTCGAGTTGCTTTTGCTCGCCACCGGACAGAGCCGAAGCCGCCGAGTGCATGCGCTCTTTGACGCGCGGGAAGAACTCCAGCACTTCCGGAATACGCTCGTGCGTGGTCTTCATACCCAGGGTGATACCGCCCAGCTCCAGGTTCTCGAACACGCTGAGTTGGCCAAACAGGTTGCGCCCCTGCGGCACAAAGGCGATGCCCTGGGCCAACAGCTGCTTTTGTGTTGCGCCGGCCACGCTCACGCCGTCCAGCAGGATGTCGCCCTGGCGTGGTTTGAGCAGGCCAAACAGCGCTTTGAGTACGGTGGATTTGCCCGCGCCGTTGGGGCCCAGCAGCAGGGTGATGGTGCCGCGCTTGGCTTTGAATGACAGGTTGTTCAGGATCATGAAATCCTTGTAGCCCGCCACCACGTCCTTGAATTCAATGCAGGTATCTTGTGTGTTCATGGCTTAGCTCCCCAGGTAGGCGTCCAGCACCTGTTTGTTGCCGCGGATTTCTTCCGGTGTGCCAATGGCCAGCACCTGGCCTTCAACCATCACCATGATGCGGTGGCACAGGTCCATTACAAAGTCCATGTTGTGCTCAATGACGACAAAGGAACTCTGCTTGCCGAACTTGGGGTTGCGGTTGAGTTCCTTCAGCAGCGTGCTGATACCGCCTACCAGGCTGGGGTTCACGCCGGCGCAGGGTTCGTCCAGCAGTACCAGGTCGGGTTCGCTCATGAAGGCCATGGCAATGTCCACCAGCTTTTGCTGTCCGTAAGACAGCTCGCCAGCTTTTTTGTCAGCCACATGGCGGATGCGGAACTGGTCGATCAGCGCGTCGGCCTTGGCGCCCAGGCCGGAATCGGAGGGGGCGAACATGCGGCTCAGCATGGAGCCTTGGTGTTCTTGCGCCGCCACGATGAGGTTGTCGCGCACCGTCATCTTGCCAAACACCTGCAGGGTCTGGAAGGTGCGGCCTACGCCCAGGCGGTTGAGTTCCAGCGGGCCGGCGTGCGTCACGTCCTTGCCGTTGAGTTCGATCTGCCCCGCATCGGGCGTGATCTGGCCCAGCATGCTGTTGAACAGCGTGGTCTTGCCTGATCCGTTGGGGCCGATCACACCAAAGATTTCTCCGGGCATGACTTCGAAGGACACACCGCCCACGGCCTGGATGGCGCCATAGGCCTTTTTGATATTGCTGACTTTAAGAACAGGCTGTTGCTCTGTGGGGTGGCTCATTTATTTGGCTCCCAGGGTGTTGGCAGCCGCGGCACGGGCTGCACTGGCTTCGCGCGCTTGGCGCTTGGCTTTGATACGGTCGGGAATGCTCAGCAGGCCATCGGGCAACCAGATCATCAGGAGCACCACGGCGGCGCCAAAGACAAACAGATACCAGGCCTGTGCAAAGCGCAGCCACTCGGGCAGGATGACACCCACGGCCGAGCCCAGCAGCGGGCCCAGGAAGTAGCCTGGGCCGCCCACCACCACCATGAGGTACATCATGATGGACGCGCCCACCGTGAAGGGCGCGGGCTCGATGAACTGCACCAGCGAGGCAAACAGCGCACCCGCCACACCGGCATACACAGCGCCGAGGGCAAAACTCAGCAACGTGTAGCTGCGCGTATTGATCCCCAGGCTTTCTGCGCGGATGGGGTTGTCGCGCAGTGCGGTAAAGGCTTTGCCCCAAGGGCTGCGCAGCAGGCCCCACTGCAGGGCGGCCAGCAGCACGGCAGTGCCCAGCACAAAGTAGTAGTACGCCAGGTTGCCTTCCAGCGAAAAGCCGGCCAGGCTGGGGCGGGCAATGCCGTTGATGCCGAAGGTGCCACCGGTCAGCCACTCTTCGTTGCGCATGACCAGCCACACCGCGGTATTGAAGCCCAGGGTGGCGAAGGCCAGGTAAATGGTCTGCACGCGCAGCGCCGGAAAGCCCAGGGCAATCCCCACAAAGAAGCAGATCAGCGCGGCGGTAGGCAAGCCCACCCAGAAGCTGATGCCGGCTTTCATCATGATGGCCACGGTGTAGGCGCCAATGCCAAAGAACGCGGCGTGGCCCAGCGACTTCTGCCCGGCATACCCCACGGTGAGGTTCAGGCCCATGGTGGCAATCACGAAGACCAGCCAATAGGACAGCAGGTAGAGGCCGTAGTTTTTAAGAAAAGGAGGCGCAGCCAGCAGCAGTACTGCGCAGGTAGCTATCAAAAAGAGAGTAAATTTTTTCATGTCAGACCTTGCGTTCTTCTTTTTTGCCCAACAACCCTTGCGGCTTGAACAGAATCACGACCATGAAAATCACCAGCGCCACGGCGTCCTTGTAGGCCGGAGAGATGTAGGCGGCGGCCAGGTTCTCGGCCACACCCACAATCAAACCACCCAGCAGCGCGCCGCGCGAGTTGTTGAAGCCGCCGATGATGGCGGCGAAGAAAGCCTTGTTGCCCAGGCTCTCGCCCATGTCGAACTTGGCGAGGTAGGTGGGTGTGACCAGCAGGGCGGCTGCCACGGCCAGCACGGCATTGATGGCAAAGGCGTAGAAGATCATGCGTGGCACGTTGATGCCCAGCACGCTGGCGCTCTCGGTGTTTTGCGCGACGGCCTGCATGGCGCGGCCGGTGACGGTCTTGGTCATGAAGGCCTGGGTGGCAAACACCAGCACTAGCGCCAGTGCGAAGGTGCCCACATCGGCCAACGTGATGGTCACGCTAGCGATGTTGAACAGTTTGTCGGCAAACAGGCTGGGGAAGGGGTGGGCCTCGGCGCTGTAACCTGCGCGCAGGCCGTTGCGCATGGCAATAGACAGGCCGATGGTGGCCACGACGATGGGCATCATGCCGTACTTGAACAGCGGGTCCACCAGACCGCGCTTGAACACCCAGCCCAGCAAAAACACTGCCAGCACCACGGTCAGCACAAAGCTCACCGCCAGGGGCGCGCCCATACTCAAAAAGCCCAACATCATGAAGGCTGGCAGCATCACAAACTCGCCCTGGGCGAAGTTGATGGTGCCGCTGGCCTGCCACAGCAGGGTAAAGCCCAGTGCGGCCAGGGCATAAATGGCTCCTGTGGCCATGCCACTGAAGAGCAGTTGGAGAAAGTCGGTCATGGGTGTTCCCGTGGTGTAGCGTGCGGCGGCCTTACTTCTTGGCCGGTGCGGACTTGCCCGCGGCAATGGGCTTGTTGGCAGTCACGAGGGGGTTAAGCGGGGGCAGGGTAGCCACCACCACTTGCTGGCCGTCCTTCACTTCCACCAGGAAACTTTCGCGGTCCAGGTCGCCGTTCTGGTCGAAGGCCACGTTCATCAGGATGCCGGGCTCTTTGTCCGTGGTGACCACCAGGCTGTGCAGGGCATTGGCCACGGCCTTGCGGTCGAGCTTGCCTACTTTTTCGATAGCAGCCTTGAGGGCATAGATGCCGGAGTAGCCCTTCATGCCGTTGTGGTCCGAGACGTATTTGTAGTCGCGCTCGAACTTGGCGCGGAACGCGCGAATGGCGGGCAGTGGTGCGTCCACGGTCAGACCCACGTGGGCCACGGCACCGTTGGCCGCCTCACCGGCCAGGTCAATGACTTTTTGGCCGGTCAGGGTGGTTTCACCAATGATGGGTTTGTTCCAACCTTGCTTACGCAGCTCGCGCAGCAGGCGGGCCGACTCTTCTTCATTGGAGTAGACAAACACGCCATCGGCACCGCTTTGTTTGGCTTTAAGCACCGCAGCGGAAAAGTCTACCTGGCCAGAGTCGGTGGAGATCTCAGCCACCACCTTGGTGCTGGACTTGTCCAATGCCTTTTTGATCATGTCCAGGCCACCCTTGCCGAAGTCGTTGTTCACGAACACGATGGCCAGGGTCTTGAGCTTGGCCTGGTCGCTGATGTAGCGTGCTACCTTGGGCATGGCGGTCGCTTGGGTGAAGCTGGTGCGGAAGACGTACGGGTTGCCCTGCATGGTGATACTGGCTGCCTCGCCACCCGTGAAGTTCGGGATTTCGGCTTTGCGGCTCTCAGCCATGGACACCATGATGGAGCCTGAGAACACGGGACCGAAGATGGCGAACACGTCATCGTCCACAGCCTTTTGCGTCAGGCCCTTGGCCACACCAGGGTTGGACTGGGTGTCGGAGGTCGTGGTCTGGATCTTCTTGCCCAGAATGCCGCCGGCAGCGTTGATTTCCTTCACCGCCAGCTCCACGCCATTCTTGAAGTTGGTGCCCGCAGTGGCACCACCGCCGGACAGCTCCACAATGTTGGCGATCTTGATGACTTCCTGACTAAAAGAGGCGCTAGCCCCCATCAGCATTGCGCAGGCAGCTATCAATTTGAGAGTGTTTCGTTTTTGCATGTCGTGGTCTCCTCGGTTAAAAAAGGGTGGGGTCAATTTGCGCGCGTAAAAACTGGGTGTCCCGGCGCACCAGGTCTGCGGCTTCGGTGTAGCCAAAAAAATCCAAATACAGTGGCGCCTGCTGTACCAGCATCTCAAAGCCCGGCTGGGCGTTCAGGCCCCGGCCGCGCGCAGCGCGTACCCAGGGCGTGGGCTGGTTCTTCATCACGATGTCCATCACCGAGGCATGGGGTTCCAGGCGCTGTACATCGCAGGGTTGTGCGTCGCCCGCCTGCAGCCCCAACGGGCTGGCGTTGATCACCAGGTCGTAGCCGACGGGGTCGTTGGTGGGGGTTGCCACTACCTCGGCCTGGCTGTGGCGGCCAATATGGCGGGCCACGGCGTCGGCCTTGCCCGGCAGCGGGTCGTACAGGGCCACATGGGCCGCAGCGCCCGGTGTGGTGCATGCCAGCGAGGCGGCAATGGCCGACGCGCCACCTCCCGCGCCCAGAATCAGCACCCGCTGCTGCTGGTAGGACATGCCAAAGTGGTTCAGGGCGCCCACCAGGCCTTCACCGTCAAACAAGGCACCTTCCAGGCGGCCATCGCTGTTGCGGCGCACGGCGTTCACGGCGCCGGCAGCACGCCCCATGGGGCTGCACGCGTCCAGCAGATGCACCAGCGCGGTCTTGTGCGGAATAGCCGCCCACAGGCCCTTGATGTTGGCTGCGCCAAAGGCGCCTTTGACCAACGCGGTGAGGTGCTGGGGCGCCACATGGGTGGGGACGAGCACGGCGTTGATACCGGTGCGTGCGAACACGGCGTTGAACAACGCGGGCGCCTGCACCTGCGCCACCGGGTCACCGACGATCAGGTAGACGTCGGTGGTTCCGGAGATGGATGGGTGGGCGAGGGCAGAATGCATGAAATGTTCGCTTGTCGATCAATTTGTCGAATTCGGAGCGGACTTTATCTATCCATGACTAAATAAAGAAGGGATATTTTTACTAAATGTCCGTTAATCGATCATTTGTGATCGATGATCGATCGAAACTCGGGTTTTACCTAGTGCTGAACCACCTTCCGGTACCCAAAAATCACCCCCATGCAGATTGATGACGCCACGCCCCCCGCTCTGAGCGAACCCCAAGCGCCCGGCTTGGACAAGAAAGACTGGATCGCTGGGCTGGAAAAGGGCCTGTCCATCATTGAAGCCTTTGACGACGCCCACCCGCGCATGACCGCCAGCCAGGCGGGCGAGCGCTGTGGCATGACACGCACCGCGGCACGCCGCTACCTGCTGACGCTGCAGCACCTGGGCTATGTGGCCACCGACGGCAAGTTGTTCTGGTTGACACCGCGCGTGCTGCGCCTGGGTCAGTCGTACCTGGAGTCGGCGCGGCTACCGCGCATCGTGCAGCCGTTTTTGCAGCGGGTGACGGCGGGCACCCAGGAGATCGCCTACGTGAGCGTGATGGACGGTGACGACATCGTCTACATCGCGCGCAACGGCACCAACCGCAGCATGAATACCGGCTATGTGCTGGGCTCACGCGTGCCCGCGCAGGTGACCGCGGCGGGCATGCTGATCTTGTCTATGCGCGAAGCCGAATGGTTGGAGCGCTGGCTGACCACGCACCCGCTCCAAGCCTACACCTCACACACCATTGCCAGCAAGGACCGGCTGCGGGTGGAGCTGGCGCGCATTCGCCTGCAGGGCTGGGCCATTTCAGAGCAGCAGTTGGAGCTAAACCACCGCGGTGTGGCGGTTCCCCTAATAGACCGGCACAGTGTGCTGGTGGGGGCGCTCAGCGTGACCATGCCCATGGGCAACGAATCCACCGAGGACACGGCTAAGCGCGTGTTGCCCGTGCTGCAGGAGACCGCACGGGCCATGCGCAACCTGATTTGAGTTGAGAGGAAGGCGCCTCAGGCGTGCAGCGCGGTTTCTTGCCCGACTCCGCGGTAACCTACAAAGCGGCAGTACTGGCCGAAGATGGGTTCGCCACTTACCAGGTACTGCTTGCGCTTGCCGTCTGGAGCCAGGCAGCTGTAGGGGTAGTTCAGGAATGGTTCGCGCGCGGCGATTTTGGCGTGCAGTGTGCGGCGCTCTACGTCTGCTCCGTCAGTTGTCGGCGTGCCCAGAATGTCGTCTACGGGCCCTGATACCTTGGTCAGGCTTCCGTGCTCATCCTGCTCCCAGAACCAGTCGGTCGCCAGTTCGGCCAGTGCTTTGTAGTGGGCCTCGCTTTCGCGCAATGCGGCGGTGCGCTGCACCACGGCGGCTTCCAGCAACTGGTCAAATGCGTCGAGCTTCTTGTGCAGCAGATGGATTTCCAGCATGGTATGGACACGCCGTTTGATCTCCACCAAGTCGAACGGCATGGTGACAATGTCGCGGGTCCCCGCTTGCAACGCCCGAAATCGGTGGCCGGGCAGGGCAGTGAGCACAATCACCGGCATGTGGGCGGTTGCCGCCAAGCCGCTCAGGTTGGGCATTTGCTGGTCTACCAGGATCAGGTCGTAATCCGTTTTTCGGCGCAGCGCGTGGGCCTCTTCAGAGTTGACCGCAGATGTGACTTGGGTGTAGCCCGCGTCGGATAACAAGAGTTCAAGCAATTGAACGTTGGCCAATTGATGATCAATGATCAAGATCCTGGCATCGAGAATTTCGGTAGGGCTGAGCATGGTGATATCCACTTTTCTAGTGACGTTTTACCAAGCGGTTAGCGGCGCCCTGGCAACGTTCTTGAAGTTCTGTGCTCCTTGATGTTCCGCGTAACAATGATGGGATTTTTGTATCCGTAGGTATGTGCGATTGCGAACATAGAGCACACCCAGCCCACTTTTTTCTGGGTAGAACACCAAGAGTTTTCGCATGGGCGCGGCTACGGCAGACGTGATCATCATCAAGGGCTGCGAGGGGCCGCTCCCCCGCAGCGCTTCCCAGGTACTGTCTTGAACACTGGCCACGATGCCCTCCGCCTGCAGGGCATCGGCCCATAGCGTGGCGATCTGCAGATTCGAGGCTTGGGTAAGACGTGGCGTGGAGTGGGAAAAGGAGGCCCCGTTGTTTTACACCGCCGTCAGGCCACCGTCCACCGTGTGTGCGTGGCCGGTCACAAAGCTGGCTGCATCCGAGCTGAGCCAGAGCACTGCTGCTGCGACCTCATCCGCTTCGCCGATACGGCCCATGGGATGGGCGCCAGCTACGGTTCCCGCTTGTTTGGGGTCGGCCTGCATCGCACGCTCAAACATCACGGTGCGGATGACACCGGGACACACGGCATTCACGCGGATACCCTTGCGGCCATATTCCACCGCAGCTGATTTGGTGAGGCCGATGACCGCGTGCTTGCTGGCGCTGTAAGCGGACATCTTGGGGGCGCCGATCAGGCCCGCCACCGAGGCGGTGTTGACGATGGCGCCACCGCCCTGGGTGAGCATCTGGGCAATCTGGTACTTCATGCACAGCCACACACCCTTGACGTTGACGCCCATGATGCGGTCAAAGGTGGCCTCTTCGCAGTCTGCCAGGCGCATGTGTTCTTCCTCGATGCCGGCGTTGTTGAACGCACAGTCCAGCCGCCCGAAATGCGCGACCACCTGGGCCACCATGGCTTGCACCTGGGTGGCCTGTATCACGTCGGCCTGGATGAAAATGGCTTCTTGCCCCAAGGCCTGCACCTGGGCTGCTGTCTCCTGCCCCGCCTGAGCGTCGCGGTCGGTCACCGCCACCTTGGCCCCGGCGCGGGCAAAGGCCAGGGCGCTGGCGCGCCCAATACCGCCGCCGCCGCCCGTGACCAGCACCACCTTGTTGTCAAAACGCATGTTCACCATGTTCCCCTTTGCAGAAAGTGACGCATCTTAGGAGGCAGCTGCATGAGCATTGCAGGTCTGCGTAACCCGCGCGACAGTGCCCCGGTACTCAGGCCTTGTAGGTTGACAGCAGGATGCTGGTTTCCGTGGCAGAGATGCCGCTGACCAGCCGAATGTTGCGCAACACCGTGTCGAAAGCTTCCAAGGTGTCGGTATGAAGTTCGGCAACGATGTCCCAGCGCCCGTTGGTGCTGTGCAGAGAGTAGACGTTGGGGTGGCCGCGCAGTCGGCCCAGCACGTCCGGACCCTGGTTGCCTTCCACCGCGATACTCATCAAGGCACGGATGCGTGGGGCTTGCGCTGTTGGCTTGAGGCGCAGGGTGTAGCCCAGGATGATGCCGTCTTTCTCCAGCTTGGCCAGGCGGTTCTGCAC
Organism: Rhodoferax saidenbachensis; assembly: GCF_031457975.1. Lineage (GTDB taxonomy): Bacteria > Pseudomonadota > Gammaproteobacteria > Burkholderiales > Burkholderiaceae_C > Allorhodoferax > Allorhodoferax saidenbachensis_A. Next base: position 113,406 of record NZ_JAVDXO010000001.1, read on the forward strand.
GGTGGCGCGCGCAATGCGCAATTTGGCCGCCAGCGCCACCACTGACATGCGGGCGTTGTCCCGCAGCAGGCCAATCAGTTCGCGGTCCGTGTCGTCCATGGGGTGATCTTCCATATTGTCAATATTGATGTTGCATTATGGTTTTAGCCAGCGCATTTATTGCCAATATGCGGTATTTTGTTTGGCGCGGTCCGTCTACACAATCCTTTTCAGTCGCCTGCACCGCCTTGTGTAGGCAGAACCAAAAAGGATTCCCATGACCCGTTTCATCGATGTTCCCGCCATGTCCAAGCTGATCCAAACGGTGGGGTTGAAAGATTTCATCGCTCAGCTCGCGGACAGCATTCAGGCCGACTTTGTGCGCTGGCCCGAGTTTGAAAAGTCTGCCCGCATCGCCAGTCATTCGGAGATCGGTGTGATTGAGCTCATGCCGGTGTCGGATGCCGAGCGCTATGCTTTCAAGTATGTCAACGGCCATCCCGGTAACACCGCGCGGGGCCTCTATACCGTGATGGCATTCGGCGTCCTGGCCGAGGTGGAGACGGGTTACCCGGTGCTGCTGTCCGAACTCACGCTGGCGACTGCGCTGCGCACCTGTGCCACCTCGCTGATGGCGGCACGCGCGCTGGCTCGGCCTGATGCCCGGCGCATGGCACTCATCGGCAACGGCGCGCAGAGTGAGTTTCAGGCTCTGGCCTTTCACTACGGGCTGGGCATCCGGGAGATTGCCATTTACGACCTGGACCCGCGCGCTTCGGCCAAGCTGCAGCGCAATCTGGCGGAGCACACCGGTCTGAAAATCATTCCCTGCACCTCTACGGCACAGGCCGTGGCTGGGGCCGATATCGTGACCACCGTGACCGCCGACAAGGCCTATGCGACCATCATCACGCCCGAGATGCTGGAGCCGGGCATGCACATCAACGGCGTTGGAGGTGATTGCCCCGGGAAAACTGAGCTGCATGCCGATGTGTTGCGCGCCGGGAGGGTGTTTGTGGAGTACGAACCGCAGACACGTGTCGAAGGCGACATCCAGCAGTTGCCTGCCGATTTCCCGGTGGTGGACCTCTGGCGCGTGCTGGCGGGGACCGCAGTGGGGCGGCAGGACGCGGCGCAGATCACCATCTTCGACTCGGTGGGCTTTGCGCTGGAGGACTACTCGACCCTGCGCCTGGTGCACCAGCTGGCGCTGCAATGGGACATAGGCTGCGATGTAGAACTGGTACCGGGGTCGGATGACCCCAAGGACCTGTTTCGCCACACACGCCCTGGCGCCGCACGTACCGCCATGCGCCGCGTGGCCTGAGACGCAGTGCGCACGTGATTACCTTTTTTTCCACCCAACACGCGTTGCACGCCCCCGTCTGGGAGTTCTACCGGGGCCAGCGCGTGCCCTGTTTCGAGTCGCCAGCGCGGGCGCAGTTTGTTCACGCGGAATTGCTGGCACGCGGCCATGCCATCCGTGCGCCGGAGGTGGACAGCACACCGCTGCTGGCGCAGGTGCATGCCCCGCGTTATCTGGCCTTTCTGGCCTCGGCCTGGGCTGAGTGGCAGGGGCTCTCGGGCGGCCAGGCCACTTTGCAGCCCTTTCCTTCGGTGTGGCCGGTGCGCAGTCTACGTAGCGATGTGGAGCCCGCCAATTTCACGGCCAAGCTGGGCCTGTACTCCATGGACAACGGCACGCCACTGGACGCCGGTACCTGGGCGGCGGCCAAGGAGGGAGCCGATGCGGCCACCAGCGCGGTGGACTTGCTGGCTCAGGGGCAGGTGCGCAGCGCGTTCTGTGCAACCCGCCCGCCGGGCCACCATGCGGGGCCGGACTTTATGGGCGGCTACTGTTTTCTGAATAACGCGGCGGTGGCGGCACAGGCCTTTCTCCAGCAGGGCTGTGAGCGTGTGGCGGTATTGGACGTGGACTACCACCATGGCAATGGCACGCAAAGCATTTTTTACCGCCGCAGCGATGTGCTGGTGGTCAGCCTCCATGGCGACCCGCAAACGGAGTACCCCTTCTACCTCGGCCATGCAGATGAAACCGGTGAGGGGCCGGGGCAGGGTTTTAACCTGAACCTGCCGCTGGCGGCCGGTACCCCGGCGGCGGCCTGGTTTGACGCACTGGACCTGGCCTGCGAGCGCATCACCCGCTTTGGGGCGCAGGCGCTGGTCGTCTCACTAGGGCTGGATACCTATGCCGAAGACCCGATTTCGACCTTTGCGCTGCAGCCTGAAGACTTCCTGCGCCTGGGCCAACGCTTGGCAAGGCTGAAGATTCCCAGCGTGTTCGTGCTCGAAGGTGGCTACGCCGCAGCGGCGCTGGGCAGCAATGCAGTGAATGTGCTGGAAGGGTTTGAGCAGGGTTGAGGGACTGTCTTAGCCAGCCATGAGCTTGTGTACCAGGTCTGCAGTGGTGGATGCCTTGTATTTGCGCATGAGCCGAGCGCGGTATATCTCCACCGTGCGGTGGCTGATAGTCAGCGTTTTGCCGATCTGCTTGGAGGTCAAACCCTGCATCAGGTAGGCGGCCACCTCGCGCTCGCGCGGGGTGAGTTCGGCCTTCACGGGGCGGCGCGCGCTCAGGTCTTCAAAGCACCAGATACCCGCCGCGTGGGGCGCACTTTGGTTCAGTGCACGGCCGGTCACGTGGCACCAAAAGGCCTCGCCCTTGAAGCGGCCGTCCACCCGCTTCATGATGCGGTCATCTGCGTAGGCGCCGTCGCGGTTCATGATGGGGGCAATGCGGGCGCCGGTACGCTCGAATTCGTCAGCGCTAGGGTACAAAATCTGGAACGATTGGTCGATGAGCTGCTCGCGTGTGGCGCCAAACATGTCGCACAGCTGCTGGTTGCAATCCACCATGCTGCGATTGCGTGACAAGGCCATGCCCACGGGGGCAATGTTGAATGCAAGGCGGTAATCAATGTCCATGGAGGGATGGGCGTGAGAGATGGGGGTATCGGGGCGAGGGTTAGGCTTTACGGGGAACTACGTATCTGCATAAGTAGTATCGTAGCGGCCATGTTGTTTTCATCCACCTAGGAGATACGCGCAGTGAACAAAATCTATCCCAGTGCCGCCAAGGCACTTGAAGGCATCGTCAAGGACGGTCAATTGCTGGCCGTGGGTGGCTTCGGCCTGTGCGGTATTCCCGAAGCGCTGATCGATGCGCTCAAGGACAGCGGCGCCAAGAACTTGACCGCCATCTCCAACAACGCGGGCGTGGACGGCTTTGGCCTGGGCAAGCTGCTCGAAACTCGCCAGATCAAGAAGATGATTTCTTCTTACGTGGGCGAGAACAAGGAGTTTGAGCGCCAGTACCTCGCTGGCGAGCTGGAGTTGGAGTTCACGCCCCAGGGCACGCTGGCCGAGAAACTGCGGGCGGGCGGCGCGGGGATTCCGGCTTTCTTCACCAAGACAGGGGTGGGCACCATCGTCGCCGAAGGCAAGGAGCTGCGCGAGTTTGATGGTGAGACCTACGTCATGGAACGTGCCCTGGTGCCCGATGTGGCGCTGGTGAAGGCACATCGCGCGGACAAGTCGGGCAACCTGCAGTTCCGCTACACCGCACGCAATTTCAATCCCGCAGCGGCCATGGCTGGCAAGGTCTGCGTGGTGGAGGTGGAAGAGATTGTGGAAACCGGCGCCATAGCACCTGACCAAGTACACCTGCCCGGCATTTATGTGCACCGCATTGTGCTGAACGCCACACCCGAAAAGCGCATCGAGAAACGCACCATCACCCCGAAAGAAGGAGTCTGACCATGGCCTGGAACCAAGACCAAATGGCGGCCCGCGCGGCCCACGAGCTGGAAGACGGCTTTTATGTGAACCTGGGCATCGGTATCCCCACGCTGGTGGCCAACCATGTGCCTGCAGACAAGGAAGTGTGGCTGCAGTCCGAGAACGGCATGCTGGGCATTGGCCCATTCCCCACAGAAGACGAAGTGGACGCCGACCTGATCAACGCGGGCAAGCAGACTGTCACCACCATCAAGGGCAGCAGCATTTTTGGAAGCCACGAGAGCTTTGCCATGATCCGTGGCGGCAAGATCAACCTGAGCATTCTGGGCGCCATGCAGGTCAGCGCCAAGGGCGACTTGGCCAACTGGATGATTCCCGGCAAGATGGTCAAGGGCATGGGCGGTGCCATGGACCTGGTGGCCGGCGTGAAGCGCGTGATCGTGCTCATGGAGCACGTGGCCAAGAAGAAAGACGGGACCGAAGACCTGAAGATCTTGCCCCAATGCACGCTGCCGCTGACCGGTGTGGGCGTGGTGGACCGCATCATCACCGACCTGGCGGTGATGGACGTGACCCCCGAAGGCCTGAAGGTGGTGGAGCTGGCCCCGGGCGTGAGCCGCGAGGAACTGCAAGCGAAAACTGGGGTTCCCCTGCTCTGAGAGGGGGCTGACACCGGGTAAGATGCGATCGCCAATTCAAACCCGGGGAAAACATGTCCAGAGCGCTTAAATTTCTGATGTTCATTTACGCCGTGGTGTTCCTCACCACGGGGGCCTTCATGATCCTGATCGTGAATGCCGATGAGGGCTCGCAGCCCTGGATCACCCTGCTGGTGCGCAACCATGGCATCGTGTTTGTGTGGCACCTGGCCTGCTGGATGGTGATGGGCATGTTTTCCAACTACTACTGGGACCTGTTCAACATGGGCAAGGGCCTGGAGTCGGTGCAGGTGGGGCGCATTGTTCTTCCACTGTTGGTGTCGCCTATCGTGTTCTACCCCACGTACAACCTGTGGTTGTCCAGCAGCTCGCAAAGCTACATCCTGTTTGAAGTGATCGCCTTCCAGGGCGGTTTCTTCTGGCAGGCGCTGTTCACCAAGGCCAAGCCGCTGGAGCAGTCGCCGGTGATTCCCTGGTCGGTCAACAACGGTGCACGCAACAGCCGCGCCACCACCGTGCCGCAGGGACCCGAGCTGGGGCGTTAAACGCAACGCACTGACAAAAAAACGGGGCTTCAAGCCCCGTTTTTTTATGCCTGCAAAGTGGCTGCCCAGTCAGTGGGCGCCGGCTGCCGCCTCTTTGGCGGCCGCAGCACCCATGCGCTTGGGGCGCGCCAGCCAAACCAGTGGAATCAGCACCATGAAGATCACAGCCGAGGCATAGAACACATCGTTAGCCGCCAGCGTGGCGGCCTGCTGGTCAATCATGCGGTTGATCTGGCTCAGCGCCTGGTCGGTGCTCATGCCGGAGGCATTCAGTCCCGCCAAGGCACTGGTCGAGGCGTTGCTGCCGCGATTGATCATTTCCGTCAACTGGGCATGGTGCATGGTCGTGCGGTCTTGCCAGATGGTGATAGCAATGGAGGTGCCGAACGACCCGCCCAAGACCCGCGCAAAGCTCGACAGCCCGGAGGCGGACGCAATTTTGTCGGCCGGCACGCCACCCAGGGTGATCGTGGTCAGCGGGATAAAGAAAAACGCCAGTGCCACGCCCTGGATCACCGTTGGAATCATCAGCGTGCCAAAGTCTGCCGAGGTATTGAAGTGGGACCGCATGAATAGCACCACGGCAAACACAATAAAGGCAAACGTGGTGAGCTTGCGCGGATCGAACTTGGCGATGTTTTTCCCGACCAGTGGCGACAGGATGATGGCGAAGATGCCCACGGGCGCCATCAGCATGCCAGCCTGGGTGGAGGTGTAGCCCATGAACTGCTGTAACCACAGCGGCAACAAGACCAGGTTACCCATGAACAGACTGTAGGCCACGGACATGGACACCGTGCCGGTCCAGAAATTGCGCACCTTGAAAAGCTTCAGGTCCACCACGGGGTGGTCGTCGGTGAACTCCCAGACGATGAAGTAGGCAAAGGCAATCACGGACACCACCGTCAGCGTGACGATTTCGGTGGAATGGAACCAGTCCAGTTCCTTGCCGCGGTCCAGCATCATCTGGATGGCGGTGACGGCCACCACCAGCAAGCCCAGTCCCACCGTGTCGATAGGGAGTTTGCGGGTCGGGGTTTCGCGCTTGTGGAAGATGGTCCAGGTGATGAAACCGGCCAGCACCCCCACAGGAATGTTGATGAAGAAGATCCAGCCCCAGTGCGCGTTGTCCGTAATCCAGCCGCCCAGCAGCGGCCCCATGACCGGGGCGACCAGGGTGGTCATGGCCCAGAGCGCCATGGCCATGCCGGCCATGGCCGGCGGATAACTGGACAGCAGCAGCGTTTGGGCCAGCGGCATCATGGGCCCGGCCACAAAGCCTTGCAGCGCACGGGCCGCAATCAGCATGTTCATGTTGGGAGCCAGTCCGCACATCCAGGAGGAGAGCACGAACAGCAGCACGCTGGTGACAAACAGGCGCACCTGACCAAAGCGCTGCGATAGCCAGCCGGTGAGCGGCAACGCAATCGCGTTCGCCACACCGAAGCTGGTGATAACCCAGGTGCCCTGGTTGGGGCTGACGCCCAGGTCACCCGCGATGGCGGGCAGCGAGACGTTGGCAATGGACGAATCCAGCACGTTCATGAACGTGGCAGCGGACAGGGCAATGGTGCCCCACAGCCGGGCGGAGCCTTGCAGCGGCGCCGGCGGGGTGTAAGCAGCGGGGGAGCTCATGCAAGCCCCTGCTTAGTTGGCCTGAACGAGGGTGGCGGGTGCAGCGGCGTGGGCTACGGCATGGCTGGCCGCACGCGGGGCGCTATGGCCCAGGTTGGCCGCAATCACGCGCTTGACCTCGTTGCCAGCCTGGCCGTCCAGGGCGGAGTACACCTCGGTCTGCACACTGCTGGCGGTGCGAGGGGCATCGGCCAAGGACTTGCCGCTTTGGTCGGTCACGTCCACCGTGGCTTCCATGGACAGGCCCACGCGCAGTGGGTTCTTGGCCAACTGCTCGGCGTCCAGCGCTACGCGCACGGGCACACGCTGCACCACCTTGATCCAGTTACCCGTGGCGTTTTGCGCGGGCAGCAGCGAGAAGGCAGCGCCAGTACCAGCACCCAGGCCAGCCACGGTGCCCTTGTATTCCATCTTCTTGCCATAGAGGTCGGCCGTCAGGGTGACGGGCTGGCCGATGCGGATGTTGCGCAGTTGCACTTCCTTGAAGTTGGCATCTACCCACAGTTGGTTCAGCGGGATGATGGACATCAGCGGTGCACCGGCAGCCACGCGCTGGCCCAGTTGCACGGTGCGCTTTGCCACGTAGCCATCCACGGGGGCAGGCAGGGCCGCGCGGTGCAGGGCCAGGTAGGCCTCGCGCACTTTGGCGGCGGCGGCCATCACGCTGGGGTGGCCTTCCACATTGGTGCCTTCGGTCAGGGTCTGGTTGCTGCTGAGCTGTTCACGGGCGGCGGCCACACCGGCCTGGGCAGCGGCCATCGCGTTTTGTGCGGCCGCGAGCTGTGACTTGGCGTGGTTCAGTTCTTCCTTGGACACGGCGCCGTTGCCTGACAAGGCTTGGCGGCGGTTCAGGTCATCGGTGGCGCGGGCGATTTCGGTTTGTGCCTTGGCAATGTCCGATTCGCGCAGGGTCACTTGGGCCGAAAGGCTTCCGTTGTTGGCGTACAGCGTACGCACCTGGCGCACTGCCTGGGCCAGGTTGGCCTCGGCCTGGTCCAGCGCCACTTTGGCGTCGGCGGGGTCCAGCTGCACCAGGGGCTGGCCGGCCTTTACGTAGTCGGTGTCATCGGCCAGGATGGCGGTGACCGTGCCGCCAATTTGCGGCGTGATCTGCACGACGTTGCCTTGCACGTAGGCGTTGTCGGTTTCCTCGGAGTGGCGCGAGCCGTAGTACTCAAAGCCGCCATAGGCCAGGCCCAGCAGGACCACGATGGACAGGACGGTGAGGGCTTTCTTGCGCTTGGTGTTGGGAGCGTCAGCGGCGATGGCGGGGGTTGGGGTGGCGGTAGTAGGTGCGTTCATGATGGGTCTGCCTGGTGAGGGAAGGGGGGTCAGTTCAATTACTTGGCGGCGGCCACCGTGGCGGCGGCCGAGGTGTCGGGTTCGGTGTAACCACCGCCCAGTGCGCGGATCAGCTGCACCTGTGTGTCCAGTGCGCGGGCGGCCAGGTCTACGCCCAGCTTGCGCTGGGTAAGTACCGCGGTTTCGGCGTTGAGCACATTGAGGTAGTTGCCCAGGCCGGCTTCATAGCGCTGCACGGCAATGGCATAGGCCGATTCGGCCGAGCTTTGCGCGGCGCGCTGCTCGGTTTGCTGGCGGCGCAGGGCCTGGGTGCTGGTCAGTTGGTCGGCCACGTCACGCACGGCGTCGATCACCAGGCCGTTGTAGGTCTCGATGGCGGCGTCCAGATCGGCGGTCTTGCCCTTGAGGTTGGCGCGCAGGCGGCCGCCTTCAAAGATGGGCAGTCGGATGGCCGGACCCACACCCCATTGGTCACTGCCGGTGTCCAGCAGCCGGTCCAGACCGATGCTGGAGAAGCCGGCAAACGCGGTCAGGTTGATGTTCGGGTAGAACTGGGCCTTGGCGTTGCTCACGTCGTGGGTCGCGGCCTCCACACGCCAGCGGGCGGCAGACACATCGGCGCGTCGGCCCAGCAGGTCCAGGGGAATGGACGTCACTTCCACCTGGGAATTTGCTACCGTATTGATAGCTGCTGGCGCAGGTTTGACGAGGGCTAGAGCACCATTTGGCTGTGAAGTCAGGGCGGTGAGGGCGTTCACCAGCAGGGCTTCCTGCTCCTTAAGTGCTTCGATCTGGTAGCGCGCGTCGGGCAGGGCACTGTCGCTTTGTTGCTGCTCCAGCGCGGTGTCCAGCCCGGCTTTCACGCGGTCTTGCACCAGCTGTTGGGCTTGTTGGCGCTGGGCCAGGGTGCGTTGGGCTACGTCCAACTGGCCCTGAATGCGCACCCACTGGAAATAGTTGCGCGCCACATTGCTGGCCAACACCATGCGGGCGGCTTGGGCATCGGCCTGGGCGGCACGGCTTTGGCCAATGGCGGCGTCCAGCGCCGCGCGGTTTTTGCCAAACAGGTCCAACTCCCACGAGGCGCTGGCCTGCAGGGTGCCACTGTCGCGGATGGAGCCAGCCAGGGGCGCGGGGACCATACCGTTCTTGGTGTACTTTTGCTGCGTCGCGTCCAGGCTGGCATTCACTTGGGGCAGGGTGGCCGAGTCGGCGCTGTCAATGACGGCCTGCACGCGCTGTAGCCGGGCTTGCGCCACGCGCAGCGAGGGGTTGTTGGCCAGGGCTTGGTCGACCAAGGTGTTGAGCTGGCTGTCACCAAAGGTTTTCCACCATTGGGCATCCAGCGCCGGGCTGGCAGCGGGAATGGCTTCTTGCGACAGGCCTACGGCCTGGGGTGCAATGGGCTTGGCCTGCGAAAAAATGCCAGAGAAATTGGCGCAGGCGGTGAGGGATGCCAGAGCCACGACGGTCAGCGTGTGGCGTGCCCAACGGGCGGAAGTAGGGGAGTCAAGCCGCATCGGGGCCTCCTGGTGTGGTGGTTTTGGGGGTAGCGGCCTTGGCAGCAATGGCTTGGGAATTGGCCAGCACGCGCTGCAACAGGCTTTTGAGGGTTTCAAATTCTTCGGTGCTGAAGCCAGCCAGGTTGGCGTTCTGCACGCCGCTGAGCACGCGGGGGATTTCGGCCGCGGCGGCCTCGCCGGCTTCCGTGAGGGCAATTTGCACCACGCGGCGGTCTTCTTCCGAACGCTTGCGCTGGCACAGGCCTTTGGCTTCCAGCCGGTCCAGCATGCGGGTGGTGGCGCCTGCGTCTAGTTGGCATTCCCGCGCTAGTTCGGCCACCGTGGAGGCACGCTTGGTGTAGAGCTTGTAGATAGGAATCCATTGGGCGTTGGTCAGTTCGGTATGCGCCAGTTGGCGCTCCACCTCTTGCCCGACGTGAGCGATGATTTGCCGCATCAGGTAGCCCACGCTGCCCTCGGGCTTGTAGCCTGCGGCGCAGTAGAAGCTGGGAGTGGGATCAGGGTTTTGCATAGGCTGAATATTATTTGCTTAGGCAAATATTGTCAAGGCTGTTTTTGATTGGGCAAGGGAATGAGCGAAAAAAAGGGAGCAATTGCTACGCATTCCGGCCTAAAGCGCCACTAAATCCGAGCCAATAAGAGCCTGCCATTCCGATTTAAAGTATGAAATCCAATTTGCATTAAGGCGGTTTGGCGTGTCCGATGCTCCGTCCGACTCACGAGTTGAGATACATTGAGCGTTGTCTTTACACTGATGCAATGAGAGTCTCGCCATGGCCGAGCTAGTTCATAAGATCAGCAACTACCAGAGAAAAAGAATGCATCGCGCCGCCTGGCCTCCATTGACAAATAGTTGAACGCACATGGCTGTCGTTACCGCATTTCGCTGAAGTGCGCGTGGCCCAGCGTGCTGCCTTACGCCTGCTGGACTGCGCTCCCGCAGGCACCTTTGCCTCTTTCACATTCCTCCGATCCATCGATCGGATGGGTCGAGGCATTCCGTTATTTGTCTTGGATACCAACATGCAGTTATTAAATACCCTGGTGGCGCACGCAATTCCCTGGATCCCGCGCTCGCTCGTCCAAAAAATCTCACGGCGCTACATCGCCGGTGACGATCTCGCCCAGGCGGTGATGCGCATCCGTCAGCTCAATGCACAAGGCTTTAGCGTCACCGTCGATGTGCTTGGCGAGACTGCCTCCACCACGCAGCAAGCCGAAAACACCGTCCACGAATACAAGCAGGTGTTAGAAGCAATTCACGATCATGGGTTGGACGCCACCATCTCTGTGAAGCCAACCGCCCTGGGTTTGCTGCTGGACCGGCAGGAATGTGGACAGAGGCTGGCGCACATCGTGGAATCTGCTGCGCAGCATAAAACTGCCGTTTGTATCGACATGGAAGATGTCCGTTGCACCCAGATGGAAATCGACCTGTTCTCGCAGATCAAAGCGCGTTACAGCAATGTCAGTTTGGCTCTGCAAGCCTACTTGCGGCGCACCTACCAAGACATCGGGCCACTGCTGTGCCACGGAAACAGCCTGCGCCTATGCAAAGGCATTTATCTAGAGGACCGATCACACCTTGTGGACGAGGCCTGGCGCGACAGAGGTGCCATCAATCCGCATTTCTTGGCTCACATCACGCGTTGCTTTGACACGGGAACGTTCGTGGGTGTAGCTACGCACGATGCCGCATTTGTTGAGGAGGTAATCGCACTGGCACGCAGTAGCCGCATTGACCCAAAGCAATTCGAGTTTCAGATGCTGCTAGGTGTCTGCGAATCCTTGCGTGACAGGCTGTTGGAAATGGGCTTCAAAGTGCGCATTTATGTGCCCTACGGAAAGGATTGGTACGGCTATAGCACTCGGCGGATGAAGGAGAACCCGCGAATCGTCGGACATGTGGCAAGAGCCTTGATTAGTTTTTGACATTTGGTGGCCTACCTATGGCCACAAGTCTGAAGCCATCAGGCGCCATGTGTACCGGTCAGATTCACAGCACAGTGTTCCCTGCGATGGGGCTTCTCTGTATATGGTCGTTCTCGTGAGCGAAGCGCACATTGGGGGTGTACGCATTTATTCATTCCCTTTTGGAGTCGCAAGCCATGAGAACCCACGTTGACCAAGCCAATGCCGGTGAAGAGGTCAGCACCGTCACTGACGGTGTTCTATCGACCATCAAGCGATATTTTGACCTCATGTACACCTGTGATGTCAGCCACTTTGACCAGGTGTTTCATCCCACCGCACATCTGCACGGCATTCTGGACGGTGCGCTGACTGTGTGGTCGGCACCTGTCTACAAAGAGATCTTGTCGTCACGCACGGCGCCTAGCATGGTCAACGCGCTGCGCGATGACGAGATTTTGTTGGTCGACCTCGTCTCCCATCACCAGGCGATGGTCAAGGTGCGCGTGCGTATTCACGAGCGCGTGTTCATCGACCACCTTTGCTTGCTACGCATCGATGGAGCCTGGCGCATCACCTCGAAGACGTTTCATCTCTGCCATGGGGGTGCGGTATGAAAGCGACCTCCATTCTCCATGTTGAAAACGAACGGGTGGTGGTCACGGAATGGCGCTTTGCCCCCGGTGCTGAAACCGGGCACCACGTGCATGCGCACGACTATGTCGTCATTCCATTGGGTGACGGTGTTTTGCGGATCGGGAGCCTGGAGACGCAGCTGCGTGCGGGAGAGTCGTACGCACGTTCAGCGGGTGTGGCGCACAACGTCGTCAATGCTGGGCCAGACGAGTTTCGCTTTGTTGAGGTAGAGCTCAAATAAACTGCAGCCCCATAAAAAAAAGCACCGGCCAAGCCGGTGCTTTTGTGTTTTCCGCTGCGGATTATTTCAGGATGTCGCCCAGGCAAAGGTACTTCACCTCCACATAGTCGTCCATGCCGAAGTGCGAACCTTCGCGGCCCAGGCCGGATTGCTTGACGCCGCCAAATGGCACGTGCTCGGTGGCCAGAATGCCCACGTTCACGCCCACCATGCCGTACTCCAGCGCTTCGCCCACGCGGTAGATGCGGCCGATGTCGCGGCTATAGAAGTAGCTGGCCAGGCCGAATTCGGTGGCGTTGGCGGCATCAATCGCTTCTTGCTCGGTGGCAAACTTGAACACCGGGGCAAAGGGGCCGAAGGTTTCTTCGCGTGCGCACAGCATGTCGGCAGTGGCACCAGACACCACGGTGGGCTCGAAGAACTGGCCTTGCAGCGCGTGGCCGCCGGTTTCCACCTTGCCGCCCTTGGCCACGGCGTCGGCCACGTGGCGCTTCACCTTTTCCACGGCTGCGTCTTCAATCAGCGGGCCTTGCAGCACGCCATCCTCAAAGCCGTTGCCCACCTTCATGGCCTTGACCTTGGCGCTGAACTTGGCGACAAACTGCTCGTACACACCGGCCTGCACATAGAAACGGTTGGCACAGACGCAGGTCTGGCCCGCATTGCGGTACTTGCTGGCCAGGGCGCCTTCGACCGCGCTGTCAATATCGGCATCATCAAACACGATGAAGGGCGCATTGCCGCCCAGCTCCAGCGACAGCTTTTTAACCGTGGGCGCACTTTGCGCCATGAGAATGCGGCCCACTTCGGTGGAGCCGGTAAAGCTCAGGTGGCGCACCACGTCGCTGGCGCAAATGACCTTGCCCACGGCAATCGATTGCTCGCTGTCGGCGGTCACCATGTTGAGCACACCGGCCGGAATGCCGGCGCGAATCGCCAGCTCTGCGGCAGCTAGCGCGGTCAAGGGCGTGAGTTCTGCGGGTTTGATGAGCACCGTGCAGCCAGCCGCCAATGCGGGCGCCACCTTGCGCGTGATCATGGCCAGCGGGAAGTTCCAGGGCGTGATGGCGGCGCACACGCCAACGGGCTGCTTGATCACCATCAGGCGGCGGTTGTTGTCGAACTGGGGCAGGGTTTCGCCGTTGACACGTTTGGCCTCTTCGGCAAACCACTCCACAAAGCTGGCGCCATAGGCAATCTCGCCCTTGGCCTCGGCAAAGGGCTTGCCCTGTTCGGCCGTCATGATGCGGGCCAGGTCGTCCTGGTTGGCCATCAACAAATCGAACCACTTGCGCAGGATGATGCTGCGCTCCTTGGCGGTCTTGCCTTTCCAGGCGGGCAGGGCTGCGTTGGCGGCGGCAATGGCGGCTTCTGCGTCCTTGGCGCCCAGGTTGGCTACATCGGCCAGATGCTGGCCGTTGGACGGGTCAGTCACGGCAAACCGGGATACACCATCGACCCATTGGCCATTGATAAGCGCATCGGTTTTGAGCAGGCTGGGGTCTTTGAGCAGGGATAGGGGAGGGGTCAAGTTTTGCATAAGACGTTTGTGTTGACTGAAGGGAGTTGGTGAATTAGCGCACTTCTATTTCAATGAAGACCACCTCGTGGTCTGTAGGGTTGATTACGTTATGTTGCACGCCAACGCTACGGGCATAGGATTGGCCCGCGACAAGCGGAACCGTCTTTGTTCCTTCCAATGTTTCCAGTTGCAATACACCGTAGGTTTGCGGTACCACCACGTAGTCGTGTTCGTGTACATGCCAGCCTGTTTCGGCACCTGGCGCAAATCTCCATTCGGTCACGATGACGCGATTGTTGGATATTTGCACAGTGGGAACAGCGTAGGGGCGAGGGAGATGCGTCATAAGGTAATGCCTTGAATAGACAAGTGTTAGCGGTAGTGAACGCCGGGCAACACGCACAGCATTTCAAACAGCAGGTTGGCCCCCAGCAGTGCGGTGTTGCCGGAGGTGTCATAGGGCGGGGAGACCTCTACCAAGTCCGCACCCACGATGTTAAGTCCCCGACAACCGCGGATGATTTCCAGTGCCTGCGGTACGCTCAGACCACCAATCTCCGGCGTGCCGGTACCACCGGCGTATGCGGGGTCGATACCGTCAATGTCAAAGCTGAGGTAGCAGGGTGTGTTGCCGATGCGTGCACGTACCTGGGCCATCAAGGGTGCGAGCGACTGGTACCAGACTTCGTGGGCCGGAACGACAGTGAAGCCCTGTTGGCGTGGCCAGTCAAAGTCGTCGGACGCGTAACCGGTACCGCGCAGGCCAATCTGGTAGACCTTGTCGCAGGCCAGCAGGTTTTCCTCCACCGCCCGGCGAAACGGAGTGCCGTGTGCAATGGGCTCGCCAAACATGTCGTCATTGACGTCCGCATGGGCGTCCACATGGACCAGGGCCACCGGGCCGTGCTTGGCTGCCATGGCGCGCAGGATGGGCAGTGCGATGGTGTGGTCGCCGCCCAGGGTCAAGGGGATGCAGCCGTTGGCCAAGACCTCTTCATAGAAGGCCGTAATGATGGGCAGCGACTTCGCCAGTGAATAGGTGTTGATGGGCACATCGCCAAGGTCCGCCACTTGCAGGGTGTCGAAAGGGGCGGCACCGGTGGCCATGTTGTAAGGGCGCAGCAGGCAGGACTCTGCCCGGATCTCGCGCGGGCCAAAGCGTGCGCCTGGTCGGTGGGAGGTGCCGATGTCCAGAGGCACGCCAATGAAAGCCGCATTTAGCCCATGGGCTGACGTCGTCACCGGCAAGCGCATCATGCTGGCGATGCCGCCGAAGCGTGGCATGGCGTTGCCGGAGAGGGGTTGGTTTTTCTGGGTCATTTCATGCGCTGGGAAAACCGTTTCTCAATGGCATTGCCGTTCTGAATCCAGAAGTTCGCATCAAAAGGCAGTGAGCGGCGCAAATTGCTGGGTGCAGATGGGATGTCGCTGCCCGCCATGGAAAGATCGACTGCGTATGGAATCGCGGTCGCATTCCTGCTGCGGCTGCTGTCGTCGCGCATGATGGCGCCCATGTGCGTTGGGCCGTATGGGATCTCGCGGGAAAAAGCCAACTGGGGCTCTTCTGAGGTAGCGTAACTGACAAAGGTCTGCGCCAATTTGAGCTTGGGTGTTCCTTTGACAATGGCCCAGTAGTCCAGCTCATAAATGGCATCCGCCCAGACGATGCCCAACTGAGTAGCGCCGTCTTTGACCGCCGCTGCAATGCGGCCATTGAACGCTGTGCTCATGCTGACTTCGCCGCTGGCGAGGCGTTGTGGCGGCTGTGCACCCGACTCCCACCAGACGATGTGAGGACTGAGCTGTTCCAGTTTTTTCAGGGCCCGGGTCACGCCCTCGTCGGTCCCCAACATGGCATACACGTCGCGTCGACTCACGCCATCTGCCATCAATGCAATTTCAAGGTTGTAACGCGCTCCCTTGCGCAGCCCGCGCTTTCCTGGGAAGCGTTGCATATCCCAAAAATCCGCCCATTTGCGGGGGGCTTCCTTGAAACGGCTGCCATCAAAGGCCATGACCGTGGACCACACAAAAGCGCCCACACCGCAGTCTTGCACCGCGCCCGGTAGCAACAAACTTGCGTGCGGCAGGGTGCTGCGGTCAATCTGTTCAAAAAGGCCAGACTCGCAACCGGTTTTGAGATCGGTGGACTCCACTTCAACCACGTCCCAGGTGATTTTCTTGTCCTGAACCATGCGGCGTATGGCATCGAGGCCGCCGCTGTATTCCACACCGACAACTTCCGTTTTTTGCTCCCGTGCGAAGGGCTTGAGAAACGCTGTGCTCTGCGCTTTGCCATTGGCTCCACCAAAGTTGGCAACGGTTAGCCCCTGTCCCCAGGCTGGGCAGCACAGTAGGACGGTGAGGAGGATGAGTTTGGAAGGCATCAGGACCTCAACAAGCGAGTGGTGGGCGGGGTGGATGGAGCGGCGTTGCTGCGGTCCAAGCGAAACAACCCCACGATTTCGGCCAGCCGGACGGCTTGTAGGCGCAAACTCTCTGCGGCTGCACTGCTCTCTTCGACGAGAGCCGCGTTCTGCAGGGTCACCTGATCGATGCGGCCGACGGCATCGCTGACTTGGCTGATGCCTTGGTACTGCTGGGCGGTGGCGTTGTGAATATCGTGGATCAACGCACCTACGTGCTGCACCTCGGTGACGATGGCCTGAATCGAACGGCCGGCTTCGTCGACCTGACGTGTCCCGGCTTCCACTTTGCCCACGTTGTCACCGATGAGTTTCTTGATTTCCTTGGCGGCTTCTGCTGAGCGGTGCGCCAGGGAACGCACCTCGCTGGCGACAACCGCAAAGCCACGCCCTTGTTCGCCGGCACGGGCTGCTTCCACAGCCGCGTTAAGTGCCAGGATGTTGGTCTGGAAGGCAATTCCGTCAATGACGCCGGTGATGTCGCTGATGGTTTTGGAGGATGCTGCGATGCCCTGCATGGTTGCCACCACCTGCGCCACGGTCTGTCCCCCAGCCACGGCGGAGGCGGATGCGCTGGTTGCCAGGCGATTGGCCTGTTCAGCCGTGTCCGCGTTGTGCTTGACGGTGTGGGTGAGCTGCTCCATGGCCGTGACGGTTTGTTGCAGGTCACTGGCCTGTTCTTCGGTGCGGTGACTCAGGTCCGAATTGCCGGTGGCAATTTCTGCTGAGCCCGTAGCGATGCTGTCGCTGCTTTGGCGTACCTCCCCAACCAGGGCGGCGAGCCGTTCACGCATGGTGGCCATAGCGGCCATGACGCTGCTCTGGTCGCCAGGACGGGTTTGCACCTGTTGTGTCAGATCTCCTTGGGCGATCGACAAGGCAATGCGCGCTACGTCAGCCGGTTCCCCTCCCATTTGGCGGGCAATGGAGCGCACTACAACAAACGCAGCGGCTACACCGACAGCGAGCGCCACGGCGCAGGCTGCTGCCAGCAAGGACAGCGACAACTTGTAGGTGGCGTTGCCTTGTTCCGTGAGTTGAGCCGCGACGCGGGATTTGAATTCCCATTCCTTGTCAATCGCACCCATGGTGGCCTTGAACAGGCGCTCGGTCTTCCCGGTAAACAATCGCCGCGCCTCTTCGATCTTGTCCGGCTCCGTGAGGGATTGGCGCGCGATGGCTTTGAGCTTGTCCCAGTTGGCCATGGCCAACACGGTGCTCTCGGTCACGGCTTTCCATAGCTCGCGATCTTCGTCGTTGACCAGCAGTTTTTCATGGTCGGCCAGCGCCTGGTTCAGTTGGTCGTAGGCTTGGTCAATACTGCCTTCGAGCGTACCCATTTCGTCGGCCGACACCGTCATCAGATGCTGGGCTTGCAGCATGCGGATGGCGGCCACTTTTTCTTGCCACGATTTCACCGCCTCAAGGGAGGGCGTGGTTGTGGAGGTGTAGTAATCCAGTGCGTTATGAATCACGGCGATCTGCCGGGTGGCCATGACGGCCATGGCCGTGAGCAGCACAAGCAACAGGCCGAATGCCAAGGCCAGGCGCGTGCCCAGCTTCATGCTTTTCAATCTGTACGCGCGTGGCATGGGGATTACCGCCGACGGCCCCGCAGCCACTCCAGCCCCAGCATCAGTGCGGTGGTGAAGAGGATCAGCAGCGTGGCCACTGCTGCAATGGTGGGCGAAATATTTTCGCGAATGCCGGTGAACATCTGGCGTGGCAAGGTGACCTGCGTGGGGCCTGCAATGAACAGGGTCACCACCACTTCGTCAAACGACGTGGCAAAGGCAAACAACCCGCCCGAAATCACACCGGGCGCAATGATGGGCAGCGTCACGCGGAAGAATGTTTGCAATGGTCCCGCGCCCAGGCTCAGGCTGGCCCGCACCAGGTTGTGGTTGAACCCCTGTAACGTGGCCAGCACGGTGGTCAGCACAAAGGGCGCACCCAGCGCCGCATGCACCAGCACCAGGCCCGTGTAGGTGTCGGCCAGCCCGATCTTGGCGAAGAACAGATAGGTGCTCACCCCCACCACCACGATGGGGACCACCATGGGCGAGATCAGCAGGCTCATCAGCGTGCTCTTGCCGAAAAAATTGACGCGCGCCAGACCGACCGCGGCCATGGTGCCCAGCACCGTGGCCAGGAGAGTGGCCAGCGGGGCGACGATAAAGCTGTTGCGTGTGGCGCGGCCCCAGTCGTCCGACGAAAACAGGTTGTCGTACCACTGCAATGACCAGCCAGGAATCGGGTAGGACAGGAATGAGCTGTTGCTGAACGACAGCGGAATGATGACCAGGATGGGCAGCAGCAGGAACGCCAATACGCCTACGCACAACAGACGCAGGGCATACCAACCCACCTTGTCGAAAAAGGTGGCGTATGCGGGAAATACAGGAAGAATGGGTTTGGACATGGCAGGCTCTTATCCCAGGCTCAATTCGGACTTGACCACGCGCCGGTACACGGCGTACAGCACCAGTGTGGTGAACAGCAATACAGCGCCCAGTGCGCAGGCCATGCCCCAGTTGACGTTGACGTTGGTGTACTGGGCGATGTAGTAGCTCAGCATCTGGTCGTCTGCACCGCCTAACAAGGCTGGTGTGACGTAGTAACCGATGCTCAGGATGAAGACCAGCAGGCCACCAGCGCCGATACCGGGGTAGGTCTGCGGCACGTAAACCTTGAAGAAGGCAGCCAGTGGAGAGCTGCCCAGCGATACGGCGGCACGCAGGTAGGTCGGTGGCACGGACTTCATCACGCTGTACAGCGGCAAAATCATGAAAGGCAGCAGGATGTGCACCATGGCAATGATCACGCCCAAGCGGTTGAACAGCAGGGCCAGTGGCGAGTCGATCAATCCAATGCCCATCAGTGCGCGATTCACCAATCCGTTGGATTGCAGCAGCACGATCCAGGCTGCCACACGTACCAGAATAGAGGTCCAGAACGGCACCAGAACCAGAATCATGCACATATTGGCTTGGCGGGCTGTCAACGTAGACAGCCAGTAGGCAAGCGGATAGCCCAGCAGCAGTGCGAAGAGCGTAACCACTGCGCTGATTTGGAAGGTGCGCAACAAAATGCGGCCAAAGGCGGCGGCGTCGTCAGGCACCCGGGTGATCTCACCTTGCGCGTTGCGCTGCAGGTCGACGGCGGTGAGCAGATAGTCCGGTGTCCAGCGTTCGCTGTTCTTGGCAATGGCCTGCCAGTAGCTGATGTCGTCCCAACGCGGATCGATGGTCAGCATGTGTGCACGGACCTGAGAGGTGGTGAGCCCCTGTTCAAAGGGCAGCGCGCGGTAGGTGTTCATCACCAGAGAGCGGGCACCGCTGACTTCGCTATTGAGCCGACGCGCCAGCGCGCCCGCATCGGATTGTTCCTGGATGGCGGCCAGATCCTGGGCCACGGCGGCATAGGCCGCGTCCGGAGGAGGGGTCTTGCGATCCCATTGGGCCAGTGCCGCACCGGTGCGGCCCAGGGTGTTGGCCACTTCCGGGTTCTCCACCGCCCGCATGAGCAGCGCGGCGATGGGAACCAGGAAGATGACCACCAGAAACACCAGCAAGGGCATGGTGAGCGAGATCGAGAAGAGCCGTTTACGGCGCTCTGCCCGTTTCAACTGTCCCGCCAGATCGGCGGGCAATAGGGTAGAGGCGGGCGGGGCGGTCGTGGACAGGTTCATCGCGATCTCGTGTTCAGCTCAAATTACTGGGCAGCCCATGCAGCAAAGCGCTTTTCCAGAGCCTCACCCTGGTCGGCCCAGAAGCCCACGTTGAACTGCAAGGCAGTCTTGGAGTTGGCAGGTGATGTGGGCAACAGCGCCAGGGTCTTGGCGTCCAGCTTGGCCAGGGCCTTGGTGTTGGTGGGACCATAGGAGATCAGCTTGGCGTACTCTGCCTGCTCATTGGCACCGCTAGCCATGGCGATGTATTTCAAAGCCACATCGCGGTTCTTGCCGCCCTTGGGCATCACCCAGTAGTCCAGGTCATAGATGCCACCGGTCCAGGTAATGCCGAGGTTTTTTCCCTCGCGTTGGGCGGCGTCGATGCGGCCGTTGTAGACGGTGGTCAGTGCCACGTCACCCGCCACCAGGAATTGGGGCGGCTGCGCGCCGGCTTCCCACCACTGGATGTTGGGCTTGAGTTCCGTCATCTTCTTGAATGCACGTTCGGCGCCGTCCTTGGTGGCCAGTACCTTGTACACGTCCTGCGCGGCCACGCCGTCAGCCATCAGCGCGAATTCCAGGTTGTAACGGGCGCCTTTGCGCATGCCGCGCTTACCGGGAATCTTCTTGGTGTCCCAGAAGTCGGCCCAGGTCACAGGAGGAGTCTTGATCTTGTCGGCGTTGTAAGCCATGACGGTGGACCAGATGAACACGCCGATACCGCATTCGTGCACCGCAGCGGGCGAGAAGTCGGCCTTGTTGCCGATCTTGCTGTAATCAAGCTTCTCAAACAGGCCTTCGTCGCAGCCGCGGGTGACGTCCGGGCTTTCCACTTCGACCACGTCCCAGGTCACGTTCTTGGCTTCGACCATGGCCTTGATCTTGGCTTGCTCGCCGTTGTATTCCACGCTGACGATCTTGTTGCCCGTGGCCTTCTCAAAGGGCTCAACATAGGCCTTCTTTTGTGCATTGCCATTGGCGCCGCCAAAGTTGACCACGGTGATCTGGTTTTGCGCATGGGCGGCAAGGGATGCCAGAAGCGTGGCCGCGACGACGATGGGTTTGAGTTTCATGGGGAGTCTCCAAAATAAGTGGACGGAGGTTGACAAATGCATGCGTGTCAGCGATAGACGCGCAGATGCTCGGGAGGCAAGTGCAGCCACAGGGCTTGGCCCGGTTGCGGCACTGCAATGCTGGACAGGGGAATCTTCACCGTGGCTTGTGCCTGCTCTTGCAGAGTGCAGCGCAAGCGCAGATGGTCCCCAAAATAAATGACGTCGTTCAGAACGGCGCGAATGCTGTTGTCACAGGGTTTTGCATCCACGGTGTGGACCACTATGCGCTCGGGGCGCACGCAGGCCTGCACCGCGGTACCGGTGTTTACACCATTGACGTTGAGGCCATAAAGCAAAGTGCCGCAGGGCAGGCGCACCTCGCACTTGTGCTGGTTGGTGGTGGTCACTGCGCCGTTGAAGATCGTGTTGTCTCCCACGAAATTGGCCACAAAGCGATTGGCCGGCGTTTCGTAGAGTTCAGTCACCACATCAATTTGCTGAATCGCACCGTCATTGAATACGGCCACGCGGTCCGACATGGTGAGTGCCTCGGACTGGTCATGGGTCACATACACAAAGGTCAGGCCCAGTTGGCGGTGCAGTTCCTTCAATTCAATCTGCATGTGTTCGCGCAGTTGCTTGTCCAGCGCGCCCAGGGGCTCATCCATCAGAACCAGCTGAGGGTCGAACACCAGTGCGCGGGCCAATGCCACACGCTGCTGCTGGCCACCCGACATCTGGGCAGGGTAGCGGTTGCCCATGCCACCCATCTGCACCATTTCAAGGGCGCGCTTGACCTTGGTATCCCGGTCTGCAGCCAGCACCTTGCGCACCGTCAGCGGGTAGGCCACGTTTTGGGCTACCGTCATGTGCGGAAACAGCGCGTAGTTCTGAAACACCATGCCGAAGTTGCGCTTGTGCGGTGGCGTGCGGGTGATCTGGCGACCATCGAGAAAGATGTCGCCAGCCGTGGGCGACTCAAACCCAGCCAGCATCATGAGCGTCGTTGTTTTGCCAGAACCTGAAGGGCCCAGCAGGCTCAAAAATTCGCCACGCTGGATGTCCAGGTTCAAGTCACGCACCACCAGCTGCTGGCCGTCGTACGTTTTTTGTACGCCAGTGAAGCGCACCAGGGGTTCTGTGGGGGAGATGTTTGGCATGGTGTGCGTGTGTCTCGGGAGCAATCAGGCCATGGCGGCGAAGCTGTCGGCCAGAATGGCCAAGCCTTCTTCCAGCAGGGCGTCGGAAGCCGTAAGTGGAACGAGAATGCGGATCACATTGCCGTAGGTGCCGCACGACAGCAGTACCAGACCTCGGCGTGCTGCCTCGGCAACCACCTTTCTGGTCAAGGCGGCGTCGGGGCGGTGCACATCTCCGTTTTCAAAAAGCTCAATCGCCACCATGGCGCCCAGACCGCGCACATCGCCAATGGCAGGTATCTTGGTGGCCATGTCTTTGAGCGCACGCACTAGCAAGGCACCCATGTCCTGACTGCGGGTCAGCAGTTTTTCGTCCTCAAAGGCCTGGATGACTGCCAGCGCAGCAGCACACGCCACGGGGCTACCGGCGTAGGTGCCGCCCAAGCCACCTGCAGCAGGTGCATCAATCACATCGGCCCGTCCCACCACACCCGACAGGGGAAAACCACCCGCCAATGACTTGGCCGTGGCGATCAGGTCCGGGGCCACAGGCCATTGCTCGCTGGCAAACCAGGTGCCCGTGCGGCCTGCGCCGGTCTGGACTTCGTCGGCGATCAACAGAATGCCGTAGCGGTTTGCCAGTGTTTTGAGACCGCTGACGAACTCTGGCGGTGCCACGTAGAAGCCGCCCTCGCCCTGTACCGGCTCCACAATGAAGGCGGCCACGCGTTCGGGCTCTACATCGTTCTTGAAGATCAACTCCACAGAGTTGAGGGCGTCAGTCACGCTCACACCGTGCAGGGGGTTGGGGAACAGGGCGTGGAACACTTCGCCGGGGAAGGGGCCAAAGCCCACTTTGTACGGAACGACCTTGCCCGTCAGCCCCAGCGTCAGGTTGGTACGGCCGTGGTAGCCGCCGGTGAAGGCGATGACGCCAGGACGCTTGGTGTAGGCGCGGGCGATCTTGATGGCGTTTTCCACCGCTTCGGCACCGGTGGTCAGCAGCAGGCTCTTCTTGGCAAAGTCGCCGGGGGCCATCGCGTTGAGGCGTTCGCACACTTCAACATAGGGTTCATAGGCCACGACCTGGAAGCAGGTGTGGGTGTAGAGGTTAAGCTGGGCTTTTACGGCCTCGATCACCTTCGGGTGCAGGTGGCCCGTGTTGAGCACGGCAATGCCACCGGCAAAGTCAATGAAGCGACGGCCCTCAACGTCCCAGAACTCGGCATTCAGGGCATTCTTGACGAAAATTTCGTGGGCTTGGCCCACACCGCGAGCCACGGCAGCTTGGCGGCGGGCAAAAAGGGCAGCATTGGTGGCGGGGTGGTCTTGTGGCATGGTTTTGCGCGGTTGTGAATGAAGTGGAGGTACTATAAGAAACGCATCCAAGACCGTCCATGTACACAACGACACGAATTTCTGCACACTGTGCAGGTCCAGGGTCCTGTACGGGGTTTCCCTGATTTGGTGCGCACGGTGCCACCGCAAAATCCACCCTTTTTTCTCTTTCAATGCTCACTCTCAGTCCGGACATTTCAACGCCATTGGTTAGCCAGATCGTGGACGGGTTACGCGGGCTCATTGCCGGGCAAGTGCTCAAGCCTGGGACGAAGCTGCCCTCCATCCGGGCGTTTGCTGTCTCGCACAACGTCAGTGTCTTTACCGTGGTGGAGGCGTATGACCGGCTGGTGGCACAAGGTTGGCTGGTGTCGCGCGCGCATGCCGGGTTTTTTGTGAAACGTCGTGATGACGCAGGCACTTCGGGAGCAGGCGCCGCCAGATTGGCCCCAGAAGCGCCCCGTTTTGATGCACGCTGGTACCTCAAACAGATTTTTGAGAACCGTAACCTGCCTTTGAAGCCCGGTTGTGGCTGGTTGCCACATGATTGGTTGTTTGGCGATGCAGTGCGCCGCAGCATGCGCCAGCTGTCCAACGATGGTCCGGAGCTGGACGGCTACGGATTGCCCTATGGGCACATGGCGCTGCGCATGATCATTGCCGAGGCCATGGCCGAGCACCAAATTTCGGTGGAAGCGGGGCAGGTGTTGCTGACCCATGGCTCCAGCCAGGCGCTGGACCTGGTTGCTCGCTGTCTCTTGAAACCGGACGACGTAGTGCTGGTCGACGATCCTGGCTACCCCAATCTGTTGTTTATGTTGCGGTTTTTGGGTGCAAGACCCATTGGTGTGCCGCGCACCCCCTCTGGCTACGATCTGGTTGCTCTGGAAGCGTTGGTGACAGAGCACAAGCCCAAGGCTTTCTTCACCCAGCCGCGCCTGCAAAGCCCCACGTGCTCAGTGGCTTCCGTTGCGCACTTGCATCGGCTGTTGCAGTTGGCGGAGCAGCATGATTTTGTGCTGGTGGAGAACGACATTTACGCCGACATGGACGTGTCTTCCCGTTCCACCTTGTCCAGCCTGGACCAACTGCGGCGCGTGGTGTACGTGGGCAGTTATTCCAAGACCATTTCACCCAATCTTCGGGTGGGCTACTTGCTGGCGCGTCCTGACCTGCTGGCTGAGTTTGTGCAACTCAAGATGATTGCGGGACTGACGTCGTCAGACATTGCGGAGCGCGTGACTTTTGGTGTCGTCACCGATGGACGCTGGCGCAAGCACCTCAAATCATTGCGGGACCGGCTGGGCGAAGCGCAGCGCCAAGTGGGCCGCCGCTTGGACAGCTTGGGCTTTGAACTCTTTCGCGAGCCCGAGGCTGGTATGTACCTGTGGGCTCGCCACCCTGACTTGCCCGACAGCGCGGAATTGTCTCAGGCAGGCACCGGTGAAGGCATCATGCTTGGGCCGGGACAGTTGTTTTTGGTAGAACCGCGGCCTACTGGTTGGCTGCGCTTTAACGTAGCTTTCAGCCAGGACGAACGCCTCTGGCGTTTTCTGGAGCAACGTATCCAAATGGGGCAAAGCCTTGAACAAGGGCAGTAGCCCTTCGAATTGGACTTGCCGACCCTGTACCTGCGCGAGTTGCTTTGCATTTAGGCGTTGTGCTTGACCATGATATGGCGTGCGCAGCTGTAGTCCTCCAGCGCGTAGACCGACATGTCCTTGCCATAGCCCGAATGCTTCATGCCGCCGTGCGGCATTTCGGACACCAACATGAAGTGGGTGTTGACCCAGGTGCAGCCGTACTGCAGGCGTGAGGCGATGCCCATGGCGCGCCCCACATCGCTGGTCCACACCGAGCTGGAGAGTCCGTAGTCCGAATCATTGGCCCAGGCCACGGCCTGATCGGCATCCTTCACACGGGTGATGGACACCACCGGGCCAAACACCTCGCTGCGCACAATCTCGTCATCCTGCAACGCGCCAGCCACTACGGTGGGCTTGTAGAAGAAGCCCTTGCTGTCTACGGTGCTGCCACCGGCAGTAATTTCCACATGCGGCAGTTGGGCGGCGCGGTCTACAAAGCTGGCCACGCGGTCGCGCTGGCGCGCCGAGATCAGCGGCCCCATTTCCACACCGGGCTCCTGCTGGGTGCCGGTCTTGATGCTGGACACCGCGCTGCTCAGGTCTGCTACCAGCTTCTCGTAAATACCTTCGGTGGCATAGACGCGGCAGGCAGCAGTGCAGTCTTGCCCCGCGTTGTAGTAGCCAAAAGTGCGCAGACCTTCGACCACGCTGCCCAGGTCGGCGTCGTCCAGCACGATCACAGGCGCCTTGCCGCCCAGCTCCAGGTGGGTGCGCTTGATGCCGCGTGCGGCCGACTCCATGATCTTGCTGCCGGTGGACACATCGCCGGTAAGCGATGCCATGCGGATGCGTGGGTCGCGGATCAGCGGTGCACCTACCGTGTCGCCCCGCCCGCAGACGATGTTGACCACGCCAGGCGGCAGGATCTCGGCCAGCAGCTCGCCCATGCGCAGCGTGGTCAGGGGCGTCATTTCCGACGGTTTGAGTACTACCGTGTTCCCCATGGCAATGGCCGGGCCCAGCTTCCAGGCGGCCATCATGAGTGGGTAGTTCCACGGCGCGATAGAGGCCACGACGCCCAATGGGTCGCGGCGGATCATGCTGGTGTGGCCCGGCAGGTATTCGCCGGCCAGTGCGCCCGACATATTGCGAATGGCCCCGGCAAAGAAGCGATACACATCGGCGATCGCGGGAATCTCGTCATTGCGCGCCGCGGTCAGCGGTTTGCCGCAGTTCAGTGATTCCAGCATGGCGAACTCGTCGCCGTTCGCTTCAATGGCATCCGCAATTTTGAACAAATAGGCGCCGCGGTCCTTTGGGGTGAGGGCGGCCCAGGCTGGAAATGCGGTATGCGCGGCGTCGACGGCAAGGCGCAGTTGTTCGGCACTGGCCTCGCGCACTTCGCAGAGCTGTTCCCCGGTGGACGGGTTCAGGATGGATTCAGCGCGCCCCTCACCGGTGACGCTTTGGCCATTGATCAGGAGTTGGGTGGGGAAGCGGGTGACAGCCATGTTGTAAGCCCTAAGGGTGGGTGGATAAAAACGGTGCTGTGAAGCATGTTACCCACCTTCCGGCTATTGCACCGCATCCAACCGGGCCACTGCCGCGGCTTTACAACAAGCCGCGTTGCGCCAGGTTGCGCATCAGGTGCGAGACGCCAAAGGTCCACGGCGGGCAATGGTCTGTGCGCTGCATGCGGTTGGTCAGGGTGCCCAGTTTGGGCGTGGTGATGGTGACTATGTCACCGAGCTTGTGGGTGAAACCGCCGCCGGGCATGTCTCGGTCCTGCACGGGGGCAAACAACGTGCCCAGGAACAGCATGGCACCGTCCGGATATTGGTGGTGCGGGCCCATCATTTGCGCTGCGAGATCGGTTGGGTCGCGGCTGATGCGGGCCATGCTGGAGAAGCCGTCCATCACAAAACCGTCGGCACCTTGCACGCGCAGCGTCAGCGTGGCCTGGCGCACATCGTCCAGCGAGAAGCTGGCATCAAAGAAGCGAATGAACGGGCCTATGGCCGCCGAGGCGTTGTTGTCCTTGGCTTTGCCCAGCAGCAGGGCAGAGCGCCCCTCCACATCGCGCAGATTGACATCGTTGCCCAGAGACGCGCCCACGATAGCGCCGCGTGAGTTGACGGCCAGTACCACCTCGGGCTCCGGGTTGTTCCAGGTGGAGGCGGGGTGCAGTCCGGCGTCGGCTCCCGTGCCTACGGCTGCCATGGCCGGCGCTTTTGTGAAGATCTCCGCGTCCGGTCCGATACCCACTTCCAGGTACTGGCTCCAGGCACCTTGTGCGATCAGCACATTTTTGAGCGCCATCGCGGCGTCTGAGCCGGGTTTCAGTTGCGACAGGTCATCGCCAATCAGGGCCTGAATTTCGGTGCGGATGGTCGCCGCCGCAGATGGGTTGCCGCGGGCCTTTTCTTCGATCACGCGCTCCAGCATGGAGGTGGCAAAGGTCACGCCCGCCGCCTTGATGGCTTGCAGGTCGCACGGTGCCAGCAGCCAAGGCAGTGTTGGGTTGTGGGCGACGGTGTTGCCCAGCAGCTCCGCTACTGTGCACAGCACATTGCCAGTAGCTTGGCGCAGGGCGGTGGCAGGGTCTGGCGTCTCGCACAGGTCGCGCATGGTTGGATAGCTGCGCGTGATATCGACGACCTGGCCGTCGCGCAGAGCCACCACGCTGGGGCCTTGCTGGTCGTCGCGCCAGATGCGCGCAGCCAGTGCGCCCTTGGTGCCGTCTACGGGCAGGGTGTTCTCGGGGGTGAGTTGCATGGTAAGTCCGGAAGGCTAGTGGGTCACGTAGCCCATAGTTTGGGGCAGCCACAAGACGATTTGAGGAAACATGGTCATGGCCAGTAGCAGGCACAAGAGCATCACCAAGAAAGGCCAGCCCTCTTTCATCATCTCGCCTATCGGGATGCCGGTGAGTGCCTTGGTGACAAAGAGCAACATGCCGAAGGGCGGGTGGATCAGGCCGATCATCATGTTCAGCACTACCAGAACGCCAAAGTGCACCAGATCCACCCCCAGCAGCTTGGCAGCGGGCAACAGCATGGGCACAAATACCAGTAGCAGCACGGAGACGTCCAGGAAGCAACCCAACACCAGAAACATCACATTGACCAGCAGCAGAAACTGTGTTCTGGACAGATGCATGCTGTCCACCCACATCGCCATGCTTTGGGGGACGCCCTCGGCCGTGAACGCATAGTTGAGCATGAAGGAACCCGCCAGGATTAGCGTGATCACCGCGCTGCCACGGGTGGATTCCATCACGACGCCCCAAAAACTGCGCCAGGTCAGCGCACGGAACACCACGGCCGCCAGGATGAGCGCATGCAGCGCGGCCACGGCCGCGGCTTCAGTGGGAGTAAAGGCACCGGAGTAAATGCCACCCAACAGCACAATGGGCATGGACAGTGGCAGCGCACCGCGAAAGATCAATCCTGCCCATTCGGAGCGGGGCACGGGCTCATCGCGCGGCATATTGCGCTTGACGGCAATGATGTGCACCACGCCCATCATCAGCCCAGCCATCAGAAAGCCCGGCACCACACCGCCCAGGAACAGCGCACCCACCGATGCGCCTGAGACGAGGGCATAAATCACCATGGGAATGCTGGGCGGGATGATGGGCCCCAGCGTGGCACTGGCTACGACCACTGCGCCGGCAAAACCGCGCGTGTACTCGGGCTTCTTGAGCATCTGCCGAATCGTGACCAAGCCTGGCCCGGCCGCATCGGCAATGGCGCTACCACTCATGCCTGAGAAAATCACGCTGACCAGAATGTCCACCTGCGCCAGCCCGCCGCGCATGCGGCCCACCAAAATGCGGCAGAAGTCAAAAATGCGCTCGCTGACGGTGCCGGCGTTCATGATGTTGGCCGCAAACACAAACAGCGGCACGGCCAGCAGCACATAGCTGTTGTACAAGCCATTGCCCACCTGTTCGGCGACCAGGCCCACGTCCTGGCCTTTGACCAGCAAGTAAGCAATGCCGGACACCAGCATGGAAAAACCGATGGGCATGCGCAGCAGCAAGCCGGCCACCATCACGGCAACAAGGGTCCAGATTCCAGAGGTCATAGTCGCAGTTCCGCTTCCAGGCCGATGCCACGCACGGCGTTCCAGATGGCCCAGGCGCAGCGAATCACCAGGGCAATCAGCAGCAGCACAAAGGGCATAAAAATCCACATGAAGGACACGCCCAGCACCGGCGAACCTTCGCGGGCCATGAAATGCACATAGTCCCAGCTGGCGGGAATGCCCACCAGCGCCAGCCCGCCGACGAGCAGGTTGCCGATGATGCGCATGGCCTGGCGGGCGCGCATGTTCACGCTGTTCCACACCAGGTCAAACACCACGTGCTCACGCTCGGGCACCACGGCCGCAGCAGCCCACAGGATCACCCACACGTAGAGAATGACAGCAGCCTCATCGGTCCACGGCAGCGGCTTGTTGAAGAAAAAGCGCGCAATGATCTGGACGATGAACACCACAAACAGGATCAGAAAAAGGCCGCCGCCCAGTAGGTTGGCGGCCTGTTGCAATCGACGCAACATGGTCTATGTGCCGCTTACTTGGTGGCGTTGATGCGGTCCAGCAAGCCCTTGGGCCAGACCTTGGCGTAGTCCGATGCCTGGTAAGTGGCTTGCACCGATTTGCGGAAGGCGTCCACATCGGGGGTAACGACCTGGAGGCCTTCCTTCTTGAAGAACTCCACCAACTGGCCTTCTTCCTTGATGCGGTTCTCGTTGTTGTAGGCGGCCGCGGCCTGGGCGGCCGCGGTCACCTTTTGCTTTTGCGCGGCGGTCAGCGCGTTGAAGCTCTTGTTGGAAATGGCAATGAAGATGCCGTCCACCAAATGGCTGGTCAGCACCAGTTGCTTGGTCACTTCATAGAACTTGGCGGCGCGCACCGAGGGCAGTGGGTTGTCTTGGCCGTCTATGGTGCCGGTCTTCAGGCCCATGTAGACCTCGCCAAAGGCCAGTGGTGTGGCGGTGGCGCCCAGCGCATCGCCCAGGAACAGCCATTCCTTGGAGCCTGGCATGCGCAGCTTCACGCCCTTGAGGTCGGCCGGGGTCTTGACGGGTTTGGCCTCGCGCAGGTTCACCTGGCGGGTGCCCAGGTACACGGTGGCCAGTGGTGTGACCTCCATCTTTTCAGACACCAGCTTGAACAACTCAGCACCAATGGGGCCGTTGAAAACCTTTTGCTGTTGGTCGGGGTCGCGCACCACGTAGCCCGCGGTGAAGATGGAGAACTCGGGCACCAGTTTGGCAATGTCAAATGCCGAGATGCTGGACAGCTCCAGGTTGCCACGCGCCATGGCGGCGGGCTCGGTGCCTTGCTTGAACAGCGTGGCGTTCAGGTTGATCTGCACATCGAATTCGCCGGGCGCCGTTTTTTCCAAATGCTCCTTGAACACGGTCCACATCTTGGCATGCCAGTCGTCGGGCACCGCGGGGGTGGAAATACGCAGCACGGTCTTGGCCTGCGCCAGGGCGGGCAGGGCGGTCGCGCCCAGGGCGGCAGCGGCACCCAGCAGGGCCCGGCGGTTCAGGTGGTTGGCTTGGTTCATGGTTTTGTCTCCTGTGGTTTTTATGGATTTCCTGGGGGGTGTGTTTACAGCCGGTCCAGCCTAGCCCCCAGCGCACGATAACCGCTGCGCACAATGGCCAGCTCGGTGGGGTCCAGTGGGCTTAGCGGCGCACGCATGTGCAGCCATGCATCGTCGCGGGTTTGCTCGGCCAGCATGCCTTTGTAGACGCCGACAAACGGCATGTCGGGGCGCGCCGACATCAGTGCGAGGATGTCCAGAATCAGCTGCGCGTCTTCCGGTTCCACCTGACTGGGTTTGCTCATCACCCGGCGCATCAGCCGGGGCGCAATATTGGCCAGCCCGTTGATGGAGCC
Source organism: Rhodoferax saidenbachensis (assembly GCF_031457975.1). Lineage (GTDB taxonomy): Bacteria > Pseudomonadota > Gammaproteobacteria > Burkholderiales > Burkholderiaceae_C > Allorhodoferax > Allorhodoferax saidenbachensis_A. Next base: position 144,254 of record NZ_JAVDXO010000001.1, read on the forward strand.
CGCACCGCCCTGCGCCATCACGGGGGCCACATGGGGCTCTGCACCCACCAGGATGGCCAGATCAGGAAAGGTCTTGGTCAGCGCCAGCGAGTGCTCCAGGTTGGCGCTGCTGTCCTTCACCCCCACCACTTGCTGGGGGTGGCGTCGCACCAGCTCGGCAATGGCCGCGTGCGAAAAACCAAACGTGCTCATGGCGGGGAAGTGGTAGAGCAGCAGCTTGAGGTCGTCATCCCCAATGCCGCGCACCACCTGGGACACGGCTTCGATGATGCCGGCGTCCTTGGGTTGGTTGAAGAAGAAGGGCGGCATCAGCATCTGGCGATGCACGCCATGGCGGGCCGCGTGCTGCCCCAGCTCAATCGCGTCGCCCAGCGCCAATGCGGTGATGGTGACCACCATCTGGTCCGGCTTCACGCCGCTCCCCAACAGGGATTTCAGTAGGCCCTTGCGCTCGGCCATGGTGAAGGCAGGGCCCTCGCCCGTGGTGCCAAATAGGGTGACGCCGTCACAGCCAGCGGCTAGCAAGCGCTGAGCGTGGGCAATGGTGCGGGGCGTATCGAGCACGCCCGTGGTGCTGACGGGCAGCAACAGGGCAGGCCACAGGCCTTGGATCGCTGGGTTCAAAGAGTTCTCCTATCGGTTGAGGTGGGAAGATTCCATTCGCTGCGCACTTGCTCCAGCGGCGCATGCATTACGCGGTTGCGGGCGCTGCTGATATGGGCCTCCAGCAGTTCCACGGCCAGCGCCGCATCGCGCTGGCGCAGTGCATCAATAAAGTGCAAGTGCTCCTGCATGGCGGGCACCAGCCGGCCAGGGGTGATCACGCTGTGTTCCAGCTTGATCAGGCGCACGCGCAGACTGTTCACGCGGTACATGTCAGAGAGGATGTCGTTGCCCAGTGCATCGATCATGCGGTCGTGCAGGCCCCAGTCCACGGCCTGGGCGTCGTCCAGCAGACTGCGGTCGTTCAGCGCGTCGGGGGCGTTGGCGCGTTCCAGGATCTGGCGGTGGCTGGCCTCAATCGCGGTCAGCTCGGCCTCGCTGGCGGTGCGCACAAAGTGCTGCACGGCCTCGCGCTCCAGCATGGAGCGCACCTGAAAGGCATTGCGGATCAGCTTCAGGTCCACATGCGCCACCTGCAGGCCACGCTGGGGCACGGTCTTCACCAAACCAGCCGCTTCCAGCCGTGGAATCATCTCGCGCACGGCGCCCAGCGGCATGTCCAGCAGCAGCATCAGCTCGCGCTGCGAGATGAACTGCCCGGCCCGTATGCCGCCGTTGAAGATCTGCTGGGTAAAGCCCTGGTAAGCCCGGGCACGCTGGCTGGTGGCCTCATCGGTGGTGGGGGTGGTACTGGCCTGCGTCATGACTAACATGTTAGTTGTTATTCGGTGTGTCCGTGCTCGGTATTAACCCGCCCCCCAATGGTTGCCACCCCGACTTTGGATGCAACGCCAGCCCGGCACCGGGGGCGGCGATAATAGAAGGTTCCATAGACCCCACGCGCGAAGAAAACCAGACATGACCCAGCCTGTAATGAGTGTTTCCGACATTCGCAAAACCTTCCTCGACTTCTTTGCCTCCAAGGGCCACACCGTGGTCGCGTCCAGCCCGCTGGTGCCAGGCAATGACCCCACGCTGATGTTCACCAACTCGGGCATGGTGCAGTTCAAGGACGTGTTTCTGGGCACTGATAAGCGCTCTTATGTGCGCGCTGCGTCCGTGCAAGCCTGCTTGCGCGCCGGTGGCAAGCACAACGACCTGGAAAACGTGGGCTACACCGCCCGCCATCACACCTTCTTCGAGATGCTGGGCAACTGGAGCTTTGGCGACTATTTCAAGAAGGAGAGTCTGAACTGGGCTTGGGAGTTGTTGACCACCGTTTACAAGCTCCCCGCCGAAAAGTTGTACGCCACGGTCTACCAGGAAGACGACGAGGCCTACGCCATCTGGGAAGATATTTTTGTCAAGTCCGGCTGGACGCCTGAACGCGTGAAGCAAGAGGGACGCATCATCCGCATTGGTGACAACAAGGGCGGCCGCTACAAGAGTGACAACTTCTGGATGATGGCCGACACCGGCCCTTGCGGCCCATGCTCGGAGATCTTTTACGACCACGGCGACCACATCCCCGGCGGCCCCCCAGGCAGCCCCGATGAAGACGGCGACCGTTTCATCGAAATCTGGAACAACGTGTTCATGCAGTTCAACATGGACGAGACCGGCGCCGTGACCCCGCTGCCCGCGCCCTGCGTGGACACCGGCATGGGCCTGGAGCGCCTGGCCGCCATCCTGCAGCACGTGCACAGCAACTACGAGATTGACCTGTTCGACACGCTGATCAAGGCCGCATCCCGCGAAACGGGTTGTACCGACCTGGGCAACAAGTCCCTGCGCGTGATTGCCGACCACATCCGCGCCACCGCCTTTTTGGTGAGCGACGGCGTGATCCCCAGCAACGAAGGCCGCGGCTACGTGCAACGCCGCATCGTGCGCCGCGCGATCCGCCATGGCTACAAGCTGGGCCAGAAGACCCCGTTCTTCCACAAGCTGGTCAAAGACCTGGTGCAGGTGATGGGCGCGGCCTACCCCCACCTTGCTAGCCAGGAAGCCCGCATCACCGAAGTGCTGCGCGTGGAAGAAGAGCGCTTCTTTGAAACCTTGGCCACCGGCATGCAAATCCTGGACGAAGCCCTGGCCGGCGGCGTGAAAGTGCTGCCCGGCGAAGTAGCCTTCAAGCTGCACGACACCTACGGATTCCCTCTCGACTTGTCGGCCGATGTGTGCCGTGAAAACGGTGTGGACGTGGACGAAGCGGGCTTCAAGGCCGCGATGGAGCAGCAAAAAGCCAAAGGCCGCGCTGCAGGCAAGTTCAAGATGGACAAGGCGCTGGAATACACCGGCGCGGGCAACACTTTCGTAGGTTACGAGCACCTCACACAAGCTAGCAAAATCGTAGCACTCTACGCAGACAGTACGCCGGTTGCCGAGCTCAAAGCCGGTCAAGAAGGCGTGCTGGTGCTGGACACCACGCCTTTCTATTCCGAGAGCGGTGGTCAGGTGGGTGACGAGGGTGCGGTGTTCTCGGACGCTGGACTGTTTGAAGTGGGCGATACGCAAAAGATCAAGGCCGATGTGTTTGGCCACCATGGCACGCTGAAGACTGGCGTTTTGCGCGTTGGCGACGCAGTGACGGCCCATGTGGACGCCGCCCAACGTGCAGCAACTCAGCGCAACCACTCGGTCACCCACTTGCTGCACAAAGCCCTGCGCGAAGTGCTGGGCGACCACGTGCAGCAAAAGGGCAGCTTGGTGAACGCCGAGCGCACCCGCTTTGACTTCGCGCACAACGCGCCTGTCACCGACGCGCAGGTGCAGCAGATCGAAACCATTGTGAATGCAGAAATCCTGAGCAATGCGGCCACCCAGGCGCGCTTGATGGACATCGAGGCCGCCAAGCAAACCGGCGCCATGATGCTGTTCGGCGAGAAGTACGGCGAGGTCGTGCGCGTGCTCGACATCGGCAGCACCACCGAACTGTGCGGTGGCACCCACGTGCAGCGCACCGGCGATATCGGTTTGTTCAAGGTGGTGGCAGAAGGCGGCGTGGCTGCGGGTGTGCGCCGTATCGAAGGCGTGACCGGGCAGGGCGCCTTGGCCTACCTGCAAGACCTGGAAACCACGGTGAACGCTGCGGCCTCCACCTTGAAGGCCCCCGTGGCTGAGCTGGGCAATCGCCTGGGCCAGGTGCTGGACCAAGTGAAGGCGCTGGAAAAAGAAGTGGCGGCCTTGAAGGGCAAGCTGGCGTCTGCCCAGGGCGACGAGCTGGTGGGCAGTGCGGTGGACGTGAATGGTGTGAAGGTGCTGGCTGCCAAGCTGGACGGCGCCGACGCCAAGACCCTGCGTGACACCATGGACAAGCTCAAGGACAAGCTCAAGACCGCCGTCATCGTGCTGGGCGCGGTGGATGGTGACAAGGTGCAGATCGCTGCGGGCGTCACCAACGACACCACGGGCAAGGTCAAGGCCGGTGAGCTGGCCAACTTTGTAGCCGCGCAAGTGGGCGGCAAGGGCGGCGGCAAGGCCGACATGGCCATGGCCGGTGGTACCGAGCCTGCCAAGCTGGCCGGCGCGCTGGCCAGCGTGCAGGCCTGGGTGACGGCCAAGCTCTGATCCGTGCACGCGTCCCGGCGCACTGTATTGATCGCCGGGCTGTCCGCCTGGACCGCCGCGGCACCTGGGGGCACACAGGCGGCGGAACCCACCGCAGGGTTTGACGTGCAGCCATGGCCTCGCGGCCAAGCCATGCCAGCGCTGCCGCTGGTGGACCAGGTAGGTGTGCATTGGAAACTGGCTGACTTGCGCGGCCGTGCAGTTCTGCTGAATTTCTGGGCCAGCTGGTGCGAACCCTGCCGCGCCGAAATACCTTCGCTGCAAGCGCTGGCAGAACGCGAAGCCCAGCGCTTGGCAGTCATCACCATCAACCTCAAGGAATCGCCCGACGCGGTGCAGCGCTTTGTGCAGGGCACCGGCTTGCAGCTGCCCGTGGTGCGCGATGTGCAAGGTGACTTGGCCAAGGCCTGGGGCATTCGCATTTACCCCTCCACAGTGCTGATCGACCCCCAAGGTCGGGCGCAGAGCACGATGCGCGGTGCGCTGGATTGGGTCGGGCCCGAGGGCGCGCGGCTACTGGCCGCGCTGCAGGCACCTCAGCGCGCGCGCAAGCGCTGAGCCAGGGCCACCACCTCGGGATCGACCACCGTGGTGGCACCTGCCTCGGTGGTGGACTGCAGCAGGCGGCGCAGGGTTTCCCCATGCGGCATCACGGTGCCAAAGAAGCGGGGCGTCTCGCCGGTGGCAATCAGCAGCGTGGGAAAGTTCTCCACCTCGATCGGGTCCACCAGATCGGCTTCGTCCTCAATATCCACCCACACGAACTTGGCCCCTGGAAAGTCGGTTTGCAGTTGTGCAAACAGCGGCTGGTAGTCGTTGCAGGTGCCGCACCATTGGGCGCACAGGCAGGCCACCAGCAGGGTGGCGGGAGCGGTTTGGGGCGGGGTGGCGGTGTTCGGCATGGGGTTGCGCTAATGACTCAAATCAATATCGATATAACAAGTCTTGGGGGTATGGAGTTTTACAATATAGGGTTTCGCCCTAGCCGGAAGTGACCGCGGGCATTCCCCACTGACTGACCCTCACCCAAGGCCCCCATGAGTGCATTTCTGGAAGAAACAGTTTTAAGCGTACACCACTGGACAGACCGTTTGTTCAGTTTCACCACCACTCGGGATCCGGCCCTGCGTTTTTCCAATGGTCACTTCACCATGATTGGCCTGCGCCAGGAAAACGGCAAGCCGCTCTTGCGCGCCTACTCCATCGTCAGCGCCAACTACGAAGAGCATCTGGAGTTTTTGAGCATCAAGGTACAGGACGGCCCGCTGACCTCCAAGCTGCAACACATCAAGGTGGGCGACAAGATTGTGGTCGGCCGCAAGCCCACCGGCACGCTGCTGATTGACTACCTCTTGCCCGGCAAGAACCTGTACCTGCTGGGCAGCGGCACGGGCCTGGCGCCGTTCTTGAGCGTGGCGCGCGACCCCGAGACCTACGAGAAGTTTGAAAAAGTGATCGTGGTACACGGTGTGCGAGAGGTCAAAGAGCTGGCCTACCACGACTACTTCAAGAACGAGCTGCCCAAGCACGAGTTCCTGGGTGAAATGGTGACCAACCAGATGCTCTATTACCCCACGGTCACCCGCGAGGCGTTTGAGCACCAGGGCCGCATCACCACGCTGATCGAAACCGACAAGCTGCCTGCCGACCTGGGCCTGCCGCCGCTGGACCCCGCGACCGACCGCATCATGATCTGCGGCAGCCCCGGCCTGAACAAAGACATGCGCGAGATTCTGGACGCGAAGGGCTTCAAGGAAGGCAACACGACCACCCCAGGGGACTATGTCGTAGAGCGCGCTTTTGTAGAACAATAAGCGGCTGGGTTTTTTTGAGAGAGACATATGACAACAACACTAGAACATTCCCCCGCCGCCCAAACCCTGCACTTTCAGCCCAAGCGCACAGACAGCGGCCACAGTGCATCAACCACCTGGAGCGTAGATGCCGTGCAAGCCCTGCTGGACACGCCGCTGCTGGACCTGGTGCACCAGGCGCAGACCGTGCACCGCCAGCACTGGCCCGAGGGTGACATTGAGCTTGCCACGCTGCTGTCCGTCAAAACCGGCGGCTGCCCCGAGAACTGCGGCTACTGTCCCCAATCGGCGGAATTCGATACGGGCGTCAAGGCACAAAAGCTCATGGAAGTGGACGAAGTGGTACGCGCTGCGCAAGCCGCCAAGGACGCGGGTGCCACACGCTTCTGCATGGGCGCCGCCTGGCGTGCCCCCAAAGACCGCGATGTGGAGAAGGTGGCCGAGCTGGTCAGCGCGGTGAAGGGCCTGGGCATGCAGACCTGTGCCACGCTGGGCATGCTGGAGTCGCACCACGCCACCCAGCTGCGCGACGCCGGGCTGGACTACTACAACCACAACCTGGACACCGCGCCCGAGTACTACACCGATGTGGTGGACACCCGCAGCTACCAGGACCGCCTGAACACACTGGGCCATGTGCGTGCTGCCGGCATCAGCGTCTGCTGCGGCGGCATCGTGGGCATGGGCGAAGCGCCGGTTCACCGTGCGGGCTTGCTGGCGCAGCTGGCCAACCTGTCTCCGTACCCAGAGTCGGTCCCCATTAACAGCCTGGTGCGTGTGCCCGGTACGCCGCTGGCCGACAGCGACCCGATCGATCCATTTGACTTTGTGCGCGTGATTGCGGTGGCCCGCATCCTCATGCCCAAAGCACGTGTGCGGCTGTCGGCCGGACGTCAGCAGCTGGGCGATGCGGTGCAGGCCCTGTGCTTCATGGCCGGCGCCAACTCCATCTTCTACGGCGACAAGCTGCTGGTCACCGGCAACCCTGATGTTGGCGCCGACGTGACCCTGCTGAGCAAGCTGGGCCTGAAGACCCGCAACACGACTCCTGCGGCCTAAAGGGCGGCAGAGGCCGAGGCCTGCGCCAGCGCGTACAGCGCGCTGAGCAGGTGCCGCACATCGTCCTGCGTGTGCGCGGCGGACAGCGCAATGCGCAACCGCGCGGTGCCCACGGGTACGGTGGGTGGGCGAATTGCTGGCACCCAAAACCCCTGTGCCCGCAGCTGCTGGGTCAGGGCCATGGCATCGGCATTGCTGCCGATGATGAGTGGTTGGATGGGTGTGCTGGAGGGCATCAGGGTCCAGCCGCGCGCATCGATTGCGGGGTGGGCACCCGGTGCCAGGCCCGCACGCAGCTGGGCAATCAGCCCCCGCAAATGCGTGCGGCGGTGGTCGCCGTCTTCACCCAGCACGCAGCGCAGGCCTGCGCGCACCGCTTCCGCCAGCAAGGCGGGTGCGGCCGTGGCGTAGGTGTAGCTGCGCGTGGTCTGCAGCAGCCATTCGATCAGTGTGGCATCTCCCGCCACAAAAGCACCGGCCACGCCCAGGGCCTTGCCCAGCGTCGCCATGTAGAGCACGCGGCGCGAGGCCTGCGTCCCGGTTAGCCCCGCAGCGGCCAGTGCACCCCGACCTTGCGGACCCAGTACACCCAGGCCATGGGCATCGTCCAGCATCAGCAGCGCGTCGTGTTGCTCGCACAGTGCCAGCAGGGCAGGGATGTCGGCTACATCGCCGTCCATGCTGAACACGGCGTCGCTGACGACCAGCTTTTTGCACGCGGGCGACTCGGCCAGCAGGCGCCCCAGGGCTGCCAGATCGGCATGTGCATAACGGTGAATCTTGGCCTTGGACAGGCGCGCACCGTCAATCAGGCAGGCATGGTTCAGGCGGTCGGAGAACAGTGCGTCCCCCGGCCCCACCAGGGCCGGCAGTACGCTGGCGTTAGTGGAGTAGCCGGCATAAAAATACAGCGCACGCGGCAGGCCCACGGCCTGGGCCAGTTCGTCTTCCAGCGCCGCGTTGGCCGCGCTGTAGCCGCTGACCATGGGTGAGGCGCCCGCGCCCACGCCATACGCGTCTACGGCCGCATGCACCGCGGTACGCAGCAGCGGGTCCTGGGCCAGGCCCAGGTAGTCATTGCTGCAAAACGACAGCAGGGCTTCGCCATCGACCAGCAAACGCGCCCCATCCAGCGGTGTGACCACGCGGCGGCGGCGCAGCAGGGTTTGGGCCTCCAGCGCAGCAATGCGTGGCGCAAATTCATCCAGCCAACTAACGGTCATGGTGCGGGCAGCTCCAGGGTGATATGGCGCGCATCCGGCGCGGCCGACCAGGGCACCACGCCCAGCAGCGGCGCGTCCAGGGTCTGGCGCAACGTGTCGATGTTCTCGGCCAACACGGGCATGTCGGGCGACACGGTGTTGGCGACCCAACCGGCCAGTGTCAGGCCATCGCGGCGTATGGCTTCGGCGGTCAGCAGCGCATGGTTCAGGCAGCCCAGGCGCATGCCCACTACCAGCACCACCGGCGCTTGCAGTGCGATGGCGAAGTCGGCCAATGTTTCGGTGTCGTTGACGGGCACGCGCCAACCGCCCGAGCCTTCCACCACCATGGCGTCGCATAGCGTGGCCAGCTCGCGCTGGGCGGCCAGCAGTTCGGCCACCGTGACGTGGCGGTCTTCCAGCCGGGCCGCCAGGTGCGGCGACATGGCGTGGTGCAGTGCCACCGGGTTGGTCAGCCGCGCCGGTGCGGTGATACTGGAAGCTGCGGATAAGGCTTGCACGTCGTCGCTGACCCACTGGCCATCGCGCAGCTCCAGTCCGGCGGCCACGGGCTTCATGCCCACCACGCGCGCGTAGTGCTGGCGATAGGCGTGCAGCAGCGCGGCACTGATCAGGGTCTTGCCCACCCCGGTGTCGGTGCCGGTGACAAAGATGCATGCGGGTTCAGACGCCATCGACAACTCCGGTGGTGGATTGGGGACGACCCGCAGACTCCTCTGCCAGCGTGGCTTCCAGCGCCCCAAGGGCTGCTTGTGCCAGCAGCGCACCTTCGGCCTCGCTGATCACATAGGGCGGCATGGCGTAGACCGTGTGGCCGATGGGGCGCAGCACGGCGCCGCGAGCCAGTGCATGGGCCGCAAAGCGCTTGGCAAAGTCGGGTAAGCGGTTGGGCACATCCCACGCGAACACCATGCCCAGGCGGCGCGCGTGGTGCACGCGCGGGTGATCGGTCAGCGGGGCGAACTGGGCCCACAGCTGGTCCGAGGTCTGTACGTTTTTTTCCAGAATGCCTGTCTGCTCGAACAGGTCCAGCGTGGCCAGCGCGGCGCGGCAGGCCAGCGGGTTGCCGGTGTAGCTGTGCGAGTGCAGAAAACCACGCGCCACATCTTCGTCGTAGAACGCCTGGTACACCGTGTCGGTGGTCAGCACGGCCGACAAGGGAAGGGTGCCGCCGGTGAGGCCTTTCGACAGGCAGATGAAGTCTGGCCGAATGCCCGCCTGCTGGTGCGCAAACATGGTGCCTGTGCGGCCAAAGCCCACGGCAATTTCGTCGGCAACCAGGTGCACTTCGTACTGATCACACAACGCCCGCACGCGCTGCAGGTAGCGCGGATGGTGCATGACCATGCCGGCGGCGCACTGGATCAGGGGTTCCACAATGATGGCTGCCGTGGTTTGGTGGTGCGCTTGGAGCCAAGCTTCCAGTTGGTCGGCCGCGGCCTCTGCCACTTGCTCCGCCGTTTGCCCGGTGGTGGCACGGCGCGCATCGGGGCTGGGCACGGTGGCGGCCAGGCGCAGCAGCGGCGCATAGGCGGTGCGGAACAGCGGAATATCGGTCACACCCAGTGCGCCCACGGTCTCGCCGTGGTAGCCGCCTTCCAGTGCCACAAACTGGCATTTTTCGGCCCGGCCCGCATTGCGCCAGTAGTGCGCGCTCATCTTGAGCGCAATCTCGGTGGCAGAGGCACCGTCGCTGCCGTAGAACGCATGGCCCAGGCCGGTGAGCTTTGCCAGCCGCTCGGACAGCTCCACCACGGGCGGGTGCGTGAAGCCCGCCAGCATCACATGGTCCAGGCGCTCCAGCTGGTCCACCAGCGCAGCGCGGATGGCGGGGTGGTTGTGGCCAAACAGGTTGACCCACCAGGAGCTGATGCCATCCAGGTAGCGCTGGCCCTCTGCGTCTTCCAGCCACACGCCGTCTGCCCGCACAATCGGGACCAGCGGCTGGCGGGGGCTGTCGGGTGTGCCGTGCAGCTTCATTTGGGTGCACGGATGCCAGACGGCCTGCAGGCTGCGGTTTCGCCAGGTAGCGTTGGTGTCGGTCATGGAAAGCGCACTTGAAAAGGGTGCGCGATTGTAGTGGTTGCCCCCTGGGGCGAGAGGAAACACGATGGTGGAAGGATTGATTGCGGGCACCCTGGTGGGCCTGGCCGAAACCCGGCAGGGCAAGAACGGCAGCAGCTTTGCGCTGGCCAAGGTCAAGGCCACGACCGGTGATGGTGAAAGCCTGATCGTCAACGTGATTGCGTTTGCCGCCGAGGCCAGCGCCACCTTGATGGCGCTGGACGATGGTGACGCCGTGGCACTGGCCGGCGCGCTCACACCCAAGGTGTGGACCGACAAGCAGGGCAACACGCGCCCTGCGCTGGACATGGTCGCCACGCAGGTGCTGACCGCCTACCAAGGCAGCCAGAAGCGCGACGCCGTGAACGGTGCCTAGACCTGTACCCAGGCCGGTGCCACCACCGGGCCTTTGCCCAGGAAGAAGCCGAAGTGGATGTTCATTTCCCCGATGGGCTCCAGGTAGCGGCTGTTGGAGAGTGCGCCGGAGTCCACGGCTTCAAACCCGGCAGAACGCACCAGTTCAGATACCGCGGCGTTGGCCGCCGCGTCGTTGCCGGCCACAAACACCTGCAATGTTTTGCCCTTCCGTGCCTCGGGCGCCAGCAGTCCGGCGAAGATGGTGTTGAACGCCTTCACCACCCGGGCTTGCGGCGCCAGCTTCTGGATTTCTTCGGCGGCCGAGGTGGTGTGGCCCACGACCAGTTCTTTGTAGTCCGCGCTGATGGGGTTGATGATGTCGACCACCACCTTGCCTGCCAGACCGCCCGCCTGCTGGATCGCGTCTGCGGCGCCGCCATAGGGCACAGCCAGCACCACGATGTCTGCCAGTTGCGCAGCCGCGGCCACGCCACCGCCGACGGCGCCGTGACCGACCTTGTCGGCCAACGCGGCGGCCTTGGCGGGGTCGCGGGCCCCAATGCTGACCGTGTGCCCCGCTGCGGCCCATGCCGATGCCAGGCCGGTGGCCATATTCCCTGTTCCGATGATTGCAACTTTCATGTGTAGCTCCTTGTGAAGTGGAGCCTGAACTGTAGAATTGAAACGAATCTGGATAAATAGTGAAAAATAGTCATTACTTGAAATGAATTGTTTGTAATGGACCGCTTTTTAAGCATGGGTGTTTTTGCCAAGGCCGTGGAGGCAGGCTCGTTTTCCGCCGCCGGTGATGCCTTGCGCATGTCGTCGCAGCTGGTGGGCAAGCATGTACAAACGCTGGAGCAGCACCTGGGCGTGCGCCTGATTCAGCGCACCACACGCCGGCAGCACCTGACCGAAGCCGGAACGGCGTTTTACGAGCGGGTGAAGATCATCCTGGCGGAAGTGGAGGCGGCCGAAGGCGTTGCCGCCATCAGTGGCGCCACGCCCCGAGGGCGCTTGCGCATCAACGCCCCAGTCACGTTCGGCATCCATGCACTGTCGCAACGCCTGCCGGATTACTTGCGCAGGTACCCCGATGTGACCATCGACATGGCACTGTCCAACCGCTATGTGGACCTGATTGACGAGGGCTTCGATATCGTGTTTCGGGTGGGCGAGTTGGCGGACAGCGGCCTCATTGCCCGCGCGCTGTCACCGTACCGGCTATGCCTGACCGCAGCGCCTGCCTATCTGGCTAGTCGCCCGGCCATCACCCACCCCCAAGACCTGACGCAACACGAATGCCTGGGCTTCTCCCACAGCGACCTGCATGCGCGTTGGACCTTCAAAGGCCCGCAGGGGCCAATCACCGTGCCCATTGCGGGCAAGCTGCGGGTCGATAACGGGGAGTCGCTGCTGATGGCTGCACGCGCGGGCATGGGCCTGCTCATGCAGTCGTGGGAACTGGTGCAGGCCGATTTGGCGGCGGGTACGTTGGTGCCTGTGTTGGAAGCGTTCCCTGTGCCGTCACGCGCCTTCCATGTCCTCTATGCGCCGGACCGGCGCTTGACGCCCAAGCTACGCAGTTTTTTGGACTTCGTGCTGGAGCATTTTGGCGCGGCCTAATTTGCCTGGCGAGCGCCCAATTTGTACGCCGGCAACCCGGCCAACATCCGCTTGCCATAGCTGGTTTGGGTTAGCCGCTTGTCGTAGCAAATGACCTGCGCACGGTCTTCTTCGGTGCGGATGGCGCGGCCGGTCCATTGCAGCAGTTTCACACCGGTGGCGGGGATCACCAACTCGTTGAACGGATCACGCCCCACGCTGCGCAGCCATTCAGCGCGCGCCTCGTCCACGGGGTCGCTGGGCGGCGCAAACGGCAACTTGGCAATGAACACGGTCTCGCACAGCGCACCGGGCAGGTCCAACCCCTCGCCAAAGCTTTGCAGGCCAAACAACACCGAGGGCATGCCGCTCTCCACACGCTCGGTGTGGGCCGCCAGCAGGCGTGTGCGCGACTGCGTGCCTTGCACCAACACCATGTCCATCAAATGGCCGGGCAGCGCGTCGGTGGCGGCGCGCATCTGCGCGCGGCTGGTGAACAGCACCAGCGCGCCGCGCTTGACCTGCTCAATATCGTCCATGAGCGCGCGCACCATCTCGGCGGTGTAAGCGTCGGCGTGCTTGGGGTCGGCCTGGGTGTGCACCACGGTCAGGCTGCCCTGGGCGCTGTAGTTAAAGGGGCTGGCCACTTCCAGTGCTGTCACGTAATCTTTGTTGGACAGGCCCGCTTCTTTCAAGAAGTAGTCAAAACTGCCGCAGCTGGTGAGCGAGGCGCTGGTCACGATGGCACCGCGCACCTGGCTCCACAAAAACTGACGCAGCAAATCGCCCGGCACGATGGGGCAGGCGTGCGCCGTCATGGTCAGGTAGCCGTTTTCACTCTCGGCCTGCAGCCATTTGGCCAGCGGCTGCTCGCCATGTTCCAGCAGCAGGTTGGCGGTGGACACCAGGCTGCCCAGGCGCGGCGCCAGGCCGCCCAGCTGGGCATAGAGCTGGGCGCACAGCACGGCTTGCGAAGGGTCATCCTTGGCGATGGCTTTCACGTCCACCCCCAAGGCCTCAAGTGTTTTGGACAGGCCATTCGCCTGCGCGTGGATTTGCGTCACCGGGTCCACCAGCGCCTCGGGCAGCACGCCCATGGCAAAACGCAGCGTACCGTCGTTGCCTTCGCCGCGCGCGTTCTGGCCCGTCTGGGCCCAGACCAGGTCCATGGCCATGCGGGCCAGTGTGGTGAGTGCACCCTTGAGCTGGCTGGTTACGGTCTGCACGTCTTCGCCGATGTGCAGGGCCAGCTTGCCAGCCACCTCGTTCATGGTCTTGGGCAGCTTGTCCAGCCAGCGCAGGTTGGACAGGTCCATGGCGCTGGAAAACTGGTCCAGGGCGACTGCAGGCAGGTGGTGGCCTTCGTCAAACACTACCAGGCAGTTGTCCAGGTCGGGCAAGGTCTTCATGCCCAGGCTGGCCAACACCAGGTCGTGGTTGGCCACGATGACATTCGCCTCGGCGAGGCGGGTGCGCGCGTTGTAGTAGCTGCACTCCTTGTAGCGCGGGCAGTGGCGTGCGGTGCAGGTGTGGCGCTCAGCGGCCACTGCCGACCAGTCGCGCGGGTCGGGCGTGTCGGCCAGGGTGTCGCGGTCGCCGTCCCAGCTCACCACGGCCAGCTTGTGGGCCATGCTCTCGTAGAGTGACTGGCGGCGTTCTTCGACGGCCTCTTGCGACAGGGCCGACACCTTGGGCTGTGGCAGGTCGTCGTCAAACATGTCGTCCTCGGCCGCGCCGCTGCCCACCAGCCGCTCCAACTTTACCTTGCAGACGTAGCGCCCGCGGCCCTTGGCCAGCGCGTAGGCAAAGGGCTGGTCCATGCTGCGCGCCAGCGCCGGCAGGTCCTTGGTCATGAGCTGCTCTTGCAGCGCCACGGTGGCAGTGCTGATGATCACGCGCGTCTTGCGTTCCAGTGCCATGGCAATGGCGGTGCTGGCATAGGCTGCGCTCTTGCCCACGCCGGTACCGGCCTGGATGACGGCGATGGCCTTGGTGGGGTTGGGGTGCTCGCCAATATCGGCCTGGGCCAGGGTGGCGGCCACGGTCTGGGCCATCTGGTGCTGGCCGGGGCGGCTGCGAAAGCCCGTGGTGGTGCCCATCACTTGCTCAAAGGCATGCAAGGCGTGCTGGGCCAGGGCGGCGCTGGCAGGCGGCAGGGAGAAGAAGTCTGAGCTCAAACGGGGGAGGGCAGGGGTGCCATTGGGGCAGGGGAGGGCTGAATATACAGGCAGCAGGGATAATCACGCCTGCGCCACCCCGGGGTACTTTGTGTTACGCCGTACGCGCTGCCTTTTCATTCACCCGGAGATCTCTGCATGGCCCCCGTCACTTCTGCTGCCCCCGTGGCTTCCTGCGCGGCTTCGCGCCGTACTTTTATAAAGAATTCGGCTGTAGCCCTTGCCAGCACTGCGCTACCTGCTATCAATTTTGCACAGACCGCCAGCACGGCCGAGCGCCAGTTCTCCCCCATTCCCGGCACCTGGCGCACCTTTGAGGTGACCACCCGCGTGGACATTGCCAAGCCCCAGGGCGGCACGCGTCTGTGGTTGCCCATTCCTTCGGTCAACAGCGACTGGCAAAAATCCCTGGAGAGCAGTTACAGCAGCAACGGCACGGCCCGCATCGAAGACGACAACACCACCGGTGCGCGCATGCTCTACGTGGAGTTTGCCGAGAACGAAGCCAAGCCCTATGTGGAGTTGACCAGCCGCATCCAGACCCAGAACCGCAAGCAGGACTGGGCGCGCAAAGTGGCTGTGGCCGAAGATGCCACCACGCTCAAGTACTGGACCCAACCAACGGCTCTACTGCCCACGGACGGCATTGTGCGCAGCACCGCGGTAGAGGCTACACGCGGCGCCAAGACGGATGTCGAGAAGGCCCAGATGCTGTTCGACTGGATCGTCACCAACACCTACCGCGAACCCAAGGTGCGCGGCTGTGGCGAAGGCGACATCAAGACCATGCTGGAAACCAACAACCTGGGCGGCAAGTGTGCGGACCTGAACGCGCTGTTTGTGGGCCTGTGCCGCGCCGTGGGCATTCCTGCCCGCGATGTGTACGGCCTGCGTGTGGCGCCAAGCGCCTTTGGCTACCGCGAGCTGGGCGGCAACTCCGCCAGCCTGAAGGGCGCGCAGCACTGCCGTGCCGAGGTCTACCTCAAGGGCCAAGGCTGGGTGGGCATGGACCCGGCCGATGTGGCCAAGGTGATGCGCCAAGAAAGCCCCGAGTGGATCAAGACGGCCAAGAACCCATTGGTAGCCCCGGTGAACAAGGGCCTGTTTGGCGGCTGGGAGGGCAACTGGATGGCTTACAACGTGGCCCATGACGTGGTGCTGCCGCAGTCCAAGGGCCCCAAGCTCGGCTTCTTCATGTACCCCGCGGCCGAGACCGCGGCGGGTCGTTTGGATTCCTACGCACCCGACGACTTCAAGTACCAGATCAGCGCCAAGGAAATCGCGGCCTGAATGGCTTGAAGACTGGCCCCGAACTTCGCCTATGCCCCATCCCCATGCCCTGATTGACTTTGGTGATCCGCACAACCCTGGCGCAGAAGCTTTGCGGCTGGCGTTTGGTGAGCCCGATCAGGTGCTGGTGGCGCATGCGGTGGACGAGGTGGTCGCGGTGCTGGCGCAGGTGGACGCGCTGAGCCGCCAGGGGTGCTGGTGTGTGGGCTATGTGCGCTACGAGGCAGCGCCTGCGTTTGACGCGGCGCTGCACGTGCATGCGGCCGACGGTCCGCTGGCCTGGTTTGGGGTGCACACCCAGCCTTTGGCAGAAGCCCATGCAGACCACCAGGCCGAGCCTACGGTCGTGTGGGACGCTGGTGTGGCGCGCGACGTGTTTGACCACAACATGGCCGAAATCCACCGCGCGATTGCGGCCGGTGAGCTCTACCAGGTCAACTACACCGCACCGCTGCAAGCGCAGTTTTCGGGCAGCGCGCTGGCGTATTTTCAGGCGCTGCGCCGTGCCCAGCCGCGTGCGTACAGCGCCTTTATCAACGCGGGCTCTGAGCAGGTACTGTCGGTCTCGCCCGAGTTGTTTTTTGATTGGGATGGCGAGCGCATCCTCAGTCGCCCCATGAAGGGCACCGCCGCGCGTGGCGCCACGCCCGTGGACGACGCGGCCAACGCCACGCAGCTGCGCAACACGCCCAAAGAGAGGGCCGAGAACGTGATGATCGTGGACCTGATCCGCAACGACCTCTCGCGCATCGCGCAGCCACACAGCGTGCAGGTGCCACGCCTGTTCCACCTGGAGGCGCTGCCCACCGTGTGGCAAATGACCTCGGACGTGGAGGCGAAGACGCGCCCCGGCACCACGCTGCTGGATGTGTTCACGGCGCTGTTTCCCTGCGGCTCTATCACAGGGGCGCCCAAGGTGCAGGCCATGCGCATGATCAAGGCGCTGGAGCCCGCACCGCGCGGCGTGTACTGCGGTGCGGTGGGTGTGGTGCGGCCCGGTGGCCACGCCACCTTCAACGTGGCGATTCGCACGGTCACCGTGCAGGGCGACACGGCGCGCTGCGGCATTGGCAGCGGCATTACCTTCGACGCACAGGCCGAGGGCGAGTGGAACGAGTGGCGCAGCAAGCGCATGTTTCTGGAGCGCGCCAGCCAGCCGTTTGAATTGTTGGAGACGCTAGCGCTGCGGGACGGTGTGCTGCAGCACGTCGATTTGCACCTGGACCGCATGGCTGGTGCGGCCCAGCACTTTGCCACGCCGTGGGACCGACACCGGGCCCAGCAAGCGCTGCAGACCCTGGCTGCCACGCACCCCAAAGGCGCGTATCGCGTGCGCTTGCTGTTGCCGGCCAACGGACATTTCCAGGCCCAGGCCTTTGCATTGGCGGACACGCTGCAGCCCGTGCGTCTCCAATTGGCCAGCGTACCCTTGGCAGAGGCCCACAGCGAATTTGTGCGCCACAAGACCACACACCGCGCCCACTACGACGCGTTTACGCCCGTCGATGCCAGCGTGTTTGACACGGTGCTGTTTAACGCCCAGGGCGAGGTGACCGAATGCACGCGCGGCAACATCGCGGTGCTGCTGGAGGGCCGCTGGGTCACGCCGCCGCTAGCCAGCGGGCTGTTGCCCGGCATAGGGCGGGCCGTGCATCTGCAAAGCGGCCGTTTGACTGAGGCCGTGGTGCGGGTGGACGACTTGCAGCGTGCGCGGGGGCTGGCCTTTGTCAACAGTTTGCGAGGGTGGCTGGATGCTGTGTTGGTGGCTCCGTAAGGCGCTTTGCGCGCTGTTGCTGCTGCTCGGCGTCGGCGTATGCGCACAGGTGGTGAGTCAGGGACCCAAGCGCTTGGTGTCTGCCGACCTGGGGCTGGTGATCAACCAGGCCGACCCGTATTCGCTGGCGGTGGGCGACTACTATGTGCGCCAGCGGGGTCTGGACGCCAGCCAGGTGGTGTACGTGGACCTGCCTGTAAAGCCGGTGCTCAGCGCGGCCGAGTTCGAACCGCTGCAAGCGCAACTGAAGACCGCCTTTGGTGGCAAGGCCCGTGCCTTGGTGCTGGCCTGGGCCCAGCCCTATGCCGTGGAGTGCAATGGCATCACCGCCGCCGTCACCCTGGGCTTTGACCCCGAGGTCTGCAAAAACACCTGTGCCTCCAGCAAGCCCTCGCCGCTGTTCAACCGGGCACTCACCTCCGCGCAGACGGAAGACGGTCTGCGGCCCTCCATGCTGCTGGCGGCCCGCAGCGTGGAGAGTGCCAAGGCGCTGATTGACCGTGGCCTGGCCGCGGACCAGCAACTGGGCAAGCGCGGCGTGCCACTGGCGCACGCGGTGTTCGTATCCACCCCGGACAAGGCGCGCAATGTACGTGCGCCCCTGTTTCCCGCCGCTGCGGTGGTGCCTGCCGCGGGTTTGCAGATTGACCGTGTGGACAGCAGCCAGGTCGAACCCTTGCCCCGTGTGATCCTCTACCAAACCGGCAGTGTGCGCGAGGAGCACATGGCGCGCATCGCCTGGCTGCCGGGCGCGCTGGCGGACCACCTCACGTCGTTTGGCGGGCAGCTGCTCCAGGCACAGGGCCAGATGAGCGCACTGGACTGGCTGGAGGCTGGCGCCACGGCCAGCTATGGCACGGTGAGTGAGCCTTGCAACCACCTGCAGAAGTTTCCCCACCCCGCCTTGCTGCTGGCGCACTACGCCCAGGGCGTCAGCGCTCTGGAGGCCTACTGGCGCAGCGTGGCCTGGCCTGCCCAGGGCGTGTTTGTCGGGGAGCCACTGGCGGCACCGTTTGGGCGATGATGCGTCCCTATTGATGACCAAGCCTGCCTCTTCCCGCCCACCGGCCCTGACCGATTTGATGCGCAGCCCTGCGCGCACGGTGCCCGTGGTGACCACGCTGGTGGCCATCAATGTGCTGGTTTTCCTGGCCATGTTGCTTGCCGGCGCGGGCTGGTGGCATTCGCCCAACGAGGTGCAGCTGGCCTGGGGTGCCAACTTTGGGCCTGCGACGCAGGATGGGCAGTGGTGGCGCATGGTGACGGCCATGTTTGTGCACCGGGGGGTGGTGCACCTAGCGGTCAACATGTGGGCGCTGTGGGATGCCGGCCGTCTGGTGGAGCGCCTGCTGGGCCCTTGGCGCCTGCTGCTGCTGTATCTGGGCAGTGGCATTGTGGGCAACCTGCTGCCGCTGGTGGTGCAGGGCAACCAGGCCGTGTCGGGCGGTGCGTCTGGCGCCGTGTTCAGCCTGTATGGCGCCTTGCTTGCCTTCTTGTGGCGCGAGCGCCGGCAGGTGGAGGCGGGCGAATTCAAATGGCTGTTTGGGGGCGCCCTGGCATTTTCTGGGCTGATGCTGGGCTTGGGGCAGGTGATACCCAGCATCAACAACGCGGCCCATGCGGGTGGGTTTGCAGCGGGCGTGCTGATCGGTAGCCTGCTGGCGCGGCCGTGGACCGCGCAAAGTCCATCCACGCTACGGCTGCAGTGGGCCGCCGGCCTGACCTTGGTGCTGGTCGTGGCCGGGCTGGTGTGGAAACTGCCGGCGCCCGCCTACCTGTTGGGTGAAGAGCTCAAGGCGCGCGAATCGATTGCCGAGTTCTTGCAGGAAGACCAGCGCATCAGCCAGCGCTGGGGCAGCCTGCTGCAGAGTGGCCCCGGCAATGGCCAGACGTTTGAACAACTGGCAGGTCGCATCGACGCGGAAGTTACCGCCGGCTACGAGCGCAGTTTTGATGAACTGGCGGCTGCTACCCCCGGCGGCGCAGCGCCGTCTGCCAAGGCACTGGAAGCCCTGCAGGCCTATGCCGCGCAGCGGGCTGAAGCCGCGCGGGCCCTGTCGCAGGAGCTGCGCAGCGGCGATCCCCAGGCGATTGAAGACGCGTTGAGCAAGGCAAAAGCGAAAGCGCCCAAGCCCGCCAAAGGGAGTTGATGGGCCGTCGACGGTTGGTGCTCTGCTATTGTTTTAGGAGCTGCTCGCGCATATTCCACATGGGCTAGAGGCCTATTACTTGTAAATTTCCCAATGGCAACAGCGTACGTTGGCTGGCAAAGCTGCGCTCCTCGCCGCTCAGCGGGTCGGTAAAGGCGATGCGCTGGGCCAGCAGCTGCAGTGGGCGGGAGTAGTCGGTGGCGTCTTCGGGCGTGAGCGTGGGGTACATGCCGTCAAACAGCAGGGGCAGGCCCAGCGCGGCCATGTGCACGCGCAGCTGGTGGCGCTGCCCGGTCAGCGGCTGCAGCTGGTAGCGGGCCCATGGCCCCAGGGTTTCCAGCGGCGTGATGTCGGTGATGGCATTCACGGGGCCGTCCACCTCGGTCTGCTGCATGAAGTGGGTCGACACGGCGATGCGGCTCTCGCGGTGGATGGGCCAGGGCAGGGCGGGGTTGGCCGGTGCAATGCACTCGTAGGTCTTGGCCACCACCCGGTCGCGAAACAGCGCGTGGTAGGCGTCGCGCGTGGCGGGGTTGATGGAGAACAGCACCAGGCCCGCGGTGTCGCGGTCAATGCGGTGGATGGGCGTCAGGTCGGGCAGGTCCAGTCGGTTCTTCAGGCGCACCAGCACGGTTTCCTGCAGGTATTTGCCGGACGGCATGACGGGCAAAAAGTGCGGCTTGTCCACCACCAGCAGATGGGCGTCCTGCCACAGCACCACTTCGTCAAAGGGAATGGGGGGCTCGGCCTCCAGCGCCCGGTAGTAGTAGAGCCGGCGCTTGGGCGCGTAGAGGCTGTGCGGCGCTAGCACCAGGCCCTGGTCATCCACCACGTCGCCGTCCTGCAGGCGCTGCAGCCATTGGGCGTGCGTGATGGCGGGGAAGCGCTGCACCAGAAACTCAAGCACCGTGGCCCAGGGTCCCTCGGGCAGCACCACGCTGCTGGCGCCAACCCCGTTGCGGGGCGGCGGGGCATTGGGGCGGGGGCGCGCCATGCCGACGGGATTAGATGCGCTCGAACACCACGTCCCACACACCGTGGCCGAGCTTGATGCCACGGTTTTCGAACTTGGTGAGGGGGCGGTAGTGTGGCTTGGGCGCGTAGCCAGCCAGCTCGGGGTTAGCGGCCAGCGCACGGTTCTTTAGCTTGGGTTCGGCGCTCAGAACTTCCAGAATCTGCTGGGCATAAGGCTCCCAGTCGGTGGCGGCGTGCAGGTAGCCACCGGGCTTCAGGCGTGCGGCCAGCTTGGCCACTAGCGGGCTCTGGATCAGGCGGCGCTTGTTGTGCTTGGTCTTGTGCCAAGGGTCGGGGAAGAAGATGTGCACGCCATCCAGGCTGCCCAGCGGCAGCATGTGGTCAATCACCTCCACCGCGTCGTGGTTGCAGATGCGGATGTTGGAGATGTTGTTTTCGCCAATGCGCTTGAGCAGGGCGCCCACACCGGCCTCATGCACCTCGCAGCACAAAAAGTTGGTGTCTGGCAGGGTCAGTGCAATTTGGGCCGTGGCCTCGCCCATGCCAAAGCCAATTTCCAGCACCACCGGTCTTTTAGAACCATTTTGGCCGCTAGCCCCCGCCGCACCTGCGAAGGCTGCTTCAAAATCAATAGCGGATGTCTGGTAGGGGAAGAGAAATTTCGGTCCCAACTCCTCCACCGCCTTGATCTGCCCGCTGCCCATGCGACCCGCGCGCTTCACAAAGCTCTTGATGGTGCGCATGAAGGGCTTGGCCGGTTCGCCTGAGGTGGCGGCAGTGTCGGGAGATTCAGGGAGGTCGGAAGCGGGGGAGGTCATGGTGGGCGAGGAAAGAAGTCAGGCCTGCATTGTAGGGAGGGTGGCGCTGAGCGCATCCAAAGGGCTGGTCGTGCCACCAGCCGCAACCTTGCCTCTCGCAACGCGCGGATGCCGCATAAGACCATCTTTAGCGTGCCAGCGAATGAAGAAACGTATCCGGTAGAGGTAGGCCTTCAAGGTGCTGCAATGCCTGGCGCCGCACAACGGCAGCTTTCAATGGCAACACCACCCCGAATTCCGAGAGCAGGCCTCGAACGCGGTTGATCGTGGCGGTACGTTGCTCAATGAAACCCTGGCGAGCCCGGTGCACCATGAGCTGGCCTTGTTGGTCCAGCGTCTTGACCGGCACGAAGCGCATGTTGGCGCGCGTAACGGCTTCGCATATAGCAGCGGCATCCGCAGCATCATTCTTGCCTCGCTTGCCAGAGAGCCGGTACGGGGTGACAAACTTTGGGGCCATCAGGCGTACGGTATGGCCAAAGGTGGCAAAGAGTCTTGCCCAGTGGTGGGCACCGGAGCAAGCTTCCATGCCAACCAGGCAGGGTGGCAAAGATGCAATGAGTTCTGCCAGCTTGGCGCGTGGAACACTGGGTCGCAGTAGTACAGGCTTACCTGTTGCATCAACACCATGCACAGCAAAGACGTTCTTTGCCAGATCGATTCCAACCGTTACGATTGCCATGATTTCCCCTCTCGGACAAGTTGATGAAAAGTTTGCACTTCCCATCGTGGCACTCAGTTGCCGTTGACCGCAACCCTCAGGGGTCGCGGCTTGCTCGGGACGGGGAAGTCCCTTTCATTCGTTATGTCGCATGGAGTAGTCATTGAGCGCAACCATTCTTCCCATCGTTGGCCTGGTGATTGGCGCAATCCTCCAGTTCCTTTTCACCCGACATCTCGATGGAAAGAAGCATCAACGTGAGTTGCGCGCGAAGGCATACACGGACTACCTCACGTGCGTGAGCGAGTACGCCAATCTAACGGCGGCGCGCAACTCTCCAGAAGCGAAGAACCTCGCAACCCGCACTGCAGATGCGAAGTGTCGCGTGTGCCTGTATGGAGCGCAAAAGACCGTGGAAGCGTTTGCGGCATTTGAGCGCCTCGGCGCCGCGATGAAGAACGACACACAGTGCGCGGCATTTACCGAGTTGGTAAGTCAAATGCGCGCCGACTCGTCGGGACAGGCCGGTGTGGCTGCAGATGACCTGCAGACAGTTCTTCTCGGAGTACGACGCGATGCAACATAACATATCAATCGACACGGACCCACACCTGCAGAAGGCGGCTCCGCCGCAAAGGGTGGTGGTCCGGTCATTTTTACGTTAGACCGCAGAAAGATGAACCGCGTTTTCGTGCTTCAGCATCTGCACCTCCTGAATGGCGACGAGGAGGACGTGAAGATGCTTGGTGTGTATTCGACACGCGAGAGTGCCTTGGCCGCCATCGAGCGCTTCCGGAAGCTGCCAGGCTTTCGCGAGCAGCCGCAGATGGCATGTTCGAGGGCAACCGGCGCGTCGGAGGGCTTCCACCTAGACGAGCACGAGCTTGACCAAGACTCTTGGTCGGAAGGGTTTGAGACTGTATGAGCAGCCACGCCTTGCGGTCTAACATGTCAATTGACACGGACCCACACCTGCAGGAGGCGGCTTTGCCGCAAGTGTTGATGGTCCGGTCATCTTCACGTTAGGCGTCACAAGCGCACCCATTGCCGAATGCAACCAATCGGTACCCATCACGACCTTTCTCGGCCCGAGTCGGGCGCAGAGATCATCTGGTTCGCTCTTTCGTTTCTGTCGCTGCCCTTGGATGAGCAACGAGAACGGATTGAAGGTTCTGCGGAGAGTTCGCCCCGACTACTCGATGCAGATCTCTTACCGTACGTCATCGAAGCGCACACTGTGGAGTGGCAAGAGGAGTTCGCACCATGCCCGACCTTCCTCCAGTTGCTGAGCGCGCTTGCTCGATTGGGTGGTCCTACAACGTATGTGGAGTTCCTTGACGGTGGCCCGTGGCACGAGATCCGAAAGTTGAGCGCGGAGGCACTCGCCGAGTCGAACCTGACTCCTTGGGACTTGCGAGACGCGGTCAGCCTGACAGAGTTGGTCGAGGTTCATGCTGGAACTCCTCGCGTACTGTGGCCTCAGTGACGCCTAACCCCTTATATGGACTCCCCCACAAGCGCAAAAAACTGGTCGCTGTTTTTGCTGTTGGGGAAGCGCCTGCAGTCGTATATCCGGCATCTAAGGTGGACTTTGTTGTGGTCCGTGCCGACATGGAATCTGCGTCACCGATGCGCCAATCAGTGTGGGACAACCTGGTTGGTATGAAGGTTGATCGCAACGCGTAATGATTGTGTAGTTTCTTCTTGTTGACGGCCAGGACCTTGCCATGCCCATAGAACTCGACCACACCATCGTGCCCTCGCACAACGCCGTCAACTCCGCCCAGCGCCTGGCGGAGCTGCTGGATGTTCCCTGGTCTGCCACCGGCGTGGGGCCGTTTTCGCCGGTGTTTGTCAACGACGGGCTGACGCTGGACTTTATCCAGACCGACGAAGACTTTCCCATCTACCATTTCTGCTTTCGCGTGGGGGATGCTGACTTTGATGCCATCCTCGGGCGCATCCGGGCCGCGAACATTCCGTTTCGCAGCACGGTGCGCGGCCCCATGGATGGGCAGGTCAGCACCGCCTACGGTGGGCGCATGATGTACTGGAACGAGCCCGATGGGCGCCAGTGGGAAATCCTCACCGTCAGCTACGCCCGCCAACCATAGGAGCCACCTTTGTCACTCGTCTGGTCTGATTCCATCGACAACTTCAACTGGGACGAGCTGGCCGCGCTCTACCATGCCGCCCCGCTTGGGAACAAGAACCCCGCTGATCTGAAGACGGCGTTTGGCAACAGCATGTTCCGTTGCTTTGTCTACGACGGCGGTGCGCTGGTGGGCGTGGGGCGGGTGCTGGCCGATGGTGTGGACTGCGCCTACCTGTGCGATGTGGCCTTGCTGCCCAGCCACCAGGGCACGGGGCTGGGCCAGCAGATCGTGGCGCGGCTGGTAGAGTTGTCGCGCGGGCACAAGAAGATCATTTTGTATGCGGTGCCGGGCAAAGAACCTTTTTACCGCCGGTTTGGTTTTTGGCGCATGCGCACCGCCATGGCCATCTTTGCGGACCAGCCACTGGCCGCACAGCGCGGCTATGTAGACGAAACCTGAACACTACTTTTCACATGTACCAATTGCATTGCTTCGCCCAGTCGGGCAACAGTTTCAAGATTGCTTTCTTCCTGCGCGCCCTGGGCCAACCCTACGAGCCCGTGTTTCTGGATTTCATGAACGGTGCCTCGCGCGACCCGGCATGGCGCGAGTCCACCAATGCGATGGGGGAGGCGCCGATTCTGGAGGACGGTGCACGCCGCATCACACAGTCCGGCGCCATCCTGACTTACCTGGCCGAGAAGCATGGCGCCTTTGGCGGCAACACGCCCGAGGAGAAGCTGGAGGTGCTGCGTTGGTTGCTGTTTGACAACCACAAGTTCACCAGTTATTTCGCCAGCTACCGCTTCAGCAAATCGTTTGGCCCCGCAGCACCGGACCCGGCCGTCATGGCCTGGCTCAAGGGTCGGCTGGAGGTGGCCTTTGACATCGCCAACAAGCACCTGGCCAAGACTCCTTTCATGGTGGGCGGCGCGCCCACGATTGCCGACTTCTCCATGTGCGGCTACGCCTTCTACCCCGAGGAAGAAAACGGCCTGGACCTGCACACCCGCTACCCCCATGTGGGGGCCTGGGCGCAGCGCATGAAGGCGCTGCCGGGCTGGGTGGCGCCGTACGAGCTGATGCCTGGCGACCGCATTCTCCCCAAGTGGTGATGCGCTTGCTGGCAGTGTCGGGCAGCCTGCGGGCCGTGTCCGTCAATTCGGCGCTGCTGCGCGCAGCAGCCCGGTTGGCGCCGCCCGGGATCGAGGTGCTGTGGTGCTCCGGCTTGGGTGAGTTGCCGTTGTTTAACCCCGATCTGGAAGGCGACCCATCCGCAGCGGTGCAGCAGTTCCGTGCCCAGGTGGCGCAGGCGGATGCGCTGTTGATTGCCAGCCCCGAGTATGCGCATGGCATGACCGGCACCATCAAGAACGCGCTGGACTGGTTGGTGAGCTTTGAGCCCTTTGCCTACAAGCAGGTGGCGGTGCTGAACGCTTCGCCACGCGCCCACCACGCCGATGCGGCGCTGCGCGAGGTGCTGACGACCATGGCGGCGGAGATTGTGGAGCCGGCATCTATCACGCTACCGTTGGTGGGGGCTCGGCTGGACGAAGACGGCATGGTGACCACGCCCGCAGTGGCCACCGCCATCCAGACCGCGCTACAGGCGCTGGCGGACGCTGTGGTGGCGCGTCGGGCAGGACCGACCGGGATGCTTGCTGCGCATCCGCTATAGCTATTCCCTCATGGGGCTTGGACGGAACGCCAAGCCTCGGTCCATTGCGCCAGGCAATCCCCCGCACTGGTAGAGGCCGGGACCGGGGGGAGTTCCAGCATACGGGCTGCGTGGTGCAGAGCCTGCAAGGCGGCCTGGGGCGTGGCGGTGTCCAGCGCTTGGGCGCCGTTTTGCTTGCTGAGTTTTTCGCCGTTGAGGCCAAGCACCAGCGGGGTGTGCAGGTAGCGCGGCGTGGGCAGGCCCAGCGCGCGCTGCAGCACCACCTGCCGCGCGGTGTTGTCCGCCAGGTCTTCACCACGCACCACATCACTGATGCCCTGTGCCGCATCGTCCACCACCACCGCCAGTTGGTAGGCCCACAGGCCATCGGCGCGCTTGAGCACGAAGTCGCCCACTTCGCGCTCCACGTCCTGGCTTTGCGAGCCCAGGCGGCGGTCCGTCCAGCGCAACAGCGTGTTTCCGGTTGCTATGGTTTCAGGAGCTGCTAGCGTAGTGTTTGCGGTGGCTTGGAGAGGATTTGATGCTGAATCGGTGCGCAAGCGCCAGGCGCGACCCGCTTTGCCGTGCAGGCCATGGCGGCAGGTGCCGGGGTAGACCAACTCACCATGGCGTGGCTTGCCGCTGCCTTGCGCGGCCAGGGCCTGTTCAATGTCTTTGCGGGAGCAGGCACAGGGGTAGGCCAGGCCGACGGCTACCAGTGGGTCCAGCGCCTGCTGGTACAGCGTGCCGCGCTGGCTTTGCCATACCGGTGGCTCATCCGGGTGCAGGCCGCAGGCGGCCAGCTGCTGCAGGATGGTCTGGTCAGCGCCTGGCACACAACGTGGCGTGTCCACGTCTTCGATGCGGACCAGCCACTGGCCCCCATGCGCCCGAGCGTCCAGCCAGCTGGCCAGCGCCGCAACAAGCGAGCCCGCATGCAGCGGGCCCGTGGGGGAGGGCGCGAATCGCCCTCGGTAGGTCAAACGGCTGTTCACGCCATGGACAATGCCAGTTCCAAGCCGGAGACAAAGGCATCTTCCACGCGGTGCCCGATGCACCAGTCACCACACACGCCCAGGCCGGCCTTGGCGTCCCACAGATGGCTTTGGCCCAAGGCCTTTTCGGTCTTGGCGTACATCCAGCGGTGCACATCCACATGGGCCGGCTCGGCGCGGATGCCGGTGATCTCAGAGAACGCCTTGATGAGTTTGGCTTGCACGCGGGGGGCGTCGTCCAGCAAATGCTCTTGTGACCAGGCGGCGCTGGCCTGCACGGTCCAGCGCTCCACGCGGCCGCGGCCGGGCTTGCTGGACTCGCGCGCCAGCCAGGCTATGCGGTGGTGGGTGCTGCGCGCAGCGTTCCACTGGGGGCCCAGCGTGGTCAGACCCGGCTGCACGGCCTGGGGGTAAGCCAGCATCAGCGTCCAGCAGGGTGCTACCGATACCTTGGCCGTCTTCTTGGCCAGGGCCACGCCCTTGGGGGTGGAAGACAACAGCGCTTGTGCCTGGGGGTGGGGAATGGCCAGCACCACGGCGTCAAAGCCGCTGTAGACGTGGCTGCTGTCGTCGGCCCCGGTGGTGCGCAGCTGCCACTGGTTTTTGTGTAGGGCGTCGGGCTCGATGGCGGTGACCTTGGCTTGCAGCTCCACGCTACCGGCCACGGTGAGCGGCTTGGCCCACGCGCTGACCAGCGCGTTCATGCCCGGGGTGGGCACCCAATGCGATTCGCGGGCTGGCAGGCCGGCAGCCGCGACTCGGCCATGCGAGTCCAGCACGCGCACGGTGTTGGCGCTCCAGGGGCGGCACAGACCAGGCGTGGTCTGCAGGGCCAGCTCAAACCGCGCATCGCGCACCGTGAAGTACTGCGCGCCATGGTCGAAGGTGCCGAAGTCGCTGCTGCGCGTGGACATGCGTCCGCCCAAACCCTGGCTCTTGTCAAACACGGTCACCCGGTGGCCTGCTTGCACCAGTGTGCGTGCGCAAGCGATACCGGCCATGCCGGCGCCCACGATAGCGATGTGTTGCGATGTGGTCATGGGCGCAATCTCCAATAGTTGTAGTGGTCTCTTTATACACGCTGGCCGGGCCCTGCTGGCTTACGCGTTGCGGTGTTCTTCCAGCAGTGCGTTGCGTGTGGCCGGACTTTCTAGCTGGCTCAGCCACCACTGCAGGGCATTGCCCTGCTGGGTGGTTTTGCTCAGGCGCCAGGCGTAGTGCAGTGGCACCTGACGCTGCGCGCGCTCGGTGCGTTTGACGACCAGGCGGCCGGTGTCGATGTAGCTGTCGGCCATGCAGCGTGGCAGGTTGCCGCCGCCCAGGCCGCGCAGTTGTGCGTCCAGCTTGGCGTGCATGGTGGGTACCGTGAACACATCTTGCCCGCTGAGCAGACCAAAGGTCTGGCCCGAACCCCGGCTGATGGAGTCGGCCACGGCCACGGCGCGGTGCTTCTGGATCACATCGTCCGACAGCGGCTCGGGGGCGCTGGCCAGCGGGTGATGGGGGGCCACGGCATACACAAAGGTGATGTGGCCCAGCGGCTTGCTGTGCACGCCCGCGGTGCGCGCCGAGTCGGCACCCACGCCAATGGCCAGGTCCGCCTGGCCGCGGGTCAGCGCTTCGAGCGTGCCGGACAGCGTCTCTTCGCGGATGCGGATGCGTGTGGGCGGGGACTGGCTGAAAAAGCTCTCGCACAACTCCATCATGGTGGGCTTGGAGATGACGGTGTCGATGGCGATGGTGAACTGCGGCTCCCAGCCGGTGGCCACGCGCTTGACGCGATTCGCCACGGCGTCAATTTCTTCGAGCAAGCGGGCACCTTCGCGCAGCAGCTCGGCGCCAGCCTCGGTGAGCTTGGCCTGGCGTGAACTGCGGTCGTACAGCAGCACGTCCAGCGCGTCCTCAATTTGGCGCACCCGGTAGGTCAGGGCGCTGGGCACCATGCCCATCTCGCGCGCGGCGGCAGCAAAACTGCCTGCCACCGCAATGGTCTGCAGCATCGAGAGTGCATCTGGGGTCAGGAAGTCACGTGCGTTTTGCATGAAACATGCCTTTAAGTTGAATTGGTTTGAATGATGCCATCAAACAGCATGGATGGAAAAGGCCCCGCCGAGGCCTAAAGTTCAACCCATTAGCAAGACACAGAGAAAGGACACCGTATGTTGACCTTACGCAAATCCCAGGACCGCGGCCAAGCCGACCACGGCTGGTTGAAGTCTTTCCACAGCTTTTCGTTCGCCGGTTACTACGATCCTGCCCACATGGGCTGGGGCAACCTGCGCGTCATCAACGAAGACCGCATTGCCCCCGGCACCGGCTTTGGCACCCACGGCCACCGCGACATGGAAATCATCAGCTATGTGATGTCGGGCAATCTGGCGCACAAGGACAGCATGGGCAACGTCAAGGGCATTCCGCCTGGTGACGTGCAGCGCATGAGCGCCGGCAGTGGCGTGCAGCACAGCGAGTTCAACCACGCCCAGGGCGAAACCACGCACTTTTTTCAGATCTGGATTGAGCCGAATGTGCGCGGCATCCCGCCCAGCTATGAGCAAAAGAGTTTTGACCAAGCCGAAAAGCAGGGCAAGCTGCGGCTGGTCGCGTCGCCTGATGGTGCGGACAACAGCGTGCTGATCCATGCCGATGCCAAGCTTTACAGCGGTCTGTTCGATGGCGCAGAGAGTGCCGAGCTGGCCCTGGACCCCACCCGCAAAGCCTATGTGCAGGTGCTGCGCGGCGGGGTAGAAGTCAACGGTGCCAAACTCACCACGGGTGATGCAGCGCTGTTGGAGGGCGAAAGCCGCATTACATTGGCCCAGGGTGCCAACGCCGAAGTTTTAGTGTTTGACCTGGACGCCTGATTTTTAGTTTTTTAACCAACGAAGGAGATCCTCATGTTTGACAAATTCCAAAACCCCCTGGCTCTGGCCGCACGCATTCTGCTGGCTGCCCTGTTTGTGCCCGCTGGCATCAGCAAGATTGCGGGCTTTGCCGGCACAGTGGGTTACATCGGTTCAGTCGGCCTGCCACTGCCCGCAGTCGGCGCGGTGCTGGCCATCCTGGCCGAAGCTGGCGGTGGCATTGCGCTGCTGTTGGGCTTCCAGGCTCGCATCGCAGCCTTGGTGCTGGCGGTGTTCACCCTGGCCGCTGGCGTGTTCTTCCATGCCTACTGGTCCGTGCCCGCTGACCAAGTGATGGTGACCCAGATCATGTTCATGAAGAACATCGCCATTGCCGGCGGGCTGCTGGCCTTGGTGGCCTTTGGCCCCGGCAAGTTGAGCCTGGACGCCAAGCGCGGCAACTGAATTTCTCTCTCGGAGGCCCGCATGGTGTGGGCTTCTTCAATTAGCCTTTATCAAGGAGCTTTGACATGGCAAAAGTAGCAGTGGTATTCCATTCCGGTTACGGTCACACCCAGCGTGTGGCGCAGTTCGTGGCTGAGGGCGCAGGTGCAGACCTGGTGGCGATCGATGCCGACGGCAACCTGACCGACGCACAGTGGGCTACGCTGGACGCAGCTGACGCGGTGATCTTTGGTTCTCCCACGTACATGGGCATGGCCTCTTGGCAGTTCAAGAAATTTGCCGATGCCACCAGCAAAAAGTGGTTCACTGGCGCGTGGAAAGACAAAGTGGCTGGTGGTTTCACCTGCTCGGCCAGCCCCAGCGGTGACAAGCTGTCTACCATCCAGTACTTCATTACGTTGGCCATGCAGCAAGGCATGATCTGGGTGGGCCAGCCTGCCATGAACGACGGCACCATCAACCGCATCGGTTCCAACTCTGGCGTGATGGCCCAAGTCGGCCCCACCAGCCCCGCAGAAGACATTCCTCAGGGTGACCTGGACACTGCCAAGGCCTACGGCCAGCGCGTGACGGAAGTGACGACCAAGCTGCGCGGTTAATCGCCCGCTTCGCTATCAGCCCCAGTGCCTTGGCATTGGGGCTTTTTTGTGCGCGTGTATCGCATCAACGGCGAAAATTGGTGAACGCTTCAAACTCCCAGCGCCGCATGGCCAGCAGCAGGGTGTAGCCCTCGCGTTCGGGTTCCGGCACTTTCTGGTCGGCCAGGTGCTGCTGGGCAAAGTCTTGTGCCACACGCTGCAGGCGTTCCAGAAAGGCGGGTGCCAGACTGCGGCTGACCGACCCGTGCACCATCAACAGGCCTTCGCCTGCGCCATCAAAACCGCCCGAGAAATAGTCCAGCAGCGCGTGCTCGCGGAAATAGGTCATCACCGGTCCGTGCGGGCGCCAGCGAAAAGTCTTGGCCAACTTCAGGCGGTAACGGTTCAGCGGGCGCAGCTCGATGATGCCAATGCGGTCCAGCTGCGCCAGCGTCTGGATGCACTCCGCCTCGGTCAGCCGGTAGGTGCTGATGATTTGTTCTAGCGTCCACTGGCTGAGCACGCAGATCGCCACCAGCAGCAGCTTCTTGTCCGCCACCACCGCGCTCTCCTGCGTCTGGCTGAGCTGGGCCAGCAAAGGCTGGTTGTCGGCCACGCGCCGTGCCAGGTCGGCAAAGTCCAGCCTCAGCGCGTGGCAGATGGCGTCGATGCGCGACAGCGGCATGTCCCCCTTGGCCAGCATACGTTTGACGCTGGACTCGGCCATATCCAGCGCAATGGCCAGGTCCGCATAAGTCATCTGGGCAGATTTCAGTTCCTTCTTCAGGGCGGTCACAAGGTCGGCGGTGGTGCTCATGGGTATCGATTATTGATACTTTTTATAGCGCCTTGCAGTACGAGAGCAGTTTTGAGGCGTATGCCGCAGGATCTTCCACACACTGCGGCTCACCTGAACTTCTGGGAGAAACCCCATGCCCCCGTTGACCCGCAGTGAAACTAGCCTGGCTGCAGCCCTGTTGGCAGCCTTGGCGGTGGCCGTATTCGGCCCCTTCGTCGCGCAGTACACCCACTACCACGCGTTTGCCGACCAGCGTGCCTGGCTGGGCGTGCCGCACGCGCTGGACGTACTGTCCAACCTGCCATTTGCGTTGGCGGGGCTGCTGGGCTTGCATTGCTTGTGGCCGCAACGCGGCACGCTGCGTGGAGATGTACGTGCACCGCTCCTGGCGCTCTTCTTTGTCGGGCTGGTGTTTACCGCACTGTGTTCGGGCTACTACCACTGGCAGCCCGACAACGCAGGTTTGGCCGTGGACCGCGCGGGCATGGTGCTGGCCTTTGCAGGCCTGCTGGGTGCGGCGGTGGCCGACCGGGTGAGCGTGCGCATGGGCTGGGTAGTGGCGCTGGCCGTGTTTCTGCTGGGGCCCATGAGCGTGGCAGTCTGGTGGATGAGTGGCAACCTGCTGCCTTGGGCCGTGTTGCAGGGTGGAGGCATGCTGCTGGTACTGGCCATGGCCTTGCGCCCTAAGTTGACCGAGGGCTGGGGCCTGCCGTTGGTGGCGGTGATTGCCTGGTACGCCTTCGCCAAGTTGCTGGAATTGGGTGACCACCAGGTCTTCATCGCCACACACGGCTGGGTGTCGGGCCATAGTCTGAAGCACCTGGCCGCAGCGATGGCCGCCGGGCCGGTGCTTGGTGTCATGCACAATGGCGCCCAAAAGAATATCCGCGGGGCACTGCCCCAAGCGGTTTAAACAGCAAGATGACCCACAGACCCGAGGAGACCCGATGAGTCGCAACGAGCACCCGAATCAGTTTGCGCTGCTGTCACAGCGCCGGTTTGCCCCATTCTTCTGGACGCAGTTTCTGGGCGCCGGCAACGACAACCTGTTCAAGTTCGCGTTCACCGTCATGGTGACCTACCAGCTGCAAGTGAGCTGGCTGCCGCCGGAGAAAGCCGGGCTGGCGATTGGCGCGCTGTTCATCCTGCCATTCCTGCTTTTTTCGGCTACCAGTGGGCAGATCACCGACAAGTATGACAAGACGATCGTGATCCGCTTCGTCAAGAACCTGGAAATCGGTGTGATGCTGCTGGCCGCACTCGGCTTTGTGACCCACAACCCCGTGGTGCTGCTGGCGTGTGTGTTTCTCATGGGCCTGCATTCCACGCTGTTTGGCCCAGTGAAGTTTGCCTACCTGCCGCAGCACCTGAACGAGCGCGAGCTGACCGGTGGCAATGGCATGGTGGAGATGGGTACTTTTGTTGCCATCCTGCTGGGCAATGTGGCAGGCGGGCTGCTGATTGCGCTGCCCGGTGTGGGTGCCACTTATGTGGCCTTTGCCTGCATTGGTGCTGCGCTCCTGGGTCGCGTGACGGCACAATTGGTGCCCCCCACGCCCGCTACCGACCCCGGTCTTCGCATCAACTGGAACCCGGTGAGCGAAACACTGCGCAACCTGAAGCTGGCGCACGGCAATACGGTCGTCTTCCGCTCATTGCTGGGTATCAGCTGGATGTGGTTCTTCGGTGCCGTGTTCCTTAGCAACTTCCCTGTTTTTGCCAAAGACGTGCTGCACGGCGACGAGCATGTCGCTTCGTTGTTGCTGGTGGTGTTCTCCATCGGCATTGGCATCGGTTCGCTGCTGTGTGAGCTGCTGTCCAAGCGGCACGTGGAAATTGGCCTGGTACCTGCAGGTGCTATCGGCATGAGCGTGTTCTCGATTGATCTGTACTTTGCCTCGCGCGGCCTGCCACCCGCGACGGCGCAAACGGTAGGGCAGTTTGTCGGCCAGGCCGCGCATTGGCGCGTGATGGCTGACCTGGCATTGCTGAGCCTGTTTGCGGGTTTGTACAGCGTGCCCATGTATGCCCTGATCCAGCTACGCAGCGAGGCCTCGCACCGGGCGCGCATCATTGCGGCCAACAACATCCTCAACGCGCTGTTCATGATTGTCAGCTCGGTAGCCGCCGGCACCATGCTGAGCATGGGCTTCACGGTGCCCCAGGTCTTTCTGGCCACCGGCATTGCCAACGCGGTGGTGGCGGCCTATATCTTCCTGCTGGTGCCCGAGTACCTGCTGCGTTTCGTAGCTTGGGTGATGTCGCGCTTCATTTACCGCTTCAAAGTGCAGGGCGATGACAACATCCCTGCCACGGGCGCTGCGATTCTGGTGTGCAACCACGTGAGCTTTGTGGACGCGGTGTTGCTGATGGCTGCCAGCCCACGGCCCATCTATTTCCTGATGGACCACCAGATTTTCAAGGTGCCGGTGCTGGGCTGGTTGTTCAAGTTGGCCAAGGCCATTCCGATTGCGCCACGCGCGCAAGACCCCGAAGCCTATGAAGCCGCATTCGCGTCTGCCGCCAAGGTGCTGGCCGACGGCGACATGGTCTGCATCTTTCCCGAAGGCGGCATTACCCGCGACGGCACGCTGCAAGAGTTCAAGGGCGGCATCATGAAGATTCTGGAACGCACCACCGCTGCCGGCACGCCGGTGCAAGTCGTGCCCATGGCGCTCACCAACCTCTGGGGCTCGTTCTTCAGCCGGGTCGAAAAAGGCGACGCCATGGTGCGTCCATTCCGCCGCGGCGTGTTCAGCCGGGTAGGCTTGAATGCGGGTACATCCTTGGCCCCTGCCGAGGTGCAACCTGCGCTGCTGCAGCAGCGGGTAGCCCAGTTGCTGGCTGCTTAAAAGTATCATTTTCTGATACTAAAGTCTGTTGTTTTCTAGACTGGTTCAGCTTTCTGGGTTCTGGTGCCCGGAGGCTGGCTAGTATCCGTTTCGCGTCATCCCTATCTTTTTAACGAGGACCACCATGCAAGCTGGCAGCAAAGTTTTGATTCACCGCGACACCAAGGCCTGGACCATGCAGGTCTGGATTTCTTTTGGATTGGCCGTGTTTTTATGCGGTGTGGGCCTGGCCTACCTGCCCGGTGCGGATCTGGACCGGGTGTTCATGGTCATGGGCTATTTCTTTTGCCTGTCCGCCGCGTTTGTGCTGGCCAAGTTTGTGCGAGACAACGAAAAAACCAAGCGTGAGGATCGCCAGGGCGACACGCCCATGTTCGGCCTGGTGGTGTGGGGCGGCTTTTTTCTGGCCATGGGCCTGACCGGCTGGGGCCTGCTGCGCATGGAGCTCAACGACACCTACAAGGCCTTTCTGGGCGTGAGCTGGCTCTACCTGATCACCTGCACCTTCACGTTGGCCAAGACCCTGCGTGACCGCCATGAGGCGGACCTGATGGAAGCCCGCATCCAGGGCCGCATGCGCAGCGCAGCAGAGACCGAATAAGCCAATCCTTCGTTCAGGAGACTTCCATGAAACGCTCACTCGCTACACTTTTAATAGCTGCTTGCACAGTGTCTATGGGGGCTATGGTCAGTTTTGACGCCAAAGCGCAGAGCGAGGCCTCGGCCATCAGTGCGGTGTCGGCCATGCCCGTGGCCTCGGTGGTGGTAGGTGCCAGTGCGGTGGCGGGTGCAGTCGTCGCCGTTCCGGTCATGCTGTCCACTGCAGGCACCGTGCTGGTGATCAAAGCCGTGGAGGTGAGCGCCCAAGGCACGGTGTATCTGTTGGAGCGCGCGTCGGATGGTGCCCAGGTCAGCGTGCAGGTGCTGTCCGGTGGCGCCGTGCTCGCGTCCGCCGCGGTGGGGGCGTCCGTCACCGTGAGCGTGATCGGCGCGGGCACCGTGCTGTCGGCGGCGGGCGAGGTGCTGGCCTTTATCCCCAACGCCCTGGGGCGTGCGCTGCTGCACAACGAGCGCGTGGCGCTGTGACGCTGTTCAGGGCTTCTCGGGCCTTAGCGGTCTGGGTGCTGTTGGCGGCGGCGCTACCCGCTTTGGCGGGGCGCAATTGCGACACCCAACTGCCGTTGAAAACCAGTGTGCTGGAGCGCGGCTTGGCGCTGGCCGGGCGCACGGTTGCAGCGCTGGACGCCACGGGTGCCGACGTGGTGGTGTTGGCCCGTGCCGGCCAAGACCTCACCAAGTACGGTTTGCAATACTCGCACCTGGGCTTTGCCTACCGGCAGCCTGATGGTGCCAATGGCCATGTTTGGCGTGTGCTGCACAAGCTCAACCTGTGTGGCAGCGCGGTCTCGGCCATTTACCGCCAGGGGCTGGGCGAGTTTTTCATGGATGACCTGTGGCGCTACGAGGCGGGTTGGGTCGTGCCCACGCCCGAGGTGCAGGCACAGTTGCTGAAGGTGTTGCGCGACGAACCGCGCGCTGTGTCGTTGCACCACAAGCCTTACAGCATGGTCAGCTACGCCTGGAGCCAGAAGTACCAGCAGTCCAACCAATGGGCGCTGGAGACGTTCGCCATGGCGCTGGGGGCGGGGGATGCCGGTGGGCGTGCAGGCCGGGAACAGGCCCAGGCCTGGCTGCAGGCGCGTGACTACCAGCCCACGCCGCTGAAGATTGGTGCACTGACCCGCCTGGGCGGGCGTATGACCACGGCCAATGTGGCGTTCGACGACCACCCCAATGCCAAGCGGTTTTCTGACCGCATAGAAACCGTGACGGTGGATTCGGTGTTTGACTGGATGCAGCGCGCCAAGCTCACCGCGCAGCCGGTAGGTACGCTGCGTTAGGCGGCGGGCGCTTCCGCGTTCTGGGCCAGGCCCACGGTCTGCAAATCTGCGCCCAGCGCGCGCCGCTCATCAAACACAAAACAGCCACCGTGGTAGTGGCTGCCATCGGTTTCCTCGAAGTACTTGAGGATGCCACCTTCGAGTTGGTAGACATGCTCTAGCCCCTCTTCGCGCATCAGGATGGCGGCCTTTTCGCATCGGATGCCGCCGGTGCAAAAGCTCACCACGGTCTTGCCTTTTAGCGCGTCCAGGTGGCTGCGCAGGGCGTCGGGGAACTCGGTGAACTTGGTGATGCGCCAGTCGATGGCGCCGTCGAAGGTGCCTTCGTCCACCTCAAAGTCGTTGCGCGTGTCCAGTGTCACCACGGGGCGACCTTCGTCGTCATGGCCCTGGTCCAGCCAGCGCTTCACGGTGGCGGGCGCCACGGCCGGTGCGCGGCCCTGGGCGGGCTGGATAGCCGGGTGGTTCATGCGGATGATCTCACCCTTGACCTTCACCAGCATCTTCTTGAACGGTTGCGTGTCCGACCAGCTTTCTTTGGGCGCGATGTCGGCAAAGCGGGCATCGGAGTGCAACTGGGCCACAAAGCCGCGCACGTCGTCGGCCGGGCCGGCCAGGAATAGGTTGATGCCTTCTTCGGCCAACAGGATGGTGCCCTTGAGTTTGAGCGCCGTGGCTCGCGCCAGCAGCACTTCACGCAACGCGGGCGCATCGGTGATGGAGACAAACTTGTAGCTAGAGATGTTCAGGATGGTGTTCACCCTCTGATTTTAAGTTTTCCGGGCGCGCCCTTGGCTGCCAAGTCCGCAAAACTACAATGAAGCCATGTTTATCCACCTGCGCCTCCACACCGAGTTTTCCGTAGTCGACTCCACCAACCGCATCGACGATGTGGTCAAGGTGGCCGCCAAGGACAACCAGCCGGCCCTGGCCATCACCGACCTGAACAATCTGTTTGGCGCGATCAAGTTTTACAAGGGCGCGCGGGGCAAGGGTGTCAAGCCCCTGATCGGTGCCGAGGTCATCTTGGAAGGTCTGGGCACGGACGCCACCGCGGTATCCCGCATCATTTTGTTGGTGCAGAACAAGCAGGGCTACCTGAACATCTCGGAGCTGATTGCGCGCGCTTTCACGCAAAACGTGGTGAAAAACCAGGCCGTGGTGAAAATGGCCTGGCTCAAGGAATTGCACGAAGGGCTGATCTGCCTGGCCGGTGCGCAGGCCGGTCCCGTGGGCCAGGCGCTGGTGCAGGGCGACACGGCGCGTGCCTATGAAGCCGCCATGCAACTGGCCAGCGTGTTCCCGCACCGCTTTTACCTGGAGCTGCAGCGCGCGGGCCGTACGGACGACGAGACCCATGTGGTGGCTGCTGTGCAACTGGCCGCGCGCATGATGCTGCCCGTGGTGGCCACGCACCCCATCCAGTTCACTGAGCCCGATGACTTTGAGGCCCACGAGGCGCGCGTCTGCATTGCCGATGGCGAGATCCTCAGCAACCCCAAGCGGGTGCGCCGCTTCACACGCGAGCAGTACTTCAAGAGCGCGGCGCAGATGGAGGCGTTGTTTGCCGATATTCCCTCGGCCATTGCCAACACCGTGGAGATTGCCAAGCGTTGCAGCCTGACGCTGGTGCTCGGCAAAAACTACTTGCCCGAGTTCCCCACGCCCCTGGTCAACGGCCAGCGCATGACGCCCGAGGAGTATTTTCGCTACGCATCGTTCGAAGGCCTCAAGGATCGCATGGCGCATCTGTACCCCGATGTGGCCAAGCGCGAGGCCGAGATGCCACGCTACGTGGCGCGCCTGGAGTTTGAGATTGGCACCATCCTGAAGATGGGTTTCCCTGGCTACTTTTTGATCGTGGGGGATTTCATCAACTGGGCCAAGAACAATGGCTGCCCGGTGGGGCCGGGCCGGGGCTCGGGTGCGGGCAGTTTGGTGGCGTATGCGCTCAAGATCACTGACCTGGACCCCCTGCAGTACAACCTGCTGTTCGAGCGGTTTTTGAACCCCGAGCGGGTCTCCATGCCCGACTTCGACATCGACTTTTGCCAGACCAACCGCAATCTGGTCATCGACTATGTGAAGGCCAAGTACGGCAAGGACGCCGTGAGCCAGATCGCCACCTTCGGCACCATGGCCGCGCGCGGCGTGATCCGCGACGTGGGCCGCGTGCTGGATATGCCCTATATGTTTTGCGATGGCATCAGCAAGCTCATCCCCAACAAGCCGGGCACCAACGTCACACTGCAGTTGCCACCTACCGATGGCAAGAAGAACGACAAATACATCTACGCCAGCGAGGCCGAACCCATCCTGGCCGAACGCGAGGCCAAGGAGGAAGATGTCAAGACGCTGTTGGAGATGGCGCGCAAGCTGGAGGGCATGACCCGCAACATCGGCATGCACGCCGGTGGTGTGCTGATCGCGCCGGGCAAGCTGACCGACTTCTGCCCGCTGTACCAGCAGCCCGGCAGCGAATCGGCTGTGAGCCAGTACGATAAGGACGACGTGGAGGCCATTGGTCTGGTGAAGTTCGACTTCTTGGGCCTGGCCACGCTGACGATTCTGGAGATCGCGCGCGAGTTCATCATGAAGCGCCATGCAGGCCAGGAGAACTTTGCCTACGAGAACCTGCCGCTGGACGATGCGCGGGTCTACCGCCTGTTTTCTGAGGGCAAGACCGAGGCCGTGTTCCAGTTTGAAAGCGTGGGCATGCAGCGCATGCTGGTGGACGCCAAGCCCAGCCGGCTGGAAGACCTGATTGCACTGAACGCCTTGTATCGCCCCGGCCCCATGGACCTGATCCCCAGCTTTGTGGCGCGCAAACACGGCAAGGAAGAGGTGGAGTACCCCCATCCGGCGGTGGCCGAGATGCTGTCCGAGACCTACGGCATCATGGTCTACCAGGAGCAGGTGATGCAGACCGCGCAGATCCTGGGCGGCTACTCACTGGGCGGCGCCGATTTGCTGCGCCGCGCCATGGGCAAGAAGAAAAAAGAGGAGATGGACCAGCACCGGGACATCTTCCGCGCCGGTGCGCTCAAGACCCACGGCATTCCCCAGGACAAGGCCGACGAGGTTTTCG
This sequence comes from Rhodoferax saidenbachensis, assembly GCF_031457975.1. Taxonomy (GTDB): domain Bacteria; phylum Pseudomonadota; class Gammaproteobacteria; order Burkholderiales; family Burkholderiaceae_C; genus Allorhodoferax; species Allorhodoferax saidenbachensis_A. The sequence continues at coordinate 183,665 of NZ_JAVDXO010000001.1, forward strand.
ACCTGATGGAGAAGTTCGCGGGCTACGGCTTCAACAAGTCGCACGCCGCTGCCTACTCGCTCTTGGCCTACCACACGGCCTGGATCAAGGTGCACTACACGGCCGAGTTTTTCTGCGCCAACATGACCGTGGAAATGGACGACACCGACAAGCTCAAGGTGCTGTTTGAAGACGCCGAGAAGATGGGCCTGAGCTTTGAGCCGCCCAACATCAACCGCGGCTTCCACCGCTTCGAGCCGATCTCGAACAAGGAAATCCGCTACGGCTTGGGCGCCATCAAGGGGACGGGCCAGCAAGCCATCGAGGCCATCGTGGCCGCCCGCGAAGGCCGTGGCCCCACCGAAGAGTCTGGCCCGTTCAAGAGCCTGTTTGACTTTGCGCGCCGCGTGGACCGCAGCCGCTTGAACAAGCGCTGCGTGGAAGCGCTTATCAAGGCTGGTGCTTTTGATACGCTGCAACTCAACCGCGCAGCGCTGGTGGAAAGCATTGACCGTGCGTTTGACTTTGCTGCGGCCAGCGCCGCCAATGCCAACCAGCACGGCCTGTTTGACATGGGCGGTGAGGATGACCATGGATCGAGCACGCAGGAGCCTGATCTGATCGAGGTCATGCCTTGGGGCGTGCGCGAGCAGCTCACGCAGGAAAAAGCGGCGGTGGGTTTTTACCTCTCGGGCCACCTGTTCGATGAAATGGCTCTGGAAGTACGCCGCTTTGCCAAGCGGCCCATCGAGGAGGTGCTGGAGACCCGCGAACCGCAGATTCTGGCCGGCATCATCAGCGGCTTCCGGGTCATCAACGGCAACCGCGGCAAGGTGGGCATCTTCTCGCTGGACGACAAATCTGCCGCGATCGAGGCCACCGCCGATGAAACCCTGCTGACCACCTACCGCAACCTGCTGCAGGACGACACCCTGGTCATCGTCAGCGGCCGGCTGCAGCAGGGGCGCAATGGCTTTGCCGCACGTTTTGTGGTGCAGCAGGTCTGGAGCCTGGAGCAGGCGCGTTGCCGCTTTGGCAAGTACCTGCGTGTGGCCGTGCAGCTGGACGGCCAGCAGCGTGCACCCGATGTGCCTGCCATGCTGCGCGAGTTTCCTGCCGAACGCGAAATGTCAGAGCAGGGCGAACTGGTGCGCGGCCTGGCCGTGCGCCTGCAGGTGCAATGCGCGGCAACCGACGGGGAAGACATTCCGGGTTCACTGGCCGAGCTGCACTTGGGCGAAGCCGCCAAGTTCTTTCCCAGCGATGCGGCACTGGCCAGTTGGCGTGCCCAGGCGTTCCAGGGCAAAGCGGTCATTGCCTACGATTGAGAGTGAAATGGGCCGCTAGCCCGCGTGGAATGTGCGCGGGCAGCTACTAAAACGATAGTGACTGTCCGGTGTCCTAGTTTCCAATCATCGTTTGCGGGGACATGATGATGATCATGGGGGACGGCACACGACCGTCTTCGTCGCGCGGCAGCACGCCGGTCTTGTCGATGGCGTTCAGTGCCGCGTCATCCCAGGATTTGTTGCCACTGCCCTTGGCGATACGGCGGCTCAGAATGGTTCCGTCGGGCGACGCGCGGACTTCGACCTCGGCAGTGGGGTTGCCAACAATGGTTTCGATGTACGTGATGTTGGGCTTGATCTTGGCCCTGATGCGGCCGGAATAGCTCGCTGAAGGCCCCGCGCTCTTGGCCGCAGAACCCGCCGCATTGGCATCGCCACTACCGGCCAGACCCGCCATGCGCTTGAGGTTTTGTTGGCGCAGGTCTTCCAGCTTCTGCGCTTCCGCTTTGGCCTGGGCGGCCTTTTCTGCCTTTTGCTTGGCTGTGTCTGCCGTCTTGGCTTTGTCCGCCTTGTCTTTCTCGGCCTTGTCGCGCGCCAGCTTCTCTTTGGCCTCTTTCTCTTTCGCGTCCTTGGCCTTCTGGAGTTTGTCTTTCTCCAGTTTGTCCTTTTCCAACTTTTCCTTTTGCTGCTTCTCCTGCAGCTTGCGGTCCAGCTCCAGCTTCTGCTGTTCTTTCTCCTTCTGCACGCGCGCCTTTTCCTTGGCCAGGGCAATGTCGGCTTGGCTGGGTGCGTCAGGTGGAGGCGCGGGGCGGGGGGTTGGCGGTACAGGCAGTGGTGGCGCGGGTTCGGGGTCCGGTTCCGGCTGGGGTTCGGGTGGTGGTGGTGCGGCCTCTACGGGAATATTGGCCCACAGCTCGGCTTCTACCGTGGCAGGTGGGGTTTCACGTTTCCAGGCCACACCGACGGCCAGAATGAACACCAGCACCAGGTGGGCCAGAATGGCCAGCGCGAACGCGCGCAGCATGCCCGGCGTGTGCGGCGGTGCAAATTCCAGGTGTTGGCGGCTGGGCTGCATGGCCGGTGGGTCAGTTGGCCAGTTGCACCGACAGGCCCACGCGCTGGATGCCCGCGCGTTGCAGCGTGTCCATGACCTGGACCACGCTTTCGTATTTCACGGTTTTGTCTGCGCTGATGACCACGGCCGAGCCTGCGGCTGCCACGCTGTCCTTGGCGCCCTGGGCGCGCTTTACGGCGGCGGCCAGGTCTTTGAGCACCAGCGGTGTGGTTTGCTCTTTTACCTTCATTTCCAGCTTGTCATCTTTACCAATGACGATCTGAATGATCTGGTCGGGCTGGCGTGAGGCCTTGCCCACGCTGGGCAGGTCAATCATGCTGGGGGTGATCAGCGGGGCGGTCACCATGAAGATGATCAAGAGCACCAGCATCACGTCGATGAAGGGCACCATGTTGATCTCGTTGATGGTGCGGCGGCCTCGGCCGCGACCGGCTACAGCGGGCATGGGGATGTGCTCCTGGGCGTGGGTTCAGCGGGGGGCGCTGCCCTGGGCGCTGACATTGCGCTGCAGGATGTTGGAAAACTCTTCGATGAAGGTTTCCTGGTGGATGGAGATGCGGTCCAGGTCGCGGGCAAAGCGGTTGTACGCCACCACGGCGGGGATAGCGGCAAACAGGCCAATGGCGGTAGCCACCAGCGCCTCGGCAATGCCGGGGGCCACGGTGGACAGCGTCACCTGCTGCAGCGATGCCAAGCCGGTGAACGCATGCATGATGCCCCACACCGTGCCAAACAGGCCCACATACGGAGAGACCGAACCCACGGAGGCGAGGAATGACAGGTTGCTTTCCACCTCGTCCATCTCGCGCTGGAAGCTGGCCCGCATGGCGCGGCGGGCGCCATCCATCAGCGTGCCCACGTCGGTTATGCGGCGCTCGCGCAGTTTCTGGAATTCGCGCATGCCGCTGGCAAAAATGCGTTCCATGGGGCCGCCGTTCGCGGCATTTTTGCTGGCGGTGGTGAACAGGTCATTCAGGCTGGAGCCGGACCAGAAGTCGCGCTCAAAGGCTTCGTTCTGGGCCTTCACCCGGTTCAACGCAAACAACTTGCGAAAGATGGCGGCCCAGCTGGTGATGGACACCAGCATCAGCAGCAGCATCACGGCTTGCACCACGAGGCTGGCGTTCAGTACCAAATGGAGAATGGAGAGGTCTTGGTTCATCGGTGGTCGCGGCGTGAAGGGTCAGAGCATCGCACGGATGCGGGTAATCGCTGTTTCCAATTGTTGCATCGAACTGGCGGTGGAGAAGCGCACAAACTGCACGGTTTGCGCAGTACCAAAGTCCCGCCCCGGGGTGGTGGCCACATGGGCGCGGTTCATCACTTCAAAGGCAAAGTCCCAGCTGTCCTTGATCCCCAGCTTGCGGCAAAGTTCCGAGCAATCTGCCCAGGCGTAGAACGCGCCATCGGGCATGACCGGGACTGTGAGTCCCAGCGCATTGAGCTGGGGGATGAAGTAGTCGCGCCGGGCCTTGAACTCGGCACGGCGCTGCTCGTACAACGCCAGGCTGGCGTCTTCAAAGCAGGCCAGTGCGGCATGCTGCGCAATGGTGCTGGGGCAGATGAAGAGGTTCTGCGCCAGGCGCTCCACCACGCTCACCAGCGCTTCGGGCACCACCATCCAACCTAGGCGCCAGCCCGTCATGTTGAAGTACTTGCTGAAGCTGTTGATGCTGATGATCTGGTCATCCAGCGCCAGCGCCGTCTGGCCAAACTGCGCGTCATGGCTCAGCGCCAGGTAAATCTCATCCACCATCGTGATGCCGCCACGTGCCTGCACCACCTGGTGGATGCGCCGCAGCTCGTCAGGGTGAATAGATGTACCCGTGGGGTTGGAGGGCGATGCCAGCAGCACGCCGCGGGTGCGCGGGCCCCAGGCGGCTTCCACCTTGGCCGCGCTGAGCTGAAAGCGCTCCTCAGCGGTGGTGGGGATCAAGACTGCTTTGCCCTCGGCCGCACTCACAAAGTGGCGGTTGCAGGGGTAGCTGGGGTCGGGCATCAAAATCTCGTCGCCCGACTCGATCAGCGCTAGGCAGGCCAAGTGCAGTGCCGCCGATGCGCCTGCCGTGACCACAATGCGGCTAGCCGGCACCTGCACGCCAAAGCGGCTGGCATACCAGGCGCTGATGCGCTCACGCAGTTGGGGCAGGCCGGTGGCGGCGGTGTACTGGGAATGGCCGTGGTGCACCGCGCGCTGCGCCGCTTCTTGCACCAGGGGGGGCGCGGTGAAGTCGGGTTCGCCGATGTTGAGGAACACCATGGGCGCATCGGTGTGCGCCACCTGGGCGGCCAGGGCCGAAGCGGCCTTGGCTACTTCCATCACATAAAACGGCTCAATGTTTTGTGCGCGGGACGATATCTGCATGGGTGCGCGGCCGCCCATCAGGCCTTGCGGGGTGTCTTGGCCTTGTCGGCTTCCACTTCCAGGGTGCGCAGGCTGGGCGCCAGACCGTTGAGCACGCCGTTCACGTACTTGTGGCCATCGGTGCCGCCAAATTCCTTGGCCAGTTCCACGCACTCGTTGAGCACCACGCGCCATGGCACATCCAGGCAGTGCTGGAATTCGTACACGCCAATCCACAACACGGCGCGCTCCACCGGCGAGATCTCGGCCAGCGGGCGGTCTAGCAGCGGAACAATGAGTGCATCGAGCTGGTCGGCTTGCTCTACGCAGCCGTGCAGCAGCGCGTCAAAGTGGGCCGCATCGGCCTTGCTGAAGCCAGCCAGGTCGCGCGTGAACGGGTCGATCTCCTCCACCGTGTTGCGGCCCACCAGGCTTTGGTACAGGCCTTGCAGTGCAAATTCGCGCGCACGGGTGCGGTTGGATTTGCCGGCGGCCTTGCGGGCGCCGGTGGCCGTCAGCCCGGTGCGGGACTGGCGGGGAGGGCGCTTGGCCGCGGCGGAGGAAGAGGGGGTGTCGCTCATTAAATGCTTTCCAGCAGGTTCGCCATTTCCACCGCCACGCGGGCTGCATCGCGGCCTTTTTCGTCTTGGCGGGCAATGGCTTGGGGCATGTCTTCGGTGGTCAAAATCGCGTTGGCGATGGGAAGTTGGTAGTCCAGCGCCAGGCGGGTTACGGCAGAGCCAGATTCGTTGGCCACCAGCTCAAAGTGGTAGGTCTCGCCGCGGATGATGCAGCCCAGGGCGATCAGCGCGTCGTATTTGCCTTTTTCGGCCATGGCCTGCAGGGCCACGGGAACTTCCAATGCGCCGGGCACGGTCACGTGGTCAATATCCTTATCCGATACGCCTAGTGCGACCAGCTCGGCTTTGCAGGCGGCGGCCAGTGCGTCAGTCACACTGGCGTTGAAACGTGCCTGCACGATGCCGATAGAGAGTTTTTTGCCGTTTAAACGGTCTTCGGCAGTGGTGCCTTTGTCTGCGCCAAACATAGTGGAGTCTTCCTTATTTACAGATATAGCCGACGATTTCCAGGCCGTAGCCCGTCACGCTGGGCATGCGGCGCGGGCTGCCCATCAGTTGTACCTTGTGCACACCACATTGCAGCAGGATCTGCGCGCCAATGCCGTAGGTGCGCAGGTCGATGCGGCCGCGCTCGGGCGCTTGCGATGCACGGGCTGTGCCTTCAAATTGGGCCAGCAGTTGTTCGCCGGTTTCACCGCAGTTCAGCAGCACCAGCACGCCCTTGCCTTCCTTGGCAATGTGGGCCAGCGCGGTGTCCAGGCTCCAGCTGTGCATGGAGCGGTTGATTTCCAGCGCGTCCAGCACCGACAACGGCTCGTGCACGCGGGCCGGCACCACGGTGTCGGCCGTCCAGCTGCCTTTGACCAGGGCCAGGTGCACGCCTTGGCCCGTGGTGTCGCGGAAGGCGTGGGCGGTGAATTCGCCGTAGGCGGTTTGCATGGGGCGCACGCCCAGCTTTTCGATCAGCGATTCGTTGCGGCTGCGGTGTTCGATCAGGTCGGCAATCGTGCCGATCTTCAGTCCGTGCTCGGCGGCAAACAGCTGCAGGTCAGGCAGGCGGGCCATGGTGCCGTCGTCCTTCATGATCTCGCAGATCACGGCGGCGGGCGTGCAGCCGGCCATGGCTGACAGGTCGCAACCGGCTTCGGTGTGGCCTGCGCGCATGAGCACGCCGCCGTCCACCGCCTGCAGCGGGAAGATGTGGCCGGGCTGCACCAGATCATTGGCCACGGCATTTTTTGCCACGGCGGCCTGCACGGTGCGGGCGCGGTCGGCGGCGGAGATGCCTGTGGTCACGCCCTCGGCGGCTTCAATGGAGACGGTGAAGGCGGTGCTGTGCTTGGTGCCATTGCGCGTGGCCATGGGGGGCAATTTCAGCAGCTCGCAGCGCTCACGGGTCAGGGTCAGGCAGATCAGGCCACGGCCAAACTTGGCCATGAAGTTGATGGCGTCGGCCGTCACATGGTCGGCCGCCAGGACCAGGTCGCCTTCGTTTTCGCGGTCTTCTTCGTCCACCAGGATGACCATGCGACCCGCGCGCATGTCGGCGACGATGTCTTCAACCGGGGAAATGGGGACGGGGGAGAGGGCGGTCATGGAAAAACAGCTTTCATGGTGTGTGCTGCCGGCACGCTGGGCCAAGCCAGGTTCGGCGGAACGCAATTATCGCCGCAATCCATACGCTGGCGCCGCTGTAGGGTCAGGAGTCTATGGACGCGCTCCAGCGCGAATCCCAGCCCTTTTGCAGCTCGCGCCGGTCCTTTTTGGTGGGGCGGCCATGCTCGATGGCGTGGGCCGGTTCGGCGGCCAGGCGGTTGCGCTCGGCCATCTCGGTGCGCTTGGTCACGCTCTCAGGCGTTTCTTCGTACAACTGCTGCGCCACGGGGGCCGGTCCGCGCTGCTCGCTCACGCCCTTGACCACCACGGTGCGCGGGATCTTGGCCTGCCAGATGGTCACCACGTCACCCGCCCGGATTTCCTTGGAGGGTTTGACGTCATGCTGCGACATTTGCACATGGCCCTTGTTGACCTCGTCGGTGGCCAGCGAGCGAGTTTTGAAGAAGCGGGCGGCCCAAAGCCACTTGTCGATGCGGGTGGATTCCATGGTGTGAGCGTCAGTGTAACGACGTGGGCCGGTACAGCGGCAGGCGCACGCTGGCGTCCAGCCCGGTGAGCAGGCCGTGCGCATAGCGGTTGGTCAGTTGGATGCTGCCCCCCAGGGCCTGGACCATCTCGCGCGTGATGGTCAGGCCCAGGCCGGAGCCTGAATGGGCGTGACCCGCCGCAAACGGCTGAAACAGGCGCATGCGCAGCTCGTCCGAGATACCGGGGCCGCTGTCGTGGATGGTGAGTTCGGCCATTCCATCGGTCAGCGCCATCTGCACGTTCAGGCGGCCGCCGTGGGCCGTCAGGCGCACCGCGTTGTGCAGCAGGTTGCGCGCCATTTCACGCAGCATCCATTCGTGGGCATGCACCCGGCAGGGCACGGTGTGGATGTCAAAGTCCAGGTCTTTCTCGGCAATCAGGGGGGCCACATCCAGTGCTACTGCGCGCACCGCGTCGGACCAGTCCATGGGTGCAAAGTCCTGCTGCTGCTTGACCTGCTCCACCTTGGCCAGCGACAGCATCTGGTTGGCCAACTGGGTGGCGCGGTCCACGGTGACCTGAATCTCCTGCAGCGCCTCAGTCTGGTCCACATCGCCCCGCAGGGCGGATTGCACCTGCACCTTGAGCACGGCCAGCGGCGTGCGCAACTGGTGGGCGGCGTCACGCACAAAGCGCTTTTGGTGGTCCAGCAGGTGCTGCAGGCGCTGCATGACCTGGTTGGTCGCGTCGGTCAGTGGACGAATCTCACGCGGCAGGTCAGACGCCTCCAGCAGCGTCAGGTCGTCTTCCGAGCGCTGCTGCAGGTTGCTGCTCAGGCGCCGCACGGGGCGTGTCACCCGCTGCACCACGATCAGCACCACCGCGGTAATCACGGTGATCAGAATGGCCTGGCGTTGCAGCGTGTCGACCAGGATCTGCCGCGCCAGCGTGCGGCGCAGCTCCAGGGTTTCGGCCACCTGCACCATGGCCATGGTGCGCTCGCGCCCGCTGGCCACGGGTTGCAGCAACACGGCCACGCGCACTGCGTCGCCGCGGAAGCTGTCGTCGTAAAAGTCCACCAGCGCCGCATACGGCCCCTGGTTGGGCAGGGTGCCGCGCCAGGCGGCGAGGTCGGCATCGCCGTCCACCCAAGCGCCCTTGGCATCGGACACGCGGTAGACCATGCGGCTGCGGTTGTCGGCTTCAAAGGCTTCCAGCGCGGAGTAGGGCACCAGCGCCCGCAGGCGGGCCTGACTGCCTTCGCCTTCAATGTCCAGCAACTCGCCAATGGCCTTGGCCGATGCCAGCAGCGTGCGGTCGTACGCAGTGTTGACGGCGCCCAGTGCCTGGCGGTACAGGCTGATGGTGTCCACCACCACGAACAGCAGAATGGGCAACAAAATACCCAGCAGCAGGCTTCGGCGCAGCGACAGACTGGTCGCGGGGCCTGTCATCTCAGGCGGCCACTTTCAGCAGGTAGCCCAGGCCGCGCAGGGTAACGAGTTGCACGCCTGTAGCACTGAGCTTTTTGCGCAGGCGGTAGACCACCACCTCAATCGCTTCAAACTGCACATCGGCCTCGCCCGGAAACACCACTTCAAACAGGCGTTCCTTGGGCACGGCGTGCCCGGGACGGGCCATGAGGGCGGACATCAGGGCCAGCTCGCGCGGGGTCAGGTCCAGCACCTCATGGCGGTGGTAGATCGCGCCGCTGGCGCGGTCCAGCCGCAGGCTGCCCACCTGGGCGTCGCCCCCGGCTGCTATGGCGCCGCCGTGGCGGCGGTGCAGGGCGCGCACGCGGGCTTCGAGTTCGTCCAGGTCAAAGGGTTTAGGCAGGTAATCGTCGGCGCCGGCGTTCAGGCCCAGCACCTTGTCGCCCACGGTGCCACGGGCGGTCAATATGAGTACCGGCGTCTTGAGGCCGGCCGCACGCGCATCCTTGAGCACGTCCAGGCCGTCGCGTCCGGGCAGGCTCAGGTCCAGCACCACCACGTCAGGCTCCAGCGTTTGCCAGGCGGCAAGGGCCTGCGCGCCATCGCTGCACACATCCACCCGCAGCCGGGCACGCACCAGGCTGCGCTGGAGTGTGGTGTGCAGGGCAGCGTCGTCTTCAATCAGCAGCAAATGCATGGCAGGACAGCGGGGTGGCGGGCGGAAACTGGGGTTTTTACCTAGAAAAAAGGACAGCCGTTTGACAGGCTCGCCACGCATCATAGGTGCTGTCATCACACAAAGGAGACTCCCCATGCGTCGCGATACTTTCCTCAAATCCATGGCCGTGCTGGCCGCTGCCGGTGCCTTGCCCCTGACCGCTCGTGCGGCCGCCAACCTGAAAATGATGATTCCGGCCAACCCCGGTGGTGGCTGGGACGGAACCGGTCGTGCCCTGGGCAAGGCCATGATCGACGCCAAGGTGGCAGATACGGTGCAGTACGAAAACAAGGGCGGTGCAGCCGGCGTGATCGGCCTGGCCCAGTTTGTCAACGCCAGCAAGGGCGATGTGAACTCCATCATGATCACCGGCGCGGTGATGGTGGGCGGCATCATCACCGGCAAGCCCGCTGTGTCCCTGGACAAGGCCACACCCATTGCCCGCATCACCAGCGAGTACAACGTGTTTGTGGTGCCAGCCGACTCCCCCCTGAAGACCATGAAGGACGTGGTCGCCCAGATGCAAAAAGACCCTGGCAGCGTGAAGTGGGGCGGTGGCTCGCGCGGCTCTACCGAGCACATCTGCGCCTCCATGCTGGCCACCAAAGTGGGCGTGGACCCCAAGAAGGTCAACTACGTGGCCTTCCGTGGCGGCGGCGAAGCCACTGCGGCCATTTTGGGCGGCAACGTCACCGTGGGTGGCAGCGGCTACAGCGAGTTTGCGGAGTACATCACCGCGGGCAAGATGCGCGCCATTGGCGTGACGTCGGAAAAACGCCTGCCCGGCATCAACGTGCCCACCATGAAGGAGCAGGGCTTTGACGTGGTGCTGGGTAACTGGCGTGCGGTCTATGGCGCGCCCGGCATTACCCCCGAGCAACGTGCCGAGTTGACCGACCTGGTGGTGAAGGCCACCAAGTCCAAGTCTTGGGCCGAGTCGCTGGAGAAAAACGGCTGGACCCCCGCACTGCTGACCGGCAAGGCTTTTGACGACTTTGTGGACAACGAATTCGCCAGCCTGCGCGGCATCATGCACCTGTCGGGAATGGTCTGATGCTGCAAACCACCCAACTGCGCCAGCAGATGCTGGTGGGGGTGGGCGTCTTGGTGCTGGCCGTTGGGCTGGCCATCGGCGCCTGGATCATCCCCTCGGAGGCCGGCTATGCCGGTATCGGGCCCGACTTTTTGCCCTGGTTGGTGTCACTGGCCTTGCTGGCCTGCGGTGGCTTTCTGGTGTGGGAAGCGGCCACGGGCGGCTTTCGTGACATGGATGACGCCGACGGAGACGAGCCACCCTACTGGATGGGCTTTGTCTGGATGTCGGCAGGGCTGCTGATCAACGCGGCCCTGATCACCACCATCGGGTTTGTCTTTAGCTGTGCGCTGTGCTTTGTGCTGGCGTCTCGCGGTATGCGGCAGGCGCAGGGCAAGGCAGGCAATGGCCTACGGCCCTGGCTGCTGGACGCTGTGGTGGGGCTGCTGATCTCCGCCCCGGTGTACTGGATGTTTACCAAGTTCCTGGCCATTAACTTGCCAGGCTTGACTCAAAGTGGATGGCTGTGATGGATATCTGGAACCAACTTTTACAGGGCTTCATTACGGCGGGCACGCCGGTGAACCTGCTGTGGGCCTTTGTGGGCTGCGCACTCGGCACGGCCGTGGGCGTGCTGCCCGGCATTGGCCCGGCCACCGCCGTGGCTATGCTGCTGCCCATCACCACCAAGGTGGACGCAACGGCCTCGATGATCTTCTTCGCCGGTATTTACTACGGCGCGATGTACGGTGGCTCGACCACCTCCATCCTGCTCAACACGCCCGGTGAAACCGCCAGCATGGTCACGGCCATGGAGGGCAACAAGATGGCCAAGAGCGGCCGCGCTGGTGCGGCCCTGGCCACCTCGGCCATCGGCTCGTTTGTGGCCGGCACCATTGCCACCATCGTGGTCACGCTGTTTGCGCCTGTGGTGGCGGAATACGCCGTTAAGTTGGGCCCCCCAGAGTACTTTTGCCTGATGCTGCTGGCCTTCACCACGGTGAGCGCGGTACTGGGCCAGAGCACGGTGCGGGGTCTGACGGCCTTGTTTGTGGGCCTGGCGGCCGGCTTGATCGGCATGGACCAGATCACCGGCCAGGCGCGCTACACGGGCAATGTGCCCGAACTGCTGGACGGTGTGGAAATCGTGCTGGTGGCGGTGGGCTTGTTTGCCGTGTCCGAGGCGCTGCACGCCGTGCTATTTGAAGGCAAGGTGGTTGAGTCCGAGAACAAGATGAGCCGGGTCACCATGACGAAGAGCGACTGGAAGCGCTCTATCCCGGCGTGGATTCGCGGTACCGCCATCGGGGCGCCGTTTGGTTGCATTCCCGCGGGCGGCACCGAGATTCCGACCTTCCTGAGCTACGCCACTGAAAAGAAACTTGCCAAGGGTGAAAACCAGGCCGAATTCGGCAGCAAAGGCGCTATCGAAGGCGTGGCCGGCCCCGAGGCGGCCAACAACGCCACGGTGACGACCGCGCTGATCCCGCTGCTGACGCTGGGCATTCCGGTGTCCAACACCACGGCCATCCTGCTGGGCGCGTTCCAGAACTACGGCATCCAGCCCGGCCCGCAGCTGTTCAGCAGCTCGTCGGCCCTGGTGTGGGCGCTGATCGCATCGCTCTACATCGGCAACGTGATGCTGTTGGTGCTGAACCTGCCGCTGGTGGGCCTGTGGGTCAAGCTGCTCAAGGTGCCCAAGGCCCAGTTGTACGCTGGCATCCTGATCTTTGCCACGGTGGGTACCTACGGCATGCGCCAGAGCGCGTTTGACCTGTTCCTGCTGTACGGCATTGGCGTGCTGGGCTTGGTGATGCGGCGCTTCAGCTTCCCCACCGCACCCGTGATCGTGGGCATGATCCTGGGCCCCTTGGCCGAGGCCCAGCTGCGCAACGCTATGTCGATCGGCGAGGGCAGTGCCCTGATCTTCCTGCAGCGCCCTGTGTCGCTGATCCTGCTGATCATCGTGTTGGCGGTTCTGGTGCTGCCCCGCGTGGCCAAGCATTTCTCGAAAAAGTCTGCGTTAGCCGCCTGAGCCTGCGCTTAGGCATTAAAAGGAGCTGTAGCCCGCGTGGAATATGCGGGACCAGCTCCTTTTTTCATAGCGTATCCAACTGTCTTCCGCGGTCATTGGCCGCATGCCCGCCTAGCTATCGATCGCCAGCACCACGGCCGCATCGTCAAACACCACCACGGCGGCCTGACCCACCTTGAGCTGCAGGCCTGCTGCGGCAAAGCCCACCATCTGCAGGCCGCAGGCCAGCGTCAGCACCACTTCGTCCCCCGCGGTAGAGCGCGCCAACCGCGCCACCGTGCCATGCAACCGGTTGGGCAAGGTTGCTGCCTTGGCGGGGGCGGCCACCACGGCCACCGCCGTGGCCTTGGCCAGCGCCAACACCTCGTTGCCCACCGCCAGACTCAGCAGCTCCGCGCTTTCACGCGTGATGCGGGAGACCAGGGTGCTGCCGTCGCTCAGGCCCAGGCGCACCTGCATGGCACGCCCGGCGCGCTGCAGCGCCAGCACCTGGCAGGGCAACTGGTTGCGCATGCTGGTGCGCAGGCCTAACCCGGCCAGGCGAGGCACCACGCCCGTTTGTGCATCACTGCGCTGCGCCACCTGGGCCAGCGCCTGATGGCGCAGTGCGGCCAGCGTGTCGGCGGCATCCAGCAGTTGGCGGCCCGTGGCCGTGAGCTGCGCGCCGCCACCGCCACTGCCGCCCACGGTGCGCTCCACCAGCGGGGCGCCGGCCAGGTTGGTCAGCGTGTCAATGGCTTGCCAGGCGGCCTTGTAGCTCACGTCGGCGCCGCGCGCGGCTTCAGAAATCGAGCCCACCTGGCCAATGCGGCGCAGGATGTCCAGCCGCTTGTCAGCGACCTCGTGGCCCAGCGCACCAGCCAACGCGGAGCCGCTCAAAGGAGAAGAAGTTGTCATGCTGGCTATGCTACGCTATCCTTTTTTGGAATAGCGAAATTTCCATGACTCCGATCAAATCTATTCTGCGCTGGGCCGGTGTGCTGGCCCTGCTTGCGAGCAACGCCCTGCATGCCGAAGAAGTGACGGTGGCTGTGGCTGCCAACTTCAGCGCTCCGGTGCAAAAAATTGCCGCGGCCTTTGCTGCGGCCACCGGCCACAAGGCCACGGTGGTGGTGGGGTCCACCGGCAAGCTGTACGCGCAGATCAAGAACGGCGCGCCCTTCCAGGTGCTGCTGTCGGCGGACGATGAAACGCCCACGCGCCTGGGCAAAGAGGGGGCGGGCGTGGCGGCATCGCAATTCACCTATGCCACGGGCCGCCTGGTGCTGTGGAGCCGCCAGAGCGGTGTGGTGGACGACAAGGGCGAGGTGCTGCGCAGCGGCCGCTTTGAGCACCTGGCACTGGCCGACCCGAAGCTTGCACCTTATGGTGCTGCCGCTGTGGAGGTGATGACCAAGCTGGGCGTGGCCGCCAGCCTGGGCCCGAAGCTGGTGCAGGGTGAAAGCATTGGCCAGACCTACCAATTTGTGTCCTCCGGCAACGCTACGTTGGGTTTTGTGGCGCTGTCGCAGGTGATGGTGGACGGCAAAATTGCCGAGGGCTCGGCCTGGGTGGTGCCCACGAACTTGCACACGCCGCTGCGCCAGGATGCCATCGTGCTGAACGCTGGCAAAGACAACGCGGCGACTGCGGCCTTCATGGTCTTTCTGCGCAGCGATGCGGCCAAGGCGGTGATCCGCAGCTTTGGTTATGAGCCCTGACGACCTGGGTGCCATCGGGCTGACCTTGCGTCTGGCCACGCTGAGCACCTGCCTGCTGTTGCTGCTGGCCACGCCGTTGGCGTGGTGGCTGGCGCGCACGGCCTCGCGCTGGCGCGGGCCGGTGGGCGCGGTGGTGGCGTTGCCGCTGGTGCTGCCGCCCACGGTGTTGGGCTTTTACCTGCTGGTGAGCCTGGGGCCGCAGGGGCCGATCGGCCAGCTTACGCAGGCCATGGGTCTTGGTCTGCTGCCGTTCACCTTTGCGGGCCTGGTGCTGGGCTCGGTGGTGTATTCGCTGCCGTTTGCGGTGCAGCCTTTGCAGTACGCGTTCGAGTCCATGGGCAACCGCCCCATGGAGGTGGCGGCTACGCTGCGTGCCAGCCCGCTCGATGCCTTTTTCACTGTGGCCGTGCCGTTGGCGCGTCCCGGCTTTGTCACCGCGGCGGTGTTGAGCTTTGCGCACACCGTAGGCGAGTTTGGTGTAGTGCTGATGCTGGGTGGCAATATCCCTGACAAAACCCGTGTGGTCTCCACCCAGATTTATGGCCATGTGGAAGCCCTGCAGTACACGCAGGCGCACTGGCTGTCCGCGGGCATGGTGCTGTTCTCCTTTGTGGTGCTGCTGGGCTTGGGCTGGCTCAACCCGCGGGGCAGCCGGTTGCGCACATGAACATGACCCCCCACCAGATTCGCCTGCGCCTGCCGCGCCCCGGGTTTACGCTGGATGTGGACCTGGCCTTGCCCGCGCGCGGCATCACCGTGCTGTTTGGCACCTCCGGCTCGGGCAAGACCACGGTGCTGCGTTGTGTGGCCGGGCTGGAACAGGCGGCCCAGGCGCATATCCACATCAATGGTCAGGTGTGGCAAGACGACGCAGAGGGCATCACACTGCCTGCCTGGCGCCGCCCCGTGGGCTATGTGTTTCAGGAGGCGAGTCTGTTCGACCACTTGGACGTGCGGGCCAACCTGGCCTATGCCCAAAAGCGTGCACGCCGTGGTGCAGGGCAGGGTGAGTCTTTGCTGGCGCTGGAGAATGCCATCGCGCTGTTGGGTCTGGAGCCGCTGCTACACCGCCGTACCCAGGCGCTGTCGGGCGGTGAGCGCCAGCGCGTGGCCATTGCCCGCGCACTGGCCACCCAGCCCGAGCTGCTGTTGCTGGACGAGCCTTTGGCCTCGCTGGACCCGGCGCGCCGTCAGGACATCCTGCCCTGGCTGGAGCGGCTGCGCGATGAGTTGCACATTCCCATGCTGTACGTCACCCACGCCATGGAGGAAGTCACCCGCCTGGCGGACACCCTGGTGGTGCTGGAGCAGGGCCAAGTGCGCGCTAGCGGCCCCACGGCGCGGGTGTTGGCCCAAGTGGATGGGCCCGTGCGCGTGGGTGAAGACGCTGCGGCGTTGTTAGACGGCCATGTGCTGGCGATAGACACCACTTGGCACCTCGCGCTCATTGCCTTTGACGGCGGCAGCGTGTGGATCAGTGACCCGGGCCTACCACAGGGTCATCGCGTGCGTCTGCGCGTGTTGGCACGGGATGTAAGCATTGCTACGCAGCCACCGGGTTACACAAGCATACAAAATGTGTTGCCATGTGTAGTTGTCACAATCGCGCCGGACACCCATCCGTCGCAGGCGGTCGTGCAACTGTCATGTGGCGCAACGCCCCTGTTGGCGCGGGTTACACAGCGGGCGGTGGACACTTTGGGGCTGTCGGTGGGGCAGTCCGTATGGGCCCAGGTGAAGGCATTGGCACTGGTTGGTTCGTAATCAACGGTTGCAAATTCACCCGTTTGGGGGAGTGACAGGTTCGGGTATAGGGGATTACCCTGCGCTATCAGCTTTTTTCAGGCCCAACGCCCCAACCATCGTGCTTATGTCCGCGTCCAACCTGCCCCCCGAGACAGTACCCGTGCTCTCGCTGTTGCTCCAGGCCCAGCGTGCACTGGACCGGGGCGACGTGGCCCAGAGTCAGTCGCTGTCCAAAGCCGCGTTGCAACACGCGCAAAACACCCTGGATCTGCAGGCCCAAGCCCAGGCGCTGCTGTGCCTGGCGCATGGGGACCGTATGGTGTCGCGTTTTCGTCGGGCGCAAGAAACCGCCCAACGTGCGGCTGCTTTGTTTCAATTGGTGGGGGACCTTGCGGGCGAGGCCGAGGCGCTGTCCGTCGTTGCCCACACCCTGAGCGTGATGGGGCACAGCGAAGAGGGTGTGGATGCGGCTTTGCTGGCGGCCAAACTCAACGAAGGCGGTGCACCGCTGCCGGTTGCCATGTCTTACAACTACCTGGGTGTGGCCTATGCCTGCGCCTGGAGCTTTGACAAGGCCGACGCCGCGCTGCAGTACGCCATCGATCTGCTCGATGCCAACGGCCTGTGGATCGAGTCGTACCTGCCGCGCATCAACCAGCGCGCCATGGAAATCACGCGCTGCTTTTTTGATCGCTACTACCACGGCGAATTTCGCTCCCTCAACCGGCTGACCGATCTGCGCCATGCCCACGCCCGTGCCGCCCAGGTACCCAGCAACTTGCTGGTGCTCCAGGGTGCCTTTGTGAAGACCCAGGTGATGCTGGGTCTGGTCGATGGTTTTGAAGCTTGCTGGTTGGGCCAGTGGGACCTGGCCCAACAAAACGCTGACTTTGCCCAAAGCGCCCAGGCGCGCGGTGACAGCAACCCGTCTGTCACGCTGATGGAAATCTGGCTGCGCACCGAAATTGCGTGGGCCCGTGAAGACTGGGCGCAGGCTGAAGCCCAGGCGCAGCGCATGCTGGAGCTGGCCAACCAGATCGACAACGAACATATGGTGGGCATTGCCTACTTGCTCAGCACCCAGGTGCTGTCGGCCCAGGGTAAAGACCGGCTGGCACAGGCCTTTTTACGCGCGCTCAAGCTGCGTGAGAACAACCTCCGCCTGGAGGCCATCCGCAGCCGCGAAGAACGCATTGAATGGCAACTCAAGGCCCGCGCCAATAATGCCAACGCCCGCAGGTTGGCGGAAGAAACCCAGCGCCTGCAGCAGTTGGCGCTGGAAGACGCGCTGACTGGTCTCTACAACCGCCGCCACTTGGAAGACATGGTGCCCGAAGTCCTACGCAAGGGCCAGGAGCGTCGCCTGTCACCCGCCATGGCGTTTGTGGATGTGGACCACTTCAAGCTCATCAATGACAACTTCTCGCACCGCGTGGGCGACTTGGTTTTGAAGTCCATCGCCAATATCCTGCGCAGCTTTGTGCGCGACGGCGATGTGCCGGTGCGCTTGGGGGGCGATGAGTTTGTGGTGGCCTTTGCGCACGTGGAGGAACGCGATGCCGAGGGCCTAGCCCAACGTATCCACGATGCCATCCGCAGCTTTGATTGGGATGGTTTACACCCAGGCTTGGAAGTCACCGCCAGCGTGGGCGTGGCCGGGGCCGAAGCAGGCGATGCGCTGGACACCTGGCTGCACCGCTGCGACCTCTGCATGTACCAGGAAAAAGACTCCAGGCGCCAAGGCCTGGCCTAGCCCGGTGAATCGTTAGCGCGTGCTGGCCATCAGCGCGGCAAAGCTTACAAACACCCCCCCAGTCACCCGGTTGAAGGTCTTCATCACACTGGCGCGGCGCAGATAGTGCGCCAGCTTCTTGCCGCTTGCGGCGTACACAAAATACCAACTCACTTCTATCACCGCAAAGGTGCCCAGCAAAATGGCGAACTGCAGCAACTGCGGTTGCTCGGGGTGGATGAATTGGGGGAAGAAGGCCGCAGCAAACAGAATGGCCTTGGGGTTGCTGGCCGCCACCAGCGCGCCTTGTCGGTACAGCGCCCAGGCGTTGGCCGGTGGTGCGGAGGCGGCAGTGGTGTCCGTAGGTGCTTCGGTGGTTTCTTGCACGGGCGAGCGCCAGACTTGCACGCCTAGGTAGGCCAGATAGCCGGCGCCCACCAGGCGCAAGGCGTCAAACACGGCAGGGAAGGCCTGCAGCAGCGCACCCAGCCCCGCGGCCGAGAGGCCCAGCATCAGCATCAGGGACGTCATACAACCCGCCATGCTGATCACGGCAGTGCGCAGCCCCTGGCGCGCGCTGGTGCTCATTACCAGCAGCATGTTCGGGCCGGGCGTGGCAGACACCACAAACGTCATCATCACAAACAACCACCAGGTTTGCAGGCTCATACGGGGCTCCGTTTAAACATTGAAAGGTTAGTAATGGGGTGGCAGCTCGTCACGCAAGTTGCGCGCCGTAGCCGGTTCGCTGGCCTGCTGGCGCAGGTGCGTGAGTTCACGAATCAGCAGGTCAATCTGCTCTTGCTGGCGAACAATGATCTTGTCGAGCTGGTCCAGCGCATCCTCGGCAAAGCTGGCCTTGATTTCCAGTTCGGTGATGCGTTGCTCGGTACGTTCGGTGGTGTCCATGGGGGTATTGGACACTATGTGACGGTTGGTCATCGCGGATCCATGACATCGAACTCGAACTGCACCGGGGCAGAATTCTCAATGAACGCGCTGATCAGGTAGTGGCCGGGAGGATCGCCACTAGCCACGTCCCAAGACTTCGAGATGGTGCCGTTGTAAATAGTCAGGGTCACATCCAGCGACATCGTCCTGCGATCTGCGGAGGTGCCGTACGGCTGGCCACCAGTGCCCCACGTCTTCGGGGCTTCCGGCAATGTCATGCGTTCGAGAACGCGCACCTTGCCAGTCATCTGGTTGAGCTTCAGGATCCATCCGTAGCCTTGGTTGACCACCAGAGGGACCGTGTTTGAAACCTTGAAGTCCAGCACGTCGTTGTTCGGGGCGAGCTTGAATAGCCCGAAGACCGCATCAAGCGGACATGCGCCATTGACTGTCGGAGCGGCCGCGCAAGCCTTGAAAACAGCCGCGTTGGATTCCGCAATGGATCTATGCGACGCCGCGGGAATCGGGGAGTCATTGAGCCTGCGCGACGAAGCGCTGGTAGTCTGCGCGTCAATGTGGGCGCAAGCGACAGCTGCGAAAAGAACAAGAAGCTGGCGAAGATATTTCATGTTGGATGCGGCTCGGCAAGAGACTGTCAGCACCGCGCTGAATGCAACAAAGTCTATCCGCAGATCGACGGCTTACTGGGTACTTTATCGCGCGCAATGCTTCGATATCTGCTGGCGATGCGTGCGGTCCGTCAACGGTTCGTACTTGAAGGACAGTCTTCAGTCTAGACGGATTCAGATTGAAAGTAGTTTCCCGGTCGCTCCATCAAAACCAATGTTGTTGCATTTTCGAGAGGGATGCGGCTGTGATTGGATGGCCAGAATTCGAACCAATAACTGAATCGATTCCACAGCTCGGGCACAGCGCAGTTGTTCCCATATCGAGTTGTTGGTCTTCCGGCGTATTTGTTCCCTGCATTTGCATCATCGACGCATTCCATCGCCGCCGTTGAAAATGCTCAATCCTTTGGCAATGCTTTCGCAGATATCCAAAACCGCATCGTCTCTCATGGAGCGACCGAACAGAGCGTGCAATCTGGCAAGCAGCAGGTGTTGGCCTTTGGGGCCACTGAGGTGGATAGACCAACCAGCATTTCTTGCAAATGGGCTCGCGTAAACCCTGGTGAATTCACGCAGAGAGATGGTTTTAAATTTGCGAACCGGATTCAAGGCGGAGTAAAAAAAGATTGCCTCCCTCGCGCGGAATGAGATGACAACTTTTTCGACTCGGGATAACCACCATGTTGCAAGCAGTGCGACGTTGATCAGTGCACACACCGCTTTAAAGGCGACGCTGTTGGACTGAAGCGTGCTGCCTAGGAGCATCCAGACGCCCATGAAAAGTATCCACGGATTTCTAGGTATCTGAATCGAGATTTCGCTCTGTTCCTGTTGATGCATTTGAGCTCTTGTTTTCAAAAGTTACCTAGAAAACCTACAGCGGCCGTTGAGTGTCCGTTTTTGCCGCTGATTGCGGACAGTCGATTGACGCCTTCATGAATCGCCCCACTTTTCAACCCCGGTCCATATCAAATACGCGCCCACAACGGTGCCAACCGGGAACGCAAACAACATGACGATACCTACCAAGTTAGTCATGATGCGAGCCCAGGGCTTTTTCCTCTTTGCGCCGGTCGCGATAACAAAATGAAGGGCGAATAATATGCAGCCCCCCATCAACAGGAGCAGCAGAACCTGAATGACCTTCGATTGCTCACTACTCTTAACGATGTGACCCAACAACCAGAGCCCTGCCGCTCCAACTACGGTAAGAAATAAGTAGGCCAGCGCCAAAAATCTATGTGCCTGGGCGGTCTTCAAATGTGGTTCCATTTCTCTGCCTGTATTTGTTCGTTGCCCGGCGCGGAACCGTATTTCTTTACTGCGGACTAACGATCAGTGCTTATCAGCCGCATGAGGTATTGATGGTATGACCGCTTCCGCCACGAAGTGGAGGCGTCTGCAGACTGACTGCAGACATTCAATGCGTTCCGAAGCAGTCGTTAACGTCTGAATACACCGGCCTACGTGGCTTCTTGCGCAGGTCCGGTGGAATGATAAGTTAACAGTTTCACCGCTCCTCCCAATGCACTGGGAGGTCCAGAATTTCGTTGTCCTTCCAGGCTGTGACAACACCAGAAACAAATGTGCCTTTATTGTTCTTGGCGATGTTTAGCGAACTGACGTGGAGACGATAGCCTGGGCCGACCTGCTGCTCAGCTATGGACTTCGCGCGGTCCGCCGATTCACCGCCGAGTAAGAGGGCCATGAAGGTGCCCATGACAATGACCAACCCAACGCCTGCTGCTGCGGGAATGCGCATGTCTCGTTGTTTTCTCCCAGCGCTGGCACGGGCGGCCATGACTGGTTCGCGCCCAAGTTCCCTAAATAGCCAGACCAAGAGGCCTAGAACGAACACCATAAACGTGAACGTGGCGAACGACGTACCCGGATTAAGGCGGAACTGTGTGAGCGTAAGGGCGAAGGGCTGCATGAAGGGCCATGCAATCAGCAATGCAACGAAAGCTGCAAGCATGAAAACAGCGAACCACCGAACTAATGAAGCCGCCCGAAGACTGCCACACAGCAGAAAGATGCCAGCGATTACCGCAAATATGTTGAAGCTCGACGAATACGAAATGCGGTTGGCAATGCAGTAAATCATCACCGCAATGTCGATCAAGCCGACTACCAACAAGACAGCGCCGACGCGCTTGAGAATAGGAGTGTGCTGAGTATCCATAAGACTGCTAACGAAAAATGTATGGAAGTGTCATTGAAGCGTATCAGACTGAACCCCACCGCTAGAAGACTGTTTTCGGCCGCAGCCCTGGACGTCTGCAGACTGAAAGCGGTCTTAAATGCCGTATAGATGTGGAGCCGCAATTAACCGTCTTTCTTAGCTTCGCAAATAGGCCTTCAAAGCGACGAAAAATATGAATAGTCCAATAAGGCATTCAAATAGGACGTAACCAAGCCAAGGGGAGTTTGGTTGAAATAGGTACCCCAGCGCTGACCCAGCTGTACAAAAAAGGCGTTGGTGAATTCCACTGCACGATACATTCTTCAAGCTACCCGCCGCAAAGACCATCCAAGCATCAGCCAGTGATATTAAAGACAAAATGGCGGCTACAAGTGATGCCGAGCGAAGCTCTTTCGAAGTTGGAGGGAGATTCATTGGCAAACAACTTTTGTGTGAATATGGATTATCGCCATCCATCAACTCGCCCAACTACCTGAATGAACCACGCAGTAGCCAACCTAGGTAGTTCTTTCAGTGTCGGCAATCCCCACAAAGCAGCCCACCTACATTTTCCAAACCAATCACTCGCAACCCGGCAACGTCACCTTGCCCTCAATGGTGATGTGCTCGAAAAAACACAGAGAATAACGTTTTAGATACCGAGAATTCCCTGTGAACCCATCCGCCGCCCATGCCGAACTCATCGCTACTTTCCGCAGGGCGGAGGCCGAGGCTGCGCACAAGTTCGGATTGATCAAAGCGGCTGGAAAAAAGGGGCCCAAGGCGATTCAGGTTGCTGTCGAAACGGCGGCAAAGGCTGCAAAGCGCAGGGATTCGTATGCCAAGAAGCTCAGCGCCTTGGGTGTGGATCTCAAGGATTGAGCAGCGCGCAGCGGGTTGCGGATCATCGAAATTTGGAAAGAAACCTGATGGAAATAGAAGATCCAGAGCCGATCGAGGAATACGTCCCAGGTGTCGCGGGTGGGCGGCATTACATGGCCAAGCTGTGTCACTTCCCTGATGGTCCTTGGACCATCGAGGTCATTCACGTGGAGTCTCTGCCGCCGCTGCAAGGCAGCGACAAGACCTGGCCGACCCGGGATGAGGCTGTTCAGGCGGCAGACAAGCTGGTGGCAGACCAGGCTCACTAAATTGCTATCACTTTAGTAGCTGATGGCGCATATTCCACGGGGGCTAGAGGCATAAAGCAGTAATGAAGAGCCTACTGCTTGGCCCCCATCTTCACCGCAGCTTTTCTTGATGTCTGCAGCACCGCCGCATCCGGAACCTCCAGCGTGGGCCACCCCTGCAGATGCTTCTGCGTCAGGTTGCACAGCGCGGTGATCCACTCGGGGTCGTCGTTCAGGCAGGGGATGTAGTGGAACTCCTTGCCGCCTGCTTGTTTGAATGCCTCGCGGCCTTCCATGTTGATTTCTTCCAGCGTTTC
The DNA here is from genome assembly GCF_031457975.1 of Rhodoferax saidenbachensis. Taxonomy (GTDB): domain Bacteria; phylum Pseudomonadota; class Gammaproteobacteria; order Burkholderiales; family Burkholderiaceae_C; genus Allorhodoferax; species Allorhodoferax saidenbachensis_A. The sequence continues at coordinate 206,564 of NZ_JAVDXO010000001.1, forward strand.
CAGGCAGTCGCTGCTGAAGCCGGGGCAGACCACGTCCACGCGTTTCACGCCGGCCTTGCCCATCGCAATCAGCGTGGGTTCGGTGTAGGGCTCCAGCCACTTGGCGCGGCCCAGGCGGGACTGGAAGCTGACCTGGTATTGGTCCTTGCCCAGGTTCAGTGCTTCGGCTAGCAGGCGCGCGGTCTTGTGGCATTCGCAGTGGTACATATCGCCCAGCTGCAGCGTGCGTTCGGGCACGCCGTGAAAGCTCATGAGCAGTTTGTCGGGTTTGCCATTGACCTTCCAGTAGCGCTGAATGCTGCTCGCCAGCGCGGCGATGTAGCCCGCGTCGTCGTGGTAGCGGTTGATGAAGCGGAACTCGGGGATGGCGCGGGTCTTGGTGGCCCAGGTGTACACCGCATCGCACAGGCTGGCCGTGGTGGTGGCGCTGTACTGCGGGTAGGCCGGCACGATGAGCACGCGGGTCACGCCCTCGGCCTTCATGGCGTCCAACTGCGAGGCAATCGACGTGCTGCCGTAGCGCATGGCCCAGCGCACCTTGACCTGGTGGTTGCGCTGGCCGAGCCAGCCTTGCAGCAGCTTGGCCTGTTTCTCCGTCCAAACCTTAAGCGGCGAGCCTTCCTTCGTCCACACACTGGCGTACTTGGCGGCCGACTTGGCCGGGCGCGTGCGCAGGATGATGCCGTGCAGGATCAGCAGCCACAGTAGGCGCGGAATTTCCACCACGCGCGGGTCACTCAAAAACTCCGCCAAGTAGCGGCGCACGGCCTGGGGCGTGGGCGCATCGGGCGTGCCCAGGTTGCACAGCAGCACCGCGGTGCGGGGCACCTGGCCATGGGTGTAAGGAGGCTCGGGCTGGAAGGGGGAGGTGAGAAGCATGCGGTATTCTCCCGCACCTATGCTGGCACTTTCTTCCATCCGCGCAATCACCCTCGATCTCGACGACACCTTGTGGCCGATCTGGCCCTGTATTGAACGTGCGGAAAAGGTGTTGCATGCGTGGCTGCAACAGTACGCACCGGCCACCGCCACGCTGTATGCCGATCCGCATGAGCGGCGCAGTATCCGCGAAGCCACCGAGCAGAAGTGGGCCGCCCAGGCGCACGACCTGAGCGTGCTGCGCCGCGAATCCATTCGCCTGGCGCTGGAGCGCACGGGCGACGACACCGACCTGGCCGACCCCGCCTTCGACCTGTTCTTTGCCGAGCGCATGCGCGTGGAGCTGTTTGACGATGCCATTGCCACGCTGGAGTGGATGGCTGCGCGCTGGCCGATTTACGCCGTGTCCAACGGCAATGCCGATGTAAACAAAGTGGGCTTGGGCGGCTACTTCAAAGGCAGTGTGAGCGCACGCGATGCCGGCGTGGGCAAGCCCGACCCGCGCATCTTCCATGCTGCGGCCGATGCGCTGGGCGTGCCGCCCGAGGCCATCCTGCACGTGGGGGACGACGCGGCGCTGGATGTGCTGGGCGCTCTGGGGGTGGGCATGCAGGCTGTGTGGGTGAACCGCAGCGAAACGCTGTGGAGCTACGCCCAGCAGCCCCACGCCACCGTGGCCAGCCTGACCGAGCTGCGCGACCTGCTGGCCGGGGGCTAGCGCCCCGGCTTCAGTGTCAACGTGCTTTCCGTGTGGGCCTTGACGTCGTCTTCGTCCAGGTGCTGCGGCACATAGGCGCCTGCCGCATAGCGCTCGGCCTGGTCGGCGTAGTGCTTGTCAAACCGCACACCGCTTTGCCCCACCGGGTTGATGCCCACCGACTGGCTGGCATCGGCAAAGTCGATCACGCGCCGCGTGGAGGGGCCGTAGCTAACGGCCCAGGGGGCCGGGCCAATGGCGTTGGACAGGTTGTTAGGCGTCTCGCGGCCGCCGGGCACCGGGAAGGGGCCCACGTTGAACAGCCAGTCCAGCGGCTTTTGCCGGCCCAGCGGGTGGTTGTGGGTCAGCGTGTGGGCCGCACCCCAGCGCCAGTCCAGCAGGCTGGTGCCGTATAGGCCTTGCAGGTGCTTGAGCGTGTTGACCCAGGCAATGCGCACGGTCTCAAAGCGGCTTTCCACCGCCTTGGTGTTCTTGTTGTCCCACCAGGGGGAATTGGCATCGGCCACCAGCAGGGGCAGGGCAAAGTCCAGCGCACGGGTTTTCAGCAGGTTCTTGAACTGCACCTCGCCCATCTCGTCTTCCATGGCGCTCTTGGCCAGCTCGTACATCAATTGCGTAAACAGCGTGGGGGCAATGCTGTCAGTGGTGTAGTTGCCGTCCCACTTGGTCAGGGGCTCCAGAAAGGCCTTGTCGTTCGGGTCGGTCACCACGGACTGCAGCACCGGCATCAGGTCTTTGAGAACCCGCAGCCCATAGCCATTGCTGGTGTCCAGTTGCAGGGCCTGTGCGGCCTGGGTGTCCCAGCGAATTTTGGGGTTGCTGAGTACGCTGTCCAGGCGCTGGGCGCGGTCGGCCAGGTTGTAGTAACCGGGCACGGGCACGCCGCTGCTGGGCTTGGGCTGGTGGTTGGCCGACATGATGTAACCGCGCGCCGGGTTTTCTTCCTGCGGATTGAAGGTGAAGGCATAGAAACCGGGCTTCTCGGCCTCGCCCTTCGCTGCGTCCAGGATGAAGGTGGGGTTCACGCCCACGGGGCGCTGGGGCAGCTTGGCCGCGGCCCACCAGCCGATGTCGCCCTTGGCGTTGGCCCACATGATGTTCAACCCCGGCGCATGGATTTTGCTGACCGCTTCGCGCGCCTTGTCGCGCGTGTCGGCGCGGTTCAGTTCATAAAACGCCTGCAGGATGGGGTTCTCGGTTTCCAGATAGGCCCACCACATGGCAATGGGCGTGTCGCCCAGGCTGTCTTTGAACGCATCGTTGATGATGGGGCCGTGGGGCGAATGGCGCAGGGTGAGCTGCACAGGCGCAGCCCCCTTGACCGTGATGGTCTCGGTACGGGTTTCCAGGTTCACCCACTGGTTGTTGTGCCAGACCTGCTGGGCGTTGTCGGGGTTCACCTTCTCGGCGATCAGGTCCATGTCGTCGTTCTGGAACATGGTCAGGCTCCAGCCAAAGTCCATGTTGTGGCCCAGCAGCGCGGCCGGGCTCAGGGCCTGAAAGTGGCCATACAACTCAAAGTCGGGCGCGCTCAGGTGGGCCTCGTACCAGACGCTGGGGGTGGAAAACGCGATGTGCGGGTCGCCCGCCAGCAGCGGCTTGCCGCTGACCGTGCGCTTGCCCGAGATGGCCCAGGCATTGCTGCCTTCCATCAGCGGGATGCTGGCCAGGTCCATGGCCTCCTGGCTGACCTGGGCGATGCGGTTCAGGCCTTTCCAGTCGTTGTCTTTCAGCGCCGTGGTCGGCGCCAGCACGCCTTCGGGGTGCCAGTCGATGTCAAACACGCGCAGGTAGTCGGCGCCCAGCTTGTCGCGGATGAAGGTCATGGCCGGCTCGGTGCGAAACGCCGCAGCAAAGCTGTAGGCCAGGTAGCCTGACACTGCCACTGTGTCCTCGGGCGTGAAGGGCGTGTGGGGAATGCCCAGGATGTCGAATTCCACGGGCGAGCGGTTGTGGTCCTGGTACTGGTTTACGCCGTCCAGGTAGGCCAAGAGGGCCTTGTTGGCTGGTGTACTCATGTCCATCGCGGCTGCCATGGCCTTGGCGCGGGCGCGTATGCCAAGGGTGCGGAACAGCTTGTCGGTGTCCAGCAGCTTGGGGCCCAGAATTTCGGCCAACTCGCCCTTGGCCAGCCGACGCACCATTTCCATCTGGAACAGCCGGTCCTGCGCATGCACATAGCCTAGCGCACGGTACATGTCGGTCTGGTTCGCTGCTTCGATGTGGGGCACACCGCGCTCGTCGTAGCGCACGGTGACCTTGGCACTCAGGTGGTCCAGCGGCAGCGTGCCGCTGCGCACAGGCTGTTTTTTGTAGAGATACCAGCTGCCCACCGCCAGCGCAGCAATCAGGAGCAGGGCGAACAGGCCGCCAACAATTTTCAGGATGAGCTTCATGGCGGCTATGGTGCCACCAAAATCACTCTCCGCCCCTAAAAAATCCAGGGGTTGGCGGTGCGTACCCGGGCGCCCAGGCTGCGTAGCATCTCGGTCAGTCCCATGTGCGCGCGGTCAAAGTGCAACAAGTCTGGGGGCAGGGCGTGCATGTGGAGCGTGGCGGCGCGCCGGGCGGCGGCATTCGGCTGGGGCGGTGGGGGCAGTTGGCCAAAGTCGTATACCGCGCTCTGCAATGGCAGACATTGCCAGTCCTGCCAGCCCGCCAGTGCGGGCAGCAGTTCGGTCTCAAAGCGGTGTTGGTCCAGTGCGTGGTCGATCAGGTCCAGCGCGAGGTAGGCCTTGCGCAGTGCCGCCGTGTCCTTAGGCGCACGCAGTGCGGCCTTCCAGGCGTTAGCGGCTTGCTCGCAAAACAGGGGTGACAGCGCGCGCGTGCAGCCAAAGTCCAGCAAACCCAGCTGGCCCTGCTCCATGAACAGGTAGTTGCCCGCGTGCGGGTCGGCCTGCAGCCGCTGCAGCCCCCAGGCGCACTGCATGAAGGTGTCAAACAGCAACTGGCCATAGTGGTCGCGCTGGGCCTGGCTGGGCCGGGTGGCCAGCCATTCGGCCAAGTGCAGGCCGTGCAGGCGTTGCATGGTCAGCACGCGCGGCGTGGTGCGGGCCATATGTGGCTGTGGCAGTACCAACTGCGGGTGTTGCAACGCTTTGGCAAACCACTGCAGTTGGCCGGCCTCGTGCAGATAGTCCAGCTCTTGTGTCAGCGTCTGGGCGATGTTGTCCATCACACGGGCCTGGATGTCGGCATTGGGGAGTGCTTCGGGCCCCAGGCTGATGCCCTTGAGCAGCAGGCGCAGCATGGCTAGGTCGCTCTGGATGGTCGCCGCCATGCCGGGGTACTGCAGCTTCACGGCCACGGCCTCGCCGCTGTGCAGCGTGGCCGCGTGCACCTGGCCCAGGCTGGCGGCGGCAAAGGCCTGCAGGTCGAAGTCGGCAAACAGCGCCTCGGGGCTGTCGCCCAGCTCCTGGCGCAGCAGCTTGAGCACCAGCGCGCGGTTCAGCGGCGTGACCTGGTAGTGCGCGCGCGCCAGCTGCTGGCGCACACCCTCGGGCAGCAGGCCCAGCTCCATGCTCAGCAGCTGCGATGCCTTCAGCGCCGTGCCCTTGAGCTGGTTCAGCGCGGTGAACGCAATACGGCCCATCTTGGCCTCGTGCTCCACACGGGCCGCTTCCTGGTCGGCCGCGCTGGCATTGCGCTGCACCAGCTGCGCGGCCGAGCGTGCCAGCTGCGTGGCACCGGCCTGTGCGGCCGCGGCACCCACGATGGCGCCGCGCGCGAGCTTACTGGTGCGCGGTGCGTGCGGCATGCAGGGATTGGCTCAGCATTTTGGGCACGATGCGCCGGTGCACCGGCCCCACGACGGCCATGTAGGCGCGGCCCAGCGCATTGTGGTTGTGCACCACGGTGCTGACCGACACCATGGGCTGGCCGTCTTGCTGGTGTTTACAGACCGAGAGTTCCACACGCAGGTGCTTGTCGTCATCGCACAGGATGACCTCAGGCGCCGACAGGTAGCACAGGCTGAAGATGCCCGCGCGGTCGCCCACGGCGTAGCGGGCGGCGGGCTTGGCGTCTTGCGCCTGCATCTTCACCTCCAGGCTGCCCAGGTGCTTGAGGCCCACCAGGCGCACGGCCTGGTTGCGTACCGACATGAGAAAGTTCATCCAGCCCGGCGTGTAGCCCATCACGGCCTGGTAGGTCTCCATGGCGCTGCTGCCCGGCTTCGGGTCGGCAAAGGTGTAGCAGTCGGCAAAGTCGGCGCCCGCGGTGCGCTGGGCAATCTGGCTGTGCACGGGCAGCGGGGTTTCGGTGATGGTGGTATTCATGGCATTTTTGGGGTTTGCAGGGTCTGGCGGGCGCGTTGCATCAGGTCCAGCCAACCGCCGCCGGGCTGCAGCAGGCGCGCCAGCTGGCTGCGCAGCATGAAGCCGCCCAACTCCAACAACCGGTCCACCAGGCCGCTGCGCAGCGCCAGCGTCAGCACGCCCAGGCTCAGGTCTGTCATGCGCGTGGTGTCAGCAAAGCCGTCCGACGTGTCGCGTAACCAGAAGCCCACCACCGCGTAGACATAGTCCGCCATCAGGCTGGAGAGGCTGCCCTGAAAGCCGCAAGGCGGCATCTCGCCACTGGCCTGCGCGGCCTCCAGCATCTCGGCAAATGCGGCCTGCAGCAGTGCCTTGCCGGGCAGGGCACCGCTGAGCAGGGCCAGCGGCGTCTTGTTGAGCAGCTGGTGCGCCAGGGCCACAAACTCGCGGTCGGGCAGCAGGGTTTCCAGCAGGTGGTCCACCAGCAGCTGCATGCGCTCTTGCAATGAAAATTTGTCCAGCCCCTTGGTCTTGCGCATGCGGACCAGCGCGTCCTCCACGGCTTGCTCAAAGTAGGCCAGCACCAGTTTCTCTTTGCTGGGGAAGTACTTGTAGATGGTGGCGTCGCCCAGCTCGGCGGCGCGGGCGATCTGCTTCATGGTGGTGCCCTCAAACCCGTGCTGGGTCATCAGGTCGACCGCCGTGCGGATCAGCAGGCGGTGGCTTTGGGCTTGTTGGGCTTTGGTGGTGCGCATGGGGGAGTGTGGGCGGTTAGAGGGTGCCGTCCCAGCGGGCGTCGGCGCGCAGGGCAGAGTAGGTCCAGAGGCCACCGGCCAGATCGGCCAGGCCAAACAGGATGATCATGGGGCTGCCCAGGCCCGCGAGGGCAAAGGCCGTGAACGCCACGAAGACGATAAAGCGCGTGTAGACGGATGCCACCAGAAACGGCTTGAACTCATGGCTGGCGGCCACCCAGGCGTACACGCCGATCATGAAGGCCACCAGCCCCACCACGCGAATCCACACATCGGGCGTGGGCGGTATCTGCAGCAGGGTCAACAGCAGGTTGGGCACGGTGATAAGCACGGCACCGGCGAGGAACAGGTAGACGGCGAAGACTTTGGCGCTGAAGGCGGAGCTGGACATGGGGACTTCCTTTTTACCTTTTTACTTTTACAGCGGGAGCCAGCCGCAACCCACGGCAATGAGCAGCGGCCCCGCAGGCAATGCAGCCCAGAAGGGGGACTTGGGAAAGGCGGCGGCCCCCAGCATGCCGGTGAGCAGCAGATAGCTGCCCACAATCCTCAGCAGCGCCAAATCACCCGTGGCGGCCGCGTGCAGGGCGGCGTGGCCGGCCAGCGCCACCAGGGGGCCAAAAATCATGAACCAGAAGGCGGTGCGCCGTTCCTCAGAAGCAGCGAACTGGCCGATGTAGCCATCGCCCCAGGCCGCCCGCAAGGGGGCTGCGTATTTGCGGGCGCCGTAGGCGACATGTCCCAAGCCCAGAAGGACCATGAACCAAGCGACGGTGTGTGCCATGGAAATGCCTTTATGAAAACTAACTTTTCATAAATATAGCATTTAAAGAAATTTAAAGATAGTTAGTTTTGTAAAAGACCTGCGGCGGCGGCTCCACTGCGCACCGCACCTTCCAGCGTGGCGGGGTAGGGGCCGTCCACATAGTCGCCACAGGCCCACAGGCCGGGGGCAATGGCCTGGGTCGGCCGTACCAGCCCTGGCGTGCAAGCAAACGTGGCGCGCTTTTCCACTACCGTTTGCAGGGGCGTGAGTGCCAGGCCCAGTTGGGCTTGCGCTTGGGCCAGCACTTGGGTTTGCAGGGTGTCGCGGTCGCCCTCGCTGGCGCTGACCACAAAGGCCAACAAACCTTGCGGGCCACCCAACTGGCCGCGATCGAAGACGAACTGGGCCGGGTAGGCCGCATCGCTGCGCAGCGCCAGCATGGGCTGGCTCAGGTGCGCGTTGGCGGCATGGGCATAGACGGTGGCAATGGCTTCAAACTGTAGGGCCTGTGCGGTAGCGGCCCAGGTTTGCATATGGGTTGCTATGGTTTCAGGAGCTGCTCGCGCAGATTCCACGAGGGCCAGGGCCGCATTTGATGAGGAAGTGGCCCATAGCACGGCGTCAAAAGCTTGGCCGTTCACGAGCCAACCGGTGCCAGGGTGTTGGGGTGCGAGTTGATCCACACGCGTGCCCAACTGCAGCACACCGCCCTGCGCCTGCAGCCAGGTGGCTGCGGCTTGCGGGAACAGCGTGGCCAGATCGGCGCGCGGCAACAGCAGGTTGGAACTGCCGCGCCCGCCAAACAAGGAGTCGCGCAACACGGTGAGGAATACCTGGCCGCTGGCGCGAGCGGCTGGCGTGTTCAGCGCCGACACGCACAGCGGGTCGATCATGGTGGCCAGCACCGTGGGTGTGAGCGTGCGGCACAGGTCGGCCACGCTAGTTTGTGGCGCGCAGGCAAAGCCGCCCAGCTGCCAGCCGGTGGTGGCGCGCAGCAGGCTCCATTTGTCGGCCCAGCTCCAGCCCTTGGCAGTTGCAATGCCGGCCAGCGCATCCAGCGGGCTGGGCCAGTCGGGCAGTGCCAGGCCGTCGCCATCGGGGAACAGCAGGGTGAGCGGCAGGCGCAAGAGCGTGGCCTCTGGGTCCACACCCACGGTGCGCATGAGTTTCAGGGTGTCGCTGTAGGCGCCAATGAGGATGTGCTGGCCGTTATCCAGCACCACGGGTGTGCCATCCGGAAAAGTGCCATTCAAGGCTCTGGCCCGCCCGCCAACTGCGCGGGCTGCTTCGAAAACCGTAGCGTGGTGACCGGCTTGTGTGGCGGTGACCGCAGCGGCCATGCCGGCCCAGCCGGCACCTACAACGGCTACCTTCATATACGGCCGAGGGCTTGTACCTTCCACGCCAGCCAGAACTTGCGCAGCGGCGTGAGCGCGATGCGCTGGTGCAGCACCTGGAAGTTGTCGGCCTCGATCTCGCGCAACAGCGCGCGGTAGATGCTGGCCATCATCAGGCCGGGCTTTTGCGTGCGGCGGTCGGCAGCGGGCAGCAGGGCCAGGGCTTCGTCGTACAGCGCTTGTGCACGCTGGGTCTGGAATTGCATGAGCGCGGTGAAGCGGTCGGAGTAGGTGCGCTTCAAAATCTCGTGCGCCTTCACGTCGAACTGCTGCAGCTCGTTCACGGGCAGGTAGATGCGACCGCGTAGCGCGTCTTCGCCCACGTCGCGGATGATGTTGGTGAGCTGCAGAGCCTGGCCCAGCTTGTGGGCGTAGGCGGTGGTTTGCGGGTCGGTCTGGCCAAAGATGCGGGCCGCCACCTCGCCCACCACACCGGCCACCAGGTGGCAGTAGCGCTGCAGGTTGGGGTAGTCCAGGTAGCGGGTTTGCTCCAGGTCCATCTGGCAGCCCTCGATCACGCCCAGCAGGTGGCGCGCCTCGATGCCATACAGCGCGGTGTGCGGCATCAGCGCCTTCATCACCGGGTGTACCGGGTTGCCAGCAAACGACTGGGCCACTTCGGTCTGCCACCAGGCCAGCTTGGTCGCGGCCACGCCGGCGTCCACCATCTCGTCCACCACGTCGTCCACCTCGCGGCAGAACGCATAAAACGCGGTGATGGCGGCGCGCCGCGGTGCGGGCAGAAACAGAAAGGCGTAGTAGAAGCTGCTGCCGCTGGCGGCGGCTTTGTCCTGGACGTATTGCTCTGGGGTCATGGCGGGGATTGTTACATCCCGCGGCCGCCCTCAGCGGAACTCGGAGGGTTTGAAGTAGTACTCGTCGGGGATGGTCAAAAACGCATCGGTGAGCACGGGGTTGTCGATCACGATGGTGGCCCGCTGCGCCAGCTTGGCACGCTGCAGGGCGCGGCGCACCGAGGGGTCGCTGGCCAGCAGTTTCTGGAACGCGCCTTCGGCAAAGGCGCGCTTGAGGCCGGACAGAATCATCGCGTGCAGCTCGCCGCTGTCTGGCCGCAGATAAAACAGGCGGGCAAAGCGGTAGATCAACAGCACATGCGGGTCCACGATCATGGAGGGGGCGAAGTCGCCGTACTGCTCAGAGAAGCCGTACACCTCGTTCATGCCCAGGGGCAGAAAGTCAAAGCGCTTGGCCTCCAGCATGGGGAACAGCGACTCCAGCGTGGGCCCCGTCACGACGGGGATGCCGGCGGCCTGCATGATGGTGTTGTTGGACCAGCCCAGGCCTTGCCCCGCGCGAAAGCGACGCAGCTGCGTGAGGTTGCCCACGCGGGCAAATTCGTTTTCCAGGCTGTAGTGGATCAGGCTGAGCCGATAACCCAACAAGCCACGGTCGATGGGGAAGTACACCGCGCTGAAGGCCTTTTCGAACTCGGCACCCGAGCCAAAGTCCGCCACATTGACCTCGCCCCGGCGCAGCATGGCGCGGGCGCGCTCGTCGTTGACTGCAACGGGATGCAGGCTCAGGGTGTAGGGCTTGCCGCAGCGCTGCAGCGCCAGCTCCAGCACGCGGTAGCCCAGGTTGTCAGTGCCATTGGCGTTGAGGTTGGGGTAGACCACGGCCACGGGAGACTGCGCACGCGCCGCGTGGGCGCCACCCAGCGCCAGGCTGGCACCGGCGAGGTGTAGCACGGAGCGACGGGTCCAACGATTTTGCAGATTTTCTTGTTTTTTGACGGACACGGGCATGTTATTGATTGGACCATGGCCATAGGCCACAACCCTGCCAAAGTTCTAGGGGAATGCCCGAGTTTTACGCTTAAAAAGTGGACCGTTTGGTCAGGTGTATTTGGGGTTGGATAGCGCTGTAGCCAGCGTCCAATATGCGGTAGTAGCTATTAATTTAGGAGCGTTCGTGGCTGGGGTGTGCTTAGGCACGCATGCGCCAGGCGCGCCACAACAGCAGTGGGAAATCCCAGGCGCGCAGCACCGGGCGCTGGTTCAACGTGCGGTGGTCCAGCGCCGCGATCTTGTCCAGAATGCGCAGGCCGCCTTGCACCACCAACCGGAGCTCCCAGCCGGCCCGGCCCGGTAGGCGGTGTACCAATGGAGCGCCTCGCAGCATGGTAGCCCGCGCAGACTGTGCGCTGGCAGCTATCAGTTTGGTAGCGGACTCGGTCTGGCGCTGGGCCAGCACATCGGCCTGCGGCACGCCAAACTGGGCGCGCGCGGCGTCGCTCAGGTAGTAGCGGCCACGGGGAATGTCCACGCTCAGGTCCTGCCAGAAGTTGATGAGCTGCAGCGCGGTGCAGATGGCATCGCTCTGCGCTAGGGCCTCGGGGTCGTGCACGCCGTACAGATGCAGCAGCAGGCGGCCCACGGGGTTGGCGGAGCGGCGGCAGTAGTCCAGCAGCTCAGCATCGTCGGCGTAGCCCGTGCGGTCGCGGGTCTTTTCAATGTCTTGTACAAACGCGTCCAGCAGGTCGTGCAGTAGCTGGGTGGGCAGGGCATATTGCTGAATCGCCCACTGCAGTGGGCCAAACACCTGGGGCCAATCGGCAAAAGCGGTGCCGCCCTCGGCCGCCTGTTGCAGCGCCTGGCGGTAGGCCTGCAGGCTGGCCAGGCGCTGGGCGGGGCTGGCGTCGCCCTCGTCGGCAATGTCGTCCGCGGTGCGGGCGAAGTGGTAAATCGCGGCGATCGGCGCGCGCAGGTGCGGCGGGCACAGCCAGGAGGCTACGGGAAAGTTCTCGTAATGGGCAATCGGCGTAGCGGCGGGGGCGGTGGGCATGGGGCGATTGTGCCCGCGGCGGGTTTTGCTTTACCCCGGCTTGACAAAGGCCAGTAGTTACCCTAAATTACTAACCAGTTGGTCATTAGTCGGTGGTTGAGCCTGGTTTCAGCTGCCTTTTTTCTTTCCTTTCCGCACCTGCCACCATGCCACTCAAATCCTTTGCCACCGGGGCCACGCTCATTGCAGCAGCGCTGGTACTCGCCGCGTGCTCCAAGCCCGCGCCCTCCGAAGAACCCATCCGCGCGGTCAAGGTGATCACCGTGGGGCTGGATAGCATCCAGTCCGGTGCCGAGTTTTCGGGCGAGGTACGGCCCCGCGTCGAATCCCGTCTGGGCTTTCGCGTAGCGGGCAAGCTGGTGCGCCGCCCGGTGGAGCTGGGCCAAGTTGTGAAAGCCGGCCAGGTGCTGGCCCAGCTGGATCCCCAAGACTACAAACTGGCCACCGAAGCCGCGCGCGCCCAGGTGGCTGCTGCTGCCACCAACCGCGACCTGGCCGCTGCCGACTTCAAGCGCTTCAAGGAACTGCGCGACCAGAACTTCATCAGCGGCGCCGAACTGGAACGCCGCGACACCACCCTCAAAGCCGCCCAGGCCCAGTTGGACCAGGCGCAAGCCCAATTGAACAGCCAGGGCAACCAGGCGTCGTACACCACGCTGGTGGCTGATGTGTCGGGCGTGGTGACCGCCATTTCCGCCGAGCCAGGCCAGGTGGTGACTGCCGGTACGCCGGTGGTGCAAATTGCCCAGGACGGCCCGCGGGATGTGGTGTTCGCGGTGCCTGAAGACAAGGTGGCGATTATTAAGGCTGGTTCGTCGGTAGACGTGCGGGTCTGGGCCAGCAAGACCTCGGTCAAGGGCCTGGTGCGCGAGGTGGCGGCCAGTGCCGACCCCGTGACGCGCACGTTCACCGTGAAGGTGAGCCTGGACGCCAAGGACGCGTTGGCGCTGGGCACCACCGTGTCCGTTGTTCCCCAGGCGTTTGATCGCAGCGGTGTGCAAGTGGTCAAGCTGCCCACCAGTGCGCTGTACCAGAGTGGCAAGTCCACCGCGGTGTGGGTGTTGGACACGGCCAGCATGACCGTGAAGCTGCAAACCATCACCGTGGCCACGGCCGATGGCAACGAGGTGGTGGTGGCCGACGGCCTGCAGCCCGGCACCCAGGTGGTGGTGGCGGGCGTGCATGTGCTGTCGCCTGGCCAAAAGGTTACGCTGTACCAGCAAAAAGGTACGCCAGCCCCCGTGGTTACTGCGCCAGCAGCTCCTGAATCTGTAGCGGCTGCCGCCCAGGCAGCCAGCGCACCTGCCGCCAAGTGAGCTGCCCATGAACCTCGACGAACCCAAAAAAGGTTTTAACCTTTCCAAGTGGGCCTTGGACCACGCGGCGCTCACGCGCTACCTGATGATCGTGCTCTTGCTGCTGGGGGTGGCCTCCTACTTCCAGCTGGGGCAGGACGAAGACCCGCCGTTCACCTTCCGCGCCATGGTGGTTCGCACCTACTGGCCGGGCGCCACGGCGCAGCAGGTGGCCGAACAGGTGACCGACAAGATCGAGCGCACCCTGCAAGAGGTGCCCTACGCCGACAAAATCCGCAGCTATTCCAAGCCCGGTGAGTCGCAAATCATTTTCCAGATCAAGGACTCCAGCCGCCCCGCGGATGTGCCCAACGTCTGGTACAGCGTGCGCAAGAAGGTGGGCGACATCCGGGGCACCTTGCCCGGTGGCGTGGTTGGGCCCTTCTTCAACGATGACTTCGGTGACGTGTATGGCGTGATCTACGCGCTGGAGGCCGATGGCTTCAACTACGCCGAGCTCAAGACCTTTGCCGACGACGTGCGCCAGCGCCTGCTGCGCGTGCCCGACGTGGCCAAGGTGGAACTGTTCGGTGCGCAGGACGAGAAGCTGTACATCGAAATCTCGCAAAAGCGTCTGGCCCAGCTGGGGTTGGACCTGAACCAGGTATTGGCCCAACTCGGCCAACAAAACGCGGTGGAATCCGCCGGCGCCGTGCAAACCCCGCTGGACGTGGTGCAGGTGCGTGTGGGCGGCCAGTTCAACCGCGTGGAAGAGCTCGAAGCCATGCCCATCCGCGGCGCATCCGGCAACCAGCTCCGCCTGAAGGACATTGCCACCATCGCCAAGGGCTATGTGGACCCACCGTCGGTGAAGGTGCATCACCAGGGCAAAGAAGTGATTGCGCTGGGCGTCTCCATGACCAAGGGCGGCGACATCATTGCGCTGGGCCATTCGCTGGAATCCGTCTTCAAGGGTATTGAGAAAGACCTGCCTGCCGGTATCAAACTGGTGCAACTGCAGGACCAGCCCAAGTCGGTGACCACCTCGGTGGGCGAGTTTGTGCGTGTGCTGATCGAAGCCGTGGTCATCGTGCTGGCCGTGAGCTTCATCGCCCTGGGCCTGCACAAGCGCCCCGGCAACAACCCGCTGTGGAAGCGCTGGATTTTGGACATCCGCCCCGGTTTGGTCGTGGGCATCACCATCCCGCTGGTGCTGGCCGTGACCTTCCTCGGTATGTATTACTGGGGCATTGGCCTGCACAAGATTTCACTGGGTTCGCTCATCATTGCGCTGGGTTTGCTGGTGGACGACGCCATCATTTCGGTGGAAATGATGGTGCGCAAGATGGAGGAGGGCTACGACAAGGTGCGTGCTGCCACGTTTGCGTACGAAGTGACCGCTATGCCCATGCTGACGGGCACGTTGATCACCGCCGTGGGCTTCCTGCCTATCGGTCTGGCCAAGTCCACCACGGGTGAGTACACCTTTGCCATCTTCGCGGTGACGGTGCTGGCGCTGATCCTGAGCTGGTTTGTGTCGGTGTACTTTGTGCCCTACCTGGGTACGCTGTTGCTCAAGGAGCACAAGCACCATGCGGGTGAGGAATCTGTCCACACCGAGCACTTTGACACGCCGTTCTACAACATCTTCCGCAAGACCGTGAACTGGTGTGTGCAGCACCGCTGGCTCACCATTGGCGCCACCATTCTGGTGTTTGCCCTGGGGATCTTCGGCATGGGCAAGGTGCAGCAGCAGTTCTTCCCCGACTCCAGCCGCCCCGAAGTGCTGGTGGACATCTGGTTCCCTGAAGGCACGTCCTTCGCGGCCAACCAGGAAGTCACCCAGCGTGTGGAAAAACGCCTGATGCAGGAAGAGGGCGTCAACACCGTCAGCACCTGGATTGGTTCGGGCGTGCCGCGCTTCTACCTGCCGCTGGACCAGGTGTTCCCGCAGTCCAACGTGTCGCAGTTCATCATCATCCCCAAGGATCTGAAGGTGCGCGAGTCGCTGCGTGTGAAGCTGCCGGCGCTGTTGGCCACCGAGTTCCCCGAGGTGCGTGGCCGCGTCAAGCTGCTGCCCAACGGCCCGCCAGTGCCCTACCCGGTGCAGTTCCGCGTGGTCGGCCCCGAGCCCCTGGCGCTGCGTGAGCGCGCGGACGAGGTCAAGGCCGTGATGCGCGCCAGCTCCAACACGCGCGGCGTGAACGACAACTGGAACGAGCCCGTCAAGGTGCTGCGTCTGGAAGTGGACCAGGCCAAGGCCCGCGCCCTGGGCGTGACCAGCCAGTCCATCGCACAGGCCTCCAAGACGGTGCTAGCCGGTACCACCGTGGGCCAGTACCGCGAGGGCGACAAGCTCATCGACATCGTGCTGCGCCAGCCGCTGGACGAGCGCAATGCCATCACCGACATTGCCAACGCCTACCTGCCCACGGCCAGTGGCAAGTCGATTCCGCTCACGCAGATCGCCAAGCCCGTGTTCACCTGGGAGCCCGGGGTGATGTGGCGCGAAAACCGTGACTACGCCATCACCGTGCAAGGCGACATCGTGGAAGGCCTGCAAGGCGCCACCGTGACCGCCGAGCTGCAGCCCAAGCTGAAGGCCCTGGAAGAGCAGTGGCAAAAAGCGGGCTACCAGGGCTACGCCATCCAGGTGGCGGGTGCGGTGGAAGAAAGCTCCAAGGGCTCGGCCTCTATTCTGGTGGGGTTGCCGATTGCGGGCTTCCTAATCTTGACGTTACTGATGTTGCAATTGCAAAGCTTCAGCCGGACCATCCTAGTGTTCATCACAGGGCCGCTGGGTATTGCCGGTGTGGCAGGTGCGCTGATCCTGCTGGGCCGTCCGTTTGGCTTCGTGGCGCTGCTGGGTGTGATCGCCCTGATGGGCATGATCCAGCGCAACTCGGTGATCCTGATCGACCAGATCGAGCAGGACCGTGCGGCGGGCATCCCGGCCTGGGACGCGATTGTGGAGTCGGCCGTGCGGCGCCTGCGTCCCATCGTGCTGACGGCCGCGGCCGCGGTGCTTGCGATGATTCCGCTGTCCCGCTCGGTGTTCTGGGGCCCCATGGCCGTGGCCATCATGGGCGGGCTGATCGTGGCCACCGTGCTGACATTGCTGGCGCTGCCAGCGATGTACGCGGCCTGGTTTAGGGTCAAACGCGAGCCGGCAACGCTGGTCTGACGGAAGTCGGTCTTTCCGCAGGTTAAAATAGCGGGTTGACCGATTTCAAATGGGGGGTCAGAGTCTTGCGGCGCGAGCCAGCAGGTACTTCCGGCCTCCCATTGTTGTTTTTTGCGCGGGTGGCGAAATTGGTAGACGCACCAGGTTTAGGTCCTGACGCTGGCAACAGTGTGGGGGTTCGAGTCCCCCCCCGCGCACCAACCTTAAACAGGCATCTTTGAACGATGCCGCAGGTGAAAGTCCTGCCAAAACCAAAATTAGGAGTTAGCCATGGCCGTTACTGTAGAAACTCTGGAAAAGCTGGAGCGCAAGATCACATTGACCCTGCCCGTGGGCGTGATCCAGACTGAAGTGGACAGCCGTCTGCGCAAGCTGGCCCGCACGGTGAAGATGGACGGCTTCCGTCCCGGCAAGGTGCCCATGAACGTGGTGACACAGCGCTACGGTT
This sequence comes from Rhodoferax saidenbachensis, assembly GCF_031457975.1. GTDB lineage: Bacteria > Pseudomonadota > Gammaproteobacteria > Burkholderiales > Burkholderiaceae_C > Allorhodoferax > Allorhodoferax saidenbachensis_A. The sequence continues at coordinate 223,067 of NZ_JAVDXO010000001.1, forward strand.
ACTCCGTGCACTACGAAGTGATGAACGACAAGGTGGGCGAGGCTTTCGCTACCGCTGCCAACGAAGCCAAGCTGCGCGTGGCCGGCCAACCCAAGATCACCGAGAGCGAAGTCGCTCCCGAAGGCCAAATGGCGTTTGACGCCATCTTCGAAGTGTTCCCAGAAGTGAAGATCGCCGATCTGGCTACGGCCGAAATCGAAAAGCTGGCAGCCGATGTGACCGACGAAGCCATCGACAAAACCATCGAAATCCTGCGCAAGCAGCGCCGCACCTTCGCCCAGCGTGCCCAAGGCACCGCTGCGCAAGACACCGATCGCGTGACCGTGGACTTCGAAGGCAAGATCGACGGTGAAGTGTTCTCCGGCGGCAAAGCTGACGACTTCCAGTTCATCCTGGGCGATGGCCAAATGCTGAAGGAATTCGAAGACGCGACCCGCGGCATGAAGACGGGCGAAAGCAAGACTTTCCCCCTGGCATTCCCCGCTGACTACCACGGCAAAGACGTGGCTGGCAAAACTGCCGACTTCATGGTCACCCTGAAGAAGCTCGAAGCCGCCAACCTACCGGCTGTGGACGCCGAACTGGCCAAGTCCCTGGGCATCGCCGAAGGCACCGTGGAAGCCCTGCGCGCCGACATCCGCAAGAATCTGGAACGTGAAGTCAAGCACCGCCTGCTGGCCCGCAACAAGCAGGCCGCCATGGACGCTTTGGTCGCCAAAGCCGAGTTGGACCTGCCCAAGTCCAGCGTGCAAGCTGAGCTGGACCGCATGATCGAAAACGCCCGTGCCGACCTGAAGCAGCGCGGTATCAAGGACGCGGACAAGGCGCCGATTCCTGACGACATCTTCCGTCCCCAAGCCGAGCGCCGCGTGCGCCTGGGCCTGGTGGTGGCTGAGCTGGTGCGTGCCAATGACTTGGCTGCCAAGCCCGAACAGATCAAGGCCCACATCGACGAGCTGGCTGCCAGCTACGAAAAGCCCGCTGACGTGGTGCGCTGGTACTTCGGCGACAACCGCCGCATGGCCGAAGTGGAAGCCATCGTGATCGAAAACAATGTGACTGAATTCGTGTTGGCCAAAGCCAAGGTGTCTGACAAATCCATCTCGTTCGACGAGCTGATGGGCCAGAACTAAGCACCTGTGCGCCCAGCGTGCCCTGCACGCTGGTACAGAAATGGGGCTTGCGCGGGACTTGCAGTCCAGCGGTCAAGCCCCATTTGCATGGAGACACCGGTTTTTCGGTACAGTTACCACTTCAATTTGGAGAGCTTATGAACGTGAAATATGGAATGTCCGGCGCAATGGAAACCCAGGCTCTGGGCATGGTTCCTATGGTCATCGAGCAGTCGGGCCGCGGTGAGCGCTCCTACGATATTTATTCGCGCCTGCTCAAAGAGCGCGTGATCTTCCTGGTCGGTCCGGTCAACGACCAGACGGCCAACCTGGTGGTGGCGCAACTGTTGTTCCTGGAGAGCGAGAACCCCGACAAGGATGTTTCGTTCTACATCAACTCTCCTGGCGGTTCGGTCAGCGCTGGCATGGCGATTTACGACACCATGAACTTCATCAAGCCCGACGTGTCCACGCTGTGCACCGGCATGGCCGCCAGCATGGGGGCATTCCTGCTGGCTGCAGGTGCCAAGGGCAAGCGTTTCTCGCTGCCCAACTCCAAGGTCATGATTCACCAGCCACTGGGCGGTACGCAAGGCCAGGCCACAGAAATCGAGATCCACGCGCGCGAGATCCTGAAGACCCGCGAGCAGCTCAACAAGATTCTGGCGGAGCGCACCGGACAGCCGCTGGAGAAGATCGAGCGCGACACCGAGCGTGACTATTACCTGTCTGCCGACGAAGCCAAAGAGTACGGCTTGGTGGACCAGGTGATTGCCAAGCGCCCCTGAACGGAGCCGCGCAAGCGTTCCCCGACGGTGTCTTTCTGATGGAAAGGCACCGTTTTTATTTGGTTATCATTGGTTAACTTAGCGGAAAAGGCAGACTTCACATGGCCGAGAAAAAAGGCTCAACCAGCGAAAAAACCTTGTATTGCTCTTTCTGTGGCAAGAGCCAACACGAGGTGAAGAAGCTGATCGCTGGCCCGTCGGTGTTCGTGTGCGACGAGTGCATCGAACTCTGCAACGAAATCATTCGCGACGAGTTGCCTGCGACGACCGAGAACAAGGACGGCCGCGGCGACCTGCCCACGCCCTCCGATATCAAGGCCAACCTGGACAACTATGTCATCGGGCAAGAGCCTGCCAAGCGCACGCTGGCGGTGGCGGTGTACAACCACTACAAGCGCCTCAAGCACAAGGAAAAAGCCAAGAAGGACGACGTGGAGCTGGCCAAGAGCAATATCTTGCTGATTGGCCCCACCGGTTCCGGCAAGACCCTGCTGGCCCAAACGCTCGCCCGCATGCTGGATGTGCCGTTTGTGATGGCCGATGCCACCACATTGACCGAAGCCGGCTATGTGGGTGAGGACGTGGAAAACATCGTTCTGAAGCTGCTGCAAAGCTGCAATTACGATGTGGACCGCGCTCAGCGCGGCATCGTCTATATCGATGAAATCGACAAAATTTCCCGCAAATCCGACAACCCCTCCATCACGCGTGACGTGTCGGGTGAGGGCGTGCAGCAGGCCCTGCTGAAGCTGATTGAAGGCACCATGGCCAGCGTTCCTCCGCAAGGCGGACGCAAGCACCCCAACCAGGACTTTGTGCAGATCGACACCACGAACATTTTGTTCATCTGTGGTGGCGCTTTCTCGGGTCTGGAAAAGGTCATCGAGAACCGCACAGAATCGTCCGGCATAGGCTTTGGCGCCGCGGTCAAGAGTAAGCAACAGCGCGCGCTGACTGAGGTGTTCAAGGAAGTGGAGCCTGAGGATCTGATCAAGTTTGGTCTGATTCCTGAGCTCGTAGGCCGCATGCCCGTGGTGGCGACCCTGGCCGAGCTGACGGAAGACGCCTTGGTGCAAATCCTGACCGAGCCCAAGAATGCGTTGGTCAAGCAGTACGCCAAGTTGCTGGCTATGGAAGGTGCAGAGCTGGAAATTCGTCCGGCCGCCCTGAAAGCCATTGCCAAGCGTGCCCTGATTCGCAAGACCGGTGCCCGTGGTTTGCGCTCCATTCTGGAGCAGTCTTTGATCGACACCATGTACGAGTTGCCCAATGCGGTCAACGTCGAGAAGGTGGTGGTCGATGAGTCCACCATCGAAGAAAACAAGCCTCCCTTGCTGGTTTACCGCGAATCAGCCAAGAAGGCGTGATTGCTACCTGCCCAATGACCAGATTTGCATGGTTTTTGGGCAGGTTCACCGGAACTACTGTCCCAATCTGCTGCTGATAATGGCAGTGAGCTTGAAATTCAGGCATCCCGGTCCATATTCAACAGGTAACAAAAAGGTTCCCCATGTCTGGCCACACACCGCTGCCTGCTACCCCCCTTGATTTGCCACTGTTGCCATTGCGCGATGTGGTTGTTTTTCCCCACATGGTGATTCCACTGTTCGTGGGGCGTCCCAAGAGCATCAAGGCCCTCGAAGCCGCCATGGAGGCCGAGCGCCGCATCATGCTCGTGGCCCAGAAGGCCGCCGCCAAAGACGACCCTGTGGTCTCGGACATGTTTGATGTGGGCTGCGTGTCCACCATCCTGCAAATGCTCAAGCTGCCCGATGGCACCGTGAAGGTGCTGGTGGAAGGCCACCAGCGCGCGCGCGTCAATGAAATCGTGGAAGGCGAGCAGCATTTCACGGCCAATGTGACACCCATCGAAATTCCCGATGACACCAGTGACAAGGCCCGCAAGGTTGCCAGCGAAGTGGAAGCCCTGCGCCGCGCGGTCATGCAGCAGTTTGACCAGTACGTCAAACTGAACAAGAAGATTCCTCCTGAAATCCTGACCTCGATTTCCAGCATTGACGATGCTGGCCGCTTGGCCGACACCATCGCGGCCCACCTGCCATTGAAGCTGGACAGCAAGCAGGCCGTGCTGAGCCTGCCTGAAGTCAAAGACCGTCTGGAAAACCTGTTCGAGCAGATCGAACGTGAAGTCGACATCCTGAATGTAGACAAGAAGATCCGTGGTCGCGTGAAGCGCCAGATGGAGAAGAATCAGCGCGACTTCTACCTGAACGAGCAGGTCAAGGCCATCCAGAAAGAACTGGGCGAAGGCGAAGACGGTGCCGATATTGAAGAGATCGAGAAGAAGATCAAGGCCGCCAAGATGCCCAAGGAGGCCTTAAAGAAGGCCGAGGCGGAACTCAAGAAGCTCAAGCTCATGTCGCCCATGTCGGCCGAAGCCACAGTGGTGCGCAACTACATCGAAGTCCTCACAGGTTTGCCTTGGACCGCCAAGACCAAGATCAAGCACAACCTGGTGAATGCCGAAAACGTGCTGAACGAAGACCACTATGGCTTGGACAAGGTTAAGGACCGCATCCTGGAATATCTTGCAGTGCAACAGCGCGTGGACAAGGTGAAGGCGCCCATCCTGTGCCTGGTGGGCCCCCCTGGTGTGGGTAAGACCTCGCTGGGTCAGTCCATCGCCAAAGCCACGGGCCGCAAGTACGTGCGCATGGCCTTGGGTGGCATGCGGGACGAGGCCGAGATTCGCGGCCACCGCCGTACCTACATTGGTGCGATGCCGGGCAAGGTACTGCAAAGCCTGTCCAAGGTCGGCACGCGCAACCCGTTGTTCCTGCTGGATGAAATCGACAAGCTCGGCACGGACTTCCGTGGCGACCCCAGCAGCGCGCTGTTGGAGGTGCTGGACCCTGAGCAAAACCACAAGTTTGGTGACCACTATGTGGAAGTGGACTATGACTTGAGCGACGTGATGTTCGTTGCAACCAGCAATTCGATGAACATTCCACCGGCCCTGCTGGACCGCATGGAGGTGATTCGCCTGTCGGGTTACACCGAAGACGAAAAGACCAACATCGCCATCACCTACCTGCTGCCCAAGCAGATGAAGAACAATGGCGTGAAGGCCACGGAGTTGTCCATCTCTGAAGGCGCAGTGCGCGACATCGTGCGCTACTACACGCGGGAAGCTGGCGTGCGTTCGCTGGAACGCGAGCTGTCCAAGATTTGCCGCAAGGTGGTCAAGGGTCTGCTGCTGAAGAAGATGGAAGGCCAGGTGCAAGTCACCGTGGACAACCTGAACGACTTCTTGGGCGTGCGCAAGTACACCTATGGCCGTGCAGAAGAGCAAAACCAGGTCGGCCAAGTGGTTGGTTTGGCGTGGACCGAGGTGGGCGGTGATTTGCTGACCATCGAAGCAGCGCTGACCCCTGGCAAAGGCATCATCACCCGCACTGGTTCGCTGGGCGATGTGATGAAAGAGTCTGTGGAAGCCGCGCGCACGGTGGTGCGCAGCCGCTCGCGTCGGCTGGGTATCAAGGACGAGGTGTTTGAGAAGAAAGACATCCACATCCACGTGCCTGATGGCGCAACGCCCAAAGATGGTCCGAGTGCAGGTGCGGCTATGGCCACTGCCTTTGTGTCAGCACTCACAGGCATTCCTGTACGTGGTGACGTGGCCATGACCGGTGAAATTACCCTGCGTGGCGAGATCACCGAGATCGGTGGGCTCAAGGAGAAACTGTTGGCGGCGCTGCGTGGCGGTATCAAAACGGTGTTGATTCCCGAACAAAATGCCAAGGACCTGCAGGACATTCCCGAGAACGTGAAGAACGGCCTCGAGATCGTGCCTGTGCGTTGGATCGACCAGGTGCTGGAGTTGGCGTTGGAGAGCCATCCCATTCCGCTGACGGATGAAGAGGCGCTGCCTGCGACCGCCGTGGCGGCCATTGCGCCTGCCGTGCAATTGGATGATTCGGTCAAACACTAAGTGCTGACACTTTTTGAGTTTGAGTGGACTTGGACTCAAAAAGTAGGCTATAATTTGAGGCTTGAAACGCGGGAATAGCTCAGTTGGTAGAGCGATACCTTGCCAAGGTATAGGTCGAGAGTTCGAACCTCTTTTCCCGCTCCAATTTCGTACTGGAGCCTCGGTTTCAGTGCAGCGTTAGTTTCATGCGGGAATAGCTCAGTTGGTAGAGCGATACCTTGCCAAGGTATAGGTCGAGAGTTCGAACCTCTTTTCCCGCTCCAATTCAAAAAATGGAAGTCTTGACTTCCATTTTTTTATTCAAAGTGGCGCGGTAGCAAAGCGGTTATGCCCCGGATTGCAAATCCGGTTAGTCCGGTTCGACTCCGGACCGCGCCTCCAGATTTATCTGGCTTAAAACGCCTCGTCGACTTCGGTTGACGGGGCCTTTTTGTTTGACAATAGGCGCACGTGCCCGAGTGGTGAAATAGGTAGACACATCGGATTTAAAATCCGCCGCTTCGTGAATAACGGGCGTACCGGTTCGATTCCGGTCTCGGGCACCAATCAATCTACTCCTATGCCAAACTACAACGCCCCCTTCGAAATTCACGTGCACGGCCAAGTGCCGCTGCGAGATGATGTGACATTTTTGAATCTGCAGGACGCGTTGAAGCCCTTGTGGAAATATGCGGGTGCCAAGTCCTTGGCCGATGGCGCCAAGAGCAGCTACGAAGACGAACCCGGTATCCAGCTCGACGCGCACGACCACGTGCTGCAGATGTGCTGGACCGTGGCGGGTGACGAAGACTTCCGCCAGACGCTGGACGAGGTTTGCATGAACCTCAACGAACTGGCCAGTGCGGGTGCGTCGATAGAGATCACTTTCTACGACACCGAGTTTGATGAGGAAGAAGGCCCCACCGGCTCGCAGTCCCGTGATGACTTTGTCGTGCTGTTTGTGGGGCCCAATCCTGCGGCCATCATGCAGGTGCAACGCGACTTGCTGGTGCAGGATGTCGTCAACATGATGGAGCGCCATTTCGACGGTGCGGAGTTGGGCGGTGTGGTGGCTGAAGTGGACAAGCTGTTCGCCCAGCGTTTCGACGATCTGGTGAACTCGCTGGAAATTGGCAAACCCCCACGCGGCTCCGGCGGCGGTTTGGGTGGTGGCCACGGTGGTGGCCGGAAACCGCGGCATCTGCACTAGAGGGCAAACCATGCTGTGCTCGAGCGCATAGGGCCTCTATACTGGTTCCAGCGCAACGAAGCGCCTGAATGACGCCCTCACGATCGTTGGTGAATCCGCGGACCTCCATGCTTAAAAAAATTGGCGTAGAACAGCTCACCGTTGGCATGCACCTCAAGGAGTTCTGTGGCTCCTGGATGGAGCACCCCTTCTGGCGTACCGGCTTCGTGATCACCGATCCGAAAGACATCAAGACCATTCTGGCCAGCAGCATCAAGGAAATCTGGATTGACAGCAGCAGGGGCCTGGATGTTCCGGCTGGGCAATCTGCGATGACCGAATCCGAATCGGAAGAGCAAGTGGAGGCCGAGCTGCGCCAAGCGGTGTCATCCCAGCGCGAGGTTGCGCCTGTCTCGGTGGATGTCGAGATTCAGCGGGCAGCAAAAATCTGCCACCAATCCAAACAAGCAGTGATTTCCATGTTTCAGGAGGCCCGGATGGGCAGGACCGTGGACGCCGGTGGCGCTATGCAGATGGTGGAGGAGATTACCGATTCGGTGACCCGCAACCCCGGCGCCCTGATTAGCCTGGCCCGACTCAAGACCGCGGACGATTACACCTACATGCACTCGGTGGCGGTGTGCGCCATGATGGTGGCACTGGCCAAGCAACTGGGCTTGGACGAAGCGCAAACCCGTTCTGCAGGCCTGGCAGGCCTGATGCATGACTTGGGCAAGGCGACCATGCCCATGGATGTACTCAATAAGCCAGGCAAACTGACCGATGCCGAGTTTTCCATCATCAAGACCCACCCCGAAGAGGGCTACCGTCTGCTGCTGGGTGGTAAGGATGTGGACCCCATGGTGCTGGAGGTGTGCTTGCACCACCACGAAAAAAACGATGGTTCCGGCTACCCCAATGGGCTGAAAGGTGACGAGATCAGCCTGTTCGCCAAGATGGGGGCAGTGTGTGATGTGTACGACGCCATCACCTCGAACCGACCCTACAAGACGGGCTGGGACCCGGCAGAGTCACTGCGCAAAATGGCGGAGTGGTCCAATGGGCATTTCGATGGCAAGGTGTTTCAGGCCTTTGTGAAGAGCCTGGGTATTTATCCCATCGGCTCGCTGGTGCAGCTGAGCTCGGGGCGCTTGGGTGTGGTGGTGGAGCAGACCACCAAGTCGCTCACCACGCCGTGCGTGAAGGTGTTCTTCTCCACCAAGTCGAACATGCGCATCGTGCCGGAGGTAGTCGATCTGTCCCGCCCCGGTGGCACCGAAAAAATTGCCAGCCGCGAAGACCCGGCCAAGTGGCGGTTTGCAGATTTGAACGAGCTGTGGTCTGGTTTGCCGCAGGCGCCCTGGTAGCCCTGCAGCCTGCGCTTTTAGGCGAAATAGGCCTCTAGCCCCTGTAGATATTGCGCGAGTAGCTATCAAAAAAAGAGCAAGTGTTTTTGGCACTTGCTCTTTTTTGCTTTTTTTTAGCAGCCCCGGGTGATGGGCATCTCTACGGGCTTGGGGTTCAGGGCGTATTTGCCGAGTTCCAGTTTGGCAATAGCATTGCGGTGCACTTCGTCCGGGCCGTCGGCAAAGCGCAGCGTGCGGGCCTGGGTGTAGCTGTAGGCCAGCGGGAAGTCGTCGGACATGCCGCCGCCGCCGTGCACCTGCATGGCCCAGTCGATGACCTGGCAGGCCATGCTGGGGGCCACGACCTTGATCATGGCAATTTCATTTTTGGCGAACTTGTTGCCAGCCATGTCCATCATCCAGGCGGCTTTGAGGGTGAGCAGGCGCGCCATGTCGATCTTGCAGCGGGCTTCGGCAATGCGCTCTTGCGTCACGGTTTGCGCTGCAATCGGTTTGCCAAACGCCACACGGCTAGAAGCGCGCTTGCACATCAGCTCGAGCGCACGCTCGGCCAGACCGATCAGACGCATGCAGTGGTGAATACGGCCAGGGCCGAGGCGGCCTTGGGCAATCTCGAAGCCGCGGCCTTCACCGAGCAGGATGTTGTCGACGGGGACGCGCACGTTCTCGAACCGCATTTCCATGTGGCCGTGTGGTGCGTCGTCGTAGCCAAACACCGTGAGCGGGCGCACCACGGTAATGCCCTTCGCGTCAGCGGGTACCAGCACCATGCTTTGCTGCGAATGGCGGGGCGCCTCAGGATCGGTCTTGCCCATGGTGATGTAGACCGAGCAGCGGGGGTCGCCAGCGCCGGAGATCCACCACTTACTGCCATTGATCACGTACTCGTCGCCCTGGCGTTCGATGCGGGTCTCGATGTTGGTCGCGTCGCTGGAGGCCACATCGGGTTCGGTCATCGCGAAAGCCGAGCGGATCTTGCCTTCGAGCAGCGGCTTGAGCCAGCGTGCCTTGTTCTCGGCCGAGCCGTAGCGGGCGATGGTTTCCATGTTGCCGGTGTCGGGCGCCGAGCAGTTGAACACTTCGCTGGACCACATCACGCGGCCCATGATTTCGGCCAGCGGCGCGTATTCCTGGTTCGTCAAACCGGCGCCGTGGTAGCCCGAAGCTTCTGCGCTGTCCACGGGCAAAAACAAATTCCATAGACCCGCGGCTTGGGCCTTGGGCTTAAGGTTCTCAATGGTCTGCAGCGGGGTCCAGCGCTTGCCGGCGGCCGTGTTGGCGGTGATCTCTTCGTGGTACGCCGCCTCATTGGGGTAGATGTGCTCGGCCATGAACTTGAGCAGACGGGCTTGCAAGTCTTTGGTCTTGGGGGAGTAGTCAAAATCCATGGGGTCTCCGGTGGGGATTGCGGGCAGTAGCGTGTTGGGGGCGTAAATGGATCAAGCCTGGCGGGCAAACTTCCAGGCCATCTGGGCCAAGGGGCGTGCACCAGCGGCCGAGCTGACGGCCTGGGCGCTGGACGCGGTACCGGTTTCCACGCGCTTGGCGATGCCTTGCAAGATGGCCGCGATGCGGAACATGTTGTAGGCCATGTAGAAGTTCCAGTCCGTCTTGAGCTGCGCGGGTTCGGCCAGGCCGGTGCGGTCGCAGTACATGCGGATGTAGTCGTCCTCAAAGGGAATGCCCAATGCCGCAAAGTCCAGACCGCCAATGCCACGGAAGGCGCCCGGTGGAATGTGCCAGGCCATGCAGTGGTAGCTGAAGTCGGCCAGCGGGTGGCCCAGCGTGGAGAGTTCCCAGTCCAACACCGCGCGCACCTTGGCCTCGCTGCTGTCAAACATCAGGTTGTCCAGCCGGTAATCGCCATGCACGATACTGACCATGCTGTCGTCGCGCGCCATGGTGGGGATGTTCTTGGGTAGCCATTCCATCAGGTGGTCCATCTCGGGGATGGGTTGGGTGATGGAGGCGACGTACTGTTTGCTCCAGCGTCCAATTTGCCGCTCGAAGTAGTTGCCAGGCTTGCCGTAGCCAGCCAAGCCGCGTTCGGAAAACTTCACGGTGTGCAGGGCCGAGATTACGCGGTTCATCTCGTTGTAAATGGCACCGCGCTCCTGCTGGTTCATGCCCGGCAGCGACTGGTCCCACAGCACACGGCCTTGCATGAATTCCATGACGTAGAAGGCGCGGCCGATGATGGATTCGTCTTCACACAGGCAGTGCATCTGCGGCACCGGCACACCAGTGCCGTGCAGCCCCTGCATGACTGCAAACTCGCGTTCCACCGCATGGGCCGATGGCAGCAGCTTGGCCACAGGGCCCGGCTTGGCGCGCATCACATAGCTCTTGCCTGGTGTATTGAGTTTGTAGGTGGGGTTGGACTGCCCACCCTTGAACATCTCCACTGCTAGCGGGCCGGCATAGCCGGGCAGGTGGCTTTGCAGCCAGGCGTCCAGCGCGGCCAGGTCAAACGCGTGTTGGTCCGAGACGGAACGGGTGCCTACAAAGTGGTCAAAGTCGCTCATGCAGTGATGGGAGATGGAAGGCCAAAAAGAATCAGACGTCGGCGTCAATGATGTGCATCAGCGCCGCGCGGTCGCGTATCACCAAGCCACCCGGCTCGATGCGAATCACCTCCTCGCGCTCCATGGCTTTGAGTTCCTGATTCACACGCTGACGTGACGCGCCCAGCAGCTGTGCCAGTTCTTCCTGCGCCAACTGCAGGCCAATGCGCACCTCGCTGCCATCGCTGAGCGAGGGCACGCCGTAACTGCGCACCAGATGCAACAGTTGCTTGGCCAGCCGCGCACGCAAGGGCAGGGTGTTGAGGTCTTCCACCAAGCCGTAGAGCTGGCGAATGCGCCGCGCATGCAGGCGCAGCATGGCTTCGTACAGCTCTACATGGTTGGCCAGAATTTTTCGGAAATCCGCCTTGGCTACGCAGAGGATGGTGGTGTCCCCGTGTGCATAGGCATCGTGGGTGCGACGGTCCCCGTCGAAAATCGCTACGTCGCCAAACCAGATGCCCGGTTCCACATAGGTCAGCGTGATCTGCTTGCCCGAGATGGAGGTGGAGCTCACCCGCACCGCGCCGCGGGCGCAGGCAATCCACTCCTCGGGCGGTTCGCCGCGCGCTGCAATCAGCTCGCCGTCTTTGTAACGTTTGACGTAGGCGCATCGAAGAATGTCGTGTTTGAGGGAAGGTGAGAGGGATGAAAACCAGCGTCCTGCGTTGATCGCAGTGCGTTCATCAATGGTAAGAATGGGTTCGTCCATGGCCTGTCTTTTGTGTGACTTGCTGAAGGGAAATAGCGCTCACATTGTCACCCCCGGGACCGCGCAAGGTACCGGGGGTTGTCACCAGTGCGTCTGGTGCCGTGTCTACTCTTCTTCGTGCAGCAGGCTCAGGCCAATGGCGCCGCGGCGGCGCAGCCACGGGCTGGGGCGGTAGCGTGTGTCGCCATACACGGTTTGCATGTTGAACAGCACTTCCAGCACATTGGTGGGGCCACACAGATTGCCCAGCGCCAACGGGCCCATGGGGTAGCCCAGCCCCAGCGTGACCGCTGTCTCCAGATCTTTCGGGCTGCAAATGCCTTGCTGGCACATGTCGGTGGCGATGTTGACGATGTTGGCCACCACGCGCTGGGTGACAAACCCACCGCTATCGCGCACCACGCTCACGGCCTTGCCATCGCGTGCAAACAGCGCGTGGGCCGCATCGCGCATGTCGGTGCGCGTAGCTGGGTTGGTGGCCAGCACGCGGCGTTTGGTGGTCGCGTCATCCAGCAGCATGTCGATGCCCACCGTGCGCGCCGGGTCCAGTCGCTCCACCACGGCCACGGTGGTGATGTCAAAGCCCAGCGGCGCCACCAACGTCAGCGCGATAGGTGAGGGGGATTGCCCGGTCTCGATCTTCGCGCCCAGGTTCTTCAGCAGCATCAGCAGCTCCATGCGGCGCGATGCACGGGGCGACAGCCACACGGGGGGCATCTCGTCCACCACGGGCACATGTGGTTCCGCAGGTACGGTGGCCTTGTCATCGGTGTAAGAGTAGAAGCCTTCACCGGCCTTGCGGCCCGTCAATCCTCCGGCCAGGCGCTGTGCGGTGATCACGCTGGGGCGGTAGCGTGGTTCCTCGTAGTACTGGTGGTAGATGGACTCCATCACGGGGTGCGACACATCCAGTCCCGTCAGATCCATCAGTTCAAACGGCCCCAGCTTGAAGCCGACCTGGTCGCGCAGAATGCGGTCGATGGTGGCAAAGTCGGCCACGCCTTCGGAGGCAATGCGCAGCGCCTCGGTGCCATAGCCACGGCCTGCGTGGTTGACGATAAAGCCCGGGGTGTCTTGCACCAGCACGGGGGCGTGGCCCAGGTCTTTGGCGTATTGCTGCAGAGCCTGCGCCACGGCGGGGGCTGTCCTGATACCGGGAATGACCTCCACCACTTTCATCAGCGGAACGGGGTTGAAGAAATGAAAGCCTGCCAGTTGCGCTGGCCGCTGCAGCCCAGCAGCCAGCGCGGTGATCGAGAGGGACGAGGTGTTACTGGCCAGTACGGTAGAGGATGCTGTGCACGCCTCCAGTGCTTGCAGCAGCTGGGTTTTTACGTCCAGCCGCTCGACCACAGCTTCCACCACCAACTGGCAGTGCGCCAAGTCTTGCAGTTGGGTGGCTACCTGAATGCGCGCGGTGAACGTGTCGACGTCCTCGGGACGGATACGCTGCTTGGTAGCAAGGATTTGCCATTGCGTGTGCAATTGCTGCCTGGCTGCGTGGGCAGCCTCGGGGTTCAGGTCAAACAGCAGCACGGTGCTGCCGGCCTGTGACGCGATTTGCGCAATACCGCGCCCCATGGCGCCCGCGCCAACAATGCCGATGTGAAGAAAGTGTGGGTTCATGGGGCAATTATCTGGCTGTGACCGCCAAGAAACCCCCTCTGTTGTCGCCCAAACGATAGCTTTAGCCCCCAATGGGATATGCGAGAATTGTTCTTATCAATGAAGCCGGTCTTTAAAGTGAAAACAAGCGTTGCGGGGGTGGTGCTGCTATGCGCCGCAATGGGGAGCAGCGCCTTGACGCTGGGCCGTGCGCGTGGAGCTGCCATCCTGGGCCAGCCGCTGGAACTGACCGTGCCCGTGCAGTTCGCAGCCGACGAAGACAGCACTGGCTTGTGCTTTGAGGCCGATGTTTACTACGGCGAGAACCGGCAAGACTCCAGCCGCGTGACGGTGACGGCTGATACGCCCGGCAGCGGGCAGCCCATAGTGCTGCGAATTGCCTCACGCCTGCCCGTGGACGAGCCTGTGGTGACCCTGTATGTGCGGTCCGCATGCGGGGTAAAGGCCTCTCGAAAATACGTGTTGCTGGCTGACCTAGTGTCGGAGCTGGCGCCCCCTGTGGCTGTGGCTACGCCGATACGGCCCAGTGTGCCTGCCGCTGTGCCGCCCGTAGCGGCCGTTGCGCCCGATGCCAAACCGGCGAATGCGGGCAATGGCTCCAAGTCTGGCAAGGCGGCCACTGCACCCCGCGTGACCACCGAGTCTGCCAAGCTTGGCACACCCGCCGCTTATGCTGCGGTGCCGACCCCCAAGTTGTCTGGTAGTTCCCGCGCTCGCCTGAAGCTGGCCCCGCTGGACCTGTCGCAAGACTGGGACCCGAACCTCAAATCATCCCCAGACCTGATCAGCGCGCCCACGGAAGATGTCGACAAGCGCATGGCCGCCGCGGCGCTGTGGCGTTCGCTGAACCTGACGCCTGAAGAGGTGATGCACGACGCGGCGCGGCTGCAGGGGCTGGAGCAAAACGTGCAAAAGCTCAGTGACCTGACGGCACAAAACCAGCGCCAGATGCAAACGCTGCTGGCACGGCTGGAAAAAGCCGACGCACAAAAATATGCCAACCCCCTGGTCTATGGCCTGGTGGTGGCGCTGCTGGCATTGGCGGGGCTACTGCTGTGGGGCTGGCGCCGTTGGCGCAATGCCGATGCGGGCGCCCCTTGGTGGCGTGGTGATGCTGTTGAGCAGGAGGAACCCGCTTCTGTCCATGAGTCTGCCGCGGTCAGCGTGAATACCGGGCCCCTGCCTGCGACCCAGCAAGAGCCACACAAGCGGCCCGAATTGCGCACCCAGCCACGGGCACCCGTGGTCCAGGCACTGGCCTCGGTCGACATTGATTTGTACCTGGACGATATGTTGCCGTCCGCAGTCGCCCCGATCAGCCGGTCAGGCCCCATGTCGCGCCTACCGGCTAGCGACAGGCCCCCTTCGCGGATGACGGGCCTGCGCGATTTTCATTCCAGCATGTCGGGGAGCTTGCGCTCTATCAACACCCAGGAGGTGTTGGATGTGCGCCAGCAGGCCGAGTTCTTCATGACGCTGGGGCAGTACGACGACGCGATTGCCCTGCTGGAAAACAGCATCCACGACAACGCAGAGTCCAACCCGCTGGTCTACCTGGACCTGCTGAAGGCACTGCACACGCTGAGCCGCAAAGAGGCGTTTGACCGCTACCGGGACGAATTCAACGCTTTGTTCACCGGCCAGGTGCCGGTCTACGCCCAATTCAGCCAGCCTGGCCGGGGCCTGGACGCCTACCCGGAGCTGTGTGGCCACATCGCGTCGCTGTGGCCCAGCAAGGCGGCGCTGGAGTTCATTGAGAAATGCATGGTGCGCGAGGCGAATGCCGCCGCCGTAGTCAATTTCGACCTCGAGGCTTTCCGCGAACTGCTGCTGTTGCATGCGGTGCTTACGCGCTTGTCGGAGGTGTCGGAGAGCGCCATGATGCCGTTCAGCGCGGCCAAAGCTGCCGTGACAGAGGCCTCTGAAACCGATGCGGCCCCCGTGGCAGCGGCGCCCATGGAGGTGGACTTTGAGATATCCGACCTCGAAACGCCAGCGCCACACAACCTGATCGAGTTTGATGCGCCTGACGTATCGGTGACGCCGCCTCCCGACACGCGCCCCTGAAGCAAGCGCAGGTGCCGTAGTGCCACGCTTTAGCGGCGCACTTGCAGGGAGCCGGGGTTGATGATATTGGAGGGCGTGCCCTTGATGAAGTTGACCACGTTGTCAAACGCCGCACCAAAATACATCTCGTAGCTGTCCTGCTCCACATAGCCGATGTGCGGGGTGCAAATGCAGTTTTCCAGGCGCAACAGGGCGTGGCCCTGCAAAATCGGCTCGGTCTCGAACACGTCAATCGCTGCCATGCCCGGGCGCCCACGGTTCAGGCCTCCAATCAGCGCATCGGTCTCAATGAGCTCGGCCCGCGAGGTGTTGACCAGCAAAGAGGTGCTTTTCATGCAGGCCAAATCGGCCGCAGTGACCAAACCTCGTGTGCTGTCGCTCAGGCGCAGGTGCAGGGTGAGTACATCGCTCTCTGAGAAGAACGTCTGTCGGTCGGCCGCGGCGGTATAGCCGTCCTGGGTGGCCTTGTCGCGCGAGGCTTCGCTGCCCCAGACAAGTACCTGCATGCCGAACGCCTTGCCATAGCCCGCAATGAGCTGGCCAATGCGGCCGTAGCCCCAGATGCCCAGAGTTTTGCCTTTGAGCACATTGCCGAGGCCAAAGTTGGCGGGCATGGAACCGGCCTTCAAGCCGGACTGCTGCCAGGCGCCGTGCTTGAGGTTACCGATGTAATGGGGCAGCCTGCGCATGGCGGCCAACACCAAGGCCCAGGTCAGCTCGGCAGGAGCGATGGGTGAGCCCACGCCTTCGGCCACCGCAATGCCACGCTCAGTGCAGGCTTGTACGTCGATATGGGAGCCGGCACGCCCGGTCTGGGCGATCAGCTTCAGTTTGGGAAGTTTTTCGATCAGGGAGCGCGTGATCTGGGTGCGCTCTCTGATCAGCACGATCACATCAGCATCTTTGAGCCGGATCGACAGCTGGCCTATGCCCTTGACGGTGTTGGTGTAAACCTTGGCGGGGTAGGCCTCTAATTTTGCCGAGCATTGGAGTTTGCGTACGGCGTCCTGATAGTCATCCAGAATCACAATGTTCATGCGCCCCATTGTGCCTCGTCGGCAGGGGCATTTTCACTATCCGCCCTTGCTGGAATCGTTGCGCGGTGTTCAGGCGGTTTCGCAGGCTGCGAGGCGGTCCAGCTCGGCGCAGACATCGGCCATGCGGCCCGAGATCACCATGCGGCCCACATCGGAGTGGGGCTGCCCGCTTTCCATGACGCGAACCACGCGCAAAGGCTTGGGTTGGTGCACATTTATGCCTCTAGCCCCCGTAGAGTCTGCGCGAGGCACTACAAAATTAGGAGCAACGCGGCGCTCGGCTGGCCGCGGCGCTGTGTAGCTGGGCAACTGGCGCGAGGGAGCAGGCAACAGCCAGGCCAAGAGTTGGCGCAGGGGGGCCAGAAAGTCGGGTTTCATCACGAGGGTGGTGTTCATTGTGGGGGCTTTCTGTCTGCGTTACATCAACATGGTGTTACGAATCAGGCCGACGGCCAAGCCTTCGATCTCAAAGGGCTCACCGGGCTCGACCACGATGGTTTGGTAATCGGGGTTTTCGGGGTGCAGCTCGATCAGGTGCTTGTTGCGACGAAAGCGCTTCACCGTGACTTCTTCACCCAGGCGGGCCACGACGATCTGCCCATTCTTGGCATCTTTGGTGGCTTGCACGGCTAACAGGTCGCCGTCCATGATGCCGGCGTCGCGCATGGACATGCCACGTACTTTGAGCAGGTAGTCGGGCTGGCGCTGGAACAGACTGTTTTCGACGTAGTAGGTCCGGTCCACATGCTCTTGCGCCAAGATGGGCGAGCCTGCAGCCACACGGCCAATCAGGGGCAAGGCCAGCTGGGCCAAGCCGGGCAGGGGCAGGGCAAACTGCTTCATGCGCGACTCTTGCATGGAGCGCAGCACATCGCCCTTGAGGCGGATGCCGCGAGAGGTGCCGCTGACCAGCTCAATCACGCCCTTTCGGGCCAGTGCCTGCAAATGCTCTTCGGCCGCGTTGGCAGACTTGAAGCCCAGCTCGGTGGCGATTTCCGCCCGCGTGGGGGGAGCGCCGGTGCGCGCGATGGCGCCCTGGATCAGATCCAGAATTTGCTGTTGGCGGGCGGTGAGTTTGGGACTTTCAAGCATACTGACTCCTTCATGTTGGGTCGGTGCTGGCTGTGTGTCTGTACACACTGTTTTCTCATCCAGTAACTGTATTTTTAACCAGTTTTTTGATAAATACAAGTGGGGCGGTGATATATGGGTAAAAAAGTGGTGGTTTTGGGCACGGGCGGCACGATTGCAGGCCGCTCGGAGCGCGGATCGGACAACGTGGGCTACAAGGCCGGACAGGTCGGTGTGCAGTCGCTGTTGCAGGACATTGCCCCTTTGCAAGCCGCCCTACAGGGGCGTGACCTGGTGGCCGAGCAGGTGGCCCAGGTGGACAGTAAGGACATGGGCTTCGCCGTGTGGGCGGCGCTGGCACAGCGCAGCGCCCAGCACCTGCAGGACGATGACGTAGAGGCAGTGTTGATCACCCACGGCACCGACACGCTGGAGGAAACTGCATTTTTTTTGGAGCAGGTGCTGCCACCCGCGTTGCTACAAGCCAAGCCGCTGGTGCTGACCTGCGCCATGCGCCCTGCGTCCGCCCTGACACCCGATGGCCCACAGAACGTGCTGGACGCGGTGGCCGTGGCGCTGGACAGCGCGGCGCGCGGCGTGCTGGTGGTGTGTGCGGGTGCGGTGCACAGCGCGCGCCTGGTGCAGAAGAGCCATACCTACCGCGTGGATGCGTTTGACTCGGGTGACGCCGGGCCGGTGGCCGTGGTGGAAGAAGGGCGGGTACGTTGGTTCGGTGTGCCAGCTGCTGTTGCTCCACCGCGGGCGCTGGATGTACAGGTCCTGGCCAGCGCGGTGTGGCCGCGGGTAGAGATTGTGATGAACTACGTAGGCGCGTCGGGCGCCATCGTGCGTAGCCTGGCCAAGGCGGATGCCACCGTGCCGCCCTTGCGTGGTCTGGTGGTGGCGGGTACCGGTAACGGCACGCTGCATGTGGACCTGGAAGCTGCCTTGCTGGAGGCGCAGCAGCAGGGCGTGCAGGTGGTGCGGGCCAGCCGCTGTGCACGTGGGCAGGTGGTAGCGGGCGAGGCTACCGCCGCCTTGCCGCATTCGCAGGGCCTGCCGCCGGTGAAGGCGCGCATCGCGCTGATGTTGCAACTGATGGCATAAAAAAAGCCGCGGATGCGGCTTTTTTAGAGAGGGTGCGAGGCGCTTACTTGGTCAGCGCTTCAAACACCCGGCTGGTGATCGCATCCACATCGCCCATGCCGCTGATGGCGCGGTACTGGGGAGCCGTGGAGGGGTCTTTTTGGGCCCAGCTGGAGTAGTACTCCACCAGCGGGCGGGTCTGGGCGCTGTACACGTCCAGGCGTTTCTTGACGGTCTCTTCCTGGTCGTCGGGGCGTTGCACCAGAGGTTCGCCGGTCACATCGTCCTTGCCTTCCACCTTGGGTGGGTTGAACTTGACGTGGTAGGTGCGGCCCGAAGCGGGGTGTGAACGGCGGCCGCTCATGCGTTCGATGATGGCGTCAAATGGCACGTCGATTTCCACCACGTAGTCCAGTGCCACACCGGCAGCCTTCATGGCATCGGCCTGGGGAATGGTGCGGGGGAAACCGTCAAACAAAAAGCCCTTGGCGCAATCGGGCTGGGCGATGCGTTCTTTGACCAGGTTGATGATCAGATCGTCGCTGACCAGGCCACCGGATTTCATGACGGCATCGGCCTGCAAGCCCAGTGGCGTGCCAGCCTTCACGGCTGCGCGCAGCATGTCACCGGTCGAAATTTGTGGAATTCCGTACTTTTGACAAATGAAAGTGGCTTGCGTGCCTTTGCCAGCGCCAGGCGCGCCCAACAGAATGAGTCTCATGGATACCCTCGGATAAAAACAAAACTTTTGGCGTTGCGGTTGGCACCGCTTCGGTGCACTTTTTGAACGCGCGTATAGCGTCGGAGAATAGCACGGGCTTCCCCGCAGCCAGCTTACAGCGGTGCCTGTTGTCCTTGAAGGATGGCGCGTACGCGGGCCAGATCTTCGGGGGTGTCTACACCGGGGCCGGGCGCGGCGTCGCTCACATGCACCGCAATGCGGTGGCCATGCCACAGCGCGCGCAGCTGCTCCAGTGCTTCGGTCACCTCAATCGGTGCCTGTGGCAGCAGGGGAAACTGGCGCAGAAAACCCACGCGGTAGGAATAAATGCCAATGTGGCGCAGCGGTGCGAGGGGCGGCAGCGATTGGATGCCCTGGGCAAACCCATCGCGCCACCAGGCAATGGGTGCGCGGCTGAAATACAGGGCTAGCTTGGCCGCGTCCAGCACTACCTTCACCACATTGGGGTTGGTGAAGTCGGCCACCTCGGTGATGGCGTGGGCCGCTGTGCCCATGCTGGCTTGGGGTGTGGCCTGCAGCAGGGCTGCCACGGCGGTCACCAATTCGGGATCGAGTAAGGGCTCGTCGCCCTGCACATTGACCACAATGCCGTCGTCCGGCAGGCCTAGCAGATCACAGGCCTCGGCGAGGCGGTCGCTGCCGGATGGGTGGTCTTCGCGCGTCAGCACGGCGTCGATACCGTGCGCCTGGCAGGCTTGCAAAATGGAGTCGCTGTCGCCAGCTACCACCACACGGGTACCGGGTGGCACGCCTTCGCACACGCGCTGGGCCACGCGCACCACCATGGGCACACCGCCCAAGTCGGCCAGGGGTTTGTTGGGCAGGCGCGAAGAGGCCAGCCGGGCCGGAATCAAAACGGTAAAGCTCATGGCCGGTGCTTACAGGCCGAGTTCGGTGTCGCTGAGTACGCGGGCTTCGTTCTCCAGCAGGATGGGAATGCCATCGCGCACCGGGTAGGCTAGGCGGGCGCTACGCGAAATCAGTTCCTGCTTTTCGCGGTCATAGTCCAGCGGCCCCTTGGTCACGGGGCAAACGAGCAATTCAAGAAGTCTTGTGTCCATGGGGCGATGATAGCGGCGGCGCCAGTGACTGCAGGCACTGGTCCAGGTGGGCGTAGAAGTCGGCGGGCAGGGTTTGCAGCAGCGGAACGGCCAGGGCGCCCGGCACGCTTTGCCATAGCTTTACCGCATCCTTTTCGGTGCAAATAAGCTGGTAGCCCCCGTCAATACTGCGCGAGAAGCTATCAAAATCATAGTGATCTGGTAGCGCCCGGGTTTGGGCGATGGGCATGCCCGCGGCCCGCAGCATGGCGAAGAAGGCCTCCGGCTGGGCGATGCCGGCCACGGCCAGCAGCGGCGCAGCGCCCTGGGCCCGCAAGGTGTGAAGGGGAATCGCCTGGCCCTGGGCGTTCAATGCATGGTCGGCCAGCGCACGCTGGGCTTGCCAGCCCGCCACGGCCGAGGGCCCGGTTTTCAGCACCAGCAGGCGCGCATCCTGTTGCCCTATTGCGGGCAGCGCCTTGCGCGGCCACGGCTCGCGCAGCGGACCCGCGGGCAGCAGCCAGCCATTGCCCACGCCGCGGGCATC
This sequence comes from Rhodoferax saidenbachensis, assembly GCF_031457975.1. Taxonomy (GTDB): domain Bacteria; phylum Pseudomonadota; class Gammaproteobacteria; order Burkholderiales; family Burkholderiaceae_C; genus Allorhodoferax; species Allorhodoferax saidenbachensis_A. The sequence goes on from NZ_JAVDXO010000001.1 coordinate 243,946, forward strand.
GAACACACAGACTTCCAGATCGCGGTACAGGCCGTAGTGCTGCAGGCCGTCGTCGCACACGATTAACTGGGTGGTGGGGTGCCGTGCCAGCAAGGCAGACGCTGCCGCGTGGCGGTCGCGCCCGACAAACACGGGTGCCTGTGTTTTTCTGCGCAGCAGCAGGGGCTCATCACCCACGAGATCTGGGGCGGAGTCGGGCAGTACTTCCTGGCACTGCGTGGAGCTGCCGCCATAGCCCCGTGACACCACACCCACCTGCCAACCCTGCGCCTGCCAATGGGCGACCAGGGCCAGCACCGTGGGGGTTTTGCCCGCACCGCCGGCGATGGCATTGCCTACGACCACGACCGGTACGGGCAGGCGCTGTGCTTTTTTAACGCCCCAGCGGTACAGCGACGAGCGCAAAGCAACCAGTCCTCGGTAGAGCAGTGATACGGGTAAGAGTGCGCACGCCAGCGCGCCGCGGCTGGTCCAAGCCCGCAGCAGGGCTTTTTCCAGGCCCGCGCCCATGGGGCTTATTTGCCGCCCGCTTGGGCGGAAGACTGGGTGGCGAAGGTGATCTGGTTCAGGCCCGCACGGCGCGCCGCTTCCATCACGGTGACCACGGCTTGGTGCTTGGCACTGGCGTCTGCACTGATGATGACCACGGTGTCCTTGCCCGCCTTGGCGTTCTCAGTCAGGGCGATGGCCAGGCTCTCCAAGCTGCGACCGGCCAGCGGGTTGCGGTTCACGGTGTAGGCACCATCGGCGCTGACCAACACGATCAGTTCCTTGGGGTAGTCGCGTTGGGCTTCGGCGTCAGCCACGGGCAGTTTGAGCTGCAGTTCGGTGAACTTGCTGTAGGTGGTGGAGAGCATCAAGAAGATGAGCACCACCAGCAGCACGTCGATGAAGGGGATGAGGTTGATCTCGGGCTCTTCGTGGCGGCGAGGGCGAAAGTTCATGGCGGTCGGGTCCTGCGGCTGCGCGTTACTTGCGCATGGCTTTCAGGTGGCGCGTCAGGTGTTCGGCGGCCAGTTCCAGCGTTAGCAGATACGCGTCCACGCGGCCACGGAAGTAGCGCCAGAAGATCAGCGAAGGAATCGCCACGATCAGGCCAAACGCGGTGTTGTACAGCGCAATCGAAATGCCGTGCGCCAGCTGGGCCGGGTTGCCACCGCTGGCGCCACCTGGTGCTTGTGAACCAAAAATTTCGATCATGCCGACCACGGTGCCAAACAGGCCCATGAGTGGCGCTGCCGAGGCGATGGTGGCCAGCGCGCTCAGGTAGTGTTCCAGGCGCTGCGTGACCACGCGGCCTGCGCCTTCCATGGTGGCGCGCAAGTCGTCGTCTGAGCAATGCGGGTTGCTGTTCACGGCGCGCAGGCCACTGGCCAGCACCTCGCCCAGGGCCGAGTTTTTTTCCAGCTGGGTCACCACGTCGGGCGCGGGCAGGCTGGTGCGGGTCACGCTCAGCACTTCTTCCAACAGCCGGGGCGGCGCTACCTTGGAATCCTTGAGGCTAATGAAACGTTCAATGACGATGGCCAGGGCCAGGATGGAGCATGCAATCAGCGGCCAAATCGGCCAACCAGCGGCTTGTATGATGGAAAACAAAAGGTGAACTCCGCGCAGTTGAAAAGCTGGCCGATTATGGCGTACCGCTGACCACCAACCGCCCACAATTCTTGTGGATAACTTTGTGCAAAAGCCCACCTGCGTGCCGCGCCAAGCCGCGCCAATGCGTGTTTTTGACACATTGATGACAAATGCAGCAGAAAAATACTCAATGAATTCAATGACTTACAACGCAGCTCCGTGCTCCCCACGGGGGTCTGGGGCGTTTCTGGCGCAACTGGGCGGGGTGTGGAGCAGTTGGACTTGCCGCACCATGGAGCCACACCATGCTTGACACCACCGCGGGCGCGCCCAGTGCGCCAGGCAGGCGCGTTTGGCAGGTCGCCGCCCTGTGCCAGGCGCTGGCAGACACGCTGAACGCGCGCTTCAATCCGGTGCGGGTGAGTGGCGAAATTGCCAGCTTCACCCGCGCCACCAGTGGCCACTGTTATTTTTCGCTGAAAGACCCCAACGCCCAGCTGCGCTGCGCCATGTTCAAGCGTGCCGCCAGCCAGCTGGACTTTCAGCCCCGCGAAGGCGAGCTGGTAGAGGTGACAGGGCGGCTGGACGTTTATGGCCCGCGCGGTGATTTGCAACTGATTGTGGAAAGCATGAGCCGCCAGGGCCAGGGCAATCTGTTTGAGCAGTTCATGCGGCTCAAGGCGCAGTTGGAAGCCCAGGGCCTGTTTGATGCGGCCCGAAAGCGGCCACTGCCCGCCATGCCACAGCGCGTGGGCGTGGTCACTTCGCTGGGAGCTGCAGCCTTGCACGACGTGGTGACCGCACTGCGTCGGCGTGCCCCTCATTTGCCGGTGTTGCTGGCACCCGCGGCGGTACAAGGCGCTGCGGCGCCCGCCGAGCTGGTGCGTGCGCTGGAGTCTTTGTACGACTATGTGGACCCGCAGGGGCGGGGTGTAGATGTGATCTTGCTGGTGCGCGGCGGGGGCTCGATGGAAGACCTGTGGTCCTTCAACGACGAGCAACTGGCCCACGCCATTGCGCGCAGCCCGGTACCCGTGGTGGTGGGGGTCGGGCATGAGACCGACTTCACCATTGCCGACTTTGTGGCCGACCTGCGTGCACCAACCCCCACGGCGGCGGCGGAAATGGTGTGCCCCCCAACCCAGGCGCTGGAAAGCTTGCTGGACCAGGCACAGGACAGCATGCAGGCGGCGCTGGAGCGCTATGCCGACCGGCAGGCGCAGCGGCTGGACGTGGTGACTTCGCGCCTGGGCCGCCCCTCGTCATTGGTAGCCCAGCGCCAGGCGGCCCTGGTGGCCGCCCACCAGCGCATGCGCCAGGCTCTGCGCAGCGACTTGCAGTGGAAGCAGTCGCAGTGGATGCAACAGCAGCAGCACTGGCAGCCCACGGCGCAGCGCGCACTGCGCACGCTGCAGGAGCGCACCGCCCGGGCCGATTTACGCCTAGGCTTGCTGGACCCCACCCTGGTTCTGCGCCGCGGTTACGCCTGGTTGCAAGATGCCCAGGGCAATGCGGTAACGTCGGTGACGCAGGCGCAGGTGGGTGACGCGCTGCGTGCATCCCTCGTCGACGGTACGGTTGATCTCCGCGTTGTCGATTCGTCGCCCAATTAGTTTCTACAATTCACGTTTACCCACCCACCAACCAAGAGGATTTCATGGAACATACCTTGCCCGCTTTGCCTTACGCGATTGACGCCCTGGCTCCCGCCTACTCCAAAGAGACATTGGAGTTCCACCATGGCAAGCACCACAACGCCTATGTGGTCAACCTCAACAACCTGCAAAAGGGCACTGAGTTTGAAAGCATGTCCCTGGAAGAAATCATCAAAAAGTCCAGCGGCGGCATTTACAACAACTCCGCCCAAATCTGGAATCACACCTTCTTCTGGAACTGCATGAAGCCCGCTGGTGGTGGTGAGCCTACCGGTGCGTTGGCGACTGCCATCAACGCGAAATGGGGCAGCTATGCTGCGTTCAAGGAAGCCTTCGTGAAGTCTGCTGTGGGCAACTTCGGCTCCGGCTGGACCTGGCTGGTGAAGAAGCCTGATGGCTCGGTGGACATCGTCAACACCGGCGCTGCTGGTACTCCCCTGACCACCGCTGACAAAGCCTTGTTGACTGTGGACGTGTGGGAACACGCTTACTACATCGACTACCGCAATATGCGTCCCAAGTTTGTGGAGACCTTCTTGGACAAGCTGGTGAACTGGAGCTTTGCTGAAGGCAACTTCGCCTGAGGCTGGTTCATTCCTGTAAAAAGGGCTCGAGGGGTAACCTTCGGGCCTTTTTTATTGGCGGACTGAAGCCTGTGCGCAAAAAAAATTTCCTCCAATGGTTTTAAATTTCATTTAATGAAATTTCATTGCAAAAAAGTGGGTTGGGGTCAGACCGCTGAAAGCACAATCACGCACTATCCGACGACTACAGCCTGCGACCCCAGCAGGCAGGCGGCATTTGCCCTATCAATTTTTGGAGACAAAAGATGACTACCCAGCAACCCACCATCATTTACACGCTGACCGACGAGGCCCCGCGCTTGGCCACGGCTTCTTTCCTGCCCATCATTCGCGCCTTTGCGGCGCCCGCAGGTGTCAATTTTGCGGAGGCCGACATTTCGGTGGCTGCACGTGTTCTGGGTGAGTTTCCGGAAAGCCTAACGGAGAGCCAAAAGCTGCCGAACACCCTAGCCGAGCTGGGCAAGAGGACTCTGAGCGCGGATGCCAACATCATCAAGCTGCCCAACATCAGCGCCTCGGTGGGCCAGTTGCAGGCGTGTATCAAGGAACTGCAGTCCAAGGGCTACGCGATACCGGACTACCCCGAAGCGCCCCAGACCGAAGAAGAGAAGTCCATTCGCGCCCGATACGCCCGCTGCATCGGCTCCGCCGTGAACCCCGTGCTGCGCGAAGGCAACTCGGATCGCCGCGCCCCGAAGGCCGTGAAGGAATACGCCCGCAAGAACCCGCACAGCATGGCCGAGTGGAGCCAGGCCTCGCGTTCGCACGTGTCGCACATGCATGCTGGTGACTTTTACCACGGTGAAAAGTCCATCACGCTGGACCGCGCCCGTGACGTCAAGATGGAATTGCTTACCAAGAGCGGCAAGACCATTGTGCTCAAACCCAAGGTGTCGCTGCTGGACCGCGAAGTCATCGACAGCATGTTCATGAGCAAGAAAGCCTTGCTGGAGTTCTACGAAAAGGAAATCGAAGACGCACGCAAGACCGGCGTGATGTTCTCGTTGCACGTCAAGGCCACCATGATGAAGGTCTCGCACCCTATCGTGTTTGGCCACTGCGTCAAGATCTTCTACAAGGAAGCGTTTGAAAAACACGGTGCCCTGTTCAAGGAACTGGGCGTTAATGTCAATAACGGTATGGCGGATTTGTACACCAAGATCGCCACCTTGCCGCAAAGCAAGCAGGACGAGATCAAGCGCGACCTGCACGCCTGCCATGAGCACCGCCCCGAGCTGGCCATGGTGGACTCCGCCAAGGGCATCACCAATTTCCACTCGCCCAACGACATCATTGTGGACGCGTCCATGCCCGCGATGATTCGCAACGGCGGCAAGATGTGGGATGCCAATGGCCGCCTGAAGGACGTGAAGGCCGTGATGCCGGAGTCGACCTTTGCCCGTATCTACCAGGAAATTATCAATTTCTGCAAATGGCACGGCGCCTTTGATCCCAAGACCATGGGCACCGTACCCAACGTGGGCCTGATGGCCCAGCAGGCCGAAGAGTACGGCTCGCACGACAAGACGTTTGAGATCGCCGAAGACGGCGTCGCCAACATCACCGATCTGGCCACTGGCGAAGTGCTGTTGAGCCAGAACGTGGAGCAAGGCGACATCTGGCGCATGTGCCAGGTCAAGGACGCCGCGATCCGTGACTGGGTCAAGCTGGCCGTCAACCGCGCACGCAACTCCGGCATGCCCGTGGTGTTCTGGCTGGATGCCTACCGCCCGCACGAAGCGCAGCTGATCACCAAGGTGAAGATGTACCTGCATGAGCACGACACCACCGGTCTGGACATCCAGATCATGAGCCAGGTGCGCGCCATGCGCTATACGCTGGAGCGCGTCATCCGCGGCCAAGACACCATCAGTGCCACCGGCAACATCCTGCGTGACTACCTGACTGACCTGTTCCCGATTATGGAACTGGGTACCTCGGCCAAGATGCTGTCCATCGTGCCTTTGATGGCGGGTGGCGGCATGTACGAAACGGGTGCTGGCGGCTCTGCGCCCAAGCATGTGCAGCAGCTGGTGGAAGAGAACCACCTGCGTTGGGATTCGCTGGGCGAGTTCCTGGCACTGGCGGTATCACTGGAAGACCTGGGCTTGAAAACTGGCAATGCCAAGGCCAAGGTGCTGTCGAAGACGCTGGACGCGGCTACGGGCAAATTGTTGGACAACAACAAGAACCCTTCGCCCAAGACCGGCCAGCTCGACAACCGTGGTAGCCAGTTCTACCTAGCCCTGTACTGGGCCCAGGAGCTCGCAGCGCAAACCGACGATGCGGCACTGGCCAAGCAGTTTGCGTCGCTCGCCAAGCAATTGGCAGACAACGAGCAAACCATCGTGGCCGAACTGGCTGCCGTGCAGGGCCAGCCCGCCGACATTGGTGGTTATTACCTGCCCGATGTGGCCAAGCTGGATGCGATCATGCGCCCCAGCGCAACGCTGAACAAGGCGCTGGCTTCTGTGAAGGCTTGAGGAGTTTCGCAGGCCAAGTGCCTGCGTCCAAACGCTTAAAGGCGATCCGGACTGCTGTCCGGATCGCCTTTATTCATGGGGAAATGAAGCTTATTTAAACGGTACGCCGCCCAACTTGCTACCGGCCTTGATGCCACGCTTGGCAAACCAACCCTGATTCATTTCCAGCACGTAGCGCACGGGCTTCATCGCGCAGTGGGTGTCCGTGGTCTGGGGTTTCATGTCCGCCAGGTTCACGATGGTGCCGTCGTCAGCGATAAAGGCCGCGGTCAGTGGCAGCACCGTGTTCTTCATCCAGAAGCACAAACCAGACGGCTGCTCGAAGACGAATAGCATGCCTTCCTGCTGGGGCATCTCGCGGCGAAACATCAGGCCGGTCGTGCGTTGTTCAGGCGCCTGCGCGACCTGTGCATCGATTTGGTAGATACCGGCCGTGATCTGGACACGCGGCAAATTGAGCTGAGGACTGTCTTGCGCCAGGACAGGGCCTGCCAGCAACAGAACGAGCGGAATGAGGTAGTTGACTAAGGGTTTCATGCGTTGTGCGGCTGTCAGTAGGGGGTGTCCAATACTGAGGGGATTGTCTGTCATCCATGTAAAGGACAGGTTTGAATTTACAACTAAAATTGTTTGGCTAACGCTTAGGCCTCCCAGAAGTGGGGCCTGTAGTTCATTGTCATCGCACCGCACACGGAGTTCTATGTACCAGCACATCAAGGTGCCCGCCGAAGGCCAAAAAATCACTGTCAATGCCGACATGACACTGAATGTGCCCGACCAGCCCATCATTCCTTTCATCGAAGGTGACGGTACAGGATTGGACATCACGCCGGTGATGCTCAAGGTGGTGGATGCGGCCGTGGCGAAGGCCTATGGCGGTAAACGCAAGATCCAGTGGATGGAGGTCTATGCAGGCGAGAAATCCACCAAGATTTATGGCCCCGATGTGTGGTTGCCCCAAGAGACGCTGGATGTGGTGCGCGACTACGTGGTGTCCATCAAAGGACCATTGACCACGCCGGTGGGGGGCGGTATCCGCTCGCTCAACGTAGCGTTGCGCCAGGAGCTGGACCTGTATGTGTGCCTGCGCCCGATCCAATACTTCAAGGGCGTTCCCAGCCCGCTGAAGGAGCCCGAGAAGACCAATATGGTCATCTTCCGCGAAAACTCGGAAGACATCTATGCTGGCATTGAGTTCGAGGCCGAGTCTGACAAGGCCAAGAAGCTGATCAAGTTCCTTCAGGATGAGTTCGGCGTCAAGAAGATCCGCTTCCCCAATACGTCGGGCATCGGCATCAAACCGGTGTCTCGCGAGGGTACCGAGCGTCTGGTGCGCAAGGCCATCCAGTACGCGATTGATAACGACAAGCCCAACGTGACCATTGTTCACAAGGGCAACATCATGAAGTTCACCGAAGGCGGCTTCCGTGATTGGGCGTATGCGCTGGCACAAAAAGAGTTTGGTGCCGAGCTGATTGATGGTGGTCCCTGGTGCAAGTTCAAGAGCCCCAAGACCGGCAAGGACATCACGATCAAAGACAGCATCGCCGACGCCTTCCTGCAGCAAATCTTGCTGCGTCCTGCGGAGTACAGCGTGGTGGCCACGCTGAATCTGAACGGTGACTACATCTCTGACGCGCTGGCGGCGCAGGTCGGGGGCATTGGTATTGCCCCGGGCGCCAACCTGTCTGACACCGTGGCCATGTTCGAAGCCACGCACGGCACAGCCCCCAAATACGCCGGCAAGGACTATGTCAACCCCGGTTCCGAAATCCTGTCCGCCGAAATGATGTTGCGCCACATGGGCTGGAAGGAAGCCGCGGACCTGATTATCCGTTCCATCGAAAAATCCATCGCCAGCAAGAAAGTGACTTACGACTTTGCCCGTCTGATGGATGGTGCCAATCAGGTGAGCTGCTCCGGTTTCGGTCAGGTCATGATCGACAATATGTGATTGGAGGTCGTGCTGCCCCTGTGCAGCCGCCCTAATCCCATGAAACCGCTGCGGCGCATTGGCATCGCAGCGGTTTTTTCTTCTGTTGCTTGAAATCGGTGTAACCGCCTCCAAGTCATCTTCAACGAGCAAGGCGGTCTGGTGCTCTATAGAATCTTTTGCATGGCTACCAACAACCCTTCCAAACCGGTTATTTCAACCCCACCCGCAGACGGCGCCGGCTCCGTGGTTTTGGAGCGGTTGACGCAGCGCGTGCAGCCGCCTTCGATGTACCAGGTCGTCATGCTTAACGACGATTACACCCCGATGGAGTTTGTGGTGGTGGTGCTTCAGGAGTTTTTCAGCAAGGATTTGGAGGCAGCGACGCAAATCATGCTGAAGATCCATCTGGACGGCCGTGGAGTTTGCGGGGTGTATTCCAAAGATATTGCCGCTACCAAGGTCGATCAGGTGCTGGAAGCGGCGCACAAGGCAGGGCATCCCCTCCAATGTGTGTGCGAGCCGGTCGATTTGTAGGGTATTAAGCTTTTAAGACCAAACGACAGCCCAAAACGGATTACAGTTATTCAACACAGCAAGGCGAAAAAGGAATTCACATGATTGCCCAAGAATTGGAAGTCAGCCTGCACATGGCGTTTGTGGAAGCGCGGCAGCAACGACATGAGTTCATCACCGTAGAGCACTTGCTGCTGGCTCTGCTGGACAACCCCAGCGCCGCCGAAGTATTGCGCGCCTGCGCGGCCAACATCGATGACCTGCGCAAGTCACTCAGCAACTTCATCAAGGACAATACGCCGCAGGTGGCAGGTACCGACGAGGTGGACACGCAGCCCACGCTGGGTTTCCAGCGCGTGATTCAGCGTGCCATCATGCATGTGCAATCTACCGGTAGTGGCAAAAAAGAAGTGACCGGTGCCAATGTGCTGGTCGCCATCTTTGGTGAAAAAGATTCGCACGCGGTGTACTACCTCCACCAACAGGGTGTGACCCGCTTGGACGTGGTGAACTTCATTGCCCATGGCATCAAGAAAAGCGACCCCCCTGAGGCCACCAAGTCCAGTGAAAACCCAGCAGAAGCGGAAGAGGGCGGCTCTGAGAAGAACGAGAAGGCTTCTCCGCTGGAGCAGTACACCCAAAACCTGAACCAGCTCGCCAAGGAAGGCAAGATCGATCCGCTGATCGGCCGCGAGTACGAGGTGGAGCGGGTGATCCAGATCCTGTGCCGCCGTCGCAAGAACAACCCGCTGTTGGTGGGTGAGGCGGGTGTTGGCAAGACGGCCATTGCCGAGGGTTTGGCATGGCGCATTTCGCAGAATGACGTGCCTGAAATCTTGGCCGATTCAGTGGTCTATTCTCTGGACATGGGCGCGTTGTTGGCGGGTACCAAGTACCGGGGCGATTTTGAACAACGCCTGAAGGGCGTTCTCAAGGCGCTCAAGGACCGGCCCAATGCGGTGCTGTTCATTGATGAAATTCACACGCTGATTGGCGCGGGTGCAGCATCTGGCGGCACATTGGATGCGTCCAATCTGCTCAAGCCCAGCCTGAGTTCGGGTCAGCTCAAGTGCATTGGTGCAACCACGTTCACCGAGTACCGCGGCATTTTTGAGAAAGATGCTGCTCTCTCTCGCCGCTTCCAAAAAGTGGATGTGGTGGAGCCAACCATTGACCAGACCGTGGAAATTCTCAAGGGTTTGAAGTCGCGCTTTGAAGAGCATCACAACGTGAAGTACGCCGTAGCAGCCCTGCAAGCTGCAGCGGAGTTGAGCGCCAAGTACATCAACGATCGCCACCTGCCGGACAAGGCCATTGATGTGATCGATGAGGCAGGTGCAGCTCAACGCATTTTGGCTCCAAGCAAGCGCAAGAAGACCATCACCAAGACAGAGGTGGAAGACATCGTGGCAAAGATTGCACGTATTCCCCCGGCCAATGTGTCGAATGACGACCGCGGCAAGTTGAAAACGCTGGAGCGCGATCTCAAGAGTGTGGTGTTCGGCCAAGACAAGGCATTAGACATCTTGGCTTCTGCGGTCAAGATGGCGCGCTCTGGCTTGGGCAAGGGCGACAAACCGATTGGCTCTTTCTTGTTCAGCGGTCCCACGGGTGTTGGCAAGACCGAGGCTGCCAAGCAGCTGGCTTACATCATGGGCGTGGAGCTGATTCGCTTTGACATGAGCGAATACATGGAGCGCCATGCGGTAAGTCGCCTGATTGGTGCACCTCCAGGCTATGTCGGGTTTGATCAAGGTGGCTTGCTGACCGAAGCTGTGACCAAGAAGCCGCATGCCGTGCTACTGCTGGACGAAATTGAAAAAGCCCACCCGGACATTTTCAATGTGCTGCTGCAGGTCATGGACCATGGCTCGTTGACGGACAACAATGGTCGCAAGGCAGACTTCCGCAACATCATCGTCATCATGACAACGAATGCGGGCGCCGAAACCATGAACAAGGCGACCATCGGCTTCACCAACCCGCGCGAAGCGGGTGATGAAATGATGGATATCAAGCGTCTGTTCACGCCAGAGTTCCGCAACCGCCTGGATGCCATCGTCGGCTTCAAGGCGCTGGATGAAGTGGTGATCCTGCGCGTGGTGGACAAGTTCTTGCTGCAGCTGGAAACCCAGTTGGCTGAGAAGAAAGTCGATGTGACCTTCACCGACAAGCTGCGCAAGCACTTGGCGAAGAAGGGCTTCGATCCTCTCATGGGTGCACGCCCCATGCAGCGTCTGATCCAGGACACGATCCGCCGGGCACTGGCCGACGAGTTGCTGTTTGGTCGCTTGGTGGACGGTGGTCGCTTGACGGTGGATATCGACGATCAGGAAGACGGCAAGGCCGAGGTCACGCTGGATATCCAGCCACTGCCGAAGAAAGAGGGCAAGTCCAAGTCGGAAGAAGCGACTGCGGGCTAAGCCCAGCAGAGCATTCGGTCTCAGTTCTGCATGAACTGAGACCGAATGGCTTCCACCTGGTTGCGGTTAACGCCCCAATCGCCGCGTCCAATGCGGCTTGCGGAACGCACGTGAATCACCTTCGCGGTGTCGTCTAGCCAAAACTCTACATCATCAGTAAATCGCAGCCAGCGGGTGCTGCTTTGCGCATACAGATAATGGTCTGTGGCGGTAACCAACACGGTGCCCGCCGTATTCTTCAAAATGCTGGCGAGCTTGGCCATGGCCGCTGTGCCATCACCCTGGTATGCCAATGGTGCAATGCTGGCGTAGCCAAGCTGCGGATGATCGGGGTACAGACTGGCCTGGCTGCTGACGCTGTTAGGCGCTAAAGAGGGCGGCTTGAGCCGGCCGGCTTTCACTCCCAGATCGCCAGGGGCGGTACCCGCCAGAAACCCCAACTGTCCCGCTGCCAACAGCAGCACGGTAAACACGGACAGGGCAATCGCAAACGAGCGTAGGGTTTTCATAGCCCCATCCTAGTATTTGCATCCCCCGCAGTCCATCGGTTTCTCCTTTCCATAGTCGACCAGCTCGACCAGCAAGATAATGTGGGCTGGCGACGCAGCTCCATCCGTTTTCAGGCGGGCCAAAATTCCGGCCTCATCAGAGTCCACGTGGTTCAAGCGCAAGTCATTTTTAACGAAACAGGGGCATTCATAGTGAAGTGGGATAGTGTTTGGGGTTGGTCGGCCGTGATAGGCATGGCGGTGGTGTTGGCGGGATGTGCTTCTGCACCTTTGGTGGAAAAGAGTCCGGTGCCCGTGGTCATCGTGCCTTCGGTGGGGGACGTGCCCCCTATAGTGGCAACCAAGCTGCCACCGCGGATCGGTCTGGCCTTGGGCGGTGGTGCGGCCCGCGGCTTTGCCCATGTGGGGGTGATTCAGGTCCTGGAAGAAAACGGCATTCGCCCAGTGCTGGTAACCGGCACATCCGCTGGCAGCCTGGTGGCAGCCATCTATGCCAGTGGCAAGACCGGTGCTCAACTCCAGCGTGTGGCGGAGACCATGGAGGAGGCCGCGATTACCGACTGGACCTTGCCCATCTTCAGCCGCGGCATGTTGCGCGGTGAGGCGCTGGCCCGGTACGTGAACAGCCAAGTGGGCTCGCGTTTGATCGAGGATTTACCCATGCCTCTGGGCATTGTGGCCACCGACCTCAACACCGGCAAAGACATGGTGTTTCAACGCGGTGATACCGGCACAGCCGTGCGTGCCTCCAGCGCCGTGCCTGCCGTGTTCCAGCCGGTGCGAATTTCTGGGCATGACTATGTAGACGGCGGGCTGGTGTCGCCGGTGCCCGTGCGGGCGGCGCGCAAAATGGGGGCAGAACTGGTGATTGCCGTGGATATTTCCAGCATGCCCGAAGGCAGCCTCACGGGAGGAACGCTGGAAATCCTGCTCCAGACCTTTTCCATCATGGGCAAGAGCATCAATAACTTTGAATTGCGCGATGCTGATATCGTGGTGCGCCCCGCGCTCATGGGTGTCAGCAGCGCCGATTTTGGTGCCCGAAAACGCTCGATCGAGGCAGGGCGCCAGGCCATGCTGCGGCTCATACCGGATCTGAAGGCGGCTATAGCAGCGCGCATGCGCTGAGTTGTTGCCCAGCCATTAAAAGAAATTAATCGAAGGAGTATTCGTGTCCACCATCCTCGTCATTGTTATTGTGCTTTTAGTCGCCGTGTTTGGAGGCGTTGCGTGGTGGAAGCTGTTCAACACTCCCGACGGAGAGCGCTATTTGAAGATGCGCACCCAGGGACCGTTTGCTCCGATTCATTCGGATGGCACCGATCCAGCGCAGGCCGACGATAAGGCAATCTGATTGGCCAAAAAAAAGGCCCCGTTTTGCAACGAGGCCTTGAAGGGATCCCTGAACCTGAAGGTTTCGAAAGGACCCGAGGAGACAACCGGTGGAAACAAACTTTGTTTCCGTTAACTAAATTATCTCAGGGTTTTCCCTTGGTAGCTAGGGAAAAGGCTCAAATTCTTAAAAAATCTTTGAGCCCTTACCTGAATTAACGCTTTTTAGCAGCAGCCTTGGTGGCGTTGGTCGCAGTGGCGGCCACAGCGTTGAAGTTGGCTTCGGCAACATCAGTCGCTTGCTTCACAGCCTTTTGCACGGATTCCAGAGCGTTGTTGGCAGCAGCCACCGAACTCTTCAGGATCGCCACAGCGGCTTCGGATCCGGCGGGTGCGTTCTTGGCAGCGCTGTCGACCAGGCCGGCAAATTTCTTTTGGGCTTCAGCAGCTTGGCCTTCCACAGTCTTGGTCAGCTCGGCGCTGGCGCCGGAAGCGATGTCGTACAGGTGGCGGCTGTAAGCGGCAGTCTTTTCAGCCAAAGGCTGCAGCAGGCCGGATTGCAGGGCCAACAGTTCTTGGGCGTCTTTCACGCTCAGGATGGACTGGGTGTGGCCAGCGACTTCAGACAGGGCTGCCTTGGAAGCGGTCAGGTTCAGTTCAACGATTTTTTCCACGCCTTCGAAGGCCTTGTTGGTCAAGCCAAACAGGGTTTCGATATTGGCTTTGTGGGATGCGATTACTTGTTCAACGGTCAGCATGTTCATTCTCCAGTAGTTAAGATGAAATTCACTATCTGCTCCGTAACCTGGCCCTGAGGCTTGTTTATGTTGCAGTGCAGCATGGGTTGAATTGTAGCGATGCTGCAGTGCAATGCAAGCGTTATTTGTTGCGGTGCAACAATTTAGAGACGAAGACCTAGATCCCAGGCATTTCACGCCGGTGTCACGCCGCTGTGCAGGAGCAACTGGGCGCGGCCATGGGACTGGCAAAATGGAACCATGGACAACGCCGCCCCTGCCAAACCCCACCCCGAGCCGCGCAGCGCCTACAAGGTCTTCCGCCCCATTGCCACCCGCTGGTCTGACAACGACGTCTACGGCCATGTGAACAACGTGGTGTACTACAGTTGGTTCGATACGGCGGTGAACGCCTACCTGATAGAGCAGGGAGTGCTCGACATCCACGGGGGCAGCACCATCGGCCTGGTGGTGGAGACGCAGTGCAACTACTTTGCATCGCTGGCGTTTCCGCAGATCGTGCACGCAGGTATCCGCGTGGCCAAGCTGGGAACCTCCAGCGTGCGCTACGAGGTGGGCATCTTTGGCGACGGCGAGCTGACCGCGGCCAAAGGGCACTTCATCCATGTGTATGTGGACCAGATCACCCGCAAGCCGGTGGCACTGCCGGCCGACCTCAAAAAAATACTGGAGACTCTTGTATGACTGCTTCCGTGGTGGACCACGCCATTACTTCACGCATGTCGGTGCGGGCATTTACCCCGCAGACCGTGGCACGCGTGGACATTGAGGCCATTCTGGAAGTGGCCAGCCGTGCGCCCAGTGGCACCAACTGCCAGCCCTGGAAGGTGTACGTGCTGCAAGGCGCCAGCCGCGACGGTTTGGTGGAGCAGGTGTGCACGGCGCACGACGCCATCCGCGCCAACCCGGCGCTGGCAGCCGAATACCAGGAGGCCTACGACTACTACCCGACGCAGTGGGTCAGCCCCTACATAGACCGCCGCCGCGAAAACGGCTGGGGCCTGTATGGCCTGCTGGGCATTGGCAAGGCCGACAAGGACAAGATGCACGCCCAACACCAGCGCAACTTCCGCTTCTTTGACGCGCCCGTGGGTCTGATGTTCACCGTGGACAAGGTGATGGGACGTGGCTCGCTGGTGGACTATGGCGCGTTTTTGCAGAACATCATGGTGGCGGCGCGCGGGCGTGGGCTGCACACCTGCCCGCAGGCCGCGTGGAACGGCTTTGCCAAGATCATCCTGCCGCACATTGGCGCGGGCGGGGACGAAATGCTGGTATGCGGCATGTCGTTGGGCTATGCCGACCTGCAGGCACCAGTGAATGAATTCCATACGCCGCGCGTGCCGGTGGCAGATTTCACCCGATGGCTGGACTAACGGCGCTGAATTTATAAGAAAATGGGCTCTAGCCCTCGGGGACGCTGCGCAAGCAGCTACTAAAAGAATAGCAATCTACCGGCCCAGTCGTGGGCCTTCTGTCACACCATGATCATCACCAGCCTTCTGGACACGGACCTCTACAAGTTCACCATGATGCAGGTGGTGCTGCACCAGTTTCCCGGTGCGCAGGTGGAGTACCGTTTCAAGTGCCGCAACCCCGGAGTGAATCTGGCGCCCCATGCTGCGGAGATTCGCGAAGAGATCCGTTCGTTGTGCGGGCTACATTTTCAGGACAGCGAGCTGGCGTACCTGCGATCGATGCGCTTTATCAAAAGCGACTTCGTGGACTTTCTGGGCCTGTTCAAGCTCAACGAGAAATACATCACCGTCACCCCGCTGCCCACGGGCGAGCTGGAAATCGTGATCGAAGGCCCTTGGTTGCACACCATCCTGTTCGAAATCCCGGTGCTGGCCATCGTCAACGAGGTGTACTTCCGCAACACCCAGCAGGTGCCGGACTTTGTGGAAGGGCGCAAGCGGCTGGACACCAAGATTGCCGAGCTGCGCGCCGATGGCCTGGCTGAGCTGAAGATTGCCGACTACGGCACACGCCGTCGCTTCTCGCGCGCCTGGCACGACGAGGTGTTGCGCGTGCTGACCGCCAAGCTGGGTACCCTGCAAAGCCCGGGCCAGGCCAAGGGCCAGCCGGGGCAGCTGGCGGGCACCAGCAATGTGCTGCTGGCCATGAAGCTGGGGCTGATCCCGCTGGGCACCATGGCGCACGAGTATTTGCAGGCCTCGCAGGCGCTGGGGCCGAGGTTGCGCGACAGCCAGATTTTTTCGTTCGAGTCGTGGGCGCGCGAGTACCGTGGCGACCTGGGCATTGCGCTGAGCGATGTCTATGGCATGGACGCCTTCCTGCGCGACTTTGATTTGTACTTCTGCAAGCTGTTTGACGGCGCCCGCCACGACAGCGGCGACCCCTTCAACTGGGGTGAGCGCATGCTGGAGCACTACAGCCGCAACCGGGTAGACCCGCGCACCAAGACGCTGATCTTCAGCGATGGCCTGACCGTGCCGCGCACCATTGCGCTGTACCAACAGTTCCGTGGCCGCTGCCAGTTGGCGTTTGGCATTGGCACCAACCTGACCAATGACCTGGGTTACGAGCCCTTGCAAATTGTCATCAAGATGGTGCGCTGCAACGGCCAGCCGGTGGCCAAGCTGTCGGATACTCCTTCCAAGAACATGTGTGATGATGAAAAGTACCTGGCCTATCTGCGCCAGGTGTTCCAAATCGCCGCGCCCGCCTGAACGACTTCAACGTCGTCGCCTGCTGTCACAACCCTTCGTACTGCCATGACCTTGCCCCGCATCCTCGTCACCCGTGCCATTTACCCCGATGTGCTGGACCACCTGGGGCGGCATTTTGAGGTCGATTCGAACCAGGCTGACGAAGCCTGGGACGCCGCTACGCTGATTGCCAAGCTGCAAGGCAAGGTCGGGGCATTGACCACGGGTGGGGATCGTGTGGACGCAGCTTTGCTGGCGGCCTGCCCGGGCCTGAAGATCTGCGCCAACATGGCCGTGGGCTTCAACAACTTCGACGTGCCCGCCATGACCGCTGCGGGTGTGCAGGGCACCAACGCCCCCGACGTGCTGACCGAGACCACGGCCGACTTTGGCTTTGCGCTGCTGATGGCCACTGCTCGCCGCCTGACCGAGAGCGAACACTACCTGCGTGCTGGCCAGTGGAAACGCTGGCGCTACGACATGTTTTGTGGCTCCGACATCCATGGCTCCACCCTGGGCATCATCGGCATGGGCCGCATTGGGCAGGCCATTGCACGCCGCGGTGCACTGGGCTTTGGCATGCAGGTGATCTACCACAACCGCAGCCGCCTGGATTCCGCCACCGAAGCCGCCTGTGGCGCCCGCTATGTGGACAAGGACACGCTGCTGCAGACGGCCGACCACGTGGTGCTGGTGGTACCGTATTCCGCGGCCTCGCACCACACCATCGGCGCTGCCGAGCTGGCCCGGATGAAGCCCACCGCGACACTGGTCAACATTGCGCGCGGCGGCATCGTGGACGACGCCGCGCTGGCCGTGGCTCTGCGCGAACGGCGCATTGCGGCGGCCGGGCTGGACGTGTTTGAGGGCGAGCCCAGCGTGCATCCCGACCTGCTGACCGTGCCCAACGTGGTGCTGACCCCCCATATCGCCAGCGCCACCGAGCGCACGCGCCGCGCCATGGCGAAACTGGCGGCAGACAACCTGGTGTCCTTCCTGCTGCAGGGCAAGCCGCTCACGCCCGTGAACGCCCTGCCTAGCGTGGTGGCTGCACCATGAGCAACTGGCGCGCCCTCTGGCTGGGTGAGCCCGGCACGGCTGCAGTCGCCCCGGATGCGCAGGGCCTGGCCGGCATAGGCGCTGTGGCGCGCGGCTTCAACGCCACCATCTTCCTGACCTGTGGGCTGGTCGTGGTGGTGGCCTATGTGCTGGGCTTATTCTCGGATGCGCCCAACATGGTCACCATGGCGGTGCTGGTCACCATGGCCGCGCTGGTGCAGGTGTTCCTGGTGCGTGGCTGGGTACGGTCCAGTTCGGTGGTGGTGCTGTTGCTGCTGTTCACCGGGGTTTTCTCTTCCATGGTGCGCTTTGGCACCATCAATATTGCGCAGGCTGCGCTGGCGGGCATTCCGCTGATTTACTGCGTGGTGATTTTGGGCGAACGCGCGGGGCTGGCGCTGCTGCTGCTGTCGGCAGCGGGCAGCGGCTGGATCACCTGGGCGCAGGTGCATGGCACGCTCAAGCCCTCGGCCCCCACCATTCCCGCGGCGCAGTGGGTCATCTTGTCCATGGGCTTTGTGGTGGCCTTCCGCATGGCGGTGCTGATCAAGCGGCATTTGCTGGACACCTCGCAGCGCGTCAATGCAGCGCAGAAGATGCTGCTCGACGAGCGCGAGGCCAGCAACGCCCGCGTGCTCAAGGCCTTGTCGGAGCTGGAGCGCCAGCGCTATGTGATCGACCAGCATGCCATCGTCAGCATCATGGACCTCAACGGCTTGCTGACCTATGGCAACCAGAAGTTTGTGGAAGTCACCGGCTACGTGCCGCAAGAGTTTTTGGGCAAGCACTACCGCATGATGGATTCTGGCCAGCATGGTGAGCGCTTTTTTGCCGACCTGATCCACACCATTTCGCAGGGCAAGGTATGGCGCTCGGAGCTGTGCAACCGTGCCAAGGACGGCACCCTCTACTGGCTGGACACCACGGTGGCGGCCTTCATGAACAGCGACGGCACGCCGCGCGAGTACATCACGGTCAGCACCGACATCACCCAGCTGCGCCAGGCTGAACAGTCGGCCCACGCGGCCAGTCGGGCCAAGTCTGAATTTCTGGCCAATATGAGCCACGAAATCCGCACGCCCATGAACGGCGTGGTTGGCATGGTGGACATCTTGCGCGCGACCGAGCTCACGCGCGAACAGCGCCGCATGGTCAGCACCATCCACGACTCGTCGATCGCGCTGCTGCAGATCCTCAACGACATTCTGGATTTCTCCAAGATCGAGGCCGACAAGCTGGAGGTCGAAGCCATGCCCACCCACCTGCGCGAGCTGGTGGAGGGGGTGGCCCAACTGATGGTGACCATCTCGGCTGGCAAAGACATTGACCTGTCGGTGCTGGTGGATCCGGATCTGCCCGAATGGGTGTGGGTGGACCCTACGCGCATGCGCCAGGTGCTCTACAACTTGCTGGGCAATGCGCTCAAGTTCACGCCCGGGCGGCCCGAGCGCCGTGGCAATGTGCGCCTGTATGTGCGTGCGGCGCAGCAAACCCAGGGGCCGTCTACGCTGGAATTCAGCGTGATGGACAACGGCATTGGCATGGGCCCCGAGCTGGTGGACCGCCTGTTCGAGGCGTTTACCCAAGCCGATGTGGGTACGGCACGCCAGTACGGTGGTACGGGCCTGGGATTGTCCATCAGCCGCCGCCTGGTGGAGATGATGCACGGCCGCATTCTGGTGCACAGCACGCTGGGCGAGGGCTCGATCTTCACCATCCTGCTGCCGCTGTATGTGGCCACGCCCGAGACCGCCACCGCGCGCAGCCTGAGCCTGGCGGGCGTGCAGGTGATGCTGGTGAGCGACGACAACGACTGCGCCCAGGTGCTGCCCGGCCATTTGCGCGCAGCAGGTGCCGTGGTGCAGACGGCGCTCAATCCGCAGCGAGCACAGGACTGGCAAGCCACGGCGGTAGGCCCTGCGGTGCTGGTGCTGGATGTGGATACGCCTTGGGACGAATCGACCGACCTGTGGAGCCAAAGCACCATCGGGCGTGGCGTAGTGCGCCTGGTGCGGCAAAACCAAAGCAGCGTGCCGGGCCGCTCGGTCACGGTGTGCGCGCGGCCGCTGCAGGTGAACGAACTGGTGCGCGGCGTGGCCCTGGCCTGTGGCCGCCTGAGCGTGCCCGCCATGTTGCCAACCCATGAGCGGGCCGAGAGCGTTGCCGTGGTTGTGCCCTCGGTGCAAGAGGCACGCGAAGCCGGGCGCCTGATCCTGCTGGTGGAAGACAACGAAACCAACCGCGACGTGATGCTGGAGCAACTGCGCATCCTGGGTTATGCGGCCGAGTGCGCGCCCGATGGCGCCACAGCGCTGAAGATGTGGGTGGTGGGCCGCTATGGCCTGATGCTGACCGACTGCCACATGCCGCAGATGGATGGCTTTGCGCTGACCGAGGCGATCCGCCAGGCCGAAGATCCGCACGAACACATGCCTATCGTGGCGGTGACTGCCAACGCCATGGATGGCGAGCTGCAGCACTGCCTGGAGCGTGGCATGGACGACTACCTGACCAAGCCCCTGCGCCTGAGCGAGCTGGGGGCCATGTTGCTCAAGTGGCTGCCGCGCGACACGGCACCCGGGGAGGCGTTGCCGAAGTGGGATGGCATGGCGCTGAGCCGCATGGTGGGCGAAAACCCCACCATGCACCGCCGCCTGTTGGACCGCTACATCACCACCACCGCGGCACAGATGGCCGAGCTGGATGCGCTGCGTGCCGCAGGTGATCTGAAGGGCCTGGGCGCGCTGGGGCATAAGCTCAAGTCGTCCTCGCGCACCGTGGGGGCCATGCAGCTGGGCGCGCTGTGCCAGGCGTTGGAGTCGCTGGCGCGCGAAGGGCAGGGCGCCCAGGCGCTGGAGCAGGTGGCGGCCATCCAGCAGGCATTTGCCGAGGTAGAGCCGCTGCTGCAAGGCAGCTAGAGTGCTATTGAATCAGGAGCTGCTCGCGCAGATTCCACGGGGGCTAGCGCCCTGTTTTATCTATATTTGAGTGAGAGTGAGGGCGGGATGCAAGGGCTGGAGTGGGTGTTGGTGGCGCTGGCGGTGCTGCAACTGGGGTTGTTGGCCTACGGCCTGATGCAGCGCGGTCGGCCCGTGCCGCCTACGGCGCAGCAAGAGGCCCAGCGCCAGGAGCTGCTGGCTCTGGTGAAGACCA
Organism: Rhodoferax saidenbachensis; assembly: GCF_031457975.1. GTDB lineage: Bacteria > Pseudomonadota > Gammaproteobacteria > Burkholderiales > Burkholderiaceae_C > Allorhodoferax > Allorhodoferax saidenbachensis_A. Next base: position 264,601 of record NZ_JAVDXO010000001.1, read on the forward strand.
GCAGCGAGCGGCTGGAGCGCGAGCTGCGCCGCGAGGTGACCGAGTCTGCCCGCGACGGTCGCCAGGAGCTGTCGCAAAACCTGGCCCTGTTTCAGAAGGCCTTGGTGGAACAAAGCGGCGAGGCCACACGTACGCAAAACACCCAGATCGACGCCTTTGGCCAGCAGCTGGCGCTGCTGCAGAAAACGCTGTCCGATACGCTGACGAACCAGTTGTCCAGCCTGAGCGAATCCAACGCCCGGCGCATGAACGAAGTACGCGAGACGCTGGAGAAACAACTGGCGCAGCTGCAAACCACCAACGCCGCCAAACTGGACGAAATGCGCGCCACCGTAGACGAGAAGTTGCAGACCACGCTGCAGGCGCGCCTGGGCGAAAGCTTCAAGCAGGTGGCCGAGCGGCTGGAGCAGGTGCACAAGGGCCTGGGCGAAATGCAGACGCTGGCACAGGGGGTGGGCGACCTCAAACACCTGCTGACCAACGTGAAAACCCGCGGCATTTTTGGCGAGGCCCAACTGGCCAGCCTGCTGGAGCAGGTGTTTGTGCCCGACCAGTACGCGGTGCAGGTGCCCACGCGCCCGGGTAGCAAGAACGTGGTCGACTTCGCCATCAAGCTGCCGGGCCGTTCCGACAACGGAGAGCCGCTGTGGCTGCCCATCGACGCGAAGTTTCCCAACGACGACTACGAGCGCCTGCTCGATGCCCAGGGCCGTGCCGATGTGCTGGGCGCGGAGGTGGCCGGCAAGGCGCTGGAAATGCGCATTCGGTTGGAGGCCAAGTCGATTGCCGACAAGTACGTGGAGCCGCCGTACACCACCGACTTTGCCATTTTGTTTTTGCCCACCGAGGGCCTGTACGCTGAGGTGCTGCGCCGCCCCGGCCTCATGGAAAGCCTGCAGCGCGACCACCGCATCACGCTGGCCGGGCCCACCACGTTGCTGTCCATGCTGAGTTCGCTGCAGATGGGCTTTCGCACGCTGGCGCTGGAGAAGCGTTCCAGTGAGGTGTGGCAGGTGCTGGGGGCGGTCAAAACCGAGTTTGGCAAGTTCGGCGACGTGCTGGCCAAGGTCAAGGCGCAAACCCAGACCGTGCTCAACACGCTGGACAACGCCGAGACCCGCAGCCGCGCCATGGGCCGGGCGCTGAAAAAGGTAGATGCCTTGCCCGAGTCGCAGGCGCAAGCCCTGCTGCCCGCCGACCGCGACTTTGACCGCGATGCGGACGCCAGCAGCCTATGACATCTGCGGAGGCCGAGAGCAACAACGGTAGCGGTGAAAGCGCCTGGGGGCTGCTGCGGTTGGTCGCAGGTCAGGTGTGCCTGCACGCCAGCATGGCCGGCATGCGCATGGCCGCCCCGCTGTGGGCGTTGCAGCAAGGCTATGGTGCGCTGGCCGTCGGATTTCTGCTGGCGTTGTTCTCCTTGACGCAGGTGTTTTTAGCGCTACCCGCTGGGCGCTATGCCGACCGGCACGGCCTGCGTCGCCCTGTGGCGCTAGGCATTGTGGCAGCCATGTCGGGTGCGGGGCTGGCGGCGCTGTTTCCCCACTTTTCGGTGCTGTGCGTCACGGCCCTGTGCATGGGCGGCGCCACCGGCGGCGCCTCGATTGCACTTCAACGCCATGTGGGCCGCGCAGCGCGCAACGCCACGGATCTGCGCCGCGTGTTCAGCTGGCTGTCCATCGGGCCGGCGGTATCCAACTTTCTGGGGCCCGTGTGCGTAGGCCTGTTGATCGACCATGCGGGCGTGTGGATGGGCGGGCAGGCGGCCGACCACAATGGCTTTGTCGCGGCCTTTGCCCTCACGGCGCTGGTGCCAGCTCTGGCCTGGTTGTGTGTGCGCCACACGCCTGAGCTGCCGCCCGTGCAGGTGGCCGATGGCGCGCACCCCAGCGTGTGGCCGCTGCTGCGCGAACCACTCATGCGCCGCCTGTTGCTGGTGAACTGGCTGTTGTCCAGCTGCTGGGATGTGCACACCTTTGTCGTGCCGGTGATCGGCCACGAGCGCGGCTTCAGTGCCTCGGTGATCGGCACCATCCTGGGGGCCTTTGCGGTGGCCGCCGCCTCGGTGCGCGTGCTGCTGCCTCTGGTTGCCGCGCACCTGCGCGAGTGGGCGGTGGTGACCGGGGCGATGGTCGTTACCGCGCTGCTGTTTGGGGCCTACCCCTTCATGCCCACGGCCTGGGCCATGGGCCTGTGTTCGGTGTTGCTGGGGCTGGCGCTGGGGACGGTGCAGCCCATGATCATGAGCACGCTGCACCAGATCACGCCGCATGCGCTGCATGGCCAGGCCATCGCGTTGCGCCTGATGAGCCTGAACCTCTCTAGCGTGCTCATGCCCATGCTGTTTGGCACGGCGGGTGTGGTGGTGGGCGTGTCGGTGGTGTTCTGGACCGTGGGCACCCTGGTGGGCCTGGGCGCCCACGCAGCCTGGAAGCTGCGGCCCTGAGACCGCAGCCGCACGTTTACAACGGCAGGTTGTAAAACGTGCGGATGATTTCCCAGGCTTCCTGCGGGTCGTCGGTGTAGTGAAACAGACTCAGGTCTTCGGGCGAGATGGCACCTTCTTCCACCAGCACGTCCATATTGATCAGCCGCTTCCAGTAATCGGTGCCAAACAGCACGATTGGCACGGGCTTGGCCTTCTTGGTTTGCACCAGGGTGATGACTTCAAACAGCTCGTCCAGCGTACCAAAGCCACCGGGGAAGGCCACCAGTGCCTTGGCGCGCATCATGAAATGCATCTTGCGCGTGGCGAAGTAGTGGAATTTGAAGCTCAGTGACGGCGTGACGTAGGGATTGGCCTTTTGCTCGTGGGGCAGGGCGATGTTCAGGCCTGGTGTCAGCGCGCCCATTTCAAACGCGCCACGGTTGGCCGCTTCCATGATGCCGGGGCCGCCGCCGGTGCAGATGAACAGGCGGTCTTTCAGCGGCTTGCGTGCGCTGTAGCCGGCCACCAGGCGGGCAAACAGACGCGCGTTGTCGTAGTGCTTGGCATTGCGCACATGGCGCTCGGCCAGTGCCAGCTGCTGGGCATCCCCACTGGCCTTGGCGGCCTTCAGTGCGGCGTTGGCCTCTTCGGGGGCGGGGAAGCGGGCGCTGCCAAAGACCACCACGGTGTTCTCCACGCCCTGTGCGGCCTGGTCCAGATCGGGCTTGAGCATCTCCAACTGGATGCGCAGACCACGGGTCTCGCGGCGCAGTAAAAACTCGGGGTCGGCAAAGGCCAGGCGGTAGGCGTCGGTTTCCAGCATATTGCCCAGATCGGCGTGGGCTTGCAGGTCGGCCCAGGCGTTGGCCAGGCGGGCTTCGTTGAGGTTTTGGGTATTTTCCATGGGCGCATTGTCGTCCCATTTCAAGGCAGTTTGGGGCGCCGATAATTTGCGTCTCCTCTTGTGCGTACCGCCCCATGCCACCAGACCCCGTGAATTCCGAATCGCTACCAAATGAAGCCCTGACCTGGGGCGAGCGTTGGCAGCATTGGCTCCTGGCCTTTTGGCCAGCGCCTGTGATGATTGACGCGCGCGAACGCTGGCGTTCGGTGCTGGGTGCGCTGGTGGGCATGGGGCTGACCGCGTGGCTCAGCCACTGGCTGCTGGCGGCCAATCCCGGCAGCATCTGGATGCTGGCACCCATGGGCGCCAGCGCGGTGCTGGTGTTTGCCGTGCCGGCCAGCCCGCTGGCGCAGCCCTGGGCCGTGCTGGGGGGCAACGGTGTGTCCGCCCTGGTGGGCGTGCTCTGCGCGCGCTGGATCGATCAGCCAGTGCTGGCCGCCTCGCTAGCCGTGCCACTGGCCATTCTGGTCATGCTGTGGTTGCGTTGCCTGCATCCCCCAGGCGGGGCCATGGCTTTGTCGGCGGTGTTGAGCCACTGGGTAGGACTGGACATTGCCTGGGGGCCGTTGGCTGTGAATGGCGGTTTGATGATTGCTGCCGGCGTGGCCTACAACAGCCTGACCGGCCGCCCCTACCCACATGTGCAGCGGCGTGTGGCCGGGCCCGTATCTGACCTGCAGGGCCGCTTCACGCCCGGCGACCTGGACGCCGCGTTGGCCCACTACAACCAGATTCTGGACGTCAGCCGCGACGATCTGGAGAACCTGCTGCAGCACGCCGAGATGGCGGCCTATCGGCGCAACCTGGGCACCTTGACCTGTGCCGATGTGATGTCAAAAAGTCCGATTGCAGTGCAGTTCGGCACTCCGTTGCACGAGGCCTGGGCCTTGCTCAACCAGCATGGCATCAAGGCGCTACCCGTGGTGGACAGGGTGCGGCGCATGGTGGGCATCGTCACCGTGGCCGACTTCATGCGTCACGCGGGGCTGGAGCAGGGTGACGATTTGGGCCAGCGGTTTCAGGCGTTCATCCGGCGCTCGGGCAAGGTTAGCTCGGACAAGCCCGAGGCCGTGGGCCAGATCATGACGCGCCAGGTGCGCGTGGCCAGCGCGCACCGCCCGCTGATGGAGCTGGTGCCGCTGTTCTCCGAGGGCGGCCACCACCACATTCCCATCATCGACACCGAATCGCGGCTGGTCGGCATCATCACGCAGTCGGACCTGGTGCGCGCCCTCTACCGCGCGGTGCGGGTAGACGGCTAAGGCTGTGTTGGCTGCAATAAAAAAGGCTTCCGAAGGAGCCTTTTTTATTCGCGGCGTGGGTTAGACGCGTTTACGGTATTCGCCGGTGCGCGTGTCGATTTCGACCTTGTCGCCTTGGGCCACAAAGATTGGCACGCCGATTTCGAAACCAGTGGCGATCTTGGCAGGCTTCAGCACCTTGCCCGATGTGTCGCCCTTGACGGCGGGTTCGGTCCAGGTGATTTCACGTTCCACGCTGGTAGGCAGTTCCACCGAGATGGCCTTGCCTTCGTAGAACACCACTTCGGCGGTCATGCCGTCTTCCAGGTAGTTCAGCGAGTCACCCATGTTTTCGGATTCGACTTCGTACTGGTTGTAGTCCGCATCCATCCAGACATACAGGGGGTCGGCGAAGTAGGAGTAGGTGCAATCCTTCTTGTCCAGAATGATCTGGTCGATCTTGTCGTCGGCCTTGAACACCACTTCGGTACCGAAGTTGGCAATCAGGCTCTTGAGCTTCATGCGCACGGTGGCAGAGTTGCGGCCGCCGCGGCTGTATTCGGTTTTCAGGACGACCATGGGGTCTTTGCCGTGCATGATCACATTGCCGGCGCGGATTTCTTGAGCGATTTTCATAGGGTTGCAGGAACGAATGTCGCGTGGTGCGACTGTAGGCCGCAGTCTGCGGCGGGGCATGACTTGCCCCAAAACTCAGGCGGCAAATTCAGCTAAGCCTCGGATTTTATCTTTTTTTCTGCACGAAATTGGTGAGCTGGCTGGTCAGGTCGTCCATTTGCAGCAGGCCGTGGCGCCAATCGTGTGCAGCAGCCGACCATTCCACCAGGGGCAAGGTACCCCAATCCAGCCTGGGCTGGTTGGGCCCTGCCATGCCATTCAAGTCGTTCCAAGCCAGCTGTGCCGCGCGCAGCGAGGCGGGTGCCTGCATTTGGTCCAGCAGCGCGTTCAGCTTGTCGGCGTGCGCCCCATCGTCCTGGGGGTAGATCTGCCAGAGCCAGGGCTTGCCGGCCCAGATGGCGCGCACCAGCGAGTCTTCGCCGCGCACCAGGTTCAGGTCGCAGGCCCACAGCAGTTCGTCAAATTCGGTCTGGGTCAGGGGCTCCAGCCAATGCAACGCCAGTTCGCCTGCGCCGGTGGTGGGCAGATCCATCTGCGCCAGTGCGGTTTGCACCGCACGCTGGGCTCGCCCCGGCGTCACCAGCAGCAGCGTGGGCGTGGCTCCCTGCACCAGACCTTGCAGTAGGGCCGTCAGCGCAGGCGGCTCGTAGCAAAACAGCGAGACCAAGCGTTGGCCTTGCCAGGCAATGCTGTGTTGCGCCAGCCAGGCGTTGCACGCGTTGTCGTCAAACGCGGTCTGGCGCGCCAAGTAGTCCGCTTCGTGCAGCAGCCCGCCCGTGCGTGCTGTGAAGCCTGGGTAATAGAAATGCTTGGTCCAGCCCTGGGCCGGGCCCTGCATCACGGGCGAGGGCAGGGCGTGGCAGCGTTCCACATAGGCCTCGGCCGACAGGTACTCCAGGTTGATCCACGCCGGAGGTTTAAGACCATTTTGGCCACTGGCCCCCGTATCCATTGCGCGAGCAGCTATGAATTCAGGAGCAATCTCGCAGCCGAAGCCTTCGATCCACACATCAGCGGGGGGCAGTTTTTCCAGTACGGTGGGGTCGCATGCTTCCGCCCAGTCGTGCACCTTCACGTTGGGCCAGCGGCCTTCCACCGCGCCGGGCGCCATCCATGCCAGGGCACGGCTGTCATCCACCCACAGGCGTACCGTGTGACCGCGGTTGGCCAGGTCGGCACACAGGCGCCAGCACACACCGATGTCGCCAAAGTTGTCGATGACCTTGCAGAAAATATCCCATTGCATGGCGGCTATTGTCCATGCGCGGTCCACCCCCCAAGTAGCAAGCACAATAGCGTCCCATGTCTGAAGCCGATTCCGCAGAAACCCACTCCGACGCGCTGCTGCGCGAGGTGGCGGCGTTGCCGTCTCTGCCCGGGGTGTACCGCTACTTTGATGCAGACAACCAGCTGCTCTACGTGGGCAAGGCCATCAGCCTGAAGAAGCGGGTCAGCAGCTATTTCCAGAAGGACCATGGCGGCACACGCATCGGCCATATGGTCAGCAAGATTGTGCGCATGGAGACCACGGTGGTGCGCTCCGAGGCTGAGGCCCTGCTGCTGGAAAACAACCTCATCAAGACGCTGAACCCGAAGTACAACATCCTGTTTCGGGACGACAAGAGCTACCCCTATTTGAAGATGACCGGCACGCCACCGGTGCCCAAAAACCTGGCGCTGGCCGAGCCTGGCGCCAAGCCCCGGCCCCCGCAGCCGGTGGAGTTTGCCCGCGTGTCGTACTACCGCGGAGGTGTGGAGAAAAAGCACCGCTACTTTGGCCCGTACCCCAGCGCCTGGGCGGTGAAAGAGGCCATTCTGCTGATGCAAAAGGTGTTTCGCCTGCGCACCTGCGAAGACCCTGTGTTCAGCAACCGTACGCGGCCCTGCCTGCTGTACCAGATCAAGCGCTGCTCGGCGCCCTGCGTGGGCCACATTAGTCCGGCTGATTACGCGCAGGACGTGGCCAATGCCGAGCGATTCTTGCGTGGCGAGGCGCAGGACGTGATGCGTGGCCTGGAGGCCCGCATGATGGCGCACGCCGACAAGCTGGAGTTTGAACAGGCGGCCGAGCTGCGCAACCAGGTAGCAGCACTGTCGAATGTGTTGCACCAGCAGTCGGTGGACAACGTGTCAGACCGCGATGTGGACATCCTGGCCGTGAAGGTGCAGGGCGGCAAGGCCTGTGTGAACCTGGCCATGGTGCGCGGTGGCCGCCATCTGGGCGACCGGCCTTACTTCCCGGTGCATGTGGAAGACGCCACGCTGATGGGTGAGGCGGATGACAGCGAGGCCAAGAAGTCGGTCGAGGCCCAGGTGCTGGAGGCGTTCTTGTCGCAGCACTATATCGACGTGCCCATGCCCGGCGCGCTGGTGGTCAGCGAGCCCGTGAGCAAGGGGCTGCTACAGGCGCTGTCGGAGCAAACCGGTATCAAGGTCACCGCGGTGCACCAGCCGCGCGAGCAGCGTCGTGCCTGGTTGGACATGGCGCAGACCAATGCGGCGCTGCAGCTGGCCCGCCTATTGGCCGAAGAAGGCTCACAGCAGGCGCGCACGCGTGCGCTGGCCGACGCACTGGATTTGGCACTCGATGACCTGGACGCGCTGCGCATCGAATGCTTTGACATCTCTCACACCGCGGGCGAGGCCACGCAGGCGTCGTGTGTGGTGTTCCAGCACCACAAGATGCAGAACAGCGAATACCGCCGCTTCAACATAGAAGGCATCACCGGCGGCGACGACTACGCCGCCATGCGCCAGGTGCTGACGCGCCGCTACAGCAAGCTGGCCGAGGCCCTGCGCGAGGCCAAGCACCAGGGCACCACACCCAGCGGCACGGCGCGCCTGCCAGACCTGGTGCTGGTGGACGGCGGCAAGGGCCAGGTGGCCATGGCGCGTGAAGTGTTTGAGAGCCTGGGGCTGGACCTGTCGCTCATCGTGGGCGTGGAGAAGGGCGAGGGTCGCAAGGTGGGGCTGGAAGAGCTGGTGTTTGCCGATGGCCGCGAGAAGGTCTACCTGGGTGCCGACTCGGCAGCCTTGATGCTGGTGGCGCAGATCCGCGACGAGGCGCATCGCTTTGCCATCACCGGCATGCGCGCCGCGCGCGCCAAGGTGCGCACGGGCGGCGGCAAGCTCGAAGAAATTCCGGGCATTGGCCCCAAGCGCCGCGCCAAACTGCTGCAGCGTTTTGGCGGTGTGCGGGGTGTGGCTCTGGCCAGCGCCCAGGACATTGCCACGGTGGACGGCATATCGCGCGAACTGGCGGATGAAATCTACCGTGCACTGCACTAGCCGTGCCACAATCCCGCCATGTTTATGACCATCCCCACCCTCATGACCTGGACGCGAATCTTCGCGATTCCCCTCATCGTGGGCGTCTTCTATTTGCCCGACGCCATGGCGTCGGCGTATGAGCGCAACCTGGTGGCCACCATCATGTTTGTGGTGTTCGCGGCAACAGACTGGCTGGATGGCTACCTAGCCCGCAAGCTCAACCAGACCTCGTCGTTCGGTGCTTTCCTGGACCCGGTGGCCGACAAGTTTTTGGTGTGCGCTTGTGTGTTGGTGCTGGTGCACCTGCAGCGAGCCGACGTGTTTGTGGCCCTCATCATCATTGGCCGTGAGATCGCCATATCGGCCTTGCGCGAGTGGATGGCGCAGATTGGTGCATCCCGCAGCGTGGCCGTGCACATGATTGGCAAGGTCAAGACCGTGGTGCAAATGGTGGCCATTCCCTTTCTGCTGTTCGACGGTTTGCTGTTCGGAATCATCAATACCCACCTCTGGGGCGTGTGGCTGATCTGGGCTGCGGCGGTGCTCACCGTGTGGTCTATGGTGTACTACTTGCAGAAGGCCTTGCCGGAGATTAGGGCTCGCACCAAGTAGCCTTACGCAGACCTTGCGCCCCGAAGCGGTGCGCTGTATTCAGCACATCCTGTTGCATTTGCGACAGTACAGCCCCGCAGAAAAAACTTACCGTTGCCAGGCAATTTTCCAAAAAATTGCGTCTAGAATTCGCCTCCGCGCTGTCGCAATGTTGCACGGCATATTGACACGGTATTAGCCCGTGGCTTTAATGCAATGCAGCGGTCACCACTGCTACCGCTGAAAGCTGTTTTGTTTTTGGGTCGTGTTTCATCACATGCCACCACCAAGACAATCCGGTACAACAAAATTTTGAAGAGACAATCGATTAACTCGCTTCCGTACAAGGGGTCTTTGTGAATAAAACTGAACTGATTGAGCACATTGCAAAACATGCCGATATTTCCAAGGCCGCTGCTACGCGCGCTCTGGAGTCGACCATTGGTGCGGTGAAGACCACCTTGAAAAAAGGCGGCACTGTTTCCCTGGTAGGTTTTGGTACTTTTGCAGTGGGCAAACGTGCTGCTCGCACGGGTCGCAATCCACGTACCGGCGCTGCGATTAAAATCAAGGCTGCCAAAGTTCCAAAGTTCCGTCCAGGCAAAGCATTGAAAGATGCCCTGAACTAAAATTAGGTTTATGTTTGGGTGATTAGCTCAGTTGGTAGAGCGTCTGCCTTACACGCAGAATGTCGGCGGTTCGAGCCCGTCATCACCCACCACCACACCCAGCAAAGGCGAACACAATTGTTCGCCTTTTTTGTTGTATTCATGGAGAGTTAGCGCATGTTCGATTTCGTCCGCAAGTACACCAAGGTGATTGCCATACCTTTGTTCTTGCTCATCATCCTGGCGTTTGTCATGGTGGGTGTGGATGGTTACAAAGGCATGAGCCGGGGTGCCACCGTGGCCACCATCGGCAGCGCCAAGGTGACCCAGGAAGAGTGGGACTACGCCCACAAGAATGAAGTCGATCGCCTGCGTGCTTCTGTGCCCAATGTGGATCCCAAACTGCTGGACTCCCCACAGGCCCGCTACGCCACGCTGGAACGCCTGGTGCGCGAGCGCGTGATGGCCGCCGCCGTCAAGGATGCGCACTTCACCACCTCGGATGCGCGCCTGGCCCGTGAGCTGCAGCAAAACCCCACGATTGCCGGTCTGCGCAAGCCTGACGGCACCATGGACATTGAACGTTACCGCCAGTTGGCCGCCAGCCAAGGCCTGACGCCCGAAGGCCTGGAAGCCCGTGTGCGCAGCGACCTGACCCTGATGCAGGTCGAGTCCGGCATCTCGTCCACTGCGTTCTCCGCCAACGCCGTGGCTGACTTGGCGCTCAATGCCTTCTTTGAACGCCGTGAAGTGCAGATCGCCCGCTTTGCCCCTGCTGACTTTGCCAGCAAGGTCAACCCATCGGATGCGGACATCGAGGCGTTCTACCAGGCCAACGCGCCGTTGTTCCAGTCCACCGAGTCCGCCAACATCGAATACGTGGTGTTGGACGTAGATGCCATCAAGAAGACGGTGACGGTGAACGAGGCGGACCTCAAGTCTTACTACGAACAAAATGCCAGCCGCCTGAGCAGCAAGGAAGAGCGCCGCGCCAGCCATATCCTGATCAACGCGCCCAAGACCATGCCTGAGGCCGAACGCCAAAAGGCCAAGGAGAAAGCCCAGGCGCTGCTAGAGCAGGCGCGCAAGGCGCCCGCCACCTTTGCGGATCTGGCCAAGAAGAACTCGCAAGATGCGGGCTCTGCCCCCCGCGGTGGCGACCTGGACTTTTTTGCCCGTGGTGCCATGGTCAAACCGTTTGAAGAAGCCGTGTTCGCGATGAAGAAGGGTGACGTCAGCGATCTGGTGGAATCGGACTTTGGGTTCCACATCATCAAACTCACGGACGTGAAAGCGCCCAAGCAACCCAGCTTTGAGGAATTGCGTACCGGTTTGGAGAGCGAGCTGCGTGTGCAACAAGCCCAGCGCAAATTTGCCGAAGTGGCCGAGTCCTTTACCAACGGCGTGTACGAACAGTCGGACAGCCTCAAGCCCATCGCCGATCGTCTGAAGCTGGAAGTCAAGACCGCTGCCAATGTGCAACGCACTGCCGCCAAGGGCGCAACCGGTGTGCTGGCCAACCCAAAGCTGTTGGCCGCCGTCTTTAGCCCCGATTCGGTGGAGAAGAAACGCAACACCGAAGCCATTGAAACCGGCTCCAGCCAGCTGACTGCTGCCCGCGTGGTGAGCTACAGCCCCGCACGCACCTTGCCTCTGGCCGAGGTGCGCGCCCAGGTGCGCGAGCGTTTGGTGGCCAGCCGTTCGCAAGAGCTGGCGAAGAAAGAGGGCGCCGACAAATTGGCCGCCTGGCAAGCCACACCGACCAGCGCCAGCTTCCCTGCGACGGTAACTGTCTCGCGTGAACCCGGCCAGCCGGTGCAAGGCACCTTGCTCGACGCTGCACTGCGTGCCGACCCTGCCAAGCTGCCAGCGCTGGTGGGTGTGGACCTGGGTGCCCAAGGCTACGCCGTGGTTAAGGTCAACAAGGTGCTGCCGCGCAACCCGGTGAACGACGCCGTGGCCAAGCAGGAGCGCAACCAATACGCCCAATGGATGGCCAATGCCGAGAGTCAGGCCTACTACCTGACCCTGAAAGACCGTTTCAAGGTGCAGATCAAGGTGCCCACACCGGCACGCATGGGATCTGCACCCGCAGTTGCGGAATAAGCCTTTTTATCGGGTTATAATCATGCGCTTACGGTGGCTGTAGCTCAGTTGGTAGAGTCCAGGATTGTGATTCCTGTTGTCGTGGGTTCGAGCCCCATCAGCCACCCCAAAATATGAAAAAACCCTGCATTCGCAAGAATGCAGGGTTTTTTTCTGGGTGCTTGGTAGCGTGCAGCCAGGGTTTATCTGGCGCCTAGTTCACCATCACCAGCTTGCCCATCACGCCGCGTGAGCCCATGTGGGCATAGGCGGCCTTGAGCTCGGCCATGGGCATGGTCCGGTCAATCACCGGTTTGATCTTGCCTTGGCCATACCACTGGGCCAACTCGCCCATCATGGCCGCATTCGCCTTGGGTTCTTTCTTGGCAAAATCGCCCCAGAACACGCCGACGATGCTGGCGCCCTTGAGTAGCGCCAGGTTGAAGGGCAGGGCGGGAATGGGGCCGGACGCAAAGCCCACCACCAGGTAACGGCCGCGCCAGGCGATGGAGCGGAACGCTGGCTCGGAAAAGTCGCCGCCCACGGGGTCATAAATCACGTCTGGGCCTTTGCCTTCGGTCAGGGCCTTGATTGCGTCGCGCAAATTCTCAGTGGCGTAGTTAATCGTGGCGTCCGCACCAATCGATTTGCACAGAGCGCATTTTTCTTGTGTGGATGCGGCGGCAATCACGCGCGCGCCCATGGCCTTGGCGATCTGGATGGCCGAGGTACCTACGCCGCCCGCAGCGCCCAGTACCAGCACGGTTTCTCCAGCCTTGAGCTGGGCCCGGTCCACCAGCGCGTGGTAGGACGTGGCGTAGATCATGATGAAGGCCGCTGCATCTACCATCGGGAAGCCGGGCGGCAGTGGCATGCACAGCGCTGCCGGGGCGATGGTGTGGGTACCAAAGCCGCCGGTGCCGCTCAGGCAGGCCACAGGTTGGCCGACTTTGAGGTGTGTGACGCCTTCGCCCACGGCCTGCACGATGCCGGCGTATTCCGAGCCTGGTACAAAGGGCAGGGCGGGCTTCATCTGGTACTTGTTTTGCACGATGAGAATGTCGGGGAAATTCAGGCTGGCGGCCTTGATCTCCAGCAGTACCTCGCCGGCTTTGGGCTGTGGCGTGGGCAGTTCTTTCCAGGTCAGGGCATCGATACCGGTGGGGTTTTCACAAAGCCAGGCGTGCATGGGGTGTCTCCAAAAAGTTGGCAAATCATAGGCCCCACCCCCTTGAGAAAATGTCTCTAGGGCGACCTGCGTGCCACCCTCAACCTACAATGGTCGCACACTCCCTTTGAATATGAAAATCCTGATTTCCAACGACGACGGCTACCAGGCCCCCGGCATCGTGGCGCTGTATGAGGCGCTCAAAGACATTGCCGAGGTCGAGGTGATTGCCCCCGAGCAAAACAACAGCGCCAAATCGAACGCACTGACCCTGCATTCGCCGCTGTATGTGCACCGCGCGGCCAACGGTTTTCGCTATGTGAACGGCACCCCGGCGGACTGTGTGCACATTGCGCTCAGTGGTCTGCTGGACTACCGGCCCGATCTGGTGGTGTCGGGCATCAACAACGGCGCCAACATGGGCGACGACACGATTTACTCCGGCACCGTGGGCGCGGCCATGGAAGGCTTTTTGTTTGGCATCCCGGCCATTGCGTTTTCGCAGGTGGAGAAGGACTGGGTGGAGCTGGCTTCTGCCGCCCGAAAGGCGCGCGAACTGGTGCTCTCCATGCAACAGCAGCAGCTGATCACCTCCACACCGTGGCTGCTGAACGTTAACATCCCCAACCTGCCGTTTGACGAGATTGGCAGCATGAAGCTGTGCCGCCTGGGCAAGCGCCATGCGGCCGAAAAAGTGATTCAGCAGCAAAGCCCGCGTGGCGAGACCATGTACTGGATTGGCGCCGCTGGCCCGGTGAAGGACGATGCGGAGGGCACCGACTTCCATGCCACGGCGCAGGGCCATATGGCCATCACCCCGCTGAAGGTGGACCTGACGGACCACGACAACCTGGGCTACTGGGCGCAGACCGCGTCTCGGCTGGCGGCCCCACCTGTGGCGGTATGAAGCAACGCCCCTCGTTCCCCGCCCGGCTGGACGCCACGCTGGCTAAGACACGGCCCAACCCGCACGGGGCGATGGCCACTGGCCCTGCGCCCGTTGCCAAACCGGCATTGAAGACGGTGTCTTCTCCGGCGCCTGCCAAAGCCGCCTTGCCACCTGTCGCGCGTGCCAAAGCTCCCAGCCCGTTGCCGCAGGTGCCCCAAGGCCACGGCATGGACTCGCAGGCTGTGCGCCAGCGCATGGTGCAAAAGCTGGCTGGCCAGGGCGTGACCGACCGGCTGGTACTGGGCGCCATGGGGGCGATAGAGCGCCATCGCTTTGTGGACAGCGCGCTGGTGAACCAGGCCTATGAGGACACTAGCCTGCCGATTGGGCTGGGGCAAACGATTTCCAAGCCCGGCGTGGTGTCGCGCATGATCGAGTTGCTGCGCAATGGCGCCACGGGCCGCTTGGGTCGGGTGCTGGAGATTGGCACCGGCTGCGGCTACCAGGCCGCTGTGCTGAGCCTGGTGGCGGACGAGGTGTACAGCATCGAGCGCCTGCGTGGCCTGCATGAGAAGGCGCGCGAGAATCTGCGCCACCTGCGCCTGGCCAATGTGCATTTGCTGTTTGGCGATGGCATGGCGGGCTACGCCAAGGGCGCACCTTACGCGGCCATCATTGCGGCAGCGGGCGGCGAGGCGGTACCCCAGGCGTGGGTAGACCAACTGGCTGTGGGTGGGCGCCTGGTGGCGCCAGTGGTAACGTCAGGACCTGGCGGTGGTCAGGCGTTGTTGGTGCTGGACAAGACCCCACAGGGTGTGCGGCAAACCCTGTTGGAGGCAGTGCATTTTGTCCCTCTAAAATCAGGCGTTGCCTAAAGGGAAATCAAATTATGTTCGGTATGCGTCAATGGGGTGGGTCTGCGGTGTGTGTGGCTGTGCTGGTGCTGTCTGGCTGCGGCTCTTCGCCTGTGAACCACGCACCTGTGGAAGACCGCAACACGGCAGGTAGCAAGCCTGGGGTGGTGATGGATGCACGTACTGCGGCCGTCAAGCAGCCTCCGGGCTTTGAGAATGCGGGCAAGGCCGGTTACTACACCATCAAGCCTGGCGATACGCTGATTCGCATCGCGCTGGAAACGGGCCAAAGCCACAAGGACATTGCGCGCTGGAACGCACTGGACAACCCCAACAAGATCGAAGTGGGCCAGGTGATTCGTGTGGTGGCGCCTGTTGGGGGGGAAACCCCGGTTGCAACCGCCAAGCCTGTGGCGGCATCGGTGGCCACCACCACGGCTCTGCCAGCTGCCTCGGCACCTGCACAGGCTGCTGGACCTGCAGCGGCTTCTTCATCGGCCACGCCTGCGCCTGCAGCTTCTGCCGCCGCGGCGACCAAGCCCGTGGCGCCTGCTCCTGCGCCCGCTTCGGGTGGGGATGATGAAGTGGCGTGGATCTGGCCCGGTAGCGGCGCCGTGCTGGCAGGATTTGACGAAGTGAAGAACAAGGGCCTGGACATTGGAGGCAATGCGGGCGACCCCGTGCTGGCCGCGGGCGAGGGCAAGGTGGTGTACGCCGGTGCTGGCCTGCGCGGCTATGGCAATCTGATCATCCTCAAGCACAACAACACCTACCTCACGGCCTATGCCCACAACCAGACGCTGCTGGTCAAGGAAGACCAGACCGTGAAGAAGGGCCAGAAGATTGCCGAGATGGGCAATAGCGACGCCGACCGCGTGAAGCTGCACTTTGAGGTGCGCCGGCAAGGCAAGCCGGTGGACCCGGCCAAGTACCTGCCCAGTAGATAGCAGGCTCCAGATGAAAAAGCCCCCCAACGCTCACCCACTCGACCCTTCGGTCGACCAGCGTAGCGCGGGGCAGGGTTTGGAGCTGAATATGGCTCTAGCCCCCATGGATGCTGCGCTAGAAGCTCCTGAAATCATAGCGACTACGGAACTGGAGCGCCTGGCCCGCGAGGTGCTTCCGGGCGATGAGTCGGCCGACGCACTGGCCATTTACCTGCGTGGCGTGCGCCGCACCACACTGTTTACCCCCGAAGAAGAATTTGCTGCCGCCACCCGCGCCCGTGCGGGCGACTTTGCGGCGCGGCAAAGCATGATCGAGCACAACCTGCGCCTGGTGGTGAGTATTGCCAAGGGTTACACCGGGCGCGGCGTGCCCATGTCCGACCTCATCGAAGAGGGCAACCTGGGGCTGATGCACGCCATCGACAAGTTTGAGCCCGAGCGGGGTTTTCGTTTCTCCACCTACGCCACCTGGTGGATACGCCAGTCGGTGGACCGGGCGCTGATGTACCAGGGCCGTGCCGTGCGCCTGCCGGTGAACGTGGTGCGCGAGGTGCAACAGGTGCTGCGCGCACGCCGCGCGCTGGAGAACGACGCCGCCTTGGTAGCCAGCCGCCCCGAAGGCATACGCGCGGAAGACATTGCGGCCCTGCTGGGGCGTGAGTCGTCGGATATTGTGGATTTGCTGGCCATGGCCGAGGCGCCGCGTTCGCTGGATGCGTCGCTGGACCCGTCGGGCGACGAGCATTCACTGGGCGACAGCCTGGTGGACGAGCTGGCGCTGGACCCTGAGGACTCGGCCCAGGCGCATGAGGTGGACACGCTATTGGAAAGCTGGATCGCCACGCTCTCGCCGCGCGAGCGTGAGGTGCTGGAGGGCCGCTTTGGCCTGCACGACCGTGAGCCTGAAACGTTGGACGTGATCAGCGCCCGTCTGGGCCTGACGCGCGAGCGCGTGCGCCAGGTGCAAAACGAGGCGTTGTTTAAGCTCAAACGCCACCTGGCCCGTCGTGGCATCAAGCGAGAATTCCTCATGTGAGGGCGGCCCTGTGCGAGCCCGGCGTGCGTACCTGAGACAATTCAGGCATGAGCGACGCTATTTCCCCAGACACCCTTTCCCCCATATCCCCCGACACCCCTGCTGAACCCGTACTGCCCGAAGGCTGGCTGCGCGTCAAATCTCTGGACCTGGAAGCCCAGGGCGTAGCCCACCGGCCCGACGGCAAGGTGGTGTTCATTGACGGCGCGCTGCCGTTTGAGGTGGTGAGCGCCCAGATCCACCGCAGCAAAAGCAGCTTCGAGAAGGGTACGCTGACCGAGATCCACCAGGAATCGTCCCAACGCGTGCGCCCGGCCTGCCCGCATTTCGGCCTGCACGAAGGCGCCTGTGGCGGCTGCAAGATGCAGCATTTGCATGTCAGCGCCCAGGTGGCGGTGAAGCAGCGCGTGCTGGAAGACAACCTCTGGCACATCGGCAAGGTCAAGCCCGACAACATCCTGCGCCCCATCGAAGGCCCGGCCTGGGGCTACCGCTACCGCGCCCGCCTGTCGGTGCGCCATGTGCGCAAAAAAGGCCAGGTGCTGATCGGCTTCCATGAGCGCAAGAGCCGCTATGTGGCTGACATGAAGGAATGCCATGTGTTGGCACCCCACGTGAGCGCCATGCTGGTGCCGTTGCGCCGCCTGATCGAGTCCATGGACGCAGTGGAGACGCTGGCGCAGATCGAACTGGCCATGGGCGATATGGCGCCCACGGCGGGTGCCAATGGCGGCGAAGGCGAGGTAATTGCCATGGTGCTGCGCCACCTGGAGCCGCTGTCCGAAGGTGACCTGAACCGCCTGCGCCAGTTTGCAGCGATCAACCCCGGCCTGCAATGGTGGCTGCAGCCCAAGGGGCCGGAGACCATTCACCGCCTGGACGAGTTGCCCGGCCACACCACGGGCCAGTTGGCCTACCAGTTGCCCGACTTTGGCATCACCATGCCGTTTCGCCCCACCGACTTCACCCAGGTGAACCCGCACATCAACCGCGTGCTGGTGTCGCGTGCGCTGGGCCTGTTGGCCGTGCAGAAGACCGAACGCGTGATCGACTGGTTCTGCGGTCTGGGCAACTTCACGCTGCCGCTGGCCACACAGGCGCGTGAGGTGCTGGGCGTGGAGGGCGCCGAGGCGCTGGTGGTGCGTTCGCGCGAGAACCTGGCACTGAATATGGCTGCCGGTTTAGAGTCAAATAACCCTATAGCCCCCGTAAAACCTGCGCTGGCAGCTACTAAATTTGTAGCGCGCAACCTCTTCGAGATGACGCCCGAGTTGCTGATTGGCGATGGCGCCGCTGACAAATGGTTGGTCGACCCGCCCCGCGAAGGCGCGTTCTCCCTGGTGCAGGCCCTGGCCGCCTTGCACCAACAGCCCGAGCTACGCAAAGGCTGGACACCGCCCCAGCGCATCGTCTACGTGAGCTGCAACCCCGCCACGCTGGCGCGCGATGCGGGGGTGCTGGTGACGGAGGCGGGCTACCGCTGTACCAAAGGGGGCGTAGTGAACATGTTCCCCCACACGGCGCACGTGGAGAGCATTGCGGTGTTCGAGCTGGCCGAACCGGCCTAATGACCTAGTGGCTTAGTGCGCTGCGGCCTTGTCGGCGGTTTTTGCCGCTGGCTTGGCCTTGGGCTTGGCCTTGCCATCGTCGGCGGGCTTCTCATCCTTGGGTTCGGTAATGACCTCTTCCTCGGTCCCAACCGGTTTGAGGCCCTTGGGGGCGACGCCTTCGATCTTGTTGTCCCGCATGTACTGGTCCATGTCCTTCCAGCCCGCAAACACCGCGGCCTTGGAGGCTTTTTCGTTCATGGCGTAGCAGTCTTCCAGGCTGCGCAGGCCATGGCGGCACGCACCACCAATGGCCTTGGCATCGGCTTCGCGCTGAGCCACACGCGGGTCGGCCAGCAGGGTCTCCAAATCGCAGCCCGACAGGAGAAAGACAAAGGTCAGGAGCAGGGGACGTAGGGTCATGGAGGCTGGAAGTGGTCTAGTTCTTGTATCGGCAGATTTTGGCGCGTATTGAGCTTAGTGGGCCCTGCGCCCAAAGAAAAAGGCCCCGAAGGGCCTTTTTCTTGCGTGCGACGGACGGTTAGTCGCGCTCACCACCAAAGATGCCGAGCAGGGCCAACAAGCTCTGGAACACGTTGATGATGTCCAGGTACAGGGCGAGTGTGGCGGTGATGTAGTTGGTCTCACCACCGTCGATGATCTGCTTGATGTCGTAGAGCATGTAGACGCTGAAGATGCCGATAGCGGCCATGGACATGGCCATCATGCCGGCAGTGCTGCCCACAAAGATGTTGATCACGCCACCGACCAGCAGCACCAGGGTGCCGACAAACAACCACTTGCCCAAGCCCGAAATGTCACGCTTGATGACGGTAGCCAGGCTGGCCATGACCAGGAACACGCCTGCGGTGCCGCCAAATGCGGTGAACACCAACTGGGCGCCGTTGCTGAAGCCCAGCACGTGGCCAATCAGGCGCGAGAGCATCAGGCCCATGAAGAAGGTAAAGCCCAGCAGCACGGGCACGCCAGCGGCGGAGTTCTTGGTTTTCTCAATGGCGTAGATGAAGCCAAATGCGCCGGCCAGGAACACGACCATGCCCAGAATGCCGTTCAAGGCTTGGGTGATGCCGGTGGCCACGCCGATCCAGGCGCCCAACACGGTGGGAACCAAGCTCAGGGACAGGAGCCAGTAGGTGTTGCGCAGCACTTTGTTGCGCTGGGCGTTGGCTGCACCATAGCCCAGGCTCTGGCCCATGGTGGTTGTGCGATCGGTCATAAAGATCCTCCAGAAAAACTGCAATGTGCAGATGCAGTCATTCTAGGGTTTAACAAGGGCAAGACCGTGAAATTGCCCTGTATTGGCCGGGTTTTATGCAGGGCTGTTATGCGCGGCAGGCGTTAAAAACGCCCCGCGCAAACGGTATGCTCAGGGTTTTTACCCATCTGCAGAGAGTGCACACCATGAAAACAAAGCCTGTTCTGGAATTTACCGACATCAAAGCCATTGCCGCCGCGGCCGAAGCCGAGGCGCTGAAAAACAACTGGGCCGTGAGCATTGCCATCGTGGACGATGGTGGCCACCTGCTGTCCTACCAGCGCCTGGACGGTGCTGCCCCCATCTCGGCCCACATTGCCCCCGCCAAGGCCCGCACGGCGGCCCTGGGCCGCCGTGAGAGCAAGGTCTACGAGGACATGATCAATGGCGGTCGCGTGTCCTTCCTCAGCGCACCTGATCTGGACGGCATGCTCGAAGGCGGCGTGCCCATTCTGAAAGATGGCCAGTGCCTGGGTGCTGTGGGCGTGAGCGGGGTGAAGTCCAGCGAAGATGCGCAAATTGCCAAGGCTGGCATTGCCGCCATCGGTCTGTAATCTTCTCATTTGCTACCAAAATCATAGCTGCTTGCGCCCGTTCGACGGGGGCTAGCAGCTATTTTTACGCCTATTTGGTGAGGATGAGCTTGCCCGACTTGGTGCTTTGCAAGCGGTAGCGCTGGCCGTTATGCTCGATTTCGATAGCCTGGCGCGTACCTAGCAACTCGCTGGATTGCAGCACGCCCTGGGCTGGTGGCGTGGCTGCCCGCTGCGGGTTCGCCGGTGAGTCAGAGGGTGAGGGCGGGTTGACGGCGCTAGGCATAGGAGAAATTCCTGCGAATCAGCTGCTGCCAGCGCTGTTGCCGGTGCCGGTAAAAGTACCAGGCAAACAACCAGACGAAGGGCGTGAGCAGGCCGGCGCGGATGTCCACCTGGTCGGTGTAGTCGCAGCCCTCTTCGGCCGCCGTGATGAAGATGCGGTGGTCCCAGCGCTGGATCAGCGTGCCAGAACCGTTGTCGCGCAGCTCCGCTGAGAACTTGCCCGCCGTGGCCGAGTGGTCCTGGCCCGAGATGCGCACCATCTGGTGGCCCATGGGGATGAGCCCCATGAAATGCATCGCCACCTTGTACTCACGTTCTTCCCACTGCACCGGCAAGGTGGCAGGCTCCACCAGTGTGAAGTGCACCAGCGGCTGGGCGATGTGCATGAGCAGGCGCGTGGTTTTGACCTCGTCAAAGCAACGCACTGCAGAGCAGGCAAACCGGGTTTTCAGCACGAGCAGCATGGGGGCGGCCGTCAGTTCTTCGGTTCTGTGATGAAGCCGATCTTGCGCAGGCCGGCGTGCTGCGCTGCGGCCATCGCCTGGGCCACAAACTCGTAGCGCACGGCCTTGTCACCGCGGATGTGCAGCTCGGGCTGTGGGTCCTTGGCGGCCTCGGCCTGCAGCACGGCGGGCAGGGTGTCCACCGCCACAGCGTTCTGGTTCAGAAAGTAGGCACCTTGGGCATCTACGCTGAGTTGCAAGGTTTCCGGCTTGGTGTTCTGCGGCTGGCTGGTGGCCGTGGGCAATTCCACATTCACCGCGTGTTTCATCACCGGCACGGTGATGATGAAGATGATCAGCAGTACCAGCATCACGTCCACTAGGGGCGTCATGTTGATTTCGTTCATCACCTCGGAATCACCGTCCGAGGTGGCGTCTTGCATTCCGAAGGCCATGGTTATGCCTTCTTCATGGCAACGACCTTGCCATCGACATTGCTGTTGCCCACGCGGGCGCCGGTCACAAAGTAGGCGTGCAGGTCATGCGCAAAGCGGTTGAGTTTGGTGAGGATGGACTTGTTGCCGCGCACCAGGGCGTTGTAGCCCAGTACGGCGGGGATGGCCACGGCCAGACCCAGTGCCGTCATGATCAGTGCCTCACCGATGGGGCCGGCGACTTTGTCGATGGTGGCGGAGCCGGCGGCACCAATGCCCATCAGCGCGTGGTAAATGCCCCAGACGGTGCCAAACAGGCCCACAAACGGGGCGGTGGAGCCCACCGATGCCAGGATGGCCAAGCCGCTCTGGAAACGGGCGGTGCTGTCGTCAATGCTGTTGCGCAGGGAGCGGCTGATCCAGTCGCTGATGTCCAGTGCGTCGTGCAGCTGGGTTTGCGTGTTGCGGTGGTGGGCGGTGGCTTCTTTTCCGGCGTGGGCCAGTTCCACAAACGGGTTGCCGTCTTGCTGACCGAGGGCCTTCATGCCAGTGCTGAAGTCTTCGCTGTGCCAGAAGTTTTCGGTGCGCTGGCCCAGCGACTTGAACTTGAAGATGTCCAGTGCCTTGATCAGGATCACGATCCATGACGACAGCGACATGACCAGCAAGAGCAGGGCGACCGATTTGGTCACCCAGTCGCCTTGGGTCCAGAGAGTGATGAGTCCGAGTTGCGATTCCATGTAACTACTCCACAAAAAAATTATTTCAATACAAACGGTATGGCTTGGGACTTCCACATGTCCACGGGGACGCCATCGCGTTTGCCGGGGACAAAACGCCAGCGCGTGACGGCGGCTATGGCTGCTTGGTCCAGACGGTCAAAGCCACTGGATTTCTCAACGCGTACTTCCTTGGTCAATCCATCCGCACCGATCAGGACCCGTAGCGTGGTGGTGCCGGTCTCACCAAGTTGTCGGCTCTTGAGCGGGTAGACCGGCAACGGATTGTTCAGATGGTCAGCGTCGCTCGAGGGAAGCTCGATTTTGGGCGGCGCGGGCGGGGCGCTCACCGCGCTACCTGTGGCCTGGGTGGCTGGGGTTGCGGGCGCGGCAGTGGGGGCCGCTGACGTGGCAGGTGGCGCCACCGCCGAGGGTGCCAAGGCCAGCGGAGCGGGGGCAGGCTGCGGCGTGACAGCGGGCGTTGGCGTGGGTGGCGTGGGCTTGGGGGCAGGCGTCTTGGCGCGCACCTGGGGTTGGGGCGTGGGCTGAGGCTTGGGCGCGGGGGCTGGCGGCGACATCATCTCCACCAGAATTTCGGCCGGCACGATCACCTCGGCCACACGGCGCAGCAGACCGGTCTGTAGAGCCCACAGCACTGCAATGTGGAACAGGACCACGCTGACGACGATGGTGGTATTGCGGCTCATTGCGGGCAGGGCACTGGAGGAGCGTGAGGTGTTGATAGACATTATTCGGAAAGGCGTCAAAACAGCAATCGGGCGGGCATAGTGGTGCTGGCGGGCTCAGGTGTCGGCCCACATGCGCAGCAGGTTGTGGTACACGCCGGTCAGTGCAGTGGTTTCATCCGATTCCCCCAGCCGTTGGCGCAGGCCCAGCAGGTTCATGTCCAGGTCATACAGGGTGCGCCGCTGCTCATCGCTGCGCACCATGCTCTCAATCCAGAAAAAACAGGCCACGCGGTGGCCCCGGGTGACCGGCTTCACCTGGTGCAGGCTGGTACCGGGGTACAGCACCATGTGGCCGGCAGGCAGCTTCACCGATTGTTCACCATAGGTGTCGGCAATGCACAGCTCGCCACCGTCGTAGTCTTCCGGGTTGGACAGGAACACGGTGCATGACACATCGGTGCGCACGCGCTCGCCGGTGCGGGGCGTGTAGCGCACGGAGCCATCGATGTGGTTGCCGTAAAAATTGCTGTCACCGCCATAGCGGTTCAGGCGCGGTGGAAACACCTTCTTGGGCAGCGTGGCTGAGAAGAATGTCGGACTGCGGTCCAGCGCGCGCAACACCATCGCACGGATGGTGCGCGCCGCTTCGCCGTCATGGTCCAGCTGCTCGTTGTTCTTGACCTGCTTCGCCTGCTCCCCCGCCCCCGCTTTGCCGTCCACCCAGGGGGCGGTGGCCAACAGGGTTTGGGCTTGGGCAATCTCCTCGGGGGTGAGGATGTTGGGCAGATGAAGGAGCATGGCGGCGGCTAGCTGGGGGTGGATGGAAAGGCCTTAGAACTTGATGTTCATGGTGGCTTGGATGTTGCGGCCGGAACCAGGGGTGTAGTGGCCGGTATACAGAGAGTCAGCGTATAGCTTGTCCATCACGTTGGTCACGTTGACCTTCAGGACATAGCGTTCGCTGAATTTGTATTCGCTCATCAGGTCCAGTGTGGCGTAGCCAGGCGCCATGAAGCCGGGATTCGTTGCTGGCGACTGTTCACTGCGGAAGTTGACGCCAGCGCCCATGCGCAGCTCGGGGGTGACCTGGTAGGTGGTCCACACGGTGCCGCTGTGGATGGGCGTCAAGCCGGGACGTTCGCCCTGGCGAGCACCGTTGCTGGTGGAGTTGGACACGTCAATCATGGCGTCTGGCATCCACATATAGGAGCCAAACACTTCCCATTTGGGCGTCAGGTAGCCGCTCACGTCGATCTCAAGGCCCGTGGTATGGCGTGCACCAGACAGCAAGAATTGTGTGGCTGCGGAATCGGGGTCCGTGTTGCGCTCGTTGAACTTGGTCGATTGGAAGATCGCCAGGCGCGTGGTGTAGCGCTTGTCGGCCGAGTCCAGCTTGGCACCAATTTCGATGTTGCGGCTTTGCTCAGGCGGTGTATTGGCGCTATTCGCGCTGTAGGAATAGGTATCGGCAGAGGTGTTGAACGATGTGCCCCATGAGAAGTGGAACGAGCTCAGTTCATTGGGCTGGTACAGCACACCTACACGTTGACTCCAATCACCAATGGTCTGTTGGTAAGCGCCATTCATTACTCCAGCGGCGCTATAGGCAGCGTAGTTACCGCGCATGCGGTCAAAGCGCAGGCCACCCAATAGTTTCCAGTCGGGTGCCACCTGCACCAGATCTTGTGCATACAAGCCAAGGTTGTCGGCGTTAAAGGTATTGCTCAATCTTACGGTGCGCGAATCTTCGTTGACTGACGCGCCATCAGCTGGTGTTCCAATGGATGTGGTTGGTTTGGTGATGTTGGACAGAGCGTACACATGCTTGGTCTCCATAGCTACATCAACACCAGTGATGACTTCGTGTTTGAAGCCCAAGGCAGAGAACTTAGTGCTGAAGTCGCTTTGGGCGTAGATGGAGTCCAAGTCTTGCACCTTGGCTTGCTGCCCCCGTGTCAAAACCGTTGCGTCTGAGAAGTTGGACAACGTGGTTGCGCTTTGAAAGCGAATAACACCAGAGCGAAGGTCCCGGGTGTACACACCTTTTCGGATTTGGGTTTTGAGTTCGCTGTCATCATCGAACCGATGGGTGTGCACCAGCGTTCCAATGTTTGCGACCCCATCATTGCGGTCACTGGCTAGGCCATAGAAGCTGTTCGGGTTAATAGGCACCAGCGAAGTTTCCGATGCAGGGGCGCCGGTGTAGTTGCGAATCCATGGGATGCCGTAGTTGATGCCGTTGTTGTTCTGTAACGTAGACAGGTTCAGCGAGAACTCGTCTGTAGTACCGATGCCAAAGCGGTAATTGGCGGCCAGGCCTTTTTTGTCAATGCTGCTGCCTGCGCCATTGTTGTCCGCAGTGGTCGCCATTGCGTTGATGCGCAAGCCAGCATCTTCACCCGTCTTGATGTTGAAGTCGCCTGTGATTCGGCGGTAGTTATAGCTGCCTAGCGTGGTGCTGATTTCATTGTCGTCAATGGCGCGTGCCTGCTTGCTAACCTGATTGACCGCACCACCCGTGGAGCCACGGCCAAACAGCATAGAGGCGGAGCCACGCAGTACTTCAATACGGTCGTTATTGAATGTGTCGCGGTCGTAGAACGCGGGATCTCGCATGCCATCCAAAAAGATGTCTCCGCTGGTGGCCAGAGAGAAGCCGCGCAGGCGGATGTCTTCTTCACCACCTTCGGCGGCCTGGAAGGTTACGCCTGCAGTGTTGTGCAGCACCTCTTTCAGCGTGTCCAAATTGCGGTCATCAATCAGTTTTTCAGTAACCACGGTAATGGACTGGGGAATGTCTCGAAGGTCTTGCTTGCCCTTGCCAATCGTCGTGGTCGTGGCGCGCACCGAGTCTTTGCCTTCTGCTTCGATGCGTTCACTGGTGACCACCACGGGTTTCAGTGGCACGGTGGATTCGACGGGTGCTTGTTGGGCCATGGCACTCACAGAGCCCGCGAGCATCATGGCCCCCAGGGGAAGCAGGGGTGCTGCGTGCGGGGTGTTCGGGCGGAGGAGGGGGGAAGCAGGAGCAAGTTGTGGCATAGCGCTAAGTCGTCTGGGTGGAGGGCTGGCTGGCTATGTCAGAACTACCCAAACGGGCCGCCTGATGTGGCTTGCTATAAAACTAACGAGATGTAAACAAGAAGCGTTCTTGTTTTCGGTCAAAAAAAAGCGACCGGTTATCGGTGCATGGACAACGCGATAGGCATCCAGGTTTGCGTTGCCAGGCTGGCCTGGGCATGGCACTGGTCGATGACTTCGCGGGCGCAGTCTTCGCACCGTCCGCACTGGGAGGCAACCCCCAGTTCGAACTGGATGTCGTCAAAGCCTTTGCCCTCGCTGGCGTGCAGAGCAATCTCTTTTTCGGTCACACGGTGGCAAACACAAACAATCATGGTGAATCGGTAAGTGGCTAATTTTTGATAAGTGAATTCTAAATGAGAATCCATCGCATTTGTATTCAGTGTAAAGAAATATGTCGATATTTTTGCCATTTATGTGACATTGGCCACCGCGCGACAGCACAGCTTGCGGCGGGGCTGGGTAATACTGCGGGCAGTCGTTGTGAATGGAGTCACCATGAAAACACCCGGAACAAAGGTGACTTGGGACGAGGGCGGGCGTTGGCTAGGGGCCATGCTGGCCGGATGGGTCTTGCTGATCGCTGCATGCGCTGCGCATGCCCAAGCGCCGCCTTTGCTGGTGCTGGGGACCTCGCGCCCGGACAACAATTATGTAGGGCGCCTGTTGCGCCGTACTTACCAGGAGCTGTTCAGCCGCCTGGGCATTCCTCTGGAGATTCGCACCACGCCTTCCGCACGTCTGAGCATGGAGTTGGCGTCTGACCGTATTGATGGTGATGTAGCGCGCCCCTTGGCGTTTGCTGAGAGCCAGCCCGGTCTGATTCGTGTGGATGAGCAGATTTTGTCCATCGGGTTTGCGCTGTGGGCCGTCAACCCTAAATACACGTTGCAGCGGCTGGACCAGTTGCCCGACTCGGGGTGGTCGGTAAATTTCACGCGCGGGGTGGTGGAATGCGAACGCTTGCTACAAGGCCTGTTGCCGGCCAGCCGCGTGGTGGACGTCACCACCACCATCAATGCCTTGAACCTGCTGCACCATGCTCGCAACGACTTGCACTGCGGGATCGACCTGGCTGTGCTATCAGACGCCAGTGGCCCGGAGTTAAGCGGCCTGCCGCCGCCGATCAAGGTGCTCAGCATCGGTGAGCCGCTGCCGCTGTACTTTTACCTGCAACGCAAGCATGCGGCGTTGCTGCCGCAGATTGAGACCACGCTGAGAAAAATGAAGGCTGAGGGCTTGCTCGAGCAATACCGCAAAGAGGCTATGGTGGAGTTCAAGCTCCTGCCAGCTCCCAAACCGGCGGCGGCAAGCCGTTAAGAATGAAATGGGGCTCTAGCCCCCGTTGTCATTGCGCGAGTAGCTATGAAAAATGTAGCAATGCGGCGTGGTTGTCCCACGGCATGTGCACGCCGTAACGCCGCGGTTGGGGCGCGCTGTCGCGGTAGAGCAATGCGGCTTCATCCCCGCCCACCATCCATCGCCCGCCATTAGCCGCCAGCGCACCTGCGCCGGGCAGTGCCTGACTTTGCAGGTCGTGGCCCTGGTGCGTCCACGACGCCAACCAGCCCGCATGGGGCGCGCTAATCCAGAACCGGTCCGCCGTGCAGCAGACGTCGCCCGCATAGCCATCCCAGGCGGGAGGGGCGCCGGTGGCCGCATCCCAGGGGACGGTGCGCAATTGTTCTCCCTCCAGCAGCGCCATTGCCGGGGCACGGGTGCGGGCCACGGGGTCGGCGTGCTCGGCCTGCAGGGCCACGGCCACGGTGCCGTTGGGCGCAATGGCCAGATGACGCAGGCTGAGAAAGGAATCTGTGAGCCGGTACTGCGCCAGCACTGCGCCCGTGGCTGCATCGAGCCGCGTGAGGTTGGGTTCCATGCGGCCCACATTGAGCTTGCGCCGCCCAGTTTCGGGCAGGTTCAGGATGCCGCCATTGGCCACCAGCAGCGTGCCGGCAGGTTCCAGCAGCAGGGCGTGGGGGCCAATGCCACCGCTGGGAAACTCGCGCAGTTTTTCCAGGCTTTGCAGATCACGCTCGGCGATCAGGCCCTGGCCGGTTTCGCCATCGGTCTCGGTGGTGAAAAACGTCTTGCCGCTGGCGGACAGCGCGGCGTGGCCGCCCAGGTAGCGGTCGTCTTCCATGGTGTGCCACTGCAGGGCCCGGCCGCGCCGCACGTCCATGCGCATCAGGTATTCGCCGGGGCGGCGCGCCAACACCAGGGCTTGCTGTGCTTGGCCGCGGCTGCCAGGCACCAGCAGCAACTGGTGCGCGCGCGCAGGCAGGGCGATGCCGCTCGGTTGCGCGCCGGGCGTCCACACCCCGGCCCAGGATTGCCCGCCCACATTCCAGGCGGTTAGCACCTGGGGTTGGGCCAGGGGGGGAGGGCGGGCGGCCTGGCTCTCCCAGGCGCTGGCGCCCAGGCTCAGCAGGGCCGCCTGGGCCAGCAGGCTGCGGCGTGTGGGGTGGCGCAAGGTTTCAGTCACCATCGGCGTCAGTAAAGCCCATGCTGATATGTAGCACGGTGTCGGCCAGGCCGCTCAGGAACTGCGAGAGTTGGGTCAGCGAGAGCTGGGCGGTGCGCACTGAGGCCGCATTGTCGGGGCGCGCACGCGCGCCACTGCGCAGGGCGGCCAGCGTGAGGCGGTGCAGCTGGCGGCTGGGCTGGGGCGTGTCATTGCCCAGCAGCAGCCCTTGCAGGCTGCCCGCCACGGGCCAGTCGGGCCGCGCCGCCTGTGCGGCGGCAGATCCGACTAGAAAGGCCTGTAGGCCTTGCAACTGGGCCTGCCAGGCGGCAGCGGTTTGCCCGCTGACGCCGCGCACCCACAAAGACACTTCCTTGCCACGCGTATCGGGCACCATCTTCTTGATGCGCAGTTGGTCCAGCCCACCCACGGCCTGGCCGTACCACTCGCCATAGAGTGCTGCGGCCTCTTCTTCGCTGCGCGGCACTGTGGCCAGGGCGCGGTAGCCGTCCAGCAGGACAGTGCATTCGTTGAGCACATGCTGCGCCAGCAACCGGGCGTAGTGCTGGTGGGACGGATTGGCGGGCATGCGCCAGAACATCCACTCCAGCGCGGGCAGTCCCCTGGCGGCGCTGCCCACGGATTCGATCTGCTCTGGCGTAAGTGGGCTGGCCGCGTTGGCATCCAGCTGGCGCTGGATCTGCGCCGGCCGGGTGGGCCAGAAATCGATGGACCGTGCGGCGCGGCGCTCCAACAGCGGCCCCACGGCTACTGCGGCCAGGCGCTCCCAGTGCAACATAGCTTGTACCCACAGGGGTTGCTGGGCTTGCCATTGCGTGGCGGGCTGGGCCAACGATTGGTAAAGCGCGGTCGCACTTTGCTGCAAGGCTTCGGCCACCGGAATGTAATGGCCCTGCAAGAGCGCCAGAACGCGTTGGCGCGCAGACAGGAAGGGGCCGGTGCTGGCCGACGTACCGGCGAAGCTGTCAAACGATGGTTGGTTTGCTACGCTTTTAGGAGCTGCTCGTGCAATATCCACGAGGGCTAGCGTGCCAAAAGGCATGCAAGCGAGAAGCGCACGTCGTTTCACAGGGACTCCACAAATGCCACCAGCGCCTGCCGGTCACGGGCGTTGAGCTGCAGCACCTGCTGTTTGGCATGCTGCGCTTCGCCACCGTGCCAGAGGATGGCTTCGAGCACGCCGTTGGCGCGGCCGTCATGCAGCAGGCGGCGGTGGCCGTTCACGTCATGGATCAGGCCCACGCCCCACAGGGGTGGGGTTTTCCATTGCTGGCCGTTGGCGGCAAAGTCGGGGCGGCCGTCGGCCAGGTCAGGGCCCATGTCATGCAGCAGCAGGTCGGTGTAGGGCCAGATCTTCAGGCCCTGCACTTTGGGGCTGGACAAGCGTGGGAACGGCGCTTCGCCCGTGGTGTAGCTGGGGCGGTGGCAGGCACTGCACTGGGCCTGGGCAAACAGGGCCTGGCCGCGCAGCACGTTCGCGTCGTTCACATTGCGCCGCGCGGCAGGTGCCAGCGTGGACTCGTAGAAGATGACGTCGGACAGCGTACGGTCGTCAATCTCGGGCGCTTTGCCCAGGGCGCCACGTGGTGCGGCCAGGCAGTCTTTTTGCGTGGGGGTGCAGGCCTCATCCGGGTGCTGGGTGGAGGTGATGCCGATGTCGCCGAGGAAGGCACCCGCCGTCTGGCTGGCCACGCTGGCCTGGTTGGCCTTCCAGCCAAAGCGGCCTACGCGCAGGGCCTGGGCAAAGTCGTCCCACACGCGGTTGGGCTGGCCTTTGACCGGGCCGGGCGCTGCGGCCTGGGCTGCGGCGTTGGCCAAGATGTCTTGCTCAGCAATCGCTTCGAGCAGGCCTACGCCCGCCATTTGCGGCGCAATGCGCGGGCTGAGCATGGCACCTGCAGACAACGGACCATAGGCCAGATTCGTCAGGCTGTAGATCGGTTTACGCAGCGTGTAGGCCGTACCGTCGGCGAATTTTCCCTGCAGGTTCTGGTAGTGGATGCGTACTTGACCCTCGGGCTGCACGCCCTGGATGGCCGCGTTGTTGAGCTGGTCGCCATATACGGGGTCGGGCACCACGCCGCCGTGCGCCCCTTCACCGGGAATGGACAAGCGTATGAGCAATGCCACTGGTGGTTCGCTCAGGCCTTTGCGGAAATCAGGCGGGGCACCCCGGCCGTCCTGCACATGGCAGCCACCGCACGATCGTGCGATGAAGTGCGGCCCCAAGCCATCACGTGCCGTGGTGGAGGCGGGGGCTTCCACCCAATTGCGACGGAAGAAGGAGTTGCCCACGGCGAAGCGCGCACGTTCATCATCGTCCAGCGTGGGCAGGGGCATGGAGAAGGCGTTGCGCCCGGTGGCAAAGGCCGTGGCCTCGCCAGCGGTGAGTTCACTCTGAACCACGCCGGAGAGGTCTGTATCGCTGTGGCCCCACAAGGGCCACGCCAAAGCAGCAATCGCACCCGCCGCGGTCAGCGTGAGGCCGACCTTTTGACGGACCCGCATCACTTGGTCTGGGCCAGTTTGGTAATGCCCAGGGCAGCGGCGGCCTCAGTGATGTCCTTGGACTGCTGGACCAGGCTGTCGATCGTCTTTTGCACGCGAATGCGGCCGGGGGCATTTTTGTCGCCCACGATTTCGCGGTCAAACGGGGCCTGGATGGCGTTGGCGTTGGCCACGCTTTGGGCGATCTGCTTGCTCACCTTGTCGGCAAGGGCCGCGTCTTTGCTTGCTACCAAGTCTTTGAGCGAAGCGCCTTGCACCACGCTGCCGTCCAGGCGTTTGTAGTTGCCCAGCCAGACGTTTTCAATGCCTTGGGCGTTGGCCACCACGTCGCGGTGCGTGTTGTCGGAGAAGCAGGAGTGTTCGTCTTCCTTGTCCTGGGTGTTCATGGCCACTTCCAGGCGTTCACCGGCCAGTTCGCCGCGCGACAACGAGCCCAGGCCCACAATCATCTTGCGCACCGACTGGATGCCGCCGTGCTCAAACTTGGCGCGGTAGTTTTTGGTGCCTGGTTGCCAGGCCTTGACCAGGTAGCTCAGGTCATCGATCAGCAGCTCGGTGACCGTGGTCAGGTAGGCGCGGCGGCGGTCGGCGTTGGGGGCTTTGCCATTCACATAGTCTTCAAACGAGCGGTCACCCGGGCCGGTTTCGCTCAGGTCTTGGCCCCACAACAGGAATTCGATGGCGTGCCAGCCGGCTGCGATGTTTTCTTCGCCACCGCGTTCATTGAGCTTGGCCAGCGTGGCTTTGTTGATCTTGATCTTGGGGTTGTTCACGATGCCCGATGCGGGCTTGCCCACCACGCGGTCGATGTAGGACTCGTCCAGCGGCCAGGCGTTCAGGCGGCCTTCGGGGCCATGGTCGTCGTCAATGGGGCCGCTGTAGAAGCGGAAGGCCTCGGTCTGGCCGTAAAACTCGCGCGCGGCCAGCCAGGCTTTTTTCGCGTCTTCCAGGCCTTGTGCCGAGGGCGCTGCAGCAAAGGCATTGATGGCCTTTTGCAGGGCTTGTGCGCTGGTCAGCACGTCGCTGTAGTTGGCATAGACCAGTGCAGCGTAGTGCTGCACCACGGCCCTGGGCTCGGTGGTCTGGGCCTGGGCGGACACGCCCAACAACATGGCTGCGCTGAGCAGGCTGGCCTGGAGGAACTGACGCTTGTGCATGAAAGCCTTTCAATGGTGCAAAGTGATCTTGGGCCACATAATAATGCAAATCGTTCTCATTTGTGGCGCAAAAAAAGCCAGCGAATGCTGGCTGTGCGAAGAAAAGCGGGAGCGGCTTACGACAGCTCGCCCATCTGGCTTTGCAGGTAGTTTTGCAGCCCCACTTTGCCGATCAGGTCAATTTGGGTTTCCAAGAAGTCGATGTGTTCTTCGGTGTCGTCCAGGATTTTTTGCAGCAGGTCGCGTGAGACATAGTCGCGCACCGATTCGCAGTGGGCGATGCCGGCCTTGATCGTGGCTTGCGCGCCCACTTCAGCCTTCAGGTCGCAGGCCAGGCATTCGGGCACGTCTTCACCCACCAGGATCTTGGCCATGTCCTGCAGGTTGGGCAGTCCGTCCAGCATGAAGATGCGGTCCATCAGCAGGTCGGCGTGCTTCATCTCTCCAATGGATTCAGAGTATTCCTTCTTGGCGAGCTTCTCCAGGCCCCAGTGTTTGTACATGCGGTAGTGCAAGAAATACTGGTTGATGGCGGTGAGTTCGTTCTTCAGTTGGGCCTGCAAATGGCCAATGACTTGTGCGTCGCCTTTCATGGGGAACTCCTTTGAATCAAACCCGCATTATGGCCAGCGCAGCGGGGTGTTCCAGCATTTTGTGCTGCAGATACGAGAGAAATTCCTTTGAATCTAAATGGTTTTGCAAATGAGAATGATTCGCATATACTTAAAACCATGCGAAATACATCGCAGGCCTACAGAAGGCCCCAAGGAGACGCCATGCAAAGCACCCCTGTCACCCCCAATACCACCGAGGAATACACCATGCCCTGCGCCGAAGCCTTGCTGGCTGGCACGCTGGCGCTGATGACCGGCCACGTGCAGGCCTGTTGTGGCGCACACCGCGAAGCCATGGTGGCGAAGATCGTCTCCAACCTGACCGCCCTGACCGAGGACCCCATGCTGTCGCCCGGCTTCAAGACCTTGCTGTGGTCTCTGCGCAGCCGCTGGCTGGACCAGAGCCGGGGCAGCCCGCTGGCCCAACTGCCCAGTGCAGAGCGCGGCTTGTGGCACAGCAGCCCGGAGGCGGTGCAGTGAGCGAAATGCCAACCTTTTGGATGAAAAAATGCCTATAGCCCCCGTCAACAATGCGCAAGCAGCTATTGAAAAGATAGCATTTGGAGGTCCGTCCATGCCCACCACTGACCACAGCCACGGTAGCTTTTGCCACCACGAACCCGCCACGGCTCCAGCCCAGGGTTCCCGGCGCAAGCGATTGTGGGATTTGGGCCACCAATGCCACTGCCCGCTGGTGGGCGTGAGCCTGCCCATCGATGTGCTCCGTCGCCTGGTCAACAAAGCGCTGGGCGGTAGCGCGGTGGCCAATGACTACGAGGTGCACGCCGGCGCCGTGTCTGAGTGCGCGCGCCGCTCCAAACTTTCGGAGCTGATGCAGGCTGAGCTGGACACCCGCTATGCGCGTGAGATTCTTTGGTTCAAGACCGCCAAGAGCACGCTGGCCGTGGCCGATTTTTGGATCAAGTCGCTGAAAGCCGGGGATGTTGCGGGTGCCTTTTGGGCCGCCTTGACCCACCCACGTTGCGACGTTCCGTTGCAAGAGGCCATGTGCAAGGACCTGCACATGTTCCAGCACCAGGCGGGTGCTGGCGTGCGCCTGGAGATGGTGCGCTTCAATGCGTTGGCCGAAGAGAACGCGGTGCTGACACGCGAACTCGGCAAGGTGCAGGAGCGCATCACGCGCGTCATCAGCCAGAAGACGGCGGATATCGAACGCCTCCAGGCGCAGCTGTTGCAGGCGCGCGCCGACGCCATCGCCAAGGACAGCCGCATCAACTTCCTCAGCTTGGATCTTGAGGCTTTGCAGGTCTCCATCCCCCAGCTCGACGACAAGCAGCGTCTGCAAAAACGGGTAGAACAAATGGCACAGCGCCAAGCGGAGCTGGAAGGCCAGAACGCAGAGCTGCGGCGCAAGCTGGCAACCGCGGAGAAGGCTGCAGGCGGTGCTATTGCACGTGAGCTGGTACCCAACCCGGAGGAGGGGGGCCTTGCGGGTGTGCAGGCCATGGTGATCCAACTGCACCAGAAAATGGTGCTGTGCGTCGGCGGGCGCAGCGGCAACATTGCCAACTACCGCGACGTGGTCGAGCGTGTGGGCGGCCGCTTTGCCCACCACGATGGGGGTGTGGAAGACAACGCGTCGGTGTTGGACGCCAACCTGGCGGCCGCCGATTTGGTGATCTGCCAGACCGGCTGCATCAGCCACAACGCCTACTGGCGTGTGAAGGATTTCTGCAAACGCACCGGCAAGCGCTGCGTGTTTGTCGAGAACCCCAGCGCCTCGTCCCTGGAGCGTGGCTTGGCGCTATCGGAGGGCATCGTTACGTAGCTTGCGCTGCCACCAGACAAACAACGGCGCGCCCACGATCTCCAGCACGGTAAAGCCCACAAACGGCCAAAGCGGCAAGCCCACCGCCAGCAGTGAGACCAACCGCCCCACGCCGCCCAAGAAAATCATCAACCAAACCGCACGGAACAGTGCGGTCTGGCTGGCGATGCGCGGCACCAGCCACCACACGCAGAGGCCCAGGCCCAGCCACACGCCGCCCAGAAAACGCATATTGCTGTCCAGGGTGGCGTCGCGTGGCAGGGCGAGTGTGGCGTACAGCGGGTCGCTCAGCCCCATCATGCTGATCAGGCCGGTGAGCACGGGCACGGCACCCAGCAGGGCGGTGGTGATTTGCAGCTGGCGCAGGCTCATGGCTGCACCTGTGCCCACGTGGTCAGCAGGCCGGCAGCAAACAGCACGCAGGCCAGCGCAATGCCACGCCGCGGAATGCTGAACCAGTAGCGCCGCGCCAACGCCAAATAGGCCAGCAGCGTGCCCATGCCCAGCGCCTGCAAAAACGCAGACTGCTGCAACAACACGGTGTGCTGCGTGGCTAGGTAGCCAAACACCAGTCCAAACAGCATGGCGCCCAAGCTGTGGCTGGCGTTAAATCCCTTTACGGCACGCCACACCGTGGTCTCGCGCGTCAGCACCGGGTGCGTGGCCTGCATGGCCAGGGTGGTGGTCGCGTCGCGCGGGTGCAACTTGCTACCGTGGAAGGTGTAGAGCAGATGGACGCTCCCCAGCAGCCCCACCACGGTAGCGCTGGAGGTGAAGAGCAGGGCGGCAAGGTTCATGAACGCTCCTTTGAAAACACCGGCGAATGCCTAATCTTTACGAGAGAAAGATTTGTGCGATGTTGCACGCATATCTTTCGCATGTCAAGATTGCGCCATGCCCACCGCCAAGCGCCCCCCAAAACCACCCCCCAAGCCCTACCACCACGGCAACCTGCGTGAAACCCTGCTGGTCGCGGCGGACGCGGTGCTGGCCGAGCGCGGTGCCCAGGGCCTCACGCTGCGTGATGTGGCCAAGGCCGCGGGCGTGTCCCACGCCGCGCCGTACCACCACTTCGCCAGCCTGAACGACCTGCTGGCCGCCGTGGCCGAGCGGGCGTTTGGTCTGCTGGCCCAGGCGCTGGAGCAGGCGGCCACTGAGCCGGACACGGCCGAGCGCATGCTGAAGATCAACGACGCCTACGTGGCCTGCGCGCTGGCGCGGCCCGCCCAGTTCCGCCTCATGTTTGGCCCGCTGCTGGCGCGCAAACACGACTATCCCGAGTTCAAAGTCGCGGCCGAACGCGCCTTTGGCGTCGTGCTGACCGCCGCGTGCGCCCACGACCCCGAGCGTGGCCCCGAGCTGGCGCTGACCGGCTGGAGCCTGGCCCACGGCCTGAGCAACCTGTTGATCGACGGCGCGCTGGAGGGCTTACCGATTCCTGTGGGGCCTGGCGAAGGGCTGGCACGGCAGTTGGCGGTGCGGGCTTTGGGTGTGACGGGAGCCGCCGCATGATCAAGCACTACCTGCAAACCGCCTTCCGCTGGCAGCGCGGCCGCCAGGGCACGGGCTACGACAAGATGCTGCTGCTCACCGCGCGCTGGCCGCTGCCGTTTGACAGCTATTTGATTCGCTACCCCGAAGGTTCGGAAATTCCGCCGCACACCGACCCGGTGCAGGCCGGGCGTCACTACCGGCTCAACATTGTGCTTAAGTCGCCGCGCTCGGGTGGGGATTTCGTCTGCGCCACGCCCATCTACGCCAGCCGCCGCATCAAGCTGTTCCGCCCCGACGCCTGCGAGCACAGCGTGACTCGCGTGGTGGGCGGTAGCCGCTATGTGCTGTCGCTGGGCTGGGTGTTGAAGGCGTAGGCCCGATAATCGGAGCATGTCATCCCCCAAAGTGCTATTCGGCTTTCACGCCGTGGGCGTGCGCCTGAAGACCGCCCCCAAATCCATCATCGAAATCTTCTACGAGCCTACGCGCCGCGATGCGCGCATGCGCCAGTTTCTGGAAAAGGTGGCCGAGGCGGGCATTCGCCTGGTCGAGGCCGACGGCATGCGCCTGGCCAAGATTGCCGGTAGCCATGGTCACCAGGGCGTCGCCGCCCGTGTGCAAGAGATCAAGCAAGTCCACTCGCTGGACGAGCTGTTGGAAAACCTGGAAGCCGCCAACGCCGAGTTGCCGGTGGCTGAACGCACCAACCCGCTAATCCTGGTGCTGGACGGTGTGACCGATCCGCACAACCTGGGCGCTTGTCTGCGTGTGGCCGATGGTGCGGGGGCGCACTGCGTCATCGCCCCCAAGGACCACGCAGCAGGCATCAACGCCACCGTGGCCAAGGTCGCCAGCGGCGCGGCCGAGACCGTGCCGTACTTCATGGTGACCAACTTGGCACGCACGCTCAACGAACTGAAGGAGCGCAACATCTGGATCATCGGCACCAGCGACCAGGCCACCAGCAACTTGTACCAGGCCGATCTCAAAGGCCCCGTGGCCCTGGTGCTGGGTGCCGAGGGCGACGGCATGCGCCAGCTCACCGCCAAGACCTGCGACCAGCTTGTCAGCATCCCCATGCAGGGTGCGGTGGAAAGCCTGAACGTGTCGGTGGCCAGCGGCGTGTGCCTGTACGAAGCGCTGCGCCAGCGCACCGCCACAGCCGCCAAGTAATGTGAAACCCGGCGAGAAGAAGGTGTACATCGAGATCAGCGACTACGGCGCGAACTACATCTTCTCCCAGAGCCCGCGCTAAGGCCGTTCATTCGAATCAGCTCGTGTAGGGTAGTAGCGCCTTTGCGGCCTCAATCCGGTCCTTCAGTCCGACGGCAGGGTCATTCATCACCTGCGCCAAAAACTCTTTAGGCCCCATTTTTCGGGACGTCGGGGCCATGGGCTCGGCGGCCGACGCCGCATGGTTCAGAGTTACCCCCAGCAGATTCAAAACGTCGTAAAACTGCGCCGTTTTCATTGGCCTCAGCCTGGAGAGAATGTCCGCCTGTTGATCCGGGTTGGGCGGGAGATCCAGCCATGGCTCCTCACCAAATACCGAAGCCAAGTCTGGGCTCACGAATGCAGACCAGTTTCCGGTGCCCGCGTGGGCCGCGGGAACCGCCTTCGCATGCGTGATGTCTCCCGTGGTGGCCGATGCGCCGGACGGATACAGGGCAATGCGTTTGGCCGGTGTGGTGCTGAGGTACTTGTTTTGCAATGCAGACAAGAAAGCAACTGCGTCCTGTGCCTTCACTGGCTCCGCCACAGAAAACCACAACTGCAATCCGTCCGTTCCCGACACTGCAATGCCCGCAGCAGGCAGCTCCCAATCGCTCTGTGCGCCGCTCCATACCAAAGACAAATCCGTCCAGTCGGCAGGTCTGGCAATCTCCAGCACCATCGCTTTGACGGTGGCGTTCGCGCCGACCAAGTGCCCTTGCTCCGGGAGTTCCGGCTCAGACACCAAGTACAGGCGGGAGAATTCTGTAACCAAGCGGCTCATGGATATGCAGCCCTTGGCAGGGGGGCAGCTATGGACTCAACTGCACTTGGGGTCACACACGGCCTGGGATTTACCGATGAACTTGCGTGACTTCAGTTCGTTGCGGGGACGATGCTTGCCACACAAGAAGCACGACATGGTGGCGGCTCCGGGGTTCGAGGCGGTCATGAAGGGTGATCCTCCGACTTTGGACTTATAGCGCAGTCCATCCTCCAGGATCTTGGTTTTGTCTGCGGGCTTGCTCATTACGCGATTTTACGTTGTTGGTGGCCCGAATACTGCTTGGGGGCAGGGAATAGAACCGTCAAACACCCCTGCTAGTATGGGAGTGACTTTTGATCTGAACCGAGAGGTGATACCGAATGCCAGCCATGTCTCCACCCACAGGCGGAAATACCACACCTGAAAACGCCAGCCACGCCATAAGAGACTCGGCCCGCTTTCGCTTCTGCTCAGGGCGTTGCCAAGGCGAGAGACCACCGGAGGGCGGGGTTGAACTGGCCCCCGGAAGATGGCGTTGTAGCAGCTGTTGGATAGAGATGGCGAGGAAACGAAGCTGACTTTCTCATCGGTTTATCGTTCACGCCGAAACCAAAATCCATTGGGAATAGGTTGCATATTGAGCCGCTCATAAAAGCCCACGGACTCTGGCACGGAGCTGAGAAGGACGCTCACCGTCGGACCCATGTGCTTTCGTGTCTCCTCAATCAGCAATGCGCGGAACTCATCTACCGACATGTTATGCATCAAGTCTCAGGTCTGCACCTCTTCAACTCCGCTTCTGGCATAGCGCCCCGGCGGCATGCCCACGTGGCGTGTGAACGCCACACCAAAGGCGCTGACGGACCCGTAGCCCACGCGCTCAGCGATGTCCGCGATGGGCAGCTCGCGCTGGCGCAGCAACTGTTTGGCCAGCGCCATGCGCCAGGTCTGCAGGTAGTCCATGGGCGTTACGCCCACGGCGCGGCTGAACCTGTCGAAGAAGGCGGAACGTGACATAGCGGCTTCGCGCGCCAGCTGTTCAATGCTCCAGGGGCGTTCAGGGTGTTCGTGCATGCGGCGCAGGGCCAGCGCCAGTTTGGCGTCGGACAAGCCGCGCACCAGGCCCGGCGATGCCACCGTGCTGGCGCTGGACCGCAGCGCTTCAATCAGCAGCACTTCGAGCAGGCGTGCCATCACGATCTCGCGCGCAGGCCGGTCCGTGCGCGATTCATCGCCCAGCAGCTGCACCAGCGTCGACAAGCGGGGCTCGCCACGCACATGTACCCAGTGCGGCAACAGCGGCACCAGCAGCGCGGCGTCGGGCGAGCCAAGCACGCAGTTGCCCACCAACATACGCACGTCTACCGC
The DNA here is from genome assembly GCF_031457975.1 of Rhodoferax saidenbachensis. Classification (GTDB taxonomy): domain Bacteria; phylum Pseudomonadota; class Gammaproteobacteria; order Burkholderiales; family Burkholderiaceae_C; genus Allorhodoferax; species Allorhodoferax saidenbachensis_A. Next base: position 303,658 of record NZ_JAVDXO010000001.1, read on the forward strand.
ACCATCCGGGTTGCCCACCCGCGCGCCGCCGGGCATGGCGACGATGGGTGTGGTGACAGTTTCCCCTTCGCGCGGTGGCTGGCGGTCCAGGCTGGAGGTCGCAAAGCTGCGTGCCGCCGGGATCAACGCGAAGTCGCCTGCATTCAGGGCGAGGGTGTGGCTGTGTGCGGGGCCGTCGATGGTTAGATGGCAGCTGCCCTCCAGCACTACAAAGTAAAACGGGCGGCCCATCGCGGTGCGGCGCACCGCCCAGGGGGCGGACGCCACCACGAGCTTGGAGAACGGTGCACCCGGTTGCAGCAGCGAAACAACTTCGGCCAGCGGATCGACCATATTGGACTATCTCGATAAATAAATGGACATTTAAGCATAGTCAGTACTGATCCAGGCGCCTATCGTACGGACATCACCCATCCAAGGAGTTTTTTTGATGTCTGCCACGTCCACTGTTCTCATCACCGGTTGCTCGTCGGGCTTTGGCCTGGAGACAGCCCGTTTCTTTCTCAACAAAGGCTGGTACGTTGTCGCCACCATGCGCACGCCGCGCGAAGATCTTTTGCCAACTTCTGACCGGCTGCGCCTACTCGCCCTCGACGTGACCGACCCGGACAGCATCCGACGCTGTGTGGAGGAAGCCGGGCCCATCGACGCACTGGTCAACAACGCCGGTGTGGGTCTGCTGGCTCCGTTGGAAGGCATTGCGCTGGCCCATGCGCGAGATATTTTCGAGACCAACACGCTGGGCACTATCGCCATGACCCAGGCCGTGCTGCCCCAGTTCCGACAACGGCGTGCGGGCGTGGTGGTGAACGTGACCTCCAGCGTGACGCTGAAATCGCTACCGCTGCTGTCGGTCTACACCGCCAGCAAAGCTGCGGTCAATGCGTTCACGGAGTCCTTGGCGCTGGAATTGGAGCCCTTTGGTGTGCGTGTTCGCCTGGTATTGCCAGGGCGCGCACCCAGCACTAGCTTTGGCGTCAATGCCCGCCCGCGCATGGACGTCAGTGCGCATGAGGCGTATGCCGACTTCACGCAACAGGTGTTCGCCGCCGTGCGCGACACGGCTACACCGGTGACCTACTCAGAGGACGTTGCGCAAGCCGTGTGGCGCGCGGTGACGGACCCGGCTGCGCCAATGCGTATTTCGGCCGGTGCCGACGCCGTGGCACTGGCGCAGGCCTGAACGTTAAATCCAGCCCACCCACCCCGCAACCGCCCCCGCGCCCAGCAGCCAGAGGATGTGGATGCGGGTTTTCCAGATCACCACGGTGGTGATGGCAGTGACGGCCCATAGGGCCAGGTGGTGGTCTTCGGCCTTGTGGTTGGCGGCCAGCAGCCAGCCGGTGGCGACCAACAGGGCGATCACGATGGGGGCCATGCCCTGCTTGAAGGCACGCACAGCGCGCATCTCACGGTTGCGGTGGCCCCAGCGCGATGCGGTGAAGGTGAGGATGGAGCTGGGCAGCATGATGCCAAAGAGCGTGATACATACGCCAGCCAGTGCGCACGCAAGACCCACCCAGCCGGCGGCCAGGCCACCGGCAGCATTGAGCCCGAGGTTCCAGCCCAGCAGCGGCACAAACAGGATGTTGGGCCCGGGCGCCGCCTGGGCCAGCGCGATGCTGGAGGTGAACTGCTCATCGCTGAGCCAGCCGTGCTCCACCACCAGAAAGCGCTGCATGTCGGGCGCCGTAGTAATGGCGCCGCCCACCGCCAGGATGGACAGCGAGGTAAAGTGCAAAAACAGATTGAGCCAATCGGCCGCGTGCAGGGTGATCATGGGGCGTCCTTCTCCGCGGCCAGCGTGGCCGCGCGACCCAGGCACACATAGGCCCAGCTACAGGCCAGACCGCCAATGCCCAGCAGCACCCAGGCCAGCGGCACGCGCAGGAAGGCAACGGCCACAAAGGTGGCGATCAGGCTGGTCACGCAGGCGGCCATGCCCATCACATTGGTTTTGAGCGCCGTGATCAGGCGCAGGCCGGCCGCACCAATCAACCCGGCGGCCACCGCACCCATGCCGCGCAACGCGCCCTGGGCCTGTGGGCTATCGGATACACCGGCAAATGCAGCAGCCATCAGCAGCACGATGATGAGCGGAAAGAGCAGCATGCCAGCCACGCCCACCAGCGCACCGCGCCAGCCAAAGTAACGGTCGCCCAGCATGAGCGAGAGGTTCACCACATTGGGGCCCGGCAGGATCTGGGCCACGGCCCAGTCTTCGACAAATTCCTCGGGCGTGAGCCACTGTTTTTTGTCCACCAGCTCACGCTGCACCACGGCCAGCACCCCGCCAAAGCCCTGCAGGGCGAGCAGCGAGAAGGCAACAAACAATTCGGTCTTGGAACGGGGGCCGGGGCGGGGGGGAGGTGGGGTGCTGGGTGGCATGCGGGGCAGGGGAGCTTAGGCGGGTTGCCCCACCACGGTGAACTGGCCACTATTGTCGCGCAGCTGGTTTAGCAGCCATTGGATCACGGTGGCATCGGTGCACAGCTGTACGTGGCCCACGCCGTCGAACACGGTGGGGGTGATGCCGGGTAGGGTTTGGGCGCGCTGGGGGTAGACGATGTTGTCTTGCGGGGTGATGGCGATGCGCAGCAGGGCGCGCAGCTCCGCGGATTCGGAGGCCGCTAGCGCCTGCAGCCAGGCACTGTTCCAGCCCATCTGCCTGCCATTGGGGGTGCGCGGGTAGGCGTCGATCTGCGTGCCCGCATGTGGCGTACCCAGCGTGATGGCGCGGGCTACGTGCGCGGTACCGTGGGCGCGCATCCAGGCACGGATGGCCAGGCCGCCCATGCTGTGGCCGACCATCAGCACCTGGGCCGTGCCCGCATGCTGGCGCAGCGCCTGCACTGCGGCCTCCACGATGGCGGCGTAGTCATCAATCGAGGTGAATACCGGCTCCAGATTCACCGCCAGCACCGCATGGCCCCTGGCGCGCAGCTGCGTGGCTACGGGGTCCCACAGCCGGTGGTTGCATAGGTAGCCATGCACCAGAACCACCGGCAATTGCGGGGTGCCGCCCGTGGCGGGCAGCACAACAGGGGCTTGCACGGTCCAGGGCTGGCGCAGCACAAAGGTCTGAAATTCGGCCACCGTTTCGCCTAGCCAGGCACGCCACCAGTGCGCTGCGGGCTCACCCGGCGCGCGGGACTTGAGGGCCGACACCAGGTTCACGCCCACCAGCGTGGCGCAGGGCAGGGCGATGGCGCCTAGTAGCAGCCACAGGGCCCCGCCGTACCGTTGCGAAGCCGCCCAGCCCAGCAGTGCGCCCAGCGCCATTTGGCTGAACAGAATGCGGCGTAGCAGTCGGGCGAGCATGGTGAGATCAGTACTGAGGTTGGTGACGACGAATGGCGGCCTTCACATCATCGCTCAGTGCAAAACCCGGGCCAAACTGCGCGGCCAGCTCGGCGGCCCGCGCCTCAAATACTTCGATACCCATGCCGTAGATGAAATGCATGGCACCACCGGTCCAGGCCGGAAAGCCGATGCCGAAAATGGAGCCGATGTTGGCATCGTGCACGCTGGTCAGCACGCCCTCGGCCAGGCAGCGCGCGGTCTCCACGGCTTGGCGGTAGAGCAGGCGGTCTTTCAGGTCGGTGACGGTCCACTGGGCATCCGCTTTCTCAAACAGGGGCTTGAGCTGGGGCCAGAGGAACTTCTTGGCGCCCTTGTCTGTGGGGTATTCATAGAAGCCCGCACCGCCGGCGCGGCCTGGACGTTCGTGCTTGCGCACCATTTGCTCCACCACCAGTTCGCCCGGTGTGGCCACATAGGTCTTGCCCTCGGCCTCAAAGTCTTTCCGGGTCTGCTCCATCACATGCAGGCTCAGCGTGAGTGCAGTTTCGTCCAGCACGGCCAGTGGGCCCACTGGCATGCCGCACTGGATGCCAGCGTTCTCAATGGCAGCGGCGGGAATGCCTTCGCCCAACATGGCCGCGCCTTCCATCACAAAGGTGCCAAACACGCGGCTGGTGAAGAAGCCGCGCGAATCGTTCACTACGATGGGGAACTTGCCCAGCGCCTGCACATAGTCATAGGCGCGCGCCACGGTTTCGTCGTCGGTCTGCTTGCCCTTGATGATTTCCACCAGTTTCATCTTGTCCACCGGGCTGAAGAAGTGGATGCCGATGAACTTGTTAGGCCGGTCGCTTGCCTTGGCGAGCCCCGAGATCGGCAGGGTGGAGGTGTTGGAGGCGAAGAAGCCACCGGGCGCCAGTAAAGCTTCGGCCTCTTTGGTTACTTTGGCCTTGAGCTCGCGGTTCTCGAACACCGCTTCGATGATCAGGTCGCAGCCTTGTAGGTCGGCGGCGCTGCCGGTGGGGTGGATCAGGTCGAGGATGGCCTGTTGCGCCTCGGGCTTCATGCGGCCCTTGTCCACACGGCCTTGGGTAATCTTGGCGCTGTAGCTCTTGCCCAGGTCGGCCTTCTCCTGGCTCACGTCTTTTAGCACCGTGGCAATGCCTTTGCTGGCCTGGCTGTAGGCAATGCCCGCACCCATCATGCCCGCGCCCAGCAGGCCCACCTTGGCGGGCTTGAAGCGTGGCACGCCGGCCGGGCGGCTCTGGCCGCTCTTGATGGCGTTGAGGTTGAAGAAAAAGGTGTTGATCATGGCCTTGGCCTGCGGGCCAGACATGAGCTTGGCGAGGTAGCGACTTTCGATGCGCAGCGCGGTCTCCAGGTCCACCTGCAGGCCTTCGACCATGCAGGCGATGATGGCCTCGGGTGCGGGGTAGAGGCCGCGGGTGTTTTTCTTGATGACCGCTGGCACCACGGGCAACATGCCAGCCACGGCGGGCGAGGAGGGCAGGCCGCCGGGCACCTTGTAGCCCTTGGCCTCCCAAGGGTGTTGGGCGTTGGGGTTGGCGGCGATCCAGGCCAGGGCCCGGGTTTTCATCTCGGCGGCCGCATCGGGGCCGGGCGCCACCAGCTCATGCACCAGGCCCAGGCCCTTGGCCTCGGCGGGACTGAAGGTCTTGCCTTCCACCAGGTAGGGCTGCGCACCCATCAGGCCCAGGTGGCGCGTCATCTTGGTCACACCGCTGGCGCCGGGCAGCAGGCCCAGCGTCACCTCAGGCAGGCCAAACTGGGTTTTCTTGTCGTCCACGGCAATGCGGTAGTGGCCCACCAGCGCCACCTCCCAGCCGCCGCCCAGCGCTGTGCCGTTGAGCAGGCTGACCACGGGTTTGCCCAAGGTCTCGATGGTGCGGAAGTTCTTTTTGACGCGTTCAATCTCTTCAAAAATGCGCGGCGCATCGGCCGGCGTCAGCCGCTTGGCGGCCTTGAGGTCGGCACCGGCAAAAAATGTGGTCTTGGCGGACGCCAGCAGGATGCCGGTGATGCTGTCCTTGTCTTGCAGCACGCGCGCGGCCACGGCGTCCATGTCTTCCTGCCATTGCAGGCACATGGTGTTGACGGGGGAGTCGGGCTCGTCGAAGGTGATGGTGGCAATGCCGTGGGCTAGCGAATATTGGATGGTTTTCATGGGAGTAACCTGCTATGAAATAAGGAGCTGCTTGCGCAATGGATACGGGGGCTAGAGGCCTAAAACGTCTCAAAGTCTCTCGACAATGGTCGCAATGCCCATGCCGCCGCCCACACACAGCGTGACCAGGCCGTAGCGCAGCTTGCGGCGGTGCAGCTCGTCAATCAGCGTGCCCAGAATCATGGCGCCCGTAGCGCCCAGCGGGTGGCCCATGGCGATGGCGCCGCCGTTCACGTTCACCTTGTCGTGTGGCACCTTCATCTCTTTCATGAAGCGCATCACCACCGCGGCAAAGGCCTCATTCACTTCAAACAGGTCGATATCGTCCACCGTCAACCCCGCTTTGGCCAAGGCCTTGCGCGTGGCGGGCATGGGGCCGGTGAGCATGATGGTGGGGTCGGCCCCGCTCAGGGCCGTGGCGACGATGCGCGCACGCGGTGTCAGGTTGTGCGCCTTGGCTGCGGCTTCGTTGCCGACCAGCACGGCGGCAGCGCCATCCACAATGCCCGACGAGTTGCCTGCGTGGTGCACGTGGTGGATGCGCTCCACCTGCGGGTAGCGGGTCAGCGCTACGGCGTCAAAGCCCATGCCACCCATGTCGGCAAACGCGGGCTTGAGCCCGGCCAGGCCTTCGAGGGTGGTGCCGGGTTTGATGAACTCGTCGCGCGCCAGAATCGTCTGGCCCAGCGCGTCTTTCACGGGCCGTACCGACTGGTCAAAGTAGCCCGCGGCCTGCGCCTTGGTGGCGCGGCGCTGCGATTCGAGTGCATAGGCGTCCACATCCGCACGGGTGAAACCTTCCAGCGTGGCAATCAGGTCCGCGCCAATGCCTTGCGGCACAAACAGGGTTTGCGAATTGGTCTCCGGGTCCATGGCCCAGGCGCCGCCGTCGGAGCCGATTGGCACGCGGCTCATGCTCTCCACACCGCCCGCCACCACCAGGTCTTCCCAGCCCGAGCGCACCTTTTGCGCGGCCATGTTCACGGCCTCCAGGCCGGAGGCGCAGAAGCGGTTGATCTGCACACCGGCCGCCTGGAAGTCCCAGCCCGCCTTGAGCGCGGCCACCTTGGGGATGACCGAGCCCTGGTCGCCCACGGGGGACACCACGCCCATCACCACGTCGTCCACACGCGCCGTGTCGAACTGGTGGCGCTGCTGCAGGTCGGTCAACAGACCGGCCAAGAGGGTGACAGGCTTGACCTCATGCAGGCTGCCGTCTTTCTTGCCCTTGCCGCGCGGGGTGCGGATGGCGTCAAACACAAATGCTTCGCTCATGGGGTGTCTCCTAGTGTTGTTCGTGCGCAGGGCGGGGCCTGTCGTTCTGGACTGAATTGCAGTATATTCTTTTTACCAAGCAAACGCTTTGTAAAAATATTGTCACAGAACCAAGGGCATCCCCATGATTGAACGCACCCTGTTTTCCCCCGACCACGAGTCCTTCCGCGACAGCTTTCGCCGCTTTATGGAGAAGGAGATTGCGCCCTTTCACGCCGAATGGGAAGAGCAGGGCTATGTGGACCGCGCCGTGTGGAACAAGGCCGGTGAGAACGGCTTTCTGTGCATGACCATGCCCGAGGCCTACGGCGGCTCGGAGGCGGACAAGCTGTACTCGGTGATCCAGATGGAAGAGCTGGCGCGTGGTGGTTTCACCGGCATAGGTTTTGGACTGCACAGCGAGATCGTGGCGCCTTACATCCTGCACTACGGCACACCCGAGCAAAAGGCCAAGTACCTGCCCAAGCTGGCCAGCGGCGAGATGGTGGGCGCCATTGCCATGAGTGAACCCGCTGCGGGCTCGGACCTGCAGGGCATCAAAGCAACCGCTATCCAGCAAGCCGATGGCAGCTACCTGCTCAACGGCAGCAAGACCTTCATCACCAACGGTTGGCATGCGGACTTGGTCGTGGTGGTGGCCAAGACCAACCCGGCCGCCGGTGGCAAGGGCACCAGCCTGCTGTTGGTGGAGCGCGGCATGCCGGGCTTCAGCGTGGGCCAGCGCCTCAAAAAGCTGGGCCTGAAGGCGCAGGACACGTCCGAGCTGTTTTTCGACAACGTGCGTGTGCCAGCCGACAACCTGCTGGGTGGCAAGGCATATGAAAACAAGGGCTTCATCTGCCTGATGGAGCAACTGCCCTGGGAGCGGCTGCAAATTGCCATCACCGCCGTGGCCGCAGCCCAGGCCGCCATTGACTGGACCGTGGACTACGTGAAAGAACGCAAGGTGTTTGGCGCGCCGGTGGCCAGTTTCCAGAATACCCGTTTCACGCTGGCCGAGCTACAGACCCAGGTGCAGGTGGCGCGCGTGTTTGTAGACAAATGCTGCGAGCTGATTGGCCAGGACAAGCTGGATACGGCCACGGCCAGCATGGCCAAGTACTGGACCACGGACCTGCAGTGCAAGGTGATGGACGAGTGCGTGCAGCTGTTTGGCGGCTACGGCTATATGTGGGAATACCCCATCACCCGCGCCTACGCCGATGCGCGCGTGCAGCGCATTTATGGCGGTACCAACGAGATCATGAAAGAAGTGATCACGCGGTCCATGGGGCTGGGGATGAAGTAGCCGACCAGCGCGCTGTCTGTTTCATGCCGAAAATTGGGCCCACGTCCCCCAAGCGCTGCACAACTTGCTAATATGGTTCCAACACTCGGGGGAAGGCCAATGACTTACGTACGGCAGCCTAGCAAATCCTTGACACCGCCCGCTCAGTCGCGCCCGCCGCGGCTGACGGTCTTCCAGCGAGAGCTGCAGCGCCATATGAAGTGCAGTGCCCAGCAAGCCGCCTGGATGGACGCACTGGCCAGCCTGAGCAGCCCGTCCAAACTCGACCACTGAACTTCGGTGGGCCGTGAAGGTTTTGACGTTGGAGGTACTCCTATGGACAAGCGCTCTGCCGGATTTTCCAGGTTGTTGTCGCGGTGCCTGCTGCTGTTCTTTTTGGCGTTGGGGGCGGTAGCTGCCCATGCCGAGGGGCTGAGCCCCAAGGATGAGAAGCAAGTCCTGAGTGTGGTGCGTAGCCAGCTCGATGCCTTCGCACAGGACGATGCGGACAAGGCCTTTTCCTACGCGGCCCCCAATATCCGCAACCTGATGGGCACTGCAGCACGTTTTATGGCCATGGTGCGCAACCAGTACGAGGTGGTGTACCGACCCGCGTCCACCGTCTTCCTCAAGCCGGTGGGTGATGCGAGCGAGGCCGTGCTCAAGGTGCAGCTGACCGAGGAGGATGGCACGCCCTGGATCGCGATTTATACGCTGCAAAAGCAGAAGAACAAATCCTGGCGCATCACTGGTTGCGCCGTGAACCCGGCTACCGGCACCATGGTTTAGTGCGTATCAGAACGCTCAGTTAGAGCGCACCATGAAGCGCCACATGGCGTGCCATGCTGCTGGTACTTCTGCCTCGGCATACGCTGCACAATCGACGAAGCCCTGCGCTTGGTACACCTTGTGGGCAGAGTGCATGAACGGACCTGAATCGAGCAAGACATGCTGATAGCCAAACTGTTTTGCATCGTCCAGCACGCGCAGCAAAATCGTCTCTCCCAATTGCCTGCCGCGGTGTTCCGGGCGCACGTAGATGCGTTTGACTTCCGCCACACCATCTCGCACACGCCGAATACCCCCCATGCCCGCAACCACGCCATCGATTTCCAGTAGATAAAAGGCGCCTTGGGGGGGCGGGGCCCCACAGACCTTGTCGATCACACTCGCAACATACTGCGGGACCGTCATGCCCAGCATTTCTTCTGCGTGGGTGCCGGTGATTTTTTCGACTTCAGCCAGCACCCACGTCATGTATTCCACATTCAATTGAAGAAGCGCTGCGCGGTGGGTGTCCGGGTTTGCGAGGATGAAGCGTAGTGAGGGCATAGATAGAGAGTACCAAAGCCAAAGGACTCTCGCGGTAGACTGGCTTGAGCCACTTCAACGGAGTCTCCCCATGCATGTGCTTTACCGCAGTTTTTTCTGCCTGCTGCTCGGCGTCATCACCAGTCTGGCCGTAGCGCAGACGACTACGCCAACGCTGCGCTTGCGCGGCGTGGTGCAGCAGGCCACTGCCACCACGCTCACGCTCAAGGAGCGGGGCGGTGAAGTCATCGAACTGGCGCTGCCCAAAGAGCTGGCCGTGTCCGAGGTGTACCCCATCGCCTTGACGGACATCCAGCCAGGCAGCTTCATTGGCACCGCGGCCGTGCCCCAGGTCGATGGCACGCAGCGCGCGATTGCGGTGACCGTGTTCCCTGAAACCGCCCGCGGACTGGGCGAGGGCCATCGGCCCTTTGACCTGCAACCGCAAAGCACCATGACCAATGCCACGGTGGACCAGGTGGTGGCCGGGGCCTCTGGCCGCACGCTGCAGGTGAAATACAAAGACGGTGAGAAGACCATCGTGGTGCCACCCGAGGCGCCGATCGTCACCTTCCGCCCCGGCGACCGCAGCCTGCTGGTGCCCGGTGCCAGTGTGTCGCTGTCGGCCCAGGCGGTGGACGGTGTGCCCACCGTGCTGCGCATCAGCGCAGGGCGCAATGGCTTTCAGCTGCCGTACTGATACGGACATGCCACGTCAGGCGGGGTCGGGATCGCTCTTGCGCAGCAGGTAGGTGTCCATGATCCAGCCGTGCGCGGCGCGTGCAGTCTGGCGTTGTTCGAGAATTTTTTGACCGACATCGACCAACAGACCGCTGATGCACATTTGGTTCGGCATGCCGAGGTAGGCACCCCACCAGATGTAGACGCCCTCTGTGGGTAACTGTTGGAAAGAACACTGGCCGTCCAGCATCACCGCCACGGTGCTGGCATTTGCAGGCCAGCCATGGTCGCGCAGGCGGCGTCCCGTGGTGATGGTCACCGGCGCATTGATCTCGTTCAGCGCAATGGCGTGGGCTGCGGTGAGGGCTTGCAAGGCCGTGATGCCCGGCACCACCGACACCCGCAGTGGCAGTTGCAGCGCCAAGCGCTGGGCAATGCGCAGCGTGCTGTCGTACAGGGATGGATCGCCCCACACCAGCAAGGCCAAACGCCCGCCCTGGGGTAAATGGGCCTGGATGTGCGCCAGCCACACCTCTGCAATGGCGTCGTGCCAGCGGTTCACCCCGCCCTGGTAGTCCGGGGCGGCACTGTCGCGCACCGGCATGTCAAAGCCCACCACGCGCGTAGCCGGGTTGGTGATCAGCTGCGCACAGAGGTCGGCGCGCAAGTCGGCCAAGTCAGCCTTGTCCGCGCCCTTGCGGGGCAGCAGGATCACGTCCGCCGCATTCAACGCGGCTACGCCCTGACGGGTGATGTGGTCCGGGTTGCCAGTGCCCATGCCCACCAGGCTGAGTTCGATCATGGTGTGCCGCTCTCGGGAAAGCGGGGGGCAGTGCCTACGGGGCGGTAGCGCCTGTCATAGTCGCCGGCATACAGGCGGCTGGTGGCAAAGTCCTGCGCGCCCAGGGTGCGGCCTACCAAAATGATCGCTGTGCGTTCCATTCCGTTGCCCACCGCAGCCTCCACGGTGGCAAGGGTCGCGCGCACCACGCGCTCGTCGGGCCAGCTGGCACGCCAGACCACGGCCACCGGGCAGTCGGCGCCGTAATGCGGGGTCAGTTCTTGCACCACGCGCGCCAGCACGTGGATGGACAGATGGATGGCCAGCACCGCGCCGGTCTGGGCAAAGTTGTGCAGGGATTCGCTATCCGGCATGGCCGAGGCCCGCCCGGAGGTGCGTGTCAGCACCACTGACTGGCTCAACCCTGGCAGCGTCAGCTCAGCTTCCAGCGTGGCCGCGGCAGCCGCAAACGAGGGAACGCCGGGCGTGACCGTATAGGGAATGCCCTCTTCGCGCAGGCAGCGCAGCTGCTCGCCCATGGCGGACCAGACCGACAGATCGCCCGAATGCAGGCGCGCCACGTTCTGCCCCGCCGCATGCGCAGCGCGAATCTCATCAATGATCTGCTCCAGCGACAGCGGCGCCGTGTTGACGATGCGGGCACCGGCCGGGCAATGCGCCAGAACACCCTCAGGCACCAGAGAGCCTGCGTACAAGCACACGGGGCTGGCGGCGATCAGGTCGCGGCCGCGCAGGGTCAACAAGTCGGGGGCGCCGGGGCCGGCGCCAATAAAGTGAACAGTCATGGGGAGGTATTTTCAGGGAGGACACACGCAACCGCGGCAGTGGCCAGGCGATCCGGGGACACACAGCGCGGCCCCAGCAGTTGTGCACCGGGGCCCACGGCCGCCAGTGCAGAAGATTCGGCCAGGCTGTGCTGGCCATAACGTGCAGGCACATGGGCGCTGGTGTGCGCCTGCTGCGCGCGCAATGTTTCTGCAGAAATGGTCAGCACCGGTAAGCCCAGATCAGTGGCAAAGCGCACAAACGTCGGTGAGGCCGCCTTGTCCCAAGCCGTGGCCAGCGCGGTCAGGGCGATGGGGGCATCCGATTGCCCCAGGGCAAGCGCCAGAGCGTGCTTCAAGGATTCTGTCGTCGCTGCTGCACGAAACCCGAACCCAGCCACGCTCATGTCCGGCCCTTCACAGCCGGGTACTCCACTGCACTACGGGGCGGCTGGGCTGCCAGCCGCGCTTGCGCCCCAGCGGCGCCGCATGCGCCAGCTCGATGCGCAGCAGTTCGCCGCCATGCAGCGCATGCAGTTGCAGCAGTGCTGACTCGGTTTCTAGCGTGACTGCACTGACCACCAGGCGGCAGCCTTCGGGAATGACCGCACGCAGTGCTTCAAACAGCACCAGGTCAAACCCACCGCCCACAAACACCGCGTCGGGTCTGGGCAAGTCCTGCAACGCCAGCAAGGCAGGCCCGTGCACCACCGATAGTGCCGTGGTCACGCCAAAGCGCTGCGCGTTGTCCTGGATATTGGTGACTCGTTCGCCATGCTGTTCCACGGCGCTGGCTGTGCCGCCAGCCAAGCACCACTCCACGGCCACCGAGCCGGAGCCCGCACCCAGGTCCCACAGGTGTTCACCCTGGCGTGGCGCCAGCGCGGCCAGCGTGATGGCCCGCACGGGTGATTTGGTGATCTGGCCATCGTGGGCAAAGTCTGCGTCGGGCTGCCCGGGCGTGCGCGCCATGCCAGCCAAGCCAACGACCTCTACCGCGATGGCCACTGGTGCCATGACATCTGCGAAATCGCAAAACCGTGCCGTGGCCTCGCGCACGCGTTCACGAGGGCCACCCAAAGCCTCCAGCACCCAGACGCGGGAATCGCCCGCGCCCTGCGCTGTCAGCCACTGCGCATAGCCTGTGACCGCCGCGCCATCGCGCAGCAGGCAGACCAGCCGTTGACCCGTATGCAGCGCCTGCCGGGTGGTCGCAAACGGTGTGGCGTGTAGCCCAAAACAATGTGTAGTTTCCAGCGCCCAACCCAAGCGGGCGGCAGCCCAAGCAAAGGTGCTGGGTGCGGGAAATGCCTGCCATTCACCGGGGCGCAGCTGCTGGGCCAGGCTGCCACCGGCACCAAACCAAAACGGGTCGCCCGAGGCGAGCACCACGGTGGACTGGCCACGCAGTGCGAGTACAGGCGCGATATCAAACGGTACGGGCCAGGCGATGCCGCGTTCCCCCGCCTGTGCCAAGGCCAGGTGTCGCGGGCCACCGACCACATGCCGTGCGTTCGCCAAGGCCGAGCGGCTACCATCCGACAGACCATGCAGCCCATCCTCCCCCATGCCAATGATTGAAAGCCAGGGTTCAGCCATACCGCGTGTTCTCTTGTTGGGGGGCACCACCGAAGCCAGCCGCCTGGCCCAGGCTTTGGCCGATGCGCAGGTGGACGCCATTTTTTCGTACGCAGGTCGCACCGAATCGCCGCTGCTGCAGCCGCTGCCGGTGCGGGTCGGGGGCTTTGGTGGCGTGGACGGTTTGCGCGCCTGGTTGCAGGCGCAGCACATCAGCCATGTGGTGGACGCCACGCACCCCTTCGCAGTGCAGATGAGCTGCAATGCGGTGGCCGCATGTGCGGCTACCGGTATTCCGCTGCTGGCGCTGGAGCGCCCAGCCTGGCAGGCCCAGGCAGGTGACCATTGGCAGCAGGTGCCCGATATGGAGTCCGCAGTGGGTGCATTGCCTGATGCAGCAGTCCGTGTTTTCTTGGCCATTGGCCGCCAGCACTTGGCGCCATTTCTGGCCCAGCCGCAGCACTGGTTTTTGCTGCGCCTGGTGGACGCCTCGCTGGAGCTGCCGCCCGAGCGCGGGCACATCGTACTGGCGCGTGGCCCGTTTACCGAGGCTGGCGACACCGCCTTGCTGCAGCAGCACCGCATCACGCACGTCGTGGCCAAAAACTCGGGCGGCAGCGGCGCCGAGGCCAAGCTCAGCGCCGCCCGTGCCTTGGGCTTGCCCGTCATCTTGATCGACCGCCCGGCCATTCCGCTGCGCCCCACGGTGGCGCGCGTTGACGAGGTCCTGCAGTGGATTACGGGCCATCATGGCAACACCGGCGTGGCAACTGCGCGCGGCGTGTAGACAAAGCGGCCAACCTGCCGGGTCGCACTGTTGCCCACGATGACAACGGTGCGCATGTCCGCCATGTCGGCACGGGCCTGCGCCAGGGTGACGGTGGCAATGCGCTCTTCGGGCGTGCTCACTGCGCGGGCAAAGGTAATGAGCCGGTCCGGGCCGCATATTTCCAGCAACACGGCGAGGATGCGTACAAAGGTATCCGGACGGCTGGCTGAGCGCGGGTTGTAAAAGGCTATGGCAAAGTCAGCTCCGGCTGCAGCACGCACCCGTGCCTCGATCAGGCTGGCGGGCTTCAGGTTGTCACTGAGGTTGATGGCACAAAAGTCGTGGCCCAGCGGCGCACCAGCCTTGGCCGCAGCGGCCAGCATGGCGGTAATGCCGGGCAGCACGCGGATGTCCAGCGTCTGCCACTGTGGCTGGCCTTCGAGCGCCTCAAACAATGCCGCAGCCATGGCAAACACGCCAGGATCGCCCGATGACACCACCACCACCTTCTGTCCCGCGGCTGCCATCTGCAGCGCCGCACGGGCCCGGTCCATCTCCACCCGGTTGTCCGAGGCATGCAGGGTGAGCCCCGGCCGCGGCGCGATGCGCGCGACGTAGGGGATGTAGCCCACGACGTCGGTAGCCTGGGCCAGCGCAGCGCTGACCTCGGGCGTGACTAACTGCTCGTCGCCCGGCCCCAGGCCGACAATGCACAGCCAGCCACTCATTCCTGCACCTCCGGGCGCCGGCCCTGGCCGTGCACCAGCACGATGGCAAAGTAAGGGCAGTCATTGCCATCCACCTCGGCCAGTGGCAGTACACGCTGGCCCGGCATGGTGCCGCGTTCCACCAGCCAGGCCTGTTCCAGCCGGCCGGTGGCTTGTAGTGCACGGCGCACGCGGGGCAGGTTGCGCCCGGTCTTCATGATGACCAGCGCGTCCGCGGACTGCATGTGCCGCCGGAGCTCGGCGTCGGGCAAGGTGCCCATCAGCACGGTCATGACGTCATCGCCCCAGGTGATGGGGGTTTGGGTGGCCGACCAGCAGCCCACCATGCCGGGAATGCCGGGGATGACATCCACCTGGGCACGGCCCTGCAGGCGGGTGTACAGGTGCATGAAAGAGCCGTAGAAAAAAGGGTCGCCCTCGCACAGCACCAGTACGTCTTGCGTTTGTGCCAACTCGGCCAGGCGCTGGGCCCAGTCGTCGTAAAAGGTGGCCAGGTAGTGGATGTACTCGGGGCTGTCAAAGGGCAGCTCGGTGGTCACCGGGTACTCCATGGGGTACTCCACGGCGTGCGGTGCCAGCATGCCTTCCACAATGCGCCGAGCCTGGCCGGGGCGCCCTTTTTTGCGGAAGTACGCCACATGTCCCGCACTGCGGATGGCGCGGTCCGAGCGCACGCTCATCAGATCGGGGTCGCCAGGCCCCAGGCCGGCACAGACAATGCGGCCCATCAAATCTCCCTCCGGCTGGCCAGCGCGTTGATGGCTGCCACCGTGATGGCCGAGCCGCCCAGCCGGCCGCTCACCGCCATGGATGGCACTGGCGGCGCAGCCATGAGCGCAGCTTTGGATTCGGCCGCGCCCACAAAGCCCACCGGGCAGGCAATGATGGCGGCAGGCCTTGGACAGTCGGGGTCTTGCAGCAGGTTCAGCAGGTGAAACAGCGCGGTGGGCGCATTGCCAATGGCCACCACGGCCCCGGCCAGGTGTGGGCGCCACAGCTCCACCGCAGCAGCGCTGCGGGTGGTGCCCAGGGTCTGCGCTAATGCGCGTACCTCGGGCTCCTGCAAGGTGCAGATCACGGTGTTGTCGGCAGGCAAGCGGCTGCGGGTAATGCCTTCGCTCACCATACGCACATCACACAAAATGGACGCACCGGCCTCCAGCGCGGCACGGGTGGCCTGGGCCATGCCGGGCGTGAAGTGGATATGCGACTCCAGGCCCACCATGCCGGCCGCATGCACCATGCGCACCGCGGCCATTTCTTCCACGGCGTCAAAGCGGGCTAGGTCGGCCTCGGCGCGGATGATGGCAAAGGACTGCCGGTAGATGGCCTCGCCATCGGTTTCATAAAGGTGTCGCATGCAGTCGTTGTTGTATCTGGGTGGCAAGCTCCGCCGGGGTCAACCCCACCCCATCGGGTGGGGCGGCGGCACTTCCGTGGTGAATCAGGTGGTAGGCGTTGGCAGTGGCCACCACGGTCAATGCGGCCGCGGGGTGGGCGCAGCCTTTGGTGCAGCCAGAGACATGCAGTGTCTGGCCGACCGGCAGGGAGGCGGCCAGTGCGCGGGCCAGTGGTCGGGTAGCGCCTGCTGCCTGCCCGCACCCGGGGGCGCCCGTGCAGGCGTGGATGCGTAAGCGCGGGTCGTCGGCGCGGGTGATGAGGTCTGGCAGAGCGGGGATGGCCTCCATGCCTTCCAGCAGCACGCTGCGCCAGGGTGTCAGGCGCAGGTGCGCCAACTCTGCCAACGCGGCCAGGGTGGTTGCAGGCAACTGCCCAAACTCCAGGGCCGCCAGATAGCCCTGCGGCACACGACCCAATGGCGGCTGGTGCTGCGCTGCAGCTGGCACCGGCGTGGTGGTGAAACGGCGCGGCAGTGGCTGACTGGCAACCAGGGACGCCATGCGTTTGCGTGGGGTTGCAAGGCCACCGGCCTCGATGAACCACTGCGCCAGTGCCATGGCAACGGCAACTACGTCGTCCCGATGCGCCCGCGCGCCGATGGCGCTGCCATCCGCATACACCAGAAAACCGGCATCACAACGCTCCATGCGAATGTCCGCCGAATTGGTGCGCAGGACCGGCGTATCTCCAAAGTCCAGCGCGAAGCCAAATTTCGCAGGGAGATCCGGGGCTTGCGGGGCATTCAGTGCCAGGGCCAACGCGCTGGCCACCTCGGTCGTGCCGTCGCCGGCTTGCCAGAACGGGGCAAGCAGCAGGTTGCGGCGCGACTCTGCCCGTACATCGGTGTCCACCAAGCCCAGCGCTTGCAGGCCTGACAGCAGAACGGGGTAGTCCACATCCGTGATGCCTCGCAGTTGTAGATTGGCGCGGCTAGTGATCTCTACAGTGTCTTGCGCATGGCTGCTGGCCAGCGCTGCAAGGCCACGGGCCTGGGCCGGTGTGAGCCGACCCAGCGGCGGACGTATCCGCACGACCCACCCGTCTTCTGCCAACATGGGCCGCAGCGCACCGGGGCACCAACCTTGAATGCGCGCAGAGCTCATGGGGCGTATGTTGGCAGCCCATTGCGGGGGCAGCGGTTGCGGTGCAGTAAGGGTTTCAAAACCGTGCGGGATGGTGGGAACCTTCAAGTATCTCACCATCAAATTGCCTAGCCGTGGTCATACCGCAGAAATAGGATGTAAAGCTACATTGGTGTATGTAGCCAGATGGAGTTTATGCAAATCGTTCTGGTCACTGCCGCCAAATGGTGTTAGCTTGTGTACCGTCATCCACTGACCATTACCCCATGAAATTTTTAAGTGATGAACACTCCTGACTTGCAAAACAAGTTACAGTTTCTGAACAAGATGGGGGGGAGCCATGAAAACATGCGGTCACAATTCGAGAGCGTCAATAGTGAGTGCCTGTTTGAATGTTGATCGTTTTAAGTTTTGTTCACAATAAAACACCTACGCCAGCATATGAACTCTGGACTTAACAATCTTGAACCGTCGAGCTTCTTTGAGGGTAGTCCGATCGCTACTTTCATTGTCAATATCGATCACGTTGTAACCCACTACAACAAGGCATGTGCTCAACTGCTCGGCGTTCCAGCTTCTGACGTCGTCGGGCGAAAAGGTCTAGGTAAAGTTTTCTACGGTGCTGAGCGCCCCGTAATGGCGGATCTCATTGTGGATGGCGCCATGATCGACATCATTTCTGATCTGTACCAAAACACATATCGCAGCTCGCTCATCATTCCAGACGCCTACGAGGCTGAAGGATTTTTCCCACGATTGGGAACCTCCGGAAGATGGCTTTTTTTCACCGCCGCGCCACTTAGAAATTTGAACGGAGAGATCGTTGGCGCCATAGAAACGCTACAGGACATTACGGAAAGGAAAATTGCCGAGAATGCTCTAATGAAATCGCAGCTGGAGGTCGAAGAGATCGTTGAGCAGCGAACCGCAGAGCTGACCAAACGAAATTCAGAGCTCAACTTGCTGAATGCCAAGCTGGTCACTGCGCAGGAGCATTTGGTGCAGTCAGAAAAGTTGGCCTCCATCGGACAACTGGCTGCTGGGGTCGCCCATGAGATCAACAATCCTATTGGGTACATTTTTTCCAACTATGGTATGTTGGAAACCTATCTGGGCAGCCTGTTTGAAATGCTGAGCGCGTACGAAGGTGCTGAGAAAAGTTGCGGCGATCCCAATGTGATCAAAGAGCTACAGGCCAAGCGCTTGGCCTTGGAAGTCGATTTTCTGAAAGAGGACATTCCGGACCTCATGAAAGAGTCCAAGGAAGGCATCGTGCGGGTGCGAAAAATTGTCCAGGATTTGAAGGACTTCTCCCACGTAGATGCCAAGCCGGAATGGAGCTTTACCAACCTGAATCAGGGCATTGACTCCACCTTGAATGTGGTCAATAACGAAGTGAAATACAAGGCGGACATCATCAAAGAATACGGTGACATACCGCCGGTGCAATGCATTCCGTCCGAGATCAACCAAGTGGTCATGAATCTGGTGGTGAATGCGGCCCATGCGATCGGGACAGACCGTGGGAAAATATGGATCCGCACTGGTGTTGAGAATGAATCCGCATGGATTGAAGTTGCAGACAATGGCAGCGGCATTCCGAAAGAGGTGGTGCCGCGAATTTTCGACCCGTTTTACACCACAAAACCGGTTGGAAAGGGGACGGGATTGGGGTTGTCACTATCGTACGGAATTATTCAAAAACACCGGGGGCAGATTGACGTGCAAACGGAGCTTGGAAAAGGAACGACGTTCCGGTTGCTACTTCCACTGACGCAAACAGATAAGGCGGAATAGAAATGAGTGCGCTGCCAGTCGAAGCAAGCCCGAATTTACGCACCGTTTTGTGCGTGGACGATGAGGCGAACATCCTTTCGGCTTTAAGGCGTCTTCTACGTCCCCATGGATTTCAAGTGATCGTTGCGGAGAGTGGCCAAGCCGGGCTGACGGTGTTGGAGAGTACACCCGTGGATCTGGTGATATCTGACATGCGAATGCCCGAAATGGACGGTTCCAAGTTTTTGGAGCAGGTGCGTCAGCGCTGGCCAGACACGATGCGCCTTTTGCTGACAGGCTATGCGGACGTTTCTTCCATCATTGAGGCGATCAATCGCGGTGAGATTTATCGCTACATCACCAAGCCATGGGACGATCACGATCTAGTCTTGATCGTGCAGCAGGCGCTTGAACGCAAGGTGCTGGAGCGTGAGAAGAAAAAACTAGAAGATCAGGTACTTCTTCAGAACGAAGAGTTAAAAACCCTCAACGCAGGTTTGGAAGCCAAGGTTCAGGCGCGCACCCAGGAACTCCAAGCTGCCAATGGGAAACTCAAAAAGAATTACCTGAACACCATCAAGGTGTTTTCCAACTTGATGGAATTGCGTGGAGGCAACCTCAGCGGGCACTCACGCTTGGTGGCAGACCTAGCGCGTCGCACGGCGTCGAGCATGGGACTACCTGACGCCGCTCAGCAGGAGCTTTTTGTTGCCGGGTTGTTGCACGACATTGGACAGATTGGACTATCTGATGAGGTGTTGTCAAAGCCAGTCGGGCGGCTGTCGGAAAGTGAATTGACCCTCTATCGGCGACATCCGGTGTGGGGTGAGCAGGCGTTGATGTCGCAGGACGATATGTACGGAGTCGCTGCTTTGATCCGATCGCATCATGAGCGGTACGATGGACTCGGGTTTCCCGACGGCCTTGCCGGGGACGCTATATCCGTAGCGGCAAGTATTCTGATGGTGGTCGAAGCGTTTTTGGATCTTCAAGCAGGGAACCTGAGTCAGGCTAAGCTGTCCACCAGTGAAGCCCGGTCCATGATTGCACGCGGACGGGGTACTCAATTTAACCCTGAGGTGGTTGACGTATTTTTGCAGGTAACCCTGAATGCTGCTCCAGTAGCGGAAGCGCCGGCGATCATGCTCAAAACCAGTGAACTGGTGCCAGGCATGGTGATGGCGAGGGATCTCAAGACCCACGACGGTATCGTTTTGCTGAGCGCAGAACATGTGCTGACGGAGAAGTTGATTAGATTGCTGCAGCAGCGAGAATCCAGAGACGACATCGAAATGGTGTTGCCCATTAAGCCGCCACAAAAAATATAAACGGCAGCTGGTTGATAAATCCCTAGGGAGGATTGAATGACAGAGGGTTTGCAGGGCTTAAATCGGGCATCTCATGAGCATGGCATTGACTCCGCCACGGGATTGCCAGGACGCGGCGTGCTGTTGGAAAAATTGAACTCCTTGCCGCGAGACTTGGACGTGGCGCTTCTCTGCATTGATCTGGATCATCTGGCCTCTCTGAATGAGGCCATGGGACTGTCCGCCGGTGACAATGTTTTGGCGGAAGCTGCGAAACGGATTTCTACACGTGCCGAGCCAAGCAGCTTTCTGGCCCGCTATGGCGGCGATGAGTTTGCATTGTTGATTGAGAACGTTGCAAACTTTGAAGAAGTCGGTCGCATCGCCTCGACTTTGATAGAGGAGCTAATGCGTCCCTACCTAATAGCGGGGAAAGAAGTTTTTGTAGGCGCCACCATAGGCATTGCCTATACGTTGAAGTCGCAATTGGGTGTTGCACAAAAACTTGAGGCAACCACTATTGATCAAGCATTGCACCACGCAAAAGCCGCCCTCTCCAGGGCCAAGGTCGTGTCAAGAGGTAGTTGGCTCCTGTATGAACCCGGCATGACACCGGTTTTAGGCGCGCGTCTCCACTTGGAGACGGAGTTGGCTGTAGCGGTGGCACAAGGACAGTTCTTGGTGTACTACCAACCCAAGGCTTCATGCCGCAGCGGGGCAATTACTGGGTTTGAGGCTTTGATACGCTGGCTGCATCCCACTAGGGGAATCGTGCCTCCATCGGAATTCATCCCGATCCTGGAAGAAACGGGATTGATAGACCGCGTAGGCGCTTGGGTTCTTAGAACCGCCTGCCAGCAACTCGCAGCCTGGGATCTCTTAGGGCACGACAGACTGACCATGGCGGTCAACGTCTCCCTTCGGCAACTTGTAGATCTGACCTATCCGGAATCGGTCAAAGCCATCCTTTCGGAATCCGGGGTGCCTGCGGAGAGGCTGGAACTGGAGCTGACAGAAAGCCTATTGATGCAGGATGTTCGACAAACGGAGGTGCTCTTATTTCGCTTGAAGGCGCTGGGCGTTCGACTTTCGATTGACGACTTTGGAACCGGATACTCAAGTCTGGCCTACCTGAAGCGCCTGCCCATCGATACTGTGAAAATTGACAGAACCTTTGTTCAGGACATCACCACAAATCCCAACGACGCATCCATTACCCGCGCGATCATCGGAATGGCCCGCAGTCTCAATTTATCCCTCATTGCTGAGGGTGTGGAGACGGAGGCGCAATTGTCAAAGCTAGTTGCTGAGCACTGCGATACGGTTCAGGGCTATTTTATCGGCAAGCCGATGCCTGCGACTGATACTGTCGCATTGCTCGCATCTGGTTGGCGTTTGCCCCCAGAGCTGATTGGTCGCCCCACCAAAACAAGGACGTTGCTACTGGTGGACGATGAGGAAAGCATCCTTTCTGCACTAAAGAGGCTGCTCAGGCGCGAGGGCTATCGGATCCTAAGTGCCGGCTCAGGCGCTGAAGGATTGGAATTGCTGGCGAAGAACGACGTGGACGTCATCGTCTCGGACCAGCGTATGCCCAATATGACAGGCGAAGAATTTTTACGCCTAGCGAAAGAACTATATCCAGACACCGTGCGGATGGTTCTCTCGGGCTATGCGGACATGCAATCCATAACGAATGCCATCAACCAAGGTGCAATCTACAAGTTTTTGAGCAAACCTTGGGATGATCAAGGCCTAAAGGACAACATCCTAGAAGCGTTCAGGCATAAAGAGCTTAGCGATGAGAATGGTCGGCTCACGCGCGAAATTGGGTTGATGAATGAAGACCTCAATCGCAGCAACAAGGCGCTCGCGGTGCTTTTGGATGAGCAAGCGCGCAGATCACTGGTCGGCCAAACGGCACTTTCGGTGGCGCAGCAAACTCTCCACCTATTGCCCATTCCGGTGTTAGGTCTCGATCCAAGTGGAATGATTGTTCTCAGGAATGAGGCGTTTGTAGGACTAGGAATAGACGAGGACACCATTTCATCGCTCGTTGGGACACTCCCATCCTGGCCATCTACAGAGGTGAGCTATTCAGACCATGTTGATGCGGCAGGACGACGGTGGAGCTTGGCGGGGCGCAACTTGGCTAGCAGTGGGCACCATTCCGGAATGGTGTTCGTTTTTTTTCGAGGAGTGCCACATGAGTGAAACGTCGCCCAGGCCGGTGGTTACAGAAACCATGATGGTGCAACCAAATGTTGCACATGCAGCACTTTCTGACTCAGACAATGAAACTTTGAAAGTGCAGCGGCGCTTCCGTCTCTCCGGAAATGGCCCAGCCAGCAGAGCGCTTCAGGTTGCTGTACTGGCCTTCCTGAAGCAAAAGGAAAATTAATGCGACCAAGCTTGGAACAGGCGATTGCAGCCGTTCAGCAACTGCCGAACTTGCCGAGTACCACGAGAGTGGTCTTGGGGTACCTGAATGACGACGACGCAGATATCAATCAGGTCGTTCAGGCCATTGCACGGGACCAAGGCTTGGTCGCGAGGGTATTGCGAATTGCCAATTCGCCTTTCTATGGTTTACCCAACCAGGTTCAGACCATTCATGAAGCCGTAATCGTTTTAGGCTTTTCAAACCTTAGGTTAGTCGTCACTGCAGCCATGATGACCGCACAAAAATTTCCTGGGTTG
Source organism: Rhodoferax saidenbachensis (assembly GCF_031457975.1). Taxonomy (GTDB): domain Bacteria; phylum Pseudomonadota; class Gammaproteobacteria; order Burkholderiales; family Burkholderiaceae_C; genus Allorhodoferax; species Allorhodoferax saidenbachensis_A. The sequence continues at coordinate 326,587 of NZ_JAVDXO010000001.1, forward strand.
GCGAATGGCGTCGAGGTTCAAAGGCTGTTTCGCCACAGTATTGCCGTCGCCATATGCGCAGCCGCAATCGGACGGAGCAACAAGCTCAATCCTAACCTTCTGTTTTTAACGGGAATCCTGCACGATATTGGGAAGCTGGCACTCATGGCCACATTTACTGCCCAATATGAAGAAGTGCAGTCGCTTCGAGCATCCGGCAATCTATTGACGATCGACGCTGAAGCACAGGTTTTTGGGTTTAATCACGCGACTATCGGTGCGGCGTTATGTCGGCATTGGCATCTTCCAGAAGCCATTGCAGTCGCGATTGGTGACCATCATAGTTTCGGAGGCGACGACGATTTAGACCCGAGCGCCAAAGACTACAGTGCCTTCGCCGAAGTCATCCATCTCGCTGATGCCGTTGCGCTTGGGCTCAATTTGGAGGCTGATCCTTTGGCCGCAGTCCCTCCATTGTCAGAGCGTGGATGGATTCGCCGGATGGGATCACACGAAAAATTAAACATAGATTTCAAAGAGATAGAGAGGCTGTACCAGGAATTGGTCGTCTTGATCGATGGCCACAGTTAAATCAAAGCAAGGACGCGATATGTACATCCTCAAACATAGACTTCATGTCGCCGAGCGTAAGTAGCAGATCTTCCAAGGTGCCCCCCAGCCGTTGCCGTACAAAGACCGGAAATTCCTCCACATGGGTGTTCCCTGCAAAACCGAGCTCCAATTTTTTGCTGATCTGGTTGGCGGCAAACACACATGCGCTAAGACTGGTATCCGGAAGTTCGGGACCGTACTGGTAGCGAATGGCCTCAATCAATTGGCTGGGAAACTGCCATTTCTCGACCAGCATCGCCCCCACAGTGGCGTGGTCCACGCCGATGATCTTTCGTAGTGTCAGATGGAGCGATTCCCCTTCCTCCTGACTATTGCGAAGGGCAAGGCGAAATTCAACGGGTTTGAATTGCGCCAATACGATTTTCCCAAAGTCGTGTAATAACCCGGCAATGAAGCAGTCGACCGGGTCTGCATCCGGTACTCTGGATGCCAAGTATTTCGCAATTGCTGCAGTCGACAAGCAGTGCTGCAAGTACGGTTGCACTTCGAATCCAGCAGGGTTCTTTTGGGGCAACGCGCCTATTGCCGCAATAGCCACGGCTAGGTTCTTGATGGTGTTGAAGCCCAAATAGACTACAGCATGGTCCAAGGAGGAAATTTTCTTTGGCAAACTGTAGTACGACGAATTGACTACGCGAAGTATTCTCACCGTGACAACCGGATCTTTGCCAATGACTTGGACCAGATCCTTTGGCGTGCAATTGATATCTTGGGTCAGAACCAAAATTTTACGAACGCTCTCTGGAAAAGCAGGCATCCCCTCAACGGCCAAGACAAGCTTTTGCGCCAATATGGTGCTCATGGAGACGTCCGTTTGCATCGTTGACTTTCCTCTATTGGGCAGATGATAGTAAGTATGGCTTTGTATATCGCTTTGATGTGCCTAGCCAGCTTCTTTCTTGAATTTCTCAACCGGCGCCATGTTTGTGGTGGCCGAGGTGCAGTGCTTACTGCATGAACCAGCCGTGGCTGACCACGATGGACTGACCGGTCAGCGCGTTGGATTTGAAACTGGCGAACAGCAGCGCCACTTCGGCCACGTCTTGCACCGTGGTGAACTCACCGTCCACGGTTTCCTTGAGCATCACCTTTTTGATGACATCCTCCTCACTGATGCCCAATGCGGCGGCCTGCTCGGGAATCTGCTTTTCCACTAGCGGCGTGCGTACAAATCCGGGGCAAATCACGTTGGCGCGTATCTTGTACTTGCCGCCTTCCTTGGATACGGTCTTGCACAGGCCGATGAGTCCGTGCTTGGCGGTGACGTAGGCGGACTTGAGCACAGAAGCCTCTTTGGAGTGCACCGATCCCATGTAGATGATGCTGCCGCCGTTGCCGGACTTTTGCATGTGGGGCATGACGGCCTTCGTGGTGAGGAAGGCACCGTCCAGATGGATGGCCAGCATCTTCTTCCAGTCGGCAAACGGAAACTCTTCAATCGGATGCACGATCTGGATGCCTGCATTGCTCACCAGCACGTCCACTCCGCCATAGGCGGCCACCACTTCGGCTACGGCGGCGTTCACTTGGTCTTCATTGGTCACATCCATGGCCACGGCCATCGCCGTGCCCCCGGTCTTGGTGATCTCATCCGCAACCGCCTGGGCCGCGTCTTTATTCAGATCGGCAATGGCGACCTTGCCACCCTCGCGGGCATAGGAGAGGGCGATTTCCTTGCCAATGCCGCTGGCGGCGCCGGTAACGATGCAGACTTTGTCTTGGAGTTTCATGTCGGTACTTTCTGGGTTGGGGTGTCGGAAGTCAGGTCAAACACGCGCACACCAGTGGCGTTGCGCTCGCGCCCGGTCCAGCGCGCATCGTGCAGCGTGTGGGCCATGTCGGCGCGGCCGGTGTCCCAGTGTTCTTCCATGGACAGGCGGGAGAACTCGTAGTCCTTGGACTGGCTTTCGTAGTGCTTGCTTCGGTAAATCAGGTGCACCACGTCCACACCACCTTCGCAGCGCAGGCGGGCCAGCGCGCGGGCGTCAGGGTCGTGGCGCAGTTCTGGCGGCAACTTGGCCAGCAGGCGCTGGGCGGCCTGGGCAATCACCTGGCGGTCCAGCTCCATGGTGGTGTTGAGCCGGGTGCGGCTGGAGAAACGGATGTCCTTCTCACGCTCGGTAACCTCGGTCAGCGTAGCGGGCAGGGCGCCCGCTGCGGCAAACAAATCGACCTGGAACACGGTGCGCTGCTGGTCGCCCGGCTGGTCCAGCACGTACTGCAGTGGCGTGTTGGAGACCAGGCCTCCGTCCCAGTAGTGCTCGCCATCAATCTCCACGGGCGCAAAGCCCGGCGGCAGGGCGCCACTGGCCATGATGTGGCGCACATCGATGCGCTGCTTGGCCGAGTCAAAGTACTCAAAGTTACCGCTGCGCACATTGACTGCACCCACCGATAGCCGCACAGTGCCCGTGTTGATGCGATCAAAGTCGACCAGGCGCTCCAGCGTTTGCCGCAGCGGCGCGGTGTCGTAGTAGCTAATGGCTTCTAGCGTGCCACGGGGCTGCAGCGGTGCGGGTGGAAAGCGCGGCGCATAGAACCCTGGCACGCCAAACAGCATGGCCTGGCTGGCACTGGTTTCGTTCAACAGCTCACGCAGCGGTGCACTGGCCACGGTGCGGGGCGCCAGCGCGGAGCTGACCAGCTCCCAAAATTCACGCAACCGCGCTACACGCGTGTGGGGCGGGTTGCCTGCAATCAGGGCGCAGTTGATGGCGCCGATCGAGATGCCTGCCATCCAGGTGGGTTCGCGGTAGACCTTGCTCAGGGCTTCAAACACGCCTGCCTGGTAAGACCCCAACGCGCCGCCGCCCTGCAGTACCAGGATGCACTCTTTGTCCGAATTCGATGTCATATGGTGGAAGTGGATCTCACGTTGGGTTGTTACCGCCGATGGTGCGGGGTACGTGGGCATGTGTCAATGCGCCGAAGTGTGAACACGGGGTAAAGCCGCTGCCACGGTTTACAGGAATAAATAGGGCGATAGCCCCCGTAGAATATGCGCTAGAAGCTATCTATTTGATAGCAATGCGTCGCCGGCTTCAACGCTTGGACTTGTTGTCGCGTAGCTGCCATGCTGCCACCACGGCGATGGCACACAGGGCCGCCAGCATCAAAAACGATTCGTTGAAAGCGGCGAGCCGTTCCGGGTTGGTATTGGGGTGGGCCAGAGACTGGCCACGTGCGGTCAGCCGCCACTCCAGCACGATGGCGCAGACGCTCACACCTACGGCGCCGCCCACCGTGCGCACAAAGTTGATCACGCTGGAGCCCTGCGGAATCAGGTGCTTGGACAGGCCACGCATGGCGCCCAGGTTCAACGAGGGCAGGATGAAGCCTAGCCCGATGCGGCCCACCACCACCCAGCCCACGATAAAGGCAATCGCCGTGCCCAGGCCCACAGTCACCATCAGCGCAAAGCCCAGTGCCAACAGCAGCAGGCCAATGCTGACCAGCACATGTGTGGGGTGCTTGTCGGCCAGCCGGCCCACCAGCGGAATGGTGATGGCCAGCGCGATGCCCGCGGGCAGCATGATGGTGCCCACATAGGAGGCCGACAGCCCCAGGCCCATCTGCAGGTACACCGGCAGCAAGTAGGTGGAGCCAAACAGCGCAGTGCCATAAATGAATGAAACCAGGCTGCCCATGGCGAACTGCCGGTGGTTGAACAGCGCCAGGTTCATCAGCGGGGTCTGCTGGTGGGGGCCACGGTGGATGTGGCTCAGGCGCCGCTGCCATTTGACAAACACCAGCAGTGCCAGCGCCGCCGTGCCCAGCATCAGGGCTGAGTGCACAAAGCCCCCGTTGTGCAAAGAGACCAGGCCGTTCAGCAGGCACAGGGTGACAGCCGTGGCCAAACCCAGGCCGCGCCAGTCCAGCGTGGGTTTGTTAGCCGGAGCTGCGTCGTCGCTGGTGGTGGTGAAAGTGGGAATGAAGCGCTGCCCCATGTACAGCGAGGCCAGGCAAAACGGCACCACCATGAAGAAGGTGGAGCGCCAGCCAAACCAGTCCACCAGCAGCCCGCCAATGCTGGGGCCAATGGCCGGTGCCAGCACCACGCCCATGCCAAACACGCCGCTGGCACGCCCCTGCTCGTTGGAGCCGAAGGCGTGCAGGATGATGATGGCGGGTATGGGTTGCACCACCCCCGATGCCAGGCCCTCGGCCACGCGGGCCAGCAGCACCAGGTCAAAGTTGCGGCTGAAGCCGCCCGCAATGCCCCCCGCCAACAGCAACAGCATGGCCCAGGCGTAGGTGGTGCGGTAACCAAAGCGCGACAGCAGCCAGGGTGTGGTCAGCATGGACACGGTCATGGCCACCATAAAGCCTGAAGACACCCACTGCATGCGGTCCTGCCCCAGGCCAAAGTAGCGGCTCATGTCCGGCACCGCCACATTGATGATGGTGGACGACATGATGGACGCCATGGTCCCAATCATCACGGACAAGAGCAGCAGCCAGCGGTAGCGCTCGCCGTGGCGGGTCTGCAGGCTGGCAAGGGTGTCGGTAGAAGGCATGGGCACATTCTGCCGGGTTTGTAGGACTGCGACTACCGCAGGTCGCGGCGCCGATCCCTAGCCAACAGCACCCCGCGGCCTCAAGCTTCAATCACGCCACTGTTGCGCTTGCCCATCGCATTTTGCGCAGTGCTTTTTCTCTTTCTCTGATTGGAATTCATGACCTCTTTCATCCCCACCGTATTGGCAGCGGCCCTGTTGGCCGGTGCAGGCCACGTGGGCGCGCAGGTTGTGTTTTACGAAAACCAGGACTTCCGCGGCCGTGCGGTGACTGTGAACAAACAGATCGACAGCTTTCAGCGTGAAGGCTTCAACGACCGCGCCACCTCGGCCATTGTGTTGAACGACCGCTGGGAAGCCTGCGATGACGTGTACTTTGGCGGACGCTGCGTGGTGCTGCGCCCGGGGCGTTATCCCTCTTTGGCTGCCATGGGCATGAATGACCGCATTTCCTCGGTGCGTGAAGTACACCGCAATGCCCGCATTGACGACAACCGCTATGCCCCCGAAGCCCCACAGCCCGTGTACGACAACCGCCGTCGCGGCCACGAGAAGCTGTACCAGGCCAAGGTGACCTCGGTGCGTGCCGTGGTCGGCCCGCCTGAGCAACGTTGCTGGATGGAACGCGAAGACGTGCCCGCCACGCAAGGCAGCATGAACGTCACCGGTGCACTGGCCGGTGCCTTGCTGGGCGGCATTTTGGGCCACCAGGTGGGCAGCGGCGGTAGCCGTGACCTGGTCACCGTGGGCGGTGCTGTGGCCGGTGGTGCCATCGGTGCCAATGTGGGGCGCGACAACAAGCCCGCCACGACGCGGGAAGTACAGCGCTGCAACACCGTTCCCAGTCAGGCCAAACCCGAATTTTGGGACGTGGCCTACACCTTCCGCGGCCAGGAGCACCACGTGCAGATGACAGCGCCCCCGCGCCAGAACATCCCCGTGAATGCCAAGGGCGAGCCCCGCGCCTGAGCCTGAGTAATCCGGAAAATTTCTATGCTGCGTCTGAGCTTCTCCATCGCGTTGAACTACAACATCACCCCACCCGGGTGTGACTTCATCTTCAACATCCACGCGGCCCAAACCGCGCACCAGACGGTGGTGAGCGAGTCGCTCACCGTCAGCCAGCAGGTGACACCCAAGATGTACACCGACCCGGTGACGCACAACCGCTACTTGCGGCTCAAGGCCTTTGCCGGCCCGCTGACCGTGCGCTACGAGGCGGTGGTGGACCTGGCCCACCATATAGCCCAGCCGATGGAGGTACCTGAGGTGCCCGTGGCTCAGCTGCCCGGTGCGGTGCTGCCGTATATCTACCCCAGCCGCTACTGCGAGTCCGACCGCCTGCACCGCCTGGCCGTCAAAGAGTTTGGCCACCTGCCGCAGGGCTACACCCGCGTGCAGGCCATCTGCAACTGGGTGACCCAGCGCGTGATGTTTCGCTCCAACACCTCCAACGGCAACACCACGGCGCTGGATACCCTGGTGGACGAAACCGGCGTGTGCCGCGACTTTGCGCACCTGATGATTGCGTTGTGCCGCGGCGTGAACATTCCCGCGCGCTTTGCCACGGGTATTGACTATGGTGCTGACCCCGCTCTGGGCCCCACCGACTTCCATGCCTATGTGGAAGCTTTTGTGGGCAACCGCTGGTACCTGTTCGACCCCTCGGGCACCGCCATTCCCATGGGCTTTGTGCGCTTTGCCACTGGGCGCGATGCCGCCGATTCCGCGTTCGCCACCATGTTTGGGGGCGTGCAGGGCACGGCCCCGGTCATGCAGATCCAGGCCATCCCCAATGCACAAGGTGTGCTGGTGGTGCCCGAACACGTTCCCCACGCCCTGTCCACCGACGGGATTGCCAATTACCACTGAGGGGACCACCGGTCCCCGGTTCACCGGAGAGAAGAATATGAAACAACGCACCATGCCCACCCTGTTGCTTGCCTGCACACTGGCCGTTTTGGCCAGCGCAGGCTGCGCTACCCGCACACAAACTGCAGCTACCGCCAATGTGGCTGTGTCCAAAGCCGAAGTGGCCAACGCAGCCGACGCCGATGGCGTGCAGTTTGCCCCGGCTGAGATGGCCGCTGCCCGCGAGAAGCTGACTTTGGCCAACCAGGCTATGGCCGCCAAGGACTACAAGGCCGCGACTGCGTTGGCCACCGAGGCCCAGGCCGATGCCAAGCTGGCCCAAAGCAAGGCCAAGTCGGCCAAGGCACAGGCCGTGACCGATGCGCTGCAGGACGACATCCGCGTGCTGCGCGAAGAGTTGGACCGCGCCAATGCGGCCAAGTAGCGCAAGCCCACCCCTTTTCACCCCACATTCCAAGGAGTTCTTCATGAAACACGCTTACCTGACCCCCATCGCTCTGGCGATGGTCGTTTTTCTCGGTGCCTGTGCATCCGGCCCCACCAGCACCACCCAGTTGGAGAGTGCCCGCAATGACTACGCGCAGGTGCAACGCAACCCTGATGTAGGCAACTACGCCGCCCTGGAAATGCAGCAGGCCAGCGATGCCATGCAGCAGGCCAATACCGCTTCCGACAAGGGCGAGAGCCTGGCCAAGGTGGACCAACTGGCCTACCTGGCACAGCAAAAAATCGCACTGACCCAAGAGGTGGTGAAACAAAAATCCGCCGAGGCCACAGCGGCCCGCACCGCCAGGGAACGCGACCAGATGCAACTGAGCCAACGCACCAATGAAGCCAATCAGGCCACGGCCAATGCGCAACAAGCCCAGGCCGCCGCGCAAATAGCGCAGAGCGATGCTGCCGCGGCCCAGCGCAAAGCTGATGAGGCCCGCGCAGCCACCGCCGATGCCCAGACCCGTGCGGCGCTGCTGGAGAGCCAACTGGCCGAACTGTCAGCCAAAAAGACCGAGCGCGGGATGGTGATCACCCTAGGCGACGTGCTGTTTGGCAGCGACAAGGCCAATCTGACCGCAGGGGGCATGCGCAGTGCCCAGAAACTGGCCGATGTGCTCAAGCAAAACCCCAACCGTAATGTGCTGGTGGAAGGTTTCACCGACAGCACCGGTGCCGATGCGTATAACCAGCAGTTGTCAGAACGCCGTGGCATGACCGTGCGTGAGGCGCTGCTGCAGATGGGCATTGGCAGCGAGCGCATCAGCGTGCGCGGCTATGGCGAGGCATACCCGGTGGCAGCCAATGACACCGCGGGCAACCGCCAGCTGAACCGCCGGGTGGAGATCGTGTTGTCCGATGAAATGGGCAAGACCCAGCAACGCTAAGCCTTACAGTTCCCGCCGGATGCTATTGTTTCAATAGCTATTGCCGCAGTTCCTACGGGGGCTGCGGCTATTTTTCTTGTGTAACCCACCAGATGCCTAAGCTCACCAGCACCAGGGCCACCAGGTATTTCCACTCCAGCAGCGATTCGCCCAAAAACAGCGCGGAGAGGCAGGCGCCAAACACCGGCACCAAAAAGCTGTACACCGCCACGGTGCTCACGCGGTTGAACTTCAGCAACACGCCCCACAGCGCAAAGGCCACGGCCGACAGCAGCGCCATATAAACCAGCAGCAGGCTGGGCGCCAGCGTGAACGTACCGATGTGCCCACCCGCAGCCCAGCCAATCAGCACCAGCACGACACCGCCGATCCCCAGCTGGTAGCCCGTCATGACCACGGAGTCCATGCTTTGCGAGATGCGTTTGCCGTAGAGCGATGCAGCGGACAGCACCAGCGCTGCCAGCACGATGAAGCCTTCGCCCAGCAGCGTGAACTCACCGTCGGTCGCACCACCGCCCAGTAGTCCACCAATGTTCACGGCCAGCACCCCGACAAAGCCCAGTGCGCAGCCCATCAGCTTGCGCAAGGTCAGGGTGTCGTTGTGGTACACACAATGTGCCAGCAGCACACTGAAGAACACACCAGAGGCATTGAGGATGGAGGCTTTCACCCCTGTGGTGTTGGCCAGACCAATGTAGAAGAAGATGTACTGCAGCGTGGTTTGCAGCACGCCCAGCAGCGCCAGCTGTCCGGCCTGTGCGCGGTGCAAGGTCAGCGGCTTGCCAGCGAGCCGCGCAAACACCAGCAGCAGCGCGCCAGCACCCACAAAACGGTAGCCCGCAAACAGCAGCTGCGCGGCCAGGTCGTTACGGCCGATGGCCAACAGCGCATAGCCTTGCTTGATGGCGGGGTAGGCACTGCCCCATAGCAGGCAGCACAGGCTGGCCAGCAAAAAGACAACGCGGGGGCGGGTGAAAAATGGCGTGGAAGGTGACAAGGCGCAAGGGGGCACGACAAGGCGCCCAGGTTACGGGGAAAGAATTAGCGAAGCGCTTGTTGGGCCCGGAGGGTGGCAATCTGCGCGTCTTTCTCGCGCCAGAGCTGCTGCACCCATTGGGCAAAGGCTTCGCGGAAAGCGGGGTCCTGGCCATAGTCACCGCCCAGCAGCTGGGTGGGGACCGGGATGGAGCGCGCACGCACCACCACGCGCGGCAGCTGGCCGCACAGGAAGGACCAGAACGTGGGCACACCGTCGGGATAGACGATGGTCACATCCAGGATGGACTGAAACTTGTCACCCATGGCTTGCAGGGCCAACGCCAGGCCACCAGCCTTGGGCTTGAGCAGGTGCTGGTAGGGCGACTGCTGTTTGGCGTGCTTGGTCGCGGTGAAGCGTGTGCCTTCCAGAAAGTTCATCACGCTGGTGGGGATGAGGGTGAACTTCTCGCAGGCTTTGCGCGTGGTTTCCTGGTCCTTGCCACGCATCTCGGGGTGTTTTTTGAGGAACTCTTCCGTGTGGCGGCGCATGAAGGGAAATTCCAGCGCCCACCAGGCCAGGCCCATGATGGGCACCCAGATCAGCTGCTGCTTCAGAAAGAATTTGAGCAGTGGGATGCGCCGGTTCAGCAGGTGCTGCAGCGCCAGGATATCCACCCACGACTGATGGTTGCTGCTCACCATGTACCAGCTGTGGCGGTCCAGCCCGTCCAGGCCTTGCACGTCCCACACGGTGCGTTGGGTCAGCGCCATCCAGCCGCTGTTGCAGCCTATCCAACCTTCGGCAATGAACAGCAGCACCGGGTCAATGGCCAGACGTACGGCACGAAACGGCAGTACCAGTTTGACCAGCGCGAACAACAGCAGGATGGGTACCCAGAACAGTACGTTGAGCGTGAGCAGCAACGAGGCAATCAACCCCAGCAGGGGTGCAGGCAAAAAGTGCAGCATGGGACTTTCAAGCTTTCAAGGTTGGTAAAAACACAGGGTGTTTCTACCGTCGGCCTTGGCTTGGTACATGGCGGTGTCGGCCTGCTTGAGCACGTCGCTGGGCACCATGCCTTCGCCTTTGAACAGTGTAATGCCGATGCTGGGTGAGGTGGTGTAGAGGTGGGTGTTGAGCAGGTAGGGGTCGTTCAGGCTGGCCAGAATCTTGTGGCCCACGGTGGTGGCGTGCAGCCGGGCTTCTTCGTACTCGGCACTCAGGTCCTGGATTAGCACCACAAACTCGTCGCCACCCAAGCGCGCCACGGTGTCCACCGCGCGAATGCTTTGTTGCAGGCGCCGCGCCACTTCCTGCAGCAGCAGGTCGCCCACGTCATGGCCGTGCGTGTCGTTGAGCAGCTTGAACTGGTCTAGGTCCAGGAACATCAGCGCGCCGTGCTCACCCTTGCGGTGGCTGGCGCCCAGGGCCTGTTGCAGCCGGTCGGTCAGCAGGCGGCGGTTCGGCAACCCTGTCAGCGTGTCGTGGAAGGCCAGGTGGCGAATCACCTCTTCGGCGTTCTTGCGCTCGGTGATGTCGCGTGCAATCGCGATGAAGCGTTCTTCCTCGCCCGGCACCGTGGGCTTGCGCACCACCGACAACTCAAACCATTGCTTGCCCGCGTGTAATTCCAGGCTGTATTGTTTTCCGTAGGAGCTGCCTGTCGCCTGTGCTTCGCGCAGGGCAGCCATACAGGTATCTGCGGCATCCTTGGGCAAAATGTCCGACACCAATCTGCCGAGCAGAAGCTCAGGTTGGCGCTCCAGCAAGCTGTTGTTTTGGCTGTGCACTGCGCGGTAGTGCCCTGCAGCGCTGCATTCAAACAGCAGGTCAGGAAGCGCTTTGAGGGTGGCCTCCAGTTCCGCTTGCGTGGCATGCAATTGCGCTTCGGCCTGCTTGCGGCCGGAAATGTCCATCAGCGTGCCCACCATGCGTTGGGGCGCGCCGTCCTTGCTGAACTGCACCACCTTGCCGCGGCTGCTGAGCCAGATCCAGCGGCCATCGGTGTGGCGCGCACGGTACTCGGCCTGGTAGGCCGGACTGTTGCCGGTCAGATGGCCGCGCATGGCCTGCATGGCGGTGCTCAGGTCGTCCGGGTGCACCAGGTGGCCCCAGGCCCGGCCGAACTCGCTTTCGCGCGGGTCGCGGCCCAGCATGTGGCAAGAGCGCGCGTCCAGAAAATAACCGCGCTCGTTGGTCAAGTCGTGGTCCCAGCGGCCCAGGTCGGCGCCCATGATGGCCAGTTCCAGTTGCTCGGTGGTGTCGCGCAACAGGGCCTCCGCCACCTTGCGCTCCTGGATATTGCGCGACATGCCCAGCACGCCAATGACGTTGCCGTCGTTGTCACGCATGGGCGTCTTGGTTACCTCAAACAGGTGGCCCTTGGGGTTGATGGTGGTGACGGAGTTTTCTTCGAACATGACAGAGCGGCCAGCCTGGATGGCCCAGTGGTCGCTGACCAGAAAGGTCTCCGCGACCGACTCCTCCACCCAATGCGCATCGCGCGTGCCGATGATGTCGGCGGGTGTGATGCCCAGTTGGCTGGCAAAGGCGTCGTTGCAGGTGAGGTAGATGCCGTCGATGTCCTTGAGCCAAACCTGGTCGGGAATGGTTTGCAGCACATTGCGCAGCAACGCCTCGCTCTTGCGCATCGCGGCGCGGGAGGCGCGTTCGCGCGTGATGTCCTCCATCGTGCCCTCAAAGTACAGCACCTTGCCGTCCTCGCCCAGCATCACATGGGCATGCTCACGCACCCAGATACGCTCGCCGGTTTTCAGGCGGTACACCTCCGACACAAAGTTGGTGACCTGGCCCTGGGCCAGGATCAGTTCGGCAAACTTCTCGCGACGCTGGGGGTGCACATAGGGGTCACGGCCGTGGTCTTGCAGATGCCGCTGCATTTCCTCTTCGCTGCTGTAGCCATTGAGCCGTAGAAAGGCCGCGTTGACCTTGAGCAGCTTGCCGTCCACGCTGGAGCGATATGCACCAATCGGCAATTGCTCAAAGAGCGTGGAGGTTTCACGCAGGGGCATGGCAGGCGGGCGAGGTGCTGTGCTTACTTCAGGCTGCCCGACAGAAACTGTGCCAAGCGTTCGCTTTTGGGGCTGGCCAGCACCTGGGCGGGGTTGCCTTCTTCCTCGATCAGGCCTTTGTGCAAAAAAATCAGGTGGTTGGCCACCTCGCGGGCGAAACCCATTTCGTGGGTGACCACCACCATGGTGCGGCCTTCCAGCGCCAGGTTTTTCATGACCTTGAGCACTTCGGACACCAGCTCGGGGTCCAGCGCGCTGGTGGGTTCGTCAAACAGCATGACTTCGGGCTCCACGGCAAGCGCGCGGGCTATCGCCACGCGCTGCTGCTGGCCACCGCTCATGTGCGCGGGGTAGCGGTCTTCCACGCCCGACAGGCCCACCTTGGTCAGGTACTTACGCGCAGTGTCCACCGCCTGGTCTTTAGAAATGCCCAGCACATGTACCGGCACTTCGATGATGTTTTGCAGCACCGTCATGTGGGCCCACAGGTTGAAGTGCTGGAACACCATGGCCAACCGCGTGCGCAGGCGTTGCAGCTGCTTGGCGTCCTTGGCCACCAGCTCGCCCGTGGGGCCGGGCACCAACACCAGCTCTTCGCCCGCCACGTGGATGCGACCCTGGTGTGGGCGTTCCAGCATGTTGATGCAGCGCAGGAAGGTGCTCTTGCCCGAGCCCGAGCTGCCAATGATGCTGATCACGTCGCCCGCGTGGGCAGACAGCGACACACCCTTGAGCACCTCGTTGCTGCCAAAGCGTTTGTGGATGTTTTCAACCTGGAGTTTGAGAGGTTTGCTGGTCATTGCAGTGCAGGGTAATGCGTTGGGAATGGAGAAGGCCGGGTACTCAGGCCCCCAGCAGTTCCCCGGTTCGGAAAGGAACGGCACCGGCTACTTTGCCGATTTCGGCGCCCGAGACGGCGTAGCGGTCTCGCACCCGGGCGTAGAACACGCCAGCCACGCCGGCCACCACGCGGTGGCTGGTGTTGGCAATGGGGTCAATGACTTCGGCCACCAGATCGCCCAATTGCAGGGTTTGGCCCACCTCGGCGGCATAGACCACCACACCGGGCACCGGGGTGTTCAGGGTCTCGGAACCGGCCAGGGGCGTGGCAGGGCAAAGTGCCGCAGGGATGGCCACCGGACCACCCGCAATGGCACCGCTGTGTTGCAGGAATGCGAGCACGGCTGCGGCATCGTCGCGTGCAAAGGCGTGGGCCACGTCGGCCTCACCACGCAGCTCTACCGTGGTGCTGCAGCAGCCTTGGGGCAGCGGGGCTGTGCGGCCGGCAGCCTTCAGGGCTTCGGCCAGCTGCCACCAGGCACCTGACAGGCATTCGTCAAACGGACCACTGCCCGAGTTTTTGGCCAGCAGAATAGCTTGGGCCTTCAGCAGGTGGGCCAGTGGCGCCAACTGGGGCCAGCAGCCTTCCTCGGTGTAGAAGTGCATCACACCTTCGCAGTCGCAGTGCAGGTCAATCACATAGTCGGCGTCGTGGGCCAGCGTCAGCAAGGTGCGGCGCAGGCTTTGCAGCTCGGTGGCGGGCTGCCACTGGCGCAGGTATTCGCCCATGGCGCGGCGCACGGTGGCCACATTGGCCGCCGGATCGGTTCCCAGGACATCCTTCACCAGTGGGAACACGGCTTGGGCCAGATCGGGGTAGTGGCGGTTGAAGTTTTCCGAGCTGTCCAGCTCAAACCGCCCCATGGGTTTGTGGTCCACGCGCTGGGCCAGGCCAATTGGGTTCGCCACGGGCACCAGTACTACTTCGCCCAACAGGGTTCCGGCCGCTTCGGCCGCATCCAGATGGGCACGCAGGTGGTGTGCCACCAGCATGCCGGGCAGCTCTTCGGCATGCAGGCTGGCCTGGATGTAGACCTTGGGGCCTTGGCCCGGCGTGCCGTAGTGAAAACTGCTGAGGCTGCGGTGGCTGCCCAGGCTGTTGGAAAGCAGGAGGTGGTCGATGCGTTGCATGGCGTTTTAGTGCGTGCGGGGCGCGAGGTAGGCCAGGAATTGTTTTTCTGCCAGGCGGAAGATTCCGATCAGGCAAAACGATGCCACCAGGTAAATGGCGGCCGCGGCAATGTAGGCCTCAAAGGGCAGGTAGTAGTCGGAGTAGACGCGGCTGGCGGCGGCGGTCACGTCCAGCATGCTAGGCACTGCGCTGGCCAAGCTGGTGCTCTGCAGCATCATGACCACCTCATTGCTGTAGGCGGGCAGGGTACGGCGCAGTGCACTGGGCAGCACGATGTAGCGCATGACCTGAAAGCGGCTCATTCCATAGGCTTGCGCCGATTCGATCTCGCCGGCCGAGGTCTCTCGGATGGCGCCTGCCAGCATTTCGGCGGTGTAGCCCGCGGTGTTCAGGCTGAAGGCCAGCAGCGCGCAGAAGAAGGGCTCCTTGAAATGCGTCCAAGGCCAGACATCGTCCCAGCGCGCCTGGATCCATTCCAACTGGCCCAGGCCGTAGTAAATCAGGTAGACCTGGATCAGTAGCGGTGTGCCGCGGATGACATAGGTGTAGGCCCCGACGATCCATCGCAGCGGTGCCCAGGGACCGGTCAGCAGTAGGGCAAAAATCAGCGCCAGCACGGCACCAATGCCCAGTGACGAGAGCAGCAGTCCCAGTGTGGTGAGGATGCCGGTGGCGTAGAGCTCCAGGTTCTGGGGCTCAAAAATCACATGCCATTTCATAGTTCACCCCGCTTGGCACCCAGGCTGTAGCGCGCATTGAGCTTGCGCAGTGCGTACAGCGAGATGGTGGTGTAGATCAGGAACAGGGCCGCAGTGAACAGGAAGAATGCAAACGGAGAGCGCGTCGCGGCGCTGGCCTGTTTGGAGAGGTAGGTCATTTCCTTCAAGCCAATCAGGCTGACCAGTGCGGTGGACTTGATCAGCACCAGCCAGTTGTTCGTGAAGCCGGGCAGGGCGTAGCGCACCATTTGCGGCGTGGTGATGCGCACAAAGGTTCTCAGCGGGCCCATGCCGAAGGCCCAGGCCGCTTCCATCTGGCCCTTGGGGATGGAGAGGATGGCGCCGCGGAAGGTTTCCGTCATGTAGGCACCGTAGATGAAACCGAGAGTCAGTACGCCGGCCGCAAAGGGGTTGATGTCGATGGTGGCCTTGCTGCCAGAGAGTTCCAGCAGGTGGTTCAGGCCAATGGTGCCACCGTAAAAGACCAGCAGCATGACGACGAGATCAGGCACACCGCGGATGACGGTGGTGTAGGCCGATGCAATGGACACCAGCACCGGGCGCCCAGACAGTTTGGCCGCAGCGCCAAGCAGGCCTAGGACGATGGACACCACCAAAGCGCAGAGCGAGACGCCGATGGTCAGCACCGAGCCTTGCAGGATTGCGACGTAATAAGCATTCATGGAGGGGCCGGGGTAGCGGTTAACGCAACGGGGCGCAGAAAAGCGCCCCGTTGGTATGAGCAATTACAAGAATTATTCGCCGTAAACGTCGATGTTGTACTTGGCGAAGTACTTGTCGTTCAGGGTCTTGTAAGTGCCGTTCGTACGAATCGCCTTGATGGCGTCGTTCAGTTCGGCTTTGAGCTTGTCTTCGCCTTTGCGCAAGGCAATGCCAGCGCCGTAGCCGTAGTACTTGGGATCCTTCAGGTCAGGTCCGACCAGCTCGTACTTGGCGCCTTCGGGCTTGGACAGGAAGCCACCGGTGACTTCCATGTAGTCGGCCACGGTACCGTCCAAACGGCCGGACTTGATGTCCAGGTAAACCTGGTCTTGGGCTTCGTAGGAGTTCACGATCACGCCGGCGGGTTTCAGGTCACCCAAAGCGTATTTTTCTTGGGTAGAGCCCTTCAGAACGCCAATCTTTTTGCCCTTGATGGACGCCGCATCGGTGAACTTCACACCCTTTTTCAGCACCAGACGGCTGGGGGTGTTGTAGTACTTGTCGGTGAAGTCAACTTCTTTCAGGCGGTCGTCCGTGATGGACATGGAGCTGATGATGACGTCGTATTTCTTGGCGTTCAGGCCGGGGATCATGCTGTCCCAGACTTGTTCGACAAATTCGCACTTGCGCTTGATTTGTTCGCAGAGGGCGTTGGCCACATCCACGTCAAAGCCGGTGGGTTTGCCGTCGGCGGACTTGAAGGTGAAGGGTTCGTAGGTAGGGTCGATGGCGACCTTCAACACGGCGGCTTCAGGCGCAGGTGCGGCAGCGGCTGGGGCCGATGCGGGAGCAGCAGGCGCTGCGGGCGCAGCTTCTTCTTTTTTGCCGCAAGCAGCCAAAATCGAGGTGACTGCCAGTGCCAGCAGGAGTTTCTTCATGGAAAAGTTCCCTTAGAGTTGCCGGAGCAAGCCCCGGCGGATTGAAAAATAAGAAAAAATCATTCTACGGGCTAAGCACAGCAAATTTGATGCCGCCCCAAGCCAGTGCATTGGGGTTTTTACCGTGGAAAATCAGCCATTTGGCGCTTTCCGCTGGCGAACAGTGCGCAAAGTTCCGATTGCGCTTTCAGTCCCCCCTGCGCCGCTTGTCCCTAGAGAGTGCGTGAACAGGCACAAAACCTTACACTCTAGGGTTACCCCCGGATATCCATGAACGCCCCAGTCGACGTCTCCTTTTTCGCGCGCGCCGCCAAGCCGCTGTCCAGTTACCGCAAGTACTGGGCGGCCCGCTTTGGCACGGCCAAGTTTTTGCCCATGAGCCGCAAAGAGATGGATGTGCTGGGCTGGGACAGCTGCGACATCATTCTGGTGACGGGTGACGCCTATGTGGACCACCCCAGCTTTGGCATGGCGGTGATCGGTCGCATGCTGGAAGCGCAGGGCTTTCGCGTGGGCATCATCGCCCAGCCCGACTGGTCCAGCGCCGAGGCCTTCAAGGCCCTGGGCAAGCCCAATCTGTTCTGGGGCGTGACCAGCGGCAACATGGATTCCATGATCAACCGCTACACCGCGGACCGCAAGATCCGCAGTGACGACGCCTATACGCCTGGCGACGTGGGCGGCAAGCGCCCCGATCGCGCCGCCATTGTTTATAGCCAACGCTGCCGCGAGGCCTTCAAGGACGTGCCCATCATTTTGGGCGGTATCGAAGGCTCCCTGCGCCGCATTGCCCATTACGACTACTGGAGCGACAAGGTGCGCCGCAGCGTGGTGGTAGACGCCAAATGCGACCTGCTGCTGTATGGCAACGCCGAGCGCGCGATTGTGGAAATCGCCCACCGCCTGGCCGCCAAGGTGCCGGTGGAGCAGATCACCGATGTGCGTGGCACCGCCTTTGTGCGCCGCCCCGACGACGAGACTGGCAAGGGCTGGTTCGAAATCACCTCCACCACCGTGGACGAGCCCGGGCGTGTGGAAGCCCACATCAACCCCTACATGACCACCAGCGAGCAGGCCGCAGAGAACGGCGCCACCTGTTCCAAGGACGACGAAGCCAAACTGGTGGCCGAGGGTGCTACCAAAGAAGGAGCGGCCCGCGCAGAGGCCATGCGGGCTGAGGCCATAAAACCCTTGACGTTTATGCCCAACCCCGCCTTGCATGGCCTGGGCAAGTACAAGGTGCCGCCGCGGGAGCGCTCGGTCATCCGCCTGCCCAGCTACGAGCAGGTGCGCTCCGATCCCATCCTCTATGCCCATGCCAACCGCGTGCTGCACCTGGAAACCAACCCCGGTAACGCCCGCTCCCTGGTACAGGCGCATGGCGAAGGCACCACGGCGCGTGACGTCTGGATCAACCCGCCCCCCATCCCGCTGACCACGGCCGAGATGGACATGGTGTTTGACCTGCCGTATGCGCGCAGCCCGCACCCTGCTTATGCCGACGAAAACGGCAGCCACGACCACGCCACCAAGATCCCGGCCTGGGAAATGATTCGCTTCAGTGTGAACATCATGCGCGGCTGCTTTGGTGGCTGTACCTTCTGCTCCATCACCGAGCACGAGGGCCGCATCATCCAAAGCCGTTCGGAAGAATCCATCATCAAGGAAGTCGAAGACATCCGTGACAAGGTCAAGGGCTTCACCGGCACCATTTCCGACCTGGGCGGCCCCACGGCCAATATGTACCGTCTGGGCTGCCGCAGCCCCGAGATCGAAGCGGCCTGCCGCAAGCCCAGCTGCGTCTACCCCGGCATCTGCCAGAACCTGACCACCAACCACGACCCGCTGATCAAGATTTACCGCCGGGCCCGTGCGCTCAAGGGCATCAAGAAGATCCTGATTGGCTCCGGCCTGCGTTACGACCTGGCCGTGAAGAGCCCCGAGTATGTGAAAGAACTGGTGCAGCACCACGTCGGTGGCTACCTGAAGATCGCGCCCGAGCACACCGAGCAGGGCCCGCTCACCAAGATGATGAAGCCCGGCATTGGCTCGTACGACAAGTTCAAACAGCTGTTCGAGAAGTTCAGCGCCGAGGCCGGCAAGAAGCAGTTCCTGATTCCCTACTTCATCGCCGCCCACCCGGGTACCACCGACGAAGACATGATGAACCTGGCCATCTGGCTGAAGAAGAATGGTTTTCGCGCCGACCAGGTGCAGACCTTCTACCCCAGCCCCATGGCCACGGCCACTGCGATGTACCACTCTGGCCGCAACACGCTCAAGCGCGTGCATCGCACGGCGCAGAGCGATGATGAGACCGTGGACATCGTGCGCGGTGAGAAGCGTCGCCGCCTGCACAAGGCGTTTTTGCGCTACCACGACCCCAACAACTGGCCGCTGTTGCGCGAGGCGCTGAAGACCATGGGCCGCGCCGACCTGGTTGGCAATGGCAAGCACCACCTGATCCCCACCTTCCAGCCCTTGGGCGATGGTGGCTACCAGAGCGCGCGCAAGAAGAATTCGACCGCGGCGCCCACCAAGGCGGCTGCGCCAGTCAAAGGCCGTATGCTGACCCAGCACACTGGTTTGCCCCCGCGCGTGACCGGTGCGGCCAAGCCCAGTGCCAAGCTGCCCCGCAAGCCGCGCTAGCCTGTTTTTTGAAGTCAAATAGGCCTCTAGCCCCCATGCCCTCTGCGCGAGCAGCTATTCAATTTGTAGCAATCTGCACGCTGGGCTGGCTGTTCAGTGGTGCCGTTGCCAGCGCGGCAGACGGTACGGCAGGAGCCTGCCCACCCGCAGCCCAGCCGCTGAATGAACCCCTGTTCCAGGCGGCAGCGGCCCAGGCTCAAGACCGTGGCCTGCTGTGGCGCATCAGCAAAGGTGGCCACAGCTCGTACCTGTATGGCACGCTGCATGTGGGCCGTGCCGCGTGGATGGCGCCCGGCCCGCTGCTGCGGGATGCGCTGCAAGCCACCGACACCCTGGCCCTGGAGCTGGACCCGCTGAACCCTGATATGCAGCGCGAGATGGCGGCCGGCTTGGCCCAGATGAAGTTGCGGCCCCTGACCGCGGCGCTGCGGGCACGGCTGCTGCGCCAGCTGCAGGCCCAGTGCCTGCCCACGCAAGATGTGGACAAGGTGCCGGCTGAAATGCAGCTCATTACCTTGTCCGCTTTGGTTGGGCGGCGCGACGGGCTGGACCCCACCTATGGCTCCGAAGTGCTGTTGTCCGTGGTGGCGCGTAGCATGGCGCGGACCGTAGTCTCGCTGGAAACCGTGCAGGAGCAGATGCATGCCTTGCTGGCCCGCAACGCGGCCGAGGCCAACACCGTGGTGCGCGAGGGGTTGGATGACCTGGAAACCGACCGCTTGCGCCAGATGCTGTTGCGCACGGTGGATGTGTGGGACACCGCCGACTTCGATGTACTGTCCCGCTACAACGAATGGTGCCAGTGCGCCGATACGCCTAGCGAGAAGGAGCAGATGCGCCGCTTGCTGGACGACCGCAATCCCGGCTTGGCGCAGCGCGTGGACGCCTTGCACACCAGCGGCAAAAAACTGCTGGTGGCAGTGGGCAGTCTGCACATGGCGGGGCCGCAAGGGCTGCCGGCCTTATTGGCTACGCGTGGCTATCTAGTCGAACGATTACGCTAAGGCTACACGGAATAAGCGCCGCTAAAAGGCCTGAAATTCGTAAGCAATTAGCCGGGATTTGCCGCTGCGGGTGGTACCAGCTGGGGCTTGTGGGGCAGGGGAGCGAAGATTTGTACTTGGTTTCTTCCATTCTGCTTGGCCTTATACAGCGCCTTGTCGGCGTGGCTAAGCAGTTGCTCAAACGATTCGCCGCCAGCGCCCAGGGCGGCTACACCAATGCTAATAGTGAAGGGCACGGGGTTGCCGTCTTCGTTGTCCACCCGCTGCTCTTGCACTGCTTGGCGCAACGACTCTGCGATCAGGTGCGCGTTGGCTAGACTGGCTTCCGGCAGCATGACCACAAATTCTTCGCCACCTAGCCGGGCCACTACGTCTACGCCCTCGCGTACGCGTTGGCGGCAGATGTCAGCCACTGCACAAATTACCCGGTCACCTACGGAGTGGCCCCAGTTGTCGTTCACAGCCTTGAAGGAGTCGAGGTCCACCATCAGCACCGACAGGGAGTGACTAAACCGAGCGGCGCGCAGGCATTCCTTGGCGCCCAGCTCCATCAGCGTGCGCCGGTTGGCCAGGCCGGTTAGCGCATCGCTGGAGGCCAGCCGTTCGAGCGCGGCGTTCATCGATTGCAACATCGTGTTTTGCTCGGCCAGCTTGCGGTTGATTTGGGCGATCTCGTCTTCCTTGCGCTTGCGGTTGTCTATGTTGAAGGTGACGCCTATGAAGCGCTGGCCGGGAGCGGTGCTGTTGGCGTCCATGATCCTGCCGTAGTTGGCATACCAGATCCATGTGCCCGCCTTGGAGCGCAGCCGGAACTCGCAGCGGTACTCTGGCGTGCGGCCCGCCAAGTGGTCATGCACTGCTGTCTGGATCATTTCGAGATCGTCTGGGTGGACGAACTCGAGCATGTGTTTCAGATTGTGAAGCACCTCCTGGTCGTTGTAGCCCAGCTCGCCAAAGGTTTTCATGGCCTTGCGGGTGACTTCACCGGTCAGCAAGTTGTTTTCCCACAGGTCCAGACCCGCAGCCTCCAACGCAAGCTCAAGGCGTTCCTTATTGAGGTCTTTTTCGTCCATGGGCAGTCTAGTTGGAGGGCATAGCGCCCGCGTAGCCTATGTCGCGCAGCAGGCTGGCAAACGAGTCCAGGACGCCAGGTGTGGCATACAGCTGTGGTGCGGTAGAGACCTGGATGATGCTGACCATCTTGCCCGTGCTCTTGCCGGTTGCGGAATCGAAGTACACCGCCAGATCGTCGCTCGCATTTGAGAAGCCCAGGCCCGTACTTTCGGAGTAATAGCAGATCGAATCCGGCGCGATGATCATCGGTGCCGTGCTTTGGCTGGAATACATGATGAGGTTTTCATTCATGTTGTAAATACTGCACGTCTGGGTACTCTGGGCGGGATCTTGCGTATTGTCCAGCCGTATAACCCCTGCATCTAACGAAGCCGACGTGGTGGTCTGGGTAACGCTGGTGATATAGAAGTTACTCACCGCGACGCTGGCTGTGCGGCCGGTGAGCAGCGCGATCTGCGCGGCCACGCTGGCACTGGACTGCGGCGTACTGCCCTGTAGCAGAAACTGGCCCAGGCCCCAGGCTTGCGCCAGCGTGCCGGGAATGTAGTTGCCGGTCAGACCATAGTTGTTGCTGGCATTGGATGGCCACAGCGCGATGCCGGAAAACCCGCCAAACCCACCCACTACTCCGCCGGCCAGCGTTTCCATCTGGGCGGCGGTGGGGGCGCTCAACAGCGCCGACTCGGCTGTGCTGTAGTCGGCCACATCGGTAGCGAGTGCGCAGGGGCTGACAGGCAGATTCGCAGCACCTACAAAGGTGGTTTGTGGCAGCTCGGGCACAGCCCGGCCCGCGCCATCACCGTCTATCACCCACAGGGTGTCAGCGCAAGCCACTGCGCCCAGCAGCGGCACCAGCGAGTTGATGGCCCCAATCTCCACCGGGATGACACAGCTTGTCGTGTAGCCTGTGGTGCTTTGTAGCAGGAACAGCGTATTGGCTACCGAGTTCTGGATGTCGACCAGGGTCAAAGCGTCGCCAGCATCGGGAGAGCCCATCATGGCCACCACGCAGCAGTTGCTGCTGCCGTCATAGGGGCGGACGGTTACGCTACCTGTCCAGCCGCTTTGGCCCAACTCGTTCAGTATCGACAGCGCATCCAGGTAACTGCCCCCGCCGCCGCTGGCCAAAACAGCAGCACCGGCGGCAATATATTCAAAGTCGGCAAGCCCATAGTCATAAGAAGTCATCATTTCCTTTCCGTATATGGCGTAGGGCGGCCACTGAATGGACGGCCTATACAAAATGTAACAGGGCGTATATCGGTGCGTGTGACTTTTTGGAGGGGCGAGTATCGGTAACTCGCCACAAAACAGGGTACAAATTGGGTCTTGGAGGCAGTGCACGGGCGTTGACTAAGTAAAACGCCTTGAGAATGCACTAAGCTGTTCGTCAACAAGAGACAAAGCGGCGGCACCCCGGTGCCGACCCCCACACCATGACGCTGCAAGACCACGACCTGTCCGCACTGATGCGGGCGGAGCACCCCGATCCTTTTAGCGTGCTGGGCATGCATGTCCGCCCCGACGGCCTGGCGGTGAACGCGCTGTTGCCGGGTGCTGAGCAGGTGGATCTGATCGACAAGGCCACCGGCCTGGTGCGCGCTGCTTTGCAGCGGCAGGCAGGTGGCGTGGTGTTTGGCACGGTGCTGGCCGAAGCCGAGGCCTTCGCGTACCAGCTGCGCGTGCAGTGGGCCGCAGCCCCCGCACAATTGCTCGAAGACCCCTACAGCTTCCCCCTGGTGCTGCAAGACCTGGACCTGTGGCTGCTGGCCGAAGGCACCCACCAGCGCCCGTTTGAATGCCTGGGGGCTCATCTGGTCTGCATCAACGGTGTGTCGGGGGCCAGCTTTGCAGTCTGGGCGCCGAATGCGCGCCGTGTTTCGGTGGTTGGCTCCTTCAACCAGTGGGACGGTCGGCGCCACCCCATGCGCTTTCGGCGCGAGTGCGGTGTGTGGGAAATCTTCATCCCCGACGTCGCTCAGGGCGACCTCTACAAGTTTGAAATTTTGGGTGCACAGGGCCAAATTGCCGTCAAGGCCGACCCCTTTGCCTTCCACGCCCAGCTGCGGCCCCACACCGCCAGCGTGGTCTATCCGCTGCCGCCGCGCCTGCCCATGCGCACCGAGCGTGCCGCCGCCAATGCGTTCGACAAGCCCATTAGCATTTACGAGGTGCATTTGGGCTCGTGGCGCAAGGCCGAGGGCTGGCGCTGGCTCAGCTACCGCGAGCTGGCCGACACCCTGGTGCCCTACGCCAAGGAGATGGGTTTTACCCACCTGGAGCTGCTGCCTGTCAGCGAGCATCCGTTTGACGGCTCCTGGGGCTACCAGCCGCTGGGCCTGTTTGCGCCTACCTCGCGCTTTGGATCGCCGGAAGACTTCAAGTTCTTTGTGGACGCCGCACATGCGGCAGGTCTGGGCGTGATTCTGGATTGGGTGCCCGCGCACTTCCCCAGCGACGCACACGGCTTGGCCGAGTTCGACGGCACGCACCTGTACGAATATGCCGATCCCAAGGAAGGCTTCCACCAGGACTGGAACACGCTGATCTACAACTTCGGCCG
This sequence comes from Rhodoferax saidenbachensis, assembly GCF_031457975.1. Classification (GTDB taxonomy): domain Bacteria; phylum Pseudomonadota; class Gammaproteobacteria; order Burkholderiales; family Burkholderiaceae_C; genus Allorhodoferax; species Allorhodoferax saidenbachensis_A. The sequence continues at coordinate 350,560 of NZ_JAVDXO010000001.1, forward strand.
CACCGAGGTGCGCAACTTCCTGGTGGGCAACGCGCTGTACTGGCTGGAGCGCTACGGCATCGACGGCCTGCGCGTGGACGCCGTGGCCTCCATGCTGTACCGCGACTACAGCCGTGAAGAGGGCCAATGGATTCCCAACAAACACGGGGGGCGCGAGAACCTGGAGGCCATCGAGTTCCTGCGCCGCATGAACCACACGGTGGGTACCGAGCGGCCCGGTGCGATCACGCTGGCCGAAGAGTCCACCGCCTTCCCTGGCGTGAGCCGCCCGCCCAGTCCGGACCTGCAAAGCGGTGGCCTGGGCTTTCACTACAAGTGGAACATGGGCTGGATGCACGACACGCTGAAGTACGCGTCGATGGACCCGGTGCACCGCCGGCACCACCACAACCAGCTCACCTTCGGGCTGATGTACGCCTTCACCGAAAACTTTGTGCTGCCGCTCTCGCATGACGAAGTGGTGCATGGCAAGGGCTCGCTCTTGGGCAAGATGCCGGGCGACGACTGGCAGCGGTTTGCCAATTTGCGCGCGCTCTATGGGTTCATGTGGGCCTACCCAGGCAAGAAGCTGCTATTCATGGGCTGCGAGTTGGCTCAGCCGACCGAGTGGGCTGATGGCTCGGAGCTGTCCTGGTCGCTGGAGCAACAGCCTGCCCACCAGGGTGTACAGCGCCTGGTGCGCGACCTGAACCGCGTGTACCAGGCCTTTCCCGCGCTACACCAGCAGGATGTGCAAAGTGGTGGGTTCGATTGGATTGCGCATGAGGATGCGGCCCAGTCGATCGTGGCCTTTGTGCGTTATGGCCTGGCGGGCGAATGCGCCGTGGTGGTGTGCAACTTCACGCCCCTGCCGCGCTATGGATATCGCGTCGGCATGCCGGTCGCGGGTACCTGGCGGGAGCTGATCAACACCGACAACGTGGTGTACGGTGGCAGCGGCGTGGGCAATGGCGAATTGAGCACCGATGCAGTGGCCGCCCATCACCGTGCGCAGTCCGTGGTGCTGACCTTGCCGCCATTGGCATGCCTTGTGCTCACCCGCGTGACACCTTGAACGACCCAGCGGATCCCGTCGGCATGACTTTGCACCCCGGCCAAACGCAACCCCTGGGCGCGCATCTGCGCGCCCAGGGCGTGAACTTTTGCCTCGCAGCGCCGAACGCACAGGCCGTTGAGTTGTGTCTGTTCGACGCGAGTGCCACAACGGAGGTGCAACGCCTAGCGATGCAAGGGCCGGTAGACGGTGTGTGGCACGGTTTTCTGCCGGGTGCCCAGGCCGGTCTGGCCTATGGCTGGCGCGTGCATGGCCCCTGGAACCCTGCGCAGGGCCAACGCTTTAACCCCGCCAAGTTGCTGCTGGACCCTGCCGCACGCGAGGTGGTGGGGCGCTACGACGGCGACGACGTGCATGTAGGCCATGTGCCCGGCAACCCCAACCAATCGGATCCACGCGACAACGCCACCACGGCGCTGAAGGCCCGTGTGGTGCAGGACCTGCCGCCACCGCAAGGCCGGGTGCAGGTGGACCCCGCCCAGCGGGTGCTCTACGAGCTGCATCTCAAAGGCTTTACCGCCCTGCACCCCGATGTACCCGCGGCACTGCGCGGCAGCTACGCAGGCTTGGCGCACCCTGCGGCCATTGCACATTTGCGTAGCCTAGGCGTGACTACCGTGAGCCTGATGCCCGTGGCACACCGTGCGGACGAAGTGCGGCTGATTCGCCTAGGCCTTTCCAACTACTGGGGCTACAGCCCGATTGCCTGGAATGCCCCCGAGCACCGCTACTGGAGCGGCACCCCGGGCACCAGCCCGCGCAGCGAATTTCGCGCGCTGGTGGATGCGCTGCATGCGGCGGGGCTAGAGGTGATTCTGGATGTGGTCTACAACCACACGGGTGAAACCGATGAGCTGGGCCCCACGCTCAGCCTGCGCGGCATCGACAACGCCACTTACTACCACCTGGACCACAGCAACCCCGCGCTGTACGCCAACTGGACCGGCTGCGGCAACTGCGTGAACCTGACCCACCCGCTGGTGCTGCGCACCGTGATGGACAGCCTGCGCGGCTGGGTGCAGGAGTTTGGCGTGGACGGTTTCCGCTTTGACCTGGCGCCTGTGATGGCACGCGCGGGCGCCGACCGCGAACATCGCTTTGAGGCCAATGCGCCATTCCTGATGGCGATTGCACAAGACCCGGTGCTGCGCGACCGGCTCATGGTGGCCGAGCCTTGGGACATTGGCCCCGGTGGCTACCAGCTGGGTGCTTTCCCAGTCGGTTGGCTGGAGTGGAACGATCGCTTTCGCGACACGCAGCGCAGCGCGTGGCTGCAGCACGGTGCCAGCCGCGCTGATCTGGCCAACCGCCTGGCCGGCTCGGTGGACGTCTTCAACCCCACGCGGCGCGCCGCCCACAGCAGCGTGAACCTGGTGACGGCGCACGATGGCTTCACGCTGATGGACTTGGTGAGCTACAACGAGCGCCACAACGAGGCCAATGGCGAGCACAACCGCGATGGACATGGCCACAACCTGAGTGTGAACAATGGTGTGGAAGGCCACAGCGATGACCCGCAGGTGTTGGCACTGCGCGCGCGCCAGCAACGCGTGTTGCTGGCAAGCCTGCTGTGGTCGCTGGGCACGCCCATGCTGCTGGCGGGTGACGAACTAGGCCACAGCCAGGGTGGCAACAACAACGCCTACTGCCAGGACAACCCCACGACCTGGCTGCACTGGGACCGGGCCGATGCTGCTCTCACCGACTTTGTTGCCAGTGTGCTGGCCCTGCGCCGCGCACTGCCCGTGCTGCACAGCAGCGCCTGGTGGCGCAGCAGCGCAGACCATGGCCCCCAGCACGCGCCGGTAGCCCAGTGGTGGGCCCCGCACGGCGATGCACTGAGCGCCTCTGACTGGCACCATCCGCATGAGCGTGCGCTGGTGTTGGTACTGATTCCTGTGCCAGAGGGGGTGGGGGCAAAGCCATCGCCTGCCTGCCTGCTGTTGCTCAACCCCACAGCGGAGACCACCGAGTTCACACTGCCGGTGGCACCCGCTGGCACGCTCTGGCGGCTGCGCCTGGAAACGCATACTGGCACCGTCCCCGACCAAACGTTGCCGCCACGTGTCCAGGTGCCCGCCCAAAGTCTCTGGCTGGTCAGTGCCGCCGGTCTATAACCTTTTTTTAACTACGCCCCAACTACCTATGCCCATCATCACTCTGCCCACCACGCCGTTTGACGGCCAGCGCCCCGGTACCTCGGGGCTGCGCAAAAAAGTGACTGTGTTCCAGCAGCCACGCTACCTGGAAAACTTTGTCCAGGCCCTGTTTGATGTGCTGCCCGATGCCGCAGGCCAGACCCTGGTGGTAGGGGGCGACGGCCGCTTCCACAACCGCGTTGCCATCCAGACCATCCTGCGCATGGCCGCGGCCAAGGGCTATGCCCGTGTGCTGGTGGGGCAGGGCGGTATTTTGTCCACCCCCGCGGTCAGCGCAGTGATCCGCAAGCACGGCGCCAGTGGCGGCATCGTGCTGTCGGCCAGCCACAACCCCGGCGGGCCCGATGGCGACTTTGGCATCAAGTACAACGTGGCCAATGGCGGACCGGCGCCCGAGAAAGTGACTGATGCGGTTTACGCGCGCACCCTGCAGCTCAGCGAATTGCACACCGCCGATACGCCTGATGTGGCACTGGACGCGCTGGGTACCAGCCGTCTGGAAGGCACCGACATTGTGGTGATTGACCCCGTGAGTGACTACGCCGAAGTCATGCGCGGCCTGTTTGACTTTGCGGCCATTCGCACCCTGTTTGCGGGCGGTTTTCGCTTGCGCTACGACGCCATGTGGGCCGTGGGCGGCCCCTATGCCAAGGCTCTGCTGGAAGGAGCGCTGGGTGCACCCGCGGGCACCGTGGTGAATGCCGAGCCGCTGGAAGACTTTGGTGGCCTGCACCCGGACCCCAACCCCGTGAATGCGGAGGACTTGATTGCCCATTTGTTTGCCGACAACGCACCCGACATGGGTGCTGCCAGCGATGGCGATGCCGACCGCAACATGGTGGTGGGCCGCAAGTTCGTGGTGTCGCCGTCTGACAGCTTGGCCGTGTTAGCCGCCCACGCCACCCGGGTACCTGCATACCAAGCTGGCTTGGCTGGCGTGGCGCGCTCCATGCCCACCAGCACGGCGGTAGACCGCGTGGCCAAGGCGCTGGGCATCCCGTGTTTCGAGACGCCCACGGGCTGGAAGTTTTTTGGCAACCTCATGGATGCGGGCAAGGTCACCCTGTGCGGTGAAGAAAGCTATGGCACAGGCTCCAGCCATGTGCGCGAAAAAGATGGCCTGTGGGCCGTGCTGTTCTGGCTCAACCTGGTAGCAACGACGGGCCAGACCGTGGAACAACTGGTTCGCGCGTTGTGGAAGGAACACGGCCGCTGCGTCTACTCGCGCCACGACTACGAGGCCATTCCCACCGACAAGGCCGATGCGCTGATGCGCGAGCTGCGTGCCGCTTTACCCACGCTGGGCGGCACCACGGTGGCGGGCCTGCCCATTGCGTTGGCCGATGACTTTGCCTACACCGACCCCGTGGATGGCAGCGTGAGCCAGAAGCAGGGCGTGCGCGTGGTGCTGACCGACGGTTCGCGCGTGGTGTTCCGCCTCTCCGGCACGGGTACCGAAGGCGCCACCTTGCGTGTGTACCTGGAGCGCCACGAGCCCAACCCGGCTCGCCAAGACCTGCCCGCGCAAGAGGCCTTGCAGCCGCTGGTGGCGCTGGCCGAGGCGGTGGCCAAGGTGCGCGCCTTCACCGGCATGGACCGACCGACCGTGATGACCTGATGTTTCGATTTTTTGCAGAACGATCCCACTAAAAATGAACAGGAGACAAGCATGAGCACGACAGACACCCCACGCAGCCTTGTGCAGCAAGAACGCCACATGCAGCCCCATATGCTGGTGCGCCGCACCATCGCCTTGGTGTTGGCGGGCGGGCGCGGTTCGCGCCTGAAGCAGCTGACCGACCGCCGCGCCAAACCTGCGGTGTACTTTGGCGGCAAGTTCCGCATCGTCGACTTTGCGCTGTCCAACTGCGTGAATTCGGGTATCCGCCGCATCGGCGTTATCACGCAGTACAAGTCGCACTCGCTGTTGCGCCACCTGCAGCGCGGCTGGAGTTTTTTGCGCGCTGAATTGAACGAGATGGTGGACCTGTTGCCCGCCCAGCAGCGCGTGGACGAGGAACACTGGTACCGTGGCACAGCCGACGCCATCTACCAAAACCTGGACATCATCCAGAGCAGCAAGCCCGAATACGTGGTGGTGCTGGCTGGCGACCACGTCTACAAGATGGACTACTCGCTGATGCTCAAGGACCATGTGGACAGCGGCGCCGGTTGCACCGTGGGCTGCATCGAGGTGCCGCGTGCCGAGGCCAGTGCGTTTGGTGTGATGGCGGTGGACGGTACCCGCAAGATCACCGAGTTCGTGGAAAAACCAGCCGACCCGCCCCCCATGCCCGGCAACGATGCCGTGTCCTTGGCCAGCATGGGTATTTACATCTTCGATTCCAAGTACCTGTACGACCTGCTGGAAGACGACATTGCCAATCCCAACTCCAGCCACGACTTTGGCAAGGACGTGATCCCGCGCGTGGTGCGCGAGGGCCGGGCGATTGCCCACCCGTTCTCCATGTCCTGTGTGTCATCCACACCCGACGCCGTTCCGTACTGGCGCGATGTGGGCACGATCGACGCGTTCTGGGAGGCCAACCTGGACCTGGCCTCGGTCACACCCGAGCTGGACATTTACGACACCAACTGGCCCATCTGGACCAGCCAGCGCCAGCTGCCCCCGGCCAAGTTTGTGCAGGACGCCGATGGCAAACACGGCCAGGCCATCAACACCATGGTGTCGGGCGGTTGCATCGTGTCGGGCTCCATCGTCAGCAACTCGGTGCTGTTCAGCAGCGTGCGGGTGCACTCCTTCTGCGTGATTGACCAGGCCGTGCTGCTGCCTGAAGTGACCATTGGCCAGAGCTGCCGCCTGAGCCGCGTGGTGGTGGACCGGGGTTGCACGCTGCCCGACGGCTTGGTGATTGGCGAAGACCCCGTGGCCGATGCTGCGCACTTTGAGCGCACCGAAAATGGCGTGGTACTGGTCACCAAGGACATGCTGAACCGCCTGCCAGCTCCGTAATCCAGAACCACCGCATATCCACCCCACCTATGCCTTCTTCCATGCGCATCCTGCAAGTCAGTGCCGAGATTTTTCCCTTGCTCAAAACCGGGGGGCTGGCCGACATTGCCGGGGCGCTGCCGGCCGCTTTGCAGGAGGCCGGATGTGATGTTCGCGTGATGCTGCCAGGCTTCCCGGCCATCTGCGCGGGGCTGGAGGGCGCGGTGCCCGTGGGCAGCTTTGCCATGCCCTGGGGCGAACAGGTGGAGGTGGTCTACGGCAGCTTGCCCGCGCTGGCCCGTGAAGGGCGCACGCTGGGTGCTTATGTGCTGATGGCCCCGGGCCTGTACGATCGACCTGGCAATCCCTACGAAGATGCCAACAAACAGGCCTATGGCGACAACCACCGGCGCTTTGCGGCGCTGGGTCTGGCGGCTGCCCATGTGGCGCATGGCCTGGACGCGCAGTGGCGCCCCCAACTGGTGCACAGCCACGACTGGCATGCCGCGCTGGCACCCGCCAGTTTGGCGCTGTGGAACGAAGGACGCGGCCCGCACGTGCCTTCCGTGTACACCGTGCACAACCTGGCCTACCAGGGCGTGTTCGGTCCAGAACACTTTGGCGACCTGGGCCTGCCCGGGCGCGCCTTTCATGTGCACGGCATGGAGTTCCACGGCCAGCTCTCGTTCATGAAGGCCGGCTTGTTCTACGCCAACCACATCACCACCGTGAGCCCGACCTACGCGCAAGAGATTCAGGGGCCGGAGCAGGGCTGCGGGCTGGACGGCCTGCTGCGTGCGCGCAACCAGCACTTGAGCGGCATCCTGAACGCGGTGGACGACAGCGTGTGGAACCCATCCACCGACGCGCTGATTGCCCATACCTATGACGCCCGCCACATGACCGGCAAGGCGCAGAACAAGGCCGTGCTGCAGGCCGAGATGGGGCTGGCGCTGGAGCCCGATGCAGCGCTGTTTGCCGTGGTGAGCCGCCTGACCGAACAAAAGGGCTTGCCGCTGGTGCTGGCCGCGGTGGATGAAATCGTGGCACGCGGCGGCCAGCTGCTGGTGCTGGGCAGTGGTGAGACCGGGTTGGAGCAGGCCTTTGTGGCCCAGTCCAAGGCGCATGCAGGCAGGGTGGCGGTCAAGCTGGGCTACGACGAGACCTTTGCCCACCGCATTTTTGCGGGCAGCGATGTGACGCTGGTGCCCTCGCGCTTTGAGCCCTGCGGCCTGACCCAGATGTATGGCCTGAAGTACGGCAGCCTGCCGCTGGTGCGTCGGGTCGGTGGCCTGGCGGACACCGTGGTGGACAGCGACCTGGAGACGTTGGAAGACCGTACCGCCACCGGCTTTGTCTTCGATGATTTTGATGAAACCCAGTACCGTCGCGCGGTGCGCCGCGCCTTTGCGCTGTACCACCGCAAGGCCGAATGGAACCGTGTGCGCCAGACCGGCATGAAGCTTGCCTTCGACTGGACTACCGCCGCTGGGCACTACACCGCGCTGTACCAACAGCTGATCCACGTATGACCAACTCGACGCCCACCCCTGTGAATTTTGAATTTGACGCACCCGGCCGCGACCTCGAATCCCTCAAGCGCTCCATTGCCAACAAGCTGATGTTCGTGGTCGGCAAAGACCCTGCCGCCGCCCGCCCCGAAGACTGGCTGCACGCAGCCGCCTACGCCGTGCGCGACCAACTGGTGGAGCGCTGGATGACCACCACGCGCGCCCAGTACGCGCAGGACGCCAAGCGCGTCTACTACCTCAGCATGGAATTCCTGATTGGCCGCACCTTCAGCAACGCCATGCTGGCCGTGGGCCTGCGCGAGCGTGTCAAGCAGGCCCTGGCCGACTTTGGGGTGGACATCGACGCCGTGACTGAACTGGAGCCCGATGCCGCGCTGGGCAATGGCGGCCTGGGCCGCCTGGCCGCATGCTTTCTCGATTCCATGGCCACGCTCAATATTCCGGGCTTTGGCTATGGCATTCGCTACGACTATGGCATGTTCAAACAAACCATTGTGGACGGCCGCCAGGTGGAGGTGCCCGACTACTGGCTCACCCACGGCAACCCCTGGGAGTTTCCGCGCCCCGAGGTGAACTACCGCGTGCAGTTCGGCGGCCATGTGGTGAAAGAGGGCGACGCCTACAAATGGGTGGACAGCCACGACGTGCAGGCCATGGCCTATGACACCATCATTCCCGGCTACGCCACCAAGGCCACCAACACGCTGCGCCTGTGGTCGGCCAAGGCCACGCAGGAGATTGACCTGGGTGCCTTCAACCGTGGCAACTACTTTGCTGCGGTGGAGACCAAAAACCATTCCGAGAACGTGTCGCGCGTGCTGTACCCGGATGACTCCACGCCGTCGGGCCGCGAGCTGCGCCTGCACCAGGAGTTCTTCTTCTGCAGCGCCAGTGTGCAGGACCTGTTGCACCGCTACCTGCGCACCCACACCGGCTTTGACGAGCTACCCAACAAGGTCAGCATCCACCTGAACGACACGCACCCCGTGCTGGCCATCCCCGAGCTCATGCGCCTGCTGCTGGACGAGCACCACCTGCCCTGGGCCGACGCCTGGCGCCTGTGCCAAGGCGTGTTCAGTTACACCAACCACACGCTCATGCACGAGGCGCTGGAGACCTGGCCCGTGGAGATGATGGGCCGCATCCTGCCGCGCCACCTGCAAATCATTTACGACATCAACGCCCAGTTTTTGGCGCAGATTTCGCAGCGCGGCGGCAGTGCCGAGTTGCTGCGCAAGGTCAGCCTGGTGGACGAGGGTGGCGAGCGCCGTGTGCGCATGGCTTACCTGGCCGTGGTCACCAGCCACTCGGTCAATGGTGTGTCAGCGTTGCATTCCGAGCTCATGAAGGAGAGCATCTTTCTGGACTTTGCCAACCTCTGGCCCGATCGTTTCAACAACAAGACCAACGGCATCACTCCGCGCCGCTGGCTGGCGCAGGCCAATCCTGCCTTGTCTGCCGTGCTGGACAAGCAGGTAGGCACCGGCTGGCGCCGTGACTTGACCCAGCTCAGCAGCCTGAACGGTGTGCTCACGCAGCCCAAGGTGATCGAGGCCTTCCAGGGCGCCAAGCTCGCCAACAAGGAACGCCTGGCGGCCTGGGTGCGGGCCAACATGGGCCTCACCATTCCCACCGACGCGCTGTACGACGTGCAGGTCAAGCGCATCCACGAGTACAAGCGCCAGCTGCTCAATGTGCTGCACGTGGTCACGCGCTATTTGCGCATCATCCACCACCCCGGCAGTGTGACCGTGCCCCGCGTGGTGGTGTTTGCGGGTAAGGCTGCGTCGGCCTACCACATGGCCAAGCAGATCATCCACCTCATCAACAACGTGGCCAGCGTGGTGAACAACGACCCGCGCGTGGGCAGCCTGCTCAAGGTGGTGTTCATCCCCAACTACAGCGTGAGCCTGGCCGAGCGCATCATCCCGGCGGCGGATTTGTCCGAGCAAATTTCCACCGCCGGTACCGAGGCCTCGGGCACCGGCAACATGAAGTTCGCGCTGAATGGCGCGCTCACCATTGGCACGCTGGACGGCGCCAATGTGGAGATTCTGGAAAACGTGGGCGCTGACAACATCTTCATCTTCGGCATGACCACACCGCAGGTGGCCGCCACGCGCGCCGCCGGCTACCAGCCACGCGCCATTGCCGAGGGCAACGCCGAGCTGACTGCGGTGCTAGAGGCCATCCGCGATGGCCTGTTCAGCCCCGACGAGCCAGGCCGCTTCCAGGCCATTTACGACCTGCTGGTGAACTGGGGCGACCACTACCTGCTGCTGGCCGACTACGCGGCCTACATTGCCGCGCAAGAGCAGGTCGATGCGGCCTACCAGGACCGTGATGCCTGGGCTGTCAAAGCCCTGCGCAATGTGGCCGCCATGGGCCCGTTTTCTTCGGACAGGACGATAGGGGAGTACGCCGACAAGATCTGGCGCAGCAAGCCGTTGGAGCTGGAAAGTTGAGCAAAAGGGGAGGTAGGTTTCAAGGGAAATCGATCTCTAGCCCTTGTGGGTGTTGCGCAAGAAGCTATGAAATAGATAGCGTCTTGGCGCTGTGCAAGAACGCATACGCGCCCACGCCGGTTAGGTTCACCACCACCGTCAGCCAAAAAACGAGTTGAAAACTCCGCTTGCTGGTCTTGTGCCGCAACACCCGCTGTGCCACCCATGCCGCAGGCCAGCCGCCCAGCAGGCTGAGCAGGTGCAAGGTGTTCTCCGGCGTGCGCCACTGGCCGGTGCGGGCGGCGTGCTTGTCGCGCGCGTAGAGCGCGAAGGTCAGCAGGTTGAGGGCGGCCCAGGCGGTCAGCCACAGGGCCGCAGGGGACATCAGCCGGCCAGTGCCACGTAGACGTTCTGCACGTCGTCGTTGCCGTCGATGGCGGCCAGGAAGGCTTCTACTTCTTCCAGCGCTTCGGCGCTCAGGCTGCTGGGGTCCACGGGGTTCTTGGCCTTGTAGCCCAGCTTGGCGGACAGCACGTTGAAGCCGAAGTTGGGCAGGGCGCGGCTCACCAAATCGAGGTCGGTGGGGTCGGTGTAGAAGACGGTGTTGCCTTCTTCGTCGCCGGGCTCAAAGTCCTGCGCACCGGCCTCAATCGCGGCCACTTCTGCGTCGGAATCGGCCGCAGTGGGTGCCGCTTCGATCATGCCCAGGTGGTTGAAGTCCCACGCCACCGAGCCGCTGGTGCCCAACTGGCCTTTGCGGAACAGCACACGCATTTCAGGGGCGGTGCGCTTCACGTTGTCGGTCAGGCATTCCACCATCACGGCCACCTGGTGCGGAGCAAAGCCTTCATAGATGACGTGTTCGTAGTGCACCACTTCACCGGTCAGGCCTGCGCCTTTTTTGATGGCACGGTCCAGCGTTTCCTTGGGCATGGAGACCTTGCGGGCCTGCTCCACCACCAGGCGCAGCTTGGCGTTGGCGGCCGGGTCGGCACCGCCGCGTGCAGCCACGGTAATTTCTTTCACCAGCTTGGTAAACAGCCGGCCCTTGGCATCAGCCACCAGGGCCTTGCCCTTTGCTTTCCATTGCGCGCCCATAGCGAATCTTTCTGAGTTGGATGGCGGATTTTACTTGGCGGCCTGGGCCGCGATCGCGTCTTTGGCGCTGCGGCGCCATTGTTCAAAGCGCAGTTCCACCTGGGTGTGGAAGGCGTAGCTGGCGACCAGGCTGACAGCCCAACTGGCGGCAATGAAGAGCAGCGCCCATTCGGCATCGTCCAGCCCCAACTCGGCCCACAGCGCATTGGCCAGTAGCAGCACGGAGAAGTGCACCAGAAAGAGCGCGTACGAGGTGCGGCTCAGGCGCCCCACCCAGCGGTCCACGGTGCGGGGCAGTGCAAACCGGTAGCTGCCAAAGGTGGCCAGCACGGCGGATACGCTGAGCGCCAGCGCGATGCGCGAGCGGAAGTCCACTACCAGAGAAGCCAGACCTGCGCTCAGCGTGGCCAGGTACAGGCCCAGCGCCATGATGCCGTGGCGCGCGCGCAGGCCGCCCCACCAGGCCAGTGCGCCCAGGCCGTAGGCGCCAAAGAAGTAGGGCGCCCAGGCGTCCAGCGAGGCATCCATGTTGAACCAGGTGAGCGAAGCCACGGCCAGTGCTGCCACCAGGCCCAGGCTCAGCAGCCGCTGGCCACGGCCCAGCCACAGCAGCAGGGCGATGGTGGCGTAGAGCTGAAAGTCAATCGCCACGTACCAGACGCCGGCCGATAGCGAATCCACGTCCAGCACGCTGTGCAGCAGGCTGGCATGGGCTGCCAGTTGCGCCAGGCTGGGCGCGCCGGGCACCAGATCGCCATCCAGGTGGGGGCGGGCAATGGCTGCGCACAGGATGGTCAGGCCCAGCGCCGCCACAAAGGGCACGACCAAACGCAGGTAGCGCTGGCCCAGCGCCTGCAACACGCTGGGCGCGCGGCGCACGGTGAACGCCATGCCGCGTGCGGCCAGGTAGCCGGCCACGACGAGAAACACCTGCACGGCAATGCGGGCGTCGTCAAACAGCCATTCGCTGGCGGAGGGGGCCACTTCGGCTGCCGCGTCGGACAGCGGCCCGTAGGCCGAAAAGTGGTGCAGCACGATGCACTGGGCGGCAACGACCTTCAGGATGTCGATCAGGCGAAAGTGGGAGGCAGGGGCGCGGGCAGCAGTCATCAAGCAATCAGTGGCGGGCCTGTTTCAGGCCAGCGTGTACAGCGGTATGTCTTTGGAAGTTGCCAGCGCGTCAAGCTGCTGGCGGGTTTTGCCAGCCAAGAAGGCGGCGATGGCGGTGTGTGCCTCGGGGGCGAACATGGCCAGAAGCCCCGATTGTCGCAGACCCGCCTCGGCGCCCAGTGCGGCGGCAAAGTGCGGCTCCAGTGCGGCCAACGCCACGCGGCCGTCTTTGCAGGGGTAGACGCGGTAGCCCGCATGGCCGCCACCCACGGCAGCGCCCGGCGTGGTGAGGCCCCAACTGCGGGGCAGGGCCAGGTAGCCGGCAGCGTCGGACAGTGCCACTTCCTGGTACGTGCCCTTGCCTTTTTGCAACTGGTGCAGCCGGGCCTGCAGCACGCCCTCGGACGCCATGAGCGAGCCGCCCATGTCGGCGTACAGCGTGGGCGGCAGGTCCAGGCCCGTCACCAGGCCGTTTTCGGCCAGGTAGGTCAGGTCGTGGCCGGGTTCATCGGCCCGTGTGCCGGGGGCGCCCACGATGGCTACGACCGAGAGCTGGGGGTACTGTTTGCGCAGTGTCTTCCACTCCAGGCCCAGCTTTTTGAGGGCCGAGGGGCGAAAGGAGGTGAGCAACACGTCGGCCCGGGTCAGCTCTTTGTGCAGGGCTTTCTGGCCTTTCTCGGTCTTGAGGTCGGCGCTGGTGATCTTCATGCCCGCGTGCAGCGCGGCGTAGGCCTTGGGGTTGTAGGCGCCCATGGGGTCACCTTGCGGGGGCTCCAGCTTTACGCAGGTGGCGCCCATGGCGTGGCAGCGCATCAGCGCGGCCGGCCCCGGCAGGTTCAGTGCCAGGCTGAGGATGCGCACGCCCTTGAGCGGGCGCAGCGGTTTGGCGGCGAGGGCAGGCGTGTTAGTGGTCATGGCGTTTGCTATCAAAAGTGAAGCTGCTCGCGCAGATTCTACGGGGGCTAGAGGCCTATTTCTTATGCAACTGTCGCCAGTTGGACTGCCCAGGCCTTGAGCCAGGCGACGGCATCTTCCTCGGGCTGGCTGGTCTCCATGGTGTCCAGCACGCAGACCTCGCCCACGCGCCGGGCTCCCAGGTCGCGCAGGCGCTCGTCAAACTGTTTGCCACCGCCCATGAAGCTGTCGCCATAGCTGCTGTCGCACAGCGCTACCAGGCCAAATCGCACATGGCCCAGGTACTTGGCCTGGGCGTCCAGAGAATGGAACAGCGCCTGGGCGTTGTCGGGCACATCGCCGCTGCCGGTGGTACTGGTACAGATGATGAAGGCGCCGGGCTGGTCGAACACGGCGATGCCCAGCCCGTCCATGGGCAGCACGGTGATCTGGGCGGCAATGTCGTCAGCGGCCATCTGCAGGGCCTGGGCCACGGCGCTGGCATTGCCGTGCACGCTGCCCACAAGAATGGTGATTTGCATAGGGGTTTTCGGAGGGTGGCGCCGATGATAGGGGCAATAATGGAGCACCTATTGTTGCCAGGTGCACCCGTGACCACAGACCAGCTCGGTTTTGATTTTTTACCCGATTTGCCCACACTGCCCAGCGCCAAGCCCGCAGCCAAAAAGCGCACGTCGAGCGCCGCCACCAAGGCGCCTGCCAGTGCACGCGCAGCGCCCGCCCCGGTGGCCGAAGTTGCACCTGCAGCCCCGGCATTGGATGCCGAGGCCATGGCCCGCGCGCTAGAAGCCCACCCCGACTACCGTGTGCAGCGCCGCCTGGTGCCCAAGCTGAACTGGCCTGGCACGGCCCAGGGTGCGATCAAACGCATTCTGGTGCTGGACACCGAGACCACTGGCCTGGACCAGGCCCGCGAAAAAATCATCGAACTGGCGCTGCTGCGCGTGGATGTGGACACCGCCACGGGCCTGCCCGTGGGGCCGGTGCAGGTGTACGACGGGCTGGAAGACCCGGGCAAGCCGATCCCGGCCGAGGTGGTGAAGATCACCGGCATCACCGATGCCGATGTGCAAGGCCAGGCGCTGGACCTGGACCGCGTGGCCGAGCTGCTGGACGGTGTGGATGTGGTGATTGCGCACAACGCCGGCTTTGACCGCCCGTTTGTGGAAAGCCGCCTGCCCGCGTTTGCCAAGGTGGCGTGGTCCTGCTCGTTTGCCGACATTGACTGGAAAGCCCAGGGTCGTGGTTCCGCCAAGCTGGAAAGCCTGGCGCAGGAACTGGGCCTGTTCTATGACGCCCACCGTGCCGAGATGGACTGCCACGCGCTCTTGGCCGTGCTGGCCGTGCCGCTGCCGCACGCCCCCCATACCGGCCTGGCCCAGTTGCTGGAGGCCGCCAACCACCCCAGCTACCGTCTGAGCGCCACCAACGCGCCGTTTGATGCCAAAGACCTGCTGAAGGCGCGCGGCTACCGCTGGAACGCAGACCAGCGCGTCTGGGCCACCCGCCTGGCCGATGACGCCGCGCTGCATGCCGAATTCGACTGGTTGCGCGACCAGGTTTACAACCACCGCCACGCGGCGGTGCAGATCGAGAAAATGGACGCCTTGGCCAAGTACTCCAACCGCGGTGGCGTGGTGGCGCACCAGCAGCTGTGAACTGCCGCCTCCTCGGTGTGCAGCTGGGCACCGCGCGCATCATGGGCACGTAAATTGCATTCCGTGTTGACCATAAGGTATGACATGGAAAATACATGGCCGTCATCGTTGGCGCTCTCTTGGACATAGCCCCAAAGTTGGGCATCTCCACCCCCCTGCGGGCCAAGCTACGCACGGATACGGACCACGCGTCCGCCATGGAGGCTGCCGCGGGGTTTGGCCTGTGTTGGTATGACGCGCACAGCGGGCAGATTCTGCTGTCCACCCACGCGGCCAAACTGTTGGATGTGCAGGGCTGCCACCACAAAAATCTGGATGAAACCCTGATTCATGTGGTGCCCGAGGACGCCGCCCGGCTGGTGGCGCTGCTGTCGGACACCACCACACCCTGCAGCGGCAGCATCGAGGCGCGCGTGCTCAGCGCTGCCGAGGGCATGCGCTGGCTGCGCATTTCCACGCTGCCCGATGATGCGCAGCACCCCCAACTGATCAACGGTATGTTGCAGGACATCAGCCAGGTCAAGCACGCTGCAGTGCGCGAGCGGCTGGGCTTTGAGTTGACCGAGTATTTGGTGGGCAGCCATGCGCTGGGCGACGCCATCGACAACGCCATCCAGCTGATCTGCAAAAACCTGGGCTGGGAGTGGGGCGCCTACTGGGCGATGGAACACTCTGGCCTGGTGCAGCCACACCTGGCTTGCAAGAACTTTTGGCATCCCCCCGACTACGACCTGACGGGCTTTTCGCAAGCCAGCACTTCGCTGTACATGAAGGCCGGAGAAGGCTTGGTGGGGAGCGTGTGGGAAAGCGGGGAGGCGCAGTGGGTGGAGAGCATGGGCAACGACCCGCGCTTTCTGCGCCACGCCCGTGCGCGGGCCAGCGGCCTCTGGTCGGGCTATGTGTTCCCGGTGACCTATGTGTCGGACGATGGCGTGCACCACCGCCCCGGCGTGCTGGAGTTTTACAGCAGCCTGTCGCGCCAGCCTGAGGCCCAACTGCCCAAGCTCTCCAAGACCATAGGTGCCCTCATTGCCCAAACCGCGGGACGCCTGGAAAAAGAGGCCGAAATTCGCCACATGGCGCAGGTGGACGAGCTCACCGAGCTAGCCAACCGTGCGCACTTCTATGCCCTGCTGGACCGACGCTGCGTGCGTGCGGCCAGAGCCAATACTGTGTTCGGGCTGATGTATATCGACTTGGACCGCTTCAAGCCCATCAACGATGCCTTCGGCCATGAGGCGGGCAATGTGGTGCTGCGCGGCTTTGCGGCCCGGCTCAAGCTGGTGGCGCCGGACGACGCCGTGGTGGGACGCTTGGGCGGTGACGAGTTTGCGGTGCTGGTGCCGTGCCGCAACGATGCGGAGCTGGCCCATATTGCGCAGCAGATTCTGGAAGCTGCACGCACGCCGTTTGAGTACGAGGGCATTGAACTTACCGTGTCCGCCAGCGTAGGCATCAGCCGCTTCCCCGACAACGGCCTGACCAGCCCCGAGCTGCTGCGCAGCGCGGATGCCGCGATGTACCGCGTCAAACAAAACGGCCGCAACAACAGCGATGTGTTCTCCACCAGCAGCCCCAATTTGCTGGCGCAGCAGCAGGCGTCCATCGCGCAGCGCCTGGCCATCGAGACCGAGTTGCACCACGCGCTGCAGGACAACGCGTTGTTTCTGGCTTACCAGCCGATTTTTGATATTGCCTCGGGCAGCATGCATGCGGTGGAGGCGCTGGTGCGCTGGCGCCGCCAGGACGGCACGCTGGTGCCGCCCGACCTGTTCATTCCCATTGCCGAGCAAAGCCACCTGATTGTGGAGATCGACCAGTGGGTGATGGCCCAGGCCTGCCGCGACCTGGCCACGCTGCGCGCGGCGGGTTTTGATGGGCTCAAGGTGCATGTCAACATGGCGGCCACCGAGTTTGCCAACAGCGCCTTGCCCGAAGAGCTGCGCCAGCTCACCGCATCGCTGGGGGTGGACCCCAGCAACATCTCGCTGGAGCTGACCGAGGGCATGCTGATGAAGCACCCCGAGCAGGTGGTGCGGGTGATGCACGATCTGCGCAAGCTGGGGTTCGAGATCAGCCTGGACGACTTTGGCATGGGGCATTCTTCGCTTTCCATGCTGAAGAACCTGCCCATCTCGTCCATGAAGGTAGACCGCTCGTTTGTGCGTGACCTGCCCACGCAGGAGCGCGACCGCGCCATCGTCAACACCATCGTTGGCCTCGGCCAACACATGCGACTGGATGTGATTGCCGAGGGCGTGGAGACGCTGCCGCAGCTCGCGGTGCTGCGCGAAGCAGGGTGCACGCTCATTCAGGGCTTTCTGCTGAGCCGTCCGCTTAGTCTGCAAGACCTGCTGGTGCAGTTTCCCGAAGGCAAAAGCCCCGCTTAGCCCATCAGCTGCCCTTGTTTGGAAGCAAGTTCACCCGTTTGGGGGATGGGCAAATCCGTCGCGCTTTCTTAAACTTCCTGCTTCAGGGAGAAAGAGCGTGAACAAAAAACAAACCAAAGCCAAGGTGCAAGCCTTGCTAACCGCTGGCGTGGGCAAAACAGCCGTGTTCCGGCTGCTCAAGGGGCACGGCGTGCGTGACAGCGTGTTGGCGCATTACATTGCATCGCACGTGGATGCGTCTGAGGTCGATGAACATGCGAACAAGATCGACCGCCTGTTGTGGATCATGTATGCCCAGGCGCTGCTGGGGCTGTGGATAGGCTGGGGCATGGCGGCCGCCTGGGGGCCGGTCGGCAAGGGCGTTGCGCTGTTGCTGTGTGCGGGCCTGCCACTGTTGTTTGCCTGGGGTTTTTACAGAAACCTGGCGGGTTTCTACAACGCCTATCTTTTGCTGCAGGTCGTGCAACTGCCCAAAGCCTTCAAGGACTTCAACGCCGAGCCCGTCATCACTCTGGTGGCGGTGGGCATCAACATCGCGGTGCTGGCCTATGTCTGGTATGTGCGTTCCAAACTGTTCCCTGACTTTGTGGCGTTCACGCCCAAGAAGCAGTCGGGGCGGTATGTGTTTGTGAGTTAAATCGGCCTCTAGCCCGCGTGGAATATGCGCTAGCAGCTATTGATTTCATAGCTTTTTAGTTCTTGCGCCTGCGGGCGGCTTCAGCATTCCTTGTGAAAGGGTTTCAACTTCCTTTCACTGCTTCACCTTGGTTTCCCTATTGCGGGAGCACCATGCGCAGAGCACCATTCTCCCCATGCAATTGTTATTGGTGGAAGATGATTTGGACCTGGTGGATGCGCTGAGCCGTGTGCTGGCATCACGCGGGTTGGCGCCCGTGTGCTGCGCCGACGGGCAGGAGGCTTTTGCCTTGGTGCGCAAACGCACATTTGACGTGATCGTGCTGGACCTAAGCCTGCCGGGTATGGACGGACTGGAGTTTTTGCAGCGCATCCGGGATGCCGGCATACGCATCCCGGTGCTGGTGGTCACGGCCCGCGGCTCGATTGGCGAGCGCGTGGAAGGGCTCACGGCCGGGGCGGATGACTACCTGATCAAACCGTTTGACACCGAAGAGCTGGTGGCACGCATCAAGGCATTGGTGCGGCGCAGCCAAGGCGTGGAAGACTTCCGCTGCGGCCATCTGCACCTGGACATGGCCAGCGGCGCCCTGATGCGCTCTGGCCGGCCGCTGGAGATTGCGCCGCGTGAGGCCGCCATGCTGCGCACCTTGATCATGCGCCCAGGGCGCCCCGTGTCACGCGATGAGCTGTTTCGCGCCGTCTTTGGCGGCGAGGCTGACCACCAGCCCGATGCGGTGGATGTGCTGGCCCACCGGCTGCGTAAACGCCTGGCCGGCACCGGCACCAGTGTGCTGACCATGCGCGGTGTGGGCTACCTTCTGGTGGACGAGCTGGTCAGTGATGCGCAGGTGTCTACATGAGCCCAAACGCGGCGCCCAGCAGTCATTCCATGCGCGTGCACATTGCCGTGTGGTGCATGGCCTTGTCGGCGGCCACGGCCGCAGCGGTGCTGGGCCTGGCAAGGCTGGGGCTGTCGTGGCGGGATGCCGAATGGTGGGGCCTGGCGATGATGGCGCTGGTGTTGCTGGGTCTGCTGGCCTGGTGGGGCGCCGGCCGCAGCCTGACGCCCTTGCACCGGCTGGCGGCCACGGTAGCGGCGCGCCGCCCGCAAGAGACCGCCTTGCTGGAACATGCCCCGGCCGCCGAGCTGGAAGCCATTGTGCGCGGCCTCAACAGTCAGTGGCAGCAGCAACAGGCGGCGCTGGACCAGCAGCAGCGCTTCATCGCCGAAGCCTCACACCAGTTGCGCACGCCGCTGGCGGTACTCAAGACCCAGTTGCAAGGCGCGATAGCGGGTGAGCTGCTACCGGTGGATACATTGCCCAAGATGCTGCGCACCGTGGACCGGGCCTCGCACCTGGCCAACCAGCTGTTGTCCAAGGCCAAGGTGGACCAGAAGCTGCAGAACGCGCAATGGACGGACATCGACCTGCAACACATCGCCAGCGAGGTGCTGGTGGAGTGCGCACCGCTGATTGCGCGCAAGCGGCTGGACGTGTCGCTGGAGGCACTGCCGGTGCGCCTGCACACCGATGGCTGGCTGGTCGGGGAGCTGTTGCGCAACTTGGTGGCCAACGCCATCCACCAGAGCCGTGCGGGCGGCAGCCTGGGCGTGGTGATCCGCTACCTGCCGACCGAGGTGGAGCTGCTGGTGTGGGACAACGCGGGCGGTATTGACGAGGAGGTGCGCGAGCGCCTGTTCCTGCCGTTCGAGTCGGCCAGCGGTGGCACCGGCGTGGGCCTGGGGCTGTCGATCTGTAAGCAGATTGCCGTGTCCATGCAGGCCAGCCTGGACCTGTACAACCGCCTGCACAACGGCACCGTGGTGGGTGTGGATGCGGTGGTGCGCTGGCCGTTGCCAGAGGGGCAGACCCCGACCACGGCACCGCTGCCGGCCGCGGCGCCGCTGGCCCAACCCCTCTCGCACGCCACACTGCGGGTGCCTGCATGAGCCAGGGGCTGCACTTGCACGGTATCGAAAAAACCTATGCGAATGGCTACCGCGTGCTGCGCGGTGTGCAGCTGCGCGTGCCCGAGCGCCGACTGACCACGTTGCTGGGGCCCTCGGGTTGCGGCAAGAGCACGCTGCTGCGCCTGGTGGCCGGGCTGGAAGTGCCGGATGCCGGCCAGATTTTCTTTCGCGGGGAAGACCTGACCCAGCGCCCGGCAGACCAGCGCGACATGAGCCTGGTGTTTCAGAGCTACGCACTGTTTCCTTACCTGTCGGTGCAGGACAACGTGCGCTATGGCCTCAAGGTGCAAGGCATGCCAGCGGCCGCGCAGGCCGAGCGCAGCGCCCAGGTTATCGGCCTGCTGGGCCTGGGCGGGCTGGAAGACCGCCTGCCCCACGAGCTTTCTGGCGGGCAGCAGCAGCGCACCGCGCTGGCACGCGCCCTTGCCCTGCAGCCCGCGCTGGTGCTGCTGGACGAGCCCCTCTCCAACCTGGACGCCAACCTGCGTCGCCATATCCGCGAGGACATTCGCCAGCTGCAGCAGCGCCTGGGGCTGACCGTGCTTTATGTCACCCACGACCATGCGGAGGCCATGTCGGTCAGCGACCAGGTGGTGGTGATGCAGGAAGGGCGCGTGGTGCAGATTGGTTCCCCGCGCGACATCTACGAACAGCCGCAGACGGAGTTCGTGGCCCGCTTTATGGGCGACTCGACTGTGTTCGAGGCGCATTGCGATGGCGCCGGGCAGGTCACCCTGGGCCCGCTCACCATCGACGCCGGCCAGGGCTTGCGCCAGGGGGCCGTGCAGGTGGTGGTACGGCCACAGGCTTGGCGCATAGAGCCCGCCGGCACCCAAGGGCTGGCCGGCAAAGTGCTGCGCAGCGCTTATCTTGGCCGCACGGTGGAGATGTGGGTGCAAACCGCACTGGGCAGCCTGCTCGTCATCTCGGACCTGACCGGCCGCCGCCACGAGGCCGGGGCACCGGTCAGTCTTTTTCTGTCGCGCAAAGGGGTCAGCGTCCTTTTGCCCACAAGTGTTTCGACCCCTCAGACCGTTCCGGTCTTTCAATCTAGGAGACAACCATGAAAAAAAATCAATTGTTGGTGCTGGCCCTCATGGCCGCGGCCGGAGTGTCGGCTTCTGCCCAATCGGGTGGCGAGGTCAACATCATCTGCTCCGGCCAGGCGCCTTGGTGCAGCATGATTGGAGTCACGTTCGAAAAGAGCCAGGGCGTCAAGGTCAACATGACGCTCAAGGGTTCGGGCGAGGCGGTGGCGCAGCTTATGGCCGAGCGTGCCAACCCCAAGACGGATGTGTTTTTTGGCGGCACCGGCGACCCGCACCTGGTGGCGGCCGAGCAGAACCTCACGCTGGAGTACAAATCGCCCATGCTGCCCAAGCTCTACGACTGGGCGCAAAAGCAGGCCGCTCAGTCGGGCTACAAAACCGTGGGGATTTATTCCGGCCCGCTGGGCTTTGGCTACAACACCGAACTGTTGGCCAAGAAGAAGCTGGCCGTGCCCAAGACCTGGGCCGACCTCATCAAGCCTGAGTACAAGGGCGAGATCCAGTCGGCCAACCCGTCTTCCAGCGGCACGGCCTACACCATGATCGCCACGCTGGTGCAACTGCTGGGCGAAGACAAAGCCTTTGACTACCTGGCCAAGCTGCACAAGAACATTGCCACCTACCAGCGCTCGGGCGTGGGCCCCATCAAGGCCGTAGCGCGTGGTGAGGCTGCCATCTCCATCAGCTTTGTGCACGACGGCCCCGGTGAAAAGGCGCAGGGCTTTCCGCTGGAAACCATCACCCCCAGCGACGGCACGGGGGCCGAGATTGGCTCCATGTCCATCGTGCGCGGTGCGCGCAATCTGGAGACGGCCAAGAAGTTCTACGACTGGGCGCTGACCCCCGGTGCCCAGGCCCTGGGCGCGGCCACATTGCAGTTCCAGCTGCCGTCCAACCGCGAAACCAAGGTGGACCCGCGCGTGCCGGACTTCCGCAAGATCAAGATGATTGACTACGACTACGCGAAGTACGGCCAGTCTGCCGAGCGCAAGCGTTTGATCCAGCGCTGGGAGCGCGACGTCAACGGCCAGGGCCGCTAAGCCGCACCACCCGGCCATCCGTCCCGCCGCGCCTTGCGGTGGGTTTGCACCGTCTTTCTCTTCACATTCATGACACACGAACATCCGTGGCGCCTGCGCCGCGCCATCGCCCTGTGGGTAGCGCTGGGCCTGACGGCCTTTGTGCTGCTGCCCTGGTATTTTTTGCAAAGTGGCGGGCTGGGGGGCGCCCTGTCGGGCGTCTGGGGCGGCCCATCCACGGCCAGCGGCTGGACGCAAACCTGGAGCCACCACCGCGTCTGGCTGGCATCGGGCCTGGCCGGCTTGCTGCTGGCGGGTACGGCGCTGCTGAGCCCCTACGCCCGCTGGCAGGGACTGCTGCTGTGCTGCGGGGCTGTGCTGGGCCTGGCCGGGCTGCTGCTCAGTGGCTTTGCCATTGGCATGGTGGGCTGGTCCTGGGACTGGCTCAACGGGCTGATGGGCCCCACCGAGCTTACCCAGCCTGGCATGGGCTGGGGCGGCTTTGTGGTGGTGGTGTGCCTGTTGGCGCTGCTGTCCATCGGTGTGACCCGGTTGGGCGGCTTCAAGGGCGATGCCTTTGTGGCGGGTGCGGTGCTGGGCTGCGCGGCGCTGCTGGCGCTGTTTGTGGTGTATCCGGTGCTCAAGTCGCTCATGGGCAGTGTGCTCAATGACGAGGGGCAGTTTGCGGCGGCTGCGCTGTGGGAGCGCATTGGCACGGTGCGCATCTGGGGCTTGGGCTGTGTGGTGTCGCAAAGCCGTTGCGGTGTGGCCTGGAACACGCTGGGCCTGGCCTTGCTGACGGCGGCGGGCACCACGTTTCTGGGCACCTTGATCGCCCTGTGGGCCGAACGCGAGGCCAAGCGGCTGGCGCGTCCGCTCAACATCCTGGCCATGCTGCCCATCATCACACCGCCCTTTGTGGTGGGGTTGGGGCTGATTTTGCTGTTCGGTCGCGCCGGGCTCTACAACCAGTTCATGGAGTGGGCCTTCAATATCGAACCTACGCGCTGGTTCTATGGCTTCTTTGGGGTCTGGCTGGCGCAGCTGTTTGCCTTCACGCCCATCGCCTTCATGATCATGCGCGGGGTGGTGCAGGGCGTCAGCCCGTCCATGGAGGAGGCGTCGCAGACCCTGCGCGCCAACCGTATGCAGACCTTCTGGAGCGTGACGCTGCCGCTGCTCAAACCAGGCCTGGCCAATGCGTTCCTAGTCGGCTTTATCGAGAGCATGGCCGACTTCGGCAACCCCATCGTGGTGGGCGGGCAGTTTGCCGTGCTCTCCACCGAGATTTTTTTCGCCATCGTCGGCTCTTCGCTGGACCCCGGCATGGCCGCGGCCCTGTCACTGATCCTGACGCTGTTTGCGCTGGCGGTGTTCTTCATCCAGCGCCGGGTGCTGGGCAAGGGCAGCTTCACCACCGTGGCGGGCAAGGGCGATGCGGGCTTGCCTATGCCGTTGCCGGCCGGTGTGCGCAAGCTCTGCCTGGGCGTGGCCGGGCCGTGGCTGCTGTTCACGCTGGTGGTCTACCTGTTTGCCTTTGCCGGCGGCTTTGTACAGACTTGGGGGCGCGACTACACGCCCACGCTGAACCACTTCCGCACCGCGTTTGACGTGCAGTGGGGCGAGTACGGCTGGGTCTGGGCCGGTACGGCATGGAATTCGCTGTTCACCACGCTGTCATTGGCGGCCATGGCGGCCCCCATCTGCGCGGGCATGGGCTTGCTGATTGCCTGGCTGCTGGCGCGCACCGAATTCCGCGGCAAGGCCACGTTCGAGTTCTCGGCCCTGCTGACCTTTGCGGTGCCCGGCACAGTGCTGGGGGTGAGCTACATCCTCGCTTTCAACGTGCCACCGGTGGAGCTGACCGGTACCGGCCTGATCATCGTGCTGTGCTTTGTGTTCCGCAACCTGCCGGTGGGCGTGCGTGCGGGCACGGCGGCCTTCAAGCAGCTGGACCGTTCGCTGGACGAGGCCTCGCTGATGTTGCGCGCCAACACGCTCACGACGTTGCGCCGGGTGGTGCTGCCCCTCATCAAGCCGGCGCTGGTGGCGGCGCTCGTCTACTCCTTTGTGCGCTCCATCACTACCGTGTCGGCGGTGATCTTTTTGGTCACGGCGCAGTACGAGCTGTCCACCACCTACATCATCGGCCGCGTGGGCAATGGCGACTACGGCGTGGCGCTGGCCTATTGCACGGTGCTCATTGTTCTGATGTCCTGCAGCACGCTGCTGGTGCAGGCCCTGGTGGGCGAACGCAAGCTGGGCCGCCGGGCAACACCGGCGGCGCATTGAACTTCATTTGATCGGTTTTCCCATGACAAATACAAACACCAACACAGGCATTTCTTTCCGCCAGGTCGTCAAGCGCTATGGCGGCACCAACAGTCCGCTGGTCGTGCGCGGCATCGACTTTGAGGTGCCCAAGGGCACGCTCACCACCATCCTTGGCCCCTCGGGTTGCGGCAAGACCACCACGCTGCGCATGATTGCCGGCCTGGAGACGCCCTCTGGCGGGCAGATCTTCATCGACGGCCGTGACGTGACGAATCTGGGGCCGGCCGAGCGCAATGTGAGCATGGTGTTCCAGAGCTATGCGTTGTTCCCGCACATGTCGGTGCTGGAGAACGTGGCCTACGGCCTCTCCGTGAGCGGTGTACCCAAGCCCGAGGTGCAAGACCGTGCCCGCGCCGCCATGGCCCTGGTGGGGTTGGGTAGTTTTGAAGCGCGCTACCCGGCCGAGCTATCGGGCGGCCAACAGCAGCGCGTGGCGCTGGCGCGTGCGCTGGTGCTGGAGCCGTCAGTGCTGCTGTTTGACGAGCCACTCTCCAATCTGGACGCGCGCCTGCGCCGCTCCATGCGCGAAGAGATTCGTAGCCTGCAGCAGCGCCTCAAGCTCACGGTGGCTTATGTCACCCACGATCAGAGCGAGGCCCTGGCGGTGAGCGACCAGATCATCGTGATGGATGGTGGCCTGATCGCCCAGGCCGGTAGTCCGCGCGAGCTGTACGAGAACCCCAAGACCGAGTTTGTGGCTGGCTTCATGGGTGAGGCTGTGCTGCTGGATGGGGTGTGCGAAGCCGAAGGCGCGGTGCGCCTGGGCCCACTGACCCTGACCACGCCCCAGCGCGTGGCCACCGGCCCGGTGAAGGTGGCGATCCGCCCGGAAGCCTGGTCGGTGCACGATGGCCATGGGCAGGGACTGCTGGGCACCGTGTCCAAGGCTGCCTACTTGGGCAGCTTTCAGGAGCTCACCGTGGACACCAGCCTGGGTGAGATTTTTGTGGTGTCGTCTGACTCGCAGGGCAGCTGGAGCAGCGGCGATGCCGTGACCCTGCAACTGTCGGAGCGTGGGGTGTCGGTGGTGGCGGTTTAGGCCACTTCGCGCGCCATGCCCTGCGTCAGTGACAGGGTTTTGGCGGCTTCGCGCAGGTGTTCGCGCACGTCGGCCAGGTTGGGGCCGATGTGGCGGTCAATGCGGCGGATGTAGGGGCAGGTGAGGGTGGCCAGCGCCGTGTTGTCGGGCCCGAGGATGGGGAAGGAAATGTCCACCACCCCAAAGGACTGGGCCGAGTCCCGCTCGAGGTAGCCCACCTGGCGAATGGTGCTCAGCGTCTCTTTGAGCTTGGCCTCGGTAATAGGCACCTCGCCGTCCAGCGGCGTGTGCTCGGCCAGCATGCGGGTGTAGCTGCCTTCGTCGGCATAGGCCAGCAGCAAGTGGCCGGACGCCGTGTCCAGCAGGCCCACACGCGCACCGCGCTGCACCGAGAAGCTCCAGCCGCGCGGGCTGTTGATCTGCGCACCGATCAGTACATTGCCCCGGTCGTACACCCCCATGTGGCAGGACTGCTCGGCCTTGCGCGCAAAGTCGTCCATCACGGGCAGGGCCTGGTTGATCAGGCGACTCAGGGGCGGGTGCATGTTCGCCAGCGCAAACAATTTCAGGCTCAGCGCGTAGCGGTCACCTGACGGGTTGCGCATCACGTACTGGCGCACCACCAGCCGCTCCAGCATGCGGTAGATCTCGCTGGCGCTGCGGTCCATCTCCTTCACGATCTCGGCGCGCGTCAGGCCATGCGGCTGGGTCGCCAGCAATTCCAGAATGTCCAGCCCCTTGTCCAGCGCTGGTGCACGATAGCGCTCGTCAGCGGCCAGCAGGTCTTGCGGTTCCTCGGTCTTGGGGCGGCGGCCGCGGGGCTTCGGTTCTGGCGTGGTCATGGGTGGAGCGCTTTCGTTCTTGGGTTTTTATAGCAGAGCCTCCGGGGCCTAGGGTAAGTACTAGGCCTTGCGGCAACAAACATGCCTATCATTCTGCTTCATACATGAATTGTTTATTCATATTTGAATCATTAAACCGGAGTCAGCAGCATGGGTCAAGGGCGTTTGCAGGGTAAAACAGTGCTCATCACAGCGGCGGCGCAGGGCATTGGCCGGGCCAGTGCGCTAGCCTGTGCGGCTGAGGGCGCCCGCGTGATTGCTACCGACATCAACCAAGCGTTTCTGGACAGCCTGGCCGCCGAGCACAGCAGCATCCAGGTGGAGCTGCTGGATGTGCGCAGCGACGCCGCCGTAGCGGCCCTGGCCGCCCGCACACCGGCATTGGACGCCTTGTTCAACTGCGCGGGCATGGTGGCCAATGGCAGCGTGCTGGAATGCACCGAGGCCGACTGGGACTTGAGCTTTGACTTGAACGTGAAAAGCATGTTCCGCATGACGCGTGCCTTCTTGCCCGCCATGCTGGCCAAGGCGGAAACGCAGAACGGCAGTGTGTCCATCATCAACATGGCGTCCATGGCGTCCAGCATCAAGGGCTTTGCCAACCGCTGCGCCTATGGCGCTACCAAGGCGGCAGTGATTGGCCTGACCAAATCGCTGGCCGCTGACTATGTGAAGGCCGGTTTGCGTGCCAATGCGCTGTGCCCCGGCACGGTAGATACACCCTCGCTGCGTGGGCGCATCGCCAGCGCGGCCGATCCGGTGCAGGCCGAAAAAGACTTCATTGCCCGCCAGCCCATGGGGCGTCTGGCCACGGTGTCCGACATCACGCCCATGGTGGTGTTTCTCGCCAGCGACGAATCGCGCTTTGTCACCGGGCAGACCCTGCTGGTGGACGGTGGTGTCACCATCTGAGCGTCGCAACACACAAGGCCTGATCGTGACCCCACTGGTTTCCGTACAAAACCTCAGCAAATCGTTTCCCGGCGTGAAGGCGC
Organism: Rhodoferax saidenbachensis; assembly: GCF_031457975.1. Classification (GTDB taxonomy): domain Bacteria; phylum Pseudomonadota; class Gammaproteobacteria; order Burkholderiales; family Burkholderiaceae_C; genus Allorhodoferax; species Allorhodoferax saidenbachensis_A. Next base: position 377,762 of record NZ_JAVDXO010000001.1, read on the forward strand.
TGGACGGTGTGCGCTTTGACCTGATGCCGGGCGAGGTGCATGCCCTGATGGGCGAAAACGGCGCGGGCAAGTCCACGCTGATGAAGATTCTGGCCGGTGTCTACCGCAAGGACAGCGGCGAGGTGCTGCTGGATGGCAAGCCGGTGGAGATTGACAGCCCGGCGCACGCGCAGTCGCTGGCCATCGGCATCATCCACCAAGAGCTGCACCTGATGGGCCACCTGACGGCGGCACAAAACATTTACCTGGGGCGTGAGCCTCGCAAGGCTGCTGGCCTGTTTCTGGACGAAGAGCAGCTCAACCGCGACGCGCAGGCGCTGTTTGACCGCATGCACCTGGCGCTGGCGCCCACCACCCCGATTGGCGAGTTGACTGTGGCGCGCCAGCAGATGGTGGAGATCGCCAAGGCGTTGTCGCACAAATCGCGCGTGCTCATCATGGACGAGCCGACCGCCGCACTGAACAACGCCGAGATTGAAGATCTGTTTCGCATCATCCGCCAGCTCAAAGACGAAGGCGTGGGCATTGTCTATATCTCGCACAAGATGGACGAGATCCAGCGCATTGCTGATCGCATCACCGTGATGCGTGATGGTGCCTACATTGCCACCGTGCCCGCCGTCACCCCCATGCAGGAGGTGATTGCCATGATGGTGGGGCGCAAGCTGGAGCAGGCCGAGAAGACGATCCCCGACACCTCGGGCAATGAGGTATTGCTGGAGGTGCGTGGCCTGAACCGTGGCCGCGCGATCCGCGATGTGAACTTCAGCGTGCGCCGCGGAGAGATTTTGGGTTTTGCCGGCCTTATGGGCGCAGGCCGCACCGAGGTGGCGCGCGCTGTGTTTGGTGCCGACCCGATTGAGTCGGGCGAAGTGCGGGTGCGCGGGCAGGTGATTCGCCTGACCTCGCCACAAGATGCGGTGCAAGCCGGCATTGGCTACCTGTCCGAAGACCGCAAGCACTTTGGCTTGGCTACGGGCATGGATGTGGAATCCAACATCACGCTGCCCAGCTTGAAACGCTGGCTAAAGTGGGGCGTGTTTTTGAACCGCCCGGCCATTCGCACCGTCTCGCAGCAGATGGTGGAGAAGCTGCGCATCAAGACCCCGTCACTCACGCAAACGGCCAAGCTGCTGTCCGGCGGTAACCAGCAAAAGGTGGTGATCGCCAAGTGGCTGGTGCAGGACTGCGAGGTGCTGATTTTTGACGAACCTACCCGCGGCATCGATGTGGGGGCCAAGAGCGAAATCTACAAGCTACTGAACGACCTGGCGGCCCAGGGCCGTGCCATTGTGGTCATCTCCAGTGAACTGCCCGAAGTGCTGCAACTGAGCCACCGCGTGCTGGTGATGTGCGAGGGCCGCATCACCGGCGAGGTGCGCGGCGACGAGGCCACGCAGGAACAGCTGATGGCCCTGGCCACGCGGCGCGAGATCGACAACCCTGCCGCAGTTGTGCACTGACATTCATAAAAACACCAAGGTAACTCTTCCATGTCCGAATCGAACTCTCCCTCCTGGCTGGCGCGCTTGTCGGGTGGCCAGGCCAAGCAAAAGCTGCTGGCCTTTGCCAGCCTGATCGCACTGATCCTGGTGTTCACCGCGCTCAAGCCCGATGCCTTCATGACGCAGGACAACATCATTGGCATCCTGCAGTCCACCACCGTCATTGGCGTGCTGGCCATTGCCAGCACCTTCATCATCATCACCTCGGGCATTGACCTGTCGGTGGGCGTGCTCATGACCTTCTGTGCCGTCATGGCCGGTGTGTTCATGGTGAATTTGGGCATGCCCATGCCGCTGGGCATTGTGTGCGCCATTGGTGTGGGGGCTTTGTGCGGCACGCTGTCGGGCCTGGCGATTACCAAGCTCAATGTGCCCCCATTCATTGCCACGCTGGGCATGATGATGCTGCTCAAGGGTGCTTCGCTCATCATCACCGGCACACGCCCCATCTACTTCAGCGATGTGGAGGGTTTTGACCAGATCGCACTGGGCTCGTTGATTGGGGACCTGATTCCTGCGCTGCCGATTCCCAACGGCGTGTTGATCCTGTTTTTGGTAGCCATCGTGTGCGCCGTGGTGCTCAACAAGACGGCCCTGGGCCGCTACACCTTTGCCTTGGGCAGCAACGAAGAGGCGGTACGCCTGTCGGGTGTGAATGTGGACCGCTGGAAGGTCATCATTTACGCGTTTGCGGGTGGCATCTGCGGCATCTCGGGGCTGCTGATTGCCTCGCGCCTGAACTCCGCACAGCCCGCACTGGGCCAGGGCTATGAGCTGGACGCCATCGCCGCCGTGGTGATTGGCGGCACGTCGCTGAGCGGCGGTGTGGGCACGATTCTGGGAACCATCATCGGCGCTTTCATCATGAGCGTACTCATCAACGGCCTGCGCATCATGTCGGTCGCCCAGGAGTGGCAGATGGTGCTCACCGGTCTCATCATCATTTTGGCGGTCTACACCGACAACCTGCGCCGCAACAAGAAATAAGGAGACCGCACCACGCCCCACATCCTTTTCCTTGCCCCGTGTTTTTCCCTTTCCCGTGATTTCGTGTGACATAAATTTTTTCAACAGGAGACAACCCATGAACGCAAAACGACAACTGCTGGCTTTGACCGCCGGCTTGGCACTGGCTGGTTTTTCCAGCTTCGCAACGGCCCAGGAGATCTACATTCCCCTGATCTCCAAAGGCTTCCAGCACCAGTTCTGGCAAGCGGTGAAGCAGGGCGCTGACCAGGCCGCCAAGGACTACAAGGTGAAGGTCACCTTCGAAGGCCCCGAAACCGAACAACAGGTGGACAAGCAGATCGACATGCTGTCGGCCGCGCTGGCGAAAAAGCCCGCTGCCATCGGTTTTGCCGCGCTGGACAGCAAGGCGGCTATTCCTTTGCTCAAAAAAGCCCAGGCCGCCAAGATTCCGGTCATCGCGTTTGACTCGGGTGTGGACAGCGACATCGTGCTGACCACCGCCCAAACCGACAGCAAGGCTGCCGCAGCACTGGCCGCCGACAAGATGGCTGAAAAAATTGGTGGTGAAGGCGAAGTGGCCGTGATCGGCCATGACCAGACCAGCACCACCGGCACTGGCCGCCGTGACGGCTTTGTGGACCAGATCAAGGCCAAGTACCCCAAGATCAAGGTCGTGGACATCCAGTACGGCGGTGGTGACCACCTGAAGTCGGCTGAAATTGCCAAGACTCTGTTGCAAGCCCACCCCCAGCTCAAAGGCATCTTCGGTACCAACGAAGGTTCTGCCATTGGTGCAGGCAAGGGCTTGAAGGAAGCCAAGAAGACCGGCGTGGTCATCATTGGTTTTGACTCCGGCAAGGCCCAGAAGGACATGATCAACGACGGCACCATCGCCGGCGCGATCACGCAAAACCCTGTGGGCATTGGCTACAAGACAGTGGAAGCGGCTGTGAAGGCCTTGAAGGGTGAGAAGTTGCCCAAGATCATCGACACCGGCTTCTACTACTACGACAAGAGCAATATGAAGGACGCCAAGATCGCGGCCGTTCTTTACGATTGATGTTCCCTGGGGCAAGTGCGCTGCGGCTGTTGAAGTTGTAGTGCCTTGCCCCGTTTGTTTTTTTATTCTGAGGATGAGACTGTGAAACTAGTACGCTACGGATTGCCAGGTCAGGAAAAGCCCGGTGTGTTGGATGCCCAAGGCCGCGTGCGCGACCTGTCGGGACACATTGCCGATGTGGCCGCTGCCGCGCTGCTGCCCGAGAGTCTGGCGCGTTTGCGTGGCGTGAACATTGAGAGCTTGCCCCTGGTGGCAGGCACTCCGCAACAGGACTTGCGCCTCGGGGCCTGTGTGGGCCAGGTGGGCAAGTTCATCTGCATTGGACTGAATTACTCCGACCATGCGGCCGAGAGCGGCATGCAAGTGCCGCCCGAACCGGTGGTCTTCAACAAGTGGACCAGCGCCATCGTCGGCCCCGATGACCAGGTGGAAATTCCCCGGGGCTCGGTCAAGACCGACTGGGAAGTGGAGCTGGGCGTGGTCATCGGCAAAGGCGGGCGCTACATCGAGGAGGCCGATGCGCTGTCCCATGTTGCGGGCTACTGCGTGGTGAACGATGTGTCCGAGCGCGAATACCAACTGGACCGCAGCGGCACCTGGGACAAGGGCAAGGGTTGCGACACCTTCGGCCCCACCGGCCCATGGTTGGTCACGGCCGACGAGGTACCCGATCCGCAGGCCCTGAAGATGTGGCTGGATGTGGACGGCAAGCGTTTCCAGAACGGCAGCACCTCCACCATGGTCTATGGCGTGAAGTTTTTGATTGCCTACCTGAGCCGCTTCATGAGCCTGCAGCCTGGCGACGTGATCTCCACTGGGACCCCGCCCGGCGTGGGCATGGGCCAAAAGCCGCCTCTTTACCTGCGCGCAGGACAAACCATCCACCTGGGCATTGACGGCCTGGGAACCCAAACCCAAAAGACCGTACAGGCCTGATATGACCAAAGTCACCAACATGCGCGTCGTGGACGTGCGTTTCCCCACGTCCCAACACCTGGATGGTTCGGACGCCATGAACCCGGACCCGGACTATTCCGCGGCCTATGTGATCCTGGAAACCGACCAGCCCGGCAAGGAAGGCCACGGCCTGACCTTCACGATTGGCCGCGGCAACGAGATCTGCTGCGCTGCCATTGAAGCCATGCGCCACCTGGTGGTGGGCCTGGACATGGACTGGGTGGCCGCGGACATGGGGCGCTTCTGGCGCTACATCACGTCCGACAGCCAATTGCGCTGGATTGGCCCGGACAAGGGCGCCATCCACCTGGCCACGGGCGCTGTGGTCAACGCCGTGTGGGACCTGTGGGCCAAGCTCGAAGGTGTGCCTGTGTGGAAGCTGGTGTCCCGCATGAGCCCAGAAGAACTGGTCAAGCTCATCGACTTTCGCTACATCACCGACTGCATCACGCCCGAAGAAGCGCTGACGCTGCTGCGTGAGAGAGCCGTGGGCAAGGACGAACGCTGGGCCACGCTGGAGCGCGAGGGCTACCCCTGCTACACCACATCGGCCGGCTGGTTGGGCTATGACGACGACAAGCTGCGCCGCCTCTGCAAGGAAGCCACCGATGCGGGCTTCAACCACATCAAACTCAAAGTCGGACGCGACAAGGCCGATGACATCCGCCGCTTGCGCATTGCGCGTGAGGTACTCGGACCAGACCGCCAACTGATGATCGATGCCAACCAAGTCTGGGAAGTGAACCAGGCCGTGGAATGGGTGCGCGAACTGGCCTTTGCCAAGCCCTGGTTCATCGAAGAACCTACCAGTCCGGACGATATCGAAGGCCACCGCGTGATCCGCGAGGGCGTGCACCCGGTGAAGGTGGCCACGGGCGAGATGTGCCAGAACCGTATCATCTTCAAGCAGCTCATCATGCGTGGCGCCATTGACGTGGTGCAGATCGACTCCTGCCGCCTGGGCGGTGTGAACGAAATTTTGGCGGTGATGCTGATGGCCGCCAAGTACAACTTGCCGGTGTGTCCGCATGCTGGCGGCGTGGGCCTGTGCGAGTACGTGCAGCATCTGTCCATGATCGATTACCTGTGCATTGCGGGCACCCGCGAAGGCCGCGTGATCGAGTTTGTGGACCATCTGCACGAGCATTTTGTAGACCCCTGCGTCATCGAGAACGCCGCCTACATGCCACCGCAAGCAGCCGGTTTCTCGATTGAGATGAAGGCCGAGTCGCTCAAGCAATACACCTTCCAACGCAAAGCCATCGCGGCATGAAGATAGACACCCACCAGCACTACTGGCGCTACCGCGCCGAGGAATTTCCGTGGATCAGCGAGGCCATGCCCCTGCTGCAACGGGACTGCATGCCATCGGACTGCGAAGCGGCCATGGGCGCTGCGGGGGTGGATGCCGTCGTGGCCGTGCAGGCCCGCACGCTGACCGCCGAGACTGACTTTTTGCTGCGTGTAGCGGACCAGAACCCCGAGGTGCTGGGTGTGGTGGGCTGGGCCGATCTGGGTGCGTCCGACCTGGAGCACCACCTGGAGCAGTGGACCGACCACGCTGCCTTCAAAGGCTTGCGCCATATCCTGCAGGACGAGGCGGACGTAGGCGCCTGGGTGAATGCGCCAGCCATCAACGCCGGGTTGCGTGCGGTGCAACAGCGGGGCCTGGTGTACGACGTGCTGGTGTTTGACCACCAATTGCCCAGCGTGACCGAGTTTTGTGCGCGCCACGACCAGCACTGGCTGGTGCTGGACCATGTGGGCAAGCCCGCTGTGCGTGATTGGACCCGCAGTGCCGAAGTGCCGGGCCGCTGGAGCAGTTGCATCCGTGAACTGGCCACGCTGCCCCATGTGATGTGCAAGCTCTCGGGCGTGGTGACCGAGGCCGATTGGAGTAGCAACGCCGGTATGGCACCCGACGATGCCAAAATTATCTTGTCCTGCTTTGACCAGGCACTGGAGGCCTTTGGGCCGCAGCGGTTGATGTTCGGTTCGGACTGGCCGGTGTGCCAGCTGGCGGCACCGTATGACGTGGTGCATGGCCTGGCGCATAAATGGGCCAGCACGCGCCTGACGGTGCGGGAGCAGGATGCCTTCTGGAGTGGCAATGCCATCCGCTGCTATGGTCTGAATGTGCAGGCCCTGGCGGATTGACCTCAATTGACATTTGACCGAGAGTTCCCATGGATCTGCATTTACAAGACAAAGTGGTCATCGTGACCGGTGGGGCCAGCGGCATTGGTGCGGCCATTTCGCTCACGCTGGCACAAGAAGGCGCGATCCCCGTGATCCTGGGCAAGAGCCCGATGCCTGAGGACTTTGCCCTGCAGTTACAGGCCAAGGCCAGGCAGCACCTGTTTGTGCAGGTGGAGCTGTCGGATGACGCGGCCTGCCGCGATGCCGTGGCGCAGGCGGTGGCGCGCTTTGGGCGCATCGACGGCCTGGTGAACAACGCCGGTATCAACGACAGCATTGGCCTGGACGCAGGACGAGATGCCTTTGTGGGTTCGCTGGAGCGCAACCTCATCCACTACTACACCATGGCCCACTACTGCGTGCCGCACCTCAAGGCCAGCAAGGGCGCCATCGTGAATGTGTCGTCGAAGACGGCGGTGACGGGGCAGGGCAACACCAGTGGTTATTGCGCCTCCAAGGGCGCGCAACTGTCGCTGACCCGTGAATGGGCCGCAGCACTGCTGAACGACGGCGTGCGCGTGAACGCCCTGATCCCGGCGGAGGTGATGACCCCCCTGTACGAGCGCTGGATCAACAGCTTTGACAAGCCTGAAGAAAAGCTGGCCTCCATCACCGCCAAGATTCCGCTGGGGCACCGCATGACCACGTCCGAAGAAATGGCTAGCATGTGCGTCTTCCTGCTGTCGGACGTGTCTTCCCACACCACGGGTCAATGGGTGTTTGTCGACGGTGGCTACACCCACCTGGACCGCGCGCTGTCCTAGCCGCTGCTCTCTGGAAAATCGTGCCGCATGAAATTGTCTGATCTGAAGATTTCCCAAATCCTGTACGCAGGGTTTGGTTTGCTGGTGGTGGTGTACCTCGTGTCCAGCGCCATCAATGCCGAAATGATGCGTCGCATGCATGGCAACCTGGAGCAAATGGAGACGACCAACAACGCACAAATCGCCATTGCGCATGCGCTGCACAAATCGGTGTCCAACATCAGCTTGTCGGTGCGCAAAATCATTCTGCTCAACAGCGACGCTGAAATTCTGGACGAGATCAACGCCTACAAAGCCGAGGCCGAGCACTACAACCAAGTCCGCGAGAAACTCTCGCAATCGAATGTGATTGCCCAAACCAACGGGCCCTGGCAGAAAGTGGACGGTGCGCATCAGAAGGCCATGCCGCTGCTAGGCAATCTCTACGCCGCAGTGCAGGAGCACCGGGACTCCGAGGCCATCAAGACTCTCAAACTGGTGGGCGATGCCATTGGGGATTGGCAGAACGCACTGGACGCGGGCATGCAGTACCAGCAAGACGCCAACCGGCTAGCCTTTGAAGATTCCAATAAGGTCTACAGCGCCGCGTTGCTGCAGCTGGTCGCGATTGCCGTGGTCAGTGTGCTGCTGGCCGTAGGCGTTTCTTTTGTCATTGTCCGGTTGCTGGTGTCTCAGCTCGGTGGCGAGCCCAAAGACGCTGCACGGGTGGCGTTGAACATTGGTGCAGGAGATTTGACCCAGACCATCGCGGTGCACCAGAACGACACCAGCAGCCTGATGGCCGCCATGAAAAGCATGCAAACTAACTTGGTCCAGGTAGTGTTGTCGGTGCGATCGGGGTCAGAGGCGGTGGCTACCGCCAGCTCCGAAATTGCCCATGGCAACAACGACCTCAGTGCCCGCACCGAGCAGCAAGCCAGTGCACTGGAAGAAACCGCAGCCTCGATGGAGGAGCTGGGTTCCACGGTAAAACAAAACGCCGATAGCGCCAAGCAGGCCAGCCAGTTGGCCATGACCGCGTCGACCGTGGCTACGCAAGGTGGGGCGGTGGTGGGGCAGGTCGTAGAAACCATGAAGGGCATCAATGAGTCTTCCCAGAAAATTGCCGACATCATCAGCGTGATCGACGGCATTGCCTTCCAGACCAACATCCTGGCGCTGAATGCGGCGGTAGAGGCGGCCCGCGCCGGCGAGCAAGGTCGAGGCTTTGCCGTGGTGGCGTCTGAAGTGCGTTCTCTGGCTGGGCGGTCTGCCCAGGCAGCCAAGGAGATCAAGGGTTTGATTGATACCAGTGTGGAACGCGTGGCCCAAGGAAGCCAGTTGGTGGACAGGGCCGGAGAGACCATGACCGAGGTGGTCTCAGCGATTCAGCGCGTCACTGGCATCATGTCGGAAATCAGTGCGGCCAGTTCGGAACAGAGTGCAGGTGTATCGCAGGTAGGCGAGGCGGTGCGCCAGATGGACCAGGCAACGCAGCAAAATGCAGCACTGGTAGAACAAATGGCTGCAGCGGCCAGCAGCCTGCAAAGTCAGGCCCATGATTTGGTGGGCACCGTGGCGCAGTTCAAACTCGCATCCCTGCCAACCTGACATTTACACGACAAGGAACCTTATGCGTTATGCCCTGGCCCTGGATTTGGTGGACGATGCCCAGCGCATTGCCGACTACGAAAAAGCCCACGAAAAAATCTGGCCCGAGGTGCGCGAGCACCTGCGCACCCAGGGCGTGTTGGGCATGGAGATTTACCGCCTGGGCACGCGCCTGTTCATGGTGATGGAGGTGGACCCTATGGTCTACAGTGCCGAGGGCATGGCCCAGGCTTCGTTGAACAACCCGGCCATCGTGCGCTGGGAAGCGCTGATGTGGACCTACCAGGCACCTACGCCGTGGACGCCTGCCGGTGAAAAGTGGGTACCCATGGCCAAGATCTTCGACTTGGCAACCCAGTAGGGACTAGGGCAATCCATGGGGCTTCACGCTCCGATATTGCATTCCCGGCGCAGCAGCGCCACCGCATCGTTGAAGGTGTGGTCGTGGTCGCTCTGCAGCGTTGGCAGAGCGTCTTCGATGAAGTTGTCCCACAGGCTGGCGTAGTCGTCCTGGTGCTGGGCAGGCGCGTGCTCCGCAATGAAGGCGCTGACAAATTCTGGTTTCAATCCCGACTTGCGAATTTTTCGCACCAGCGTGGCTGCGGCCTTTTCGGTCAACAGGGTCTTGGGCGTGCTGCCGGCTGCCATGCACAGGAACAGCGTGAGCAACGAGCTTTCGTCGTCATTGCCGCCGGTGGCCTTGTCCCACGCCTTGCTGGTGGTGCGGGCAAAGTGATCCACCTCGGCCAGGGCGTCTTCCAGCCAGAAATAGCGGCCCATGAAGGCGGGCGTCTGGTCAAACAGCTTGCGTGCGGGCACGGTGGATTCCAGCCACTTGGGTGCGTCTTGCAGCAGCGATTGGCGCACGGCCTCTACGGCCTCCACGTACTCGTCTGGCAGGCCTTTCGGCAATGGGATGTTGAATTTGTCGGACTGCGTGGCGAACTTCTTGCGCAACGCCAACACCATTTTTTCGAACAGCACCCAATCGGGCATGTCGGTGCGTTTGAGCGCCAAGGCCAGCAGCGCGGTGCGGATCACCGCCTCGGCGTCCTTGCCGGCTTCTTCCAGCGCTTCGTCGTCCACGCCCAATTGCTGGGCCAGCCACAGGGCTGCGTCCACCACGGCGGCCACACGGCTGCGCGTCGCCAGCTCGGCCTGGTAGTCGGGCAGGCTGCGCAGTGCCCACTTGGCCAATTGGGGGATGTGCTCATCGCGAAAACCACTGCGCTCGTTCATGCCGAAGTGGGTACTTTGTGGCATTGCAATCAGCGCTTTGAGCATGTCAGAGCCCCCCTTTGAGCGGGAGAGGAAGCTGTGGTCGCGCAGGGCCTCGGCGGCATGCTGCAAATCACCACCGCTGCTGTGCTCCAGGTAGAGGCTCACCAGATTGACCATGCGGTCCTTGGCCTGCTCCAGTTCGGGGCGCAAAAACTCGGTGCCAAAGTAGCGGGCAATCTGCACCATGCCCTTGGGCGCATCGGCGCAAATGGCATCCAGCTTGGCTTGGTCAATCAGGCCGTGCTGCACGCCGAACGTCAGCGCCTTCTCGAAGAAGGGGCGGGCATCAAACAGGGAGACGGCTTGCGGCTGCGCGGACATAGTCAGATGGCGGCCTCTTCATCGTCCTCGCGCGCGGCGGGGGTGGCCTTGCCGCGGTCGGTGTCGCCGGTCTCGACCTTGCCGTCGTCTTCCTCGGCTTCTTCTTCATCGTCCAGGCCCATGTCGTGGGCGCGTGCCTTGGCCCGCAGCACGATGAGCATTTCAATGAACAGGTCTGGGATCTCGTGGCGCAGCAGCCAGGCCAACTGCATCCAGTCCTGGTCGGCCACTTCGTCCAGCTCCACGCGCGGGCGCACATAGGCGGACTGCAACAGTGCCTGCTCGGACAGCATTTCGCCATCGTCTTCCACCGTGTCAAAGGTGCCGGTACGGGCAAAGGCCTCCACACGGCTCCACTTTTCGGTGAAGTAGTCGGCCAGCGCTTCGCTGCCGCCTTCCAGGTCGCCAATGGCGGTCAAAAACTCGATGGCATCGGCCGCATCGTCGCGGAAGATGACCGAATTCATCATGCCGCGCAGGTGGGTGCGGGTCAGGTCCTTGTATTGCTTTTCAATGACCACCGCATGGGCGAACTGCTGCGGCGTGATCAGCAGGTTGACGATGGATTCCTTGGAGTCGTCGTACTCGCGGATCACGGCCAGAATGTCTTTGGGGGGCAGTTGCTGCAGCACCACCATCAGGGCGCCGTCGCCCTCGTTGTCGGCCAGCTCGGTCAACACGGATTCAGCGCCCACGATGTCGCCTGCGGCGATGAGGGCTTGGGTTTTTTCAATCAGGGCAAGTTGGGACATCGTGTTCTCAGCTCAATCAGTCTTTGTGGTCAAAGCCTTGCTCGACCATCCAGGCGGCGCCTTCTTCCTCGCTCACGCGGGCTTCGCGCTCGTCTTCGTCCAAGCCGTCGTGGCCGCCGTCTTCAGACTCGCGGTCTTCTTCTTCCTCGTCGTCACCGTCATTCGCGGCCGCAGGGCGGCTGTCCGGGCGGGCGTACATGTATTCCAGTGCCGCGGCCACACACATAAACCAGGGGCCGGCAGGCTGCTTGAGTACCTGCTCTGCCAGTGGGCGGGCCCAGGGGGATATTTCGATGGCATCGCTCAGGCTGTCCCACTCGGGTAGTTCTTCTGATTCGTGCGAGAGCAAATCGTTCCATGTGGCGGGTGACTTGAAGCGGAAGGCCTGGTGGAACACCACGGCCACCATCTCGGGGCTGAGCTCCAGCATGCTGAGCAAAAAGCCCAGTTCCTTGCGGCGCTCGGCCAACTTTTTGGGTAGCACATGGGTGCCTTCGGAGTCCGAGGCCAGGTCGTCAATCTCCGCCTCGTAGGCGCTGCGCAGATGTTGGAAAAACGGGGAAATGCTCATGGGTGTTCTAACTCAAAGAATGCGGCCGAAATAGGCGTTCCAGATCTCGCGTGCGGTCTCAATCGGGCTGTCCAGCAGACCCCGGCGTCGGTTGTCGTCATAGGCTTGGCGCTTGTCATCGTCGGACAGCACCTCGTACGCCTCTTGCACCTCCCGAAACCGCTGCGCTGCGTCGGCAGCGGAGTTGCGATCGGGGTGGTATAGCGCGGCCTTTTGGCGGAAGGCCTTCTTGATATCGGACAGCGTGGCCGCGCTGTTGAGCCCCAGGGCTGCGTAATGGTCTTTCATGCAGCGGCTTTCATAGAAGCGCATTGTGGCGGACAAAGAAAAAACCCCGCTACTGAAAAAGTAGCAGGGTTTCTTGCACCCTTGCGGGTTGTTCTGGCTCCTCAACCTGGGCTCGAACCAGGGACCTACGGATTAACAGTCCGGCGCTCTACCAACTGAGCTATTGAGGAATTGAGCCTCGAATTATAGCGTGATTTTTTGGGTGATTTGGAATGCGCCTGTCTTTTTGAAAAAAGTCACGCATTTTTTTGCGGCGTCTGCACGCCCAGCAGCGCATGCAGGCGTGGGCTGGTGGTGGTGTATTGCAGCATGACTTTCTTCTCGGGGAAGATGAAGGGCATGGCGCCATAGGCGGCCAGCGTGGCTTCGTGGAAGCCGCACAGGATGAGTTTCTTTTTGCCGGGGTAGGTGTTGATGTCGCCTACGGCAAAGATGCCGGGCACATTGGTGCCAAAGTCTTCGGTATTCACGGCCAATTGCTTGCGCTCCATGGCCAGGCCCCAGTCGGCAATCGGCCCCATCTTGGGCGAAACGCCCAGAAAGGCCAGCACCTGATCGGCGGGCAGGGCGCGTGTCTTGCCTTCGGCATCCAGAATCTGCAGCGCCTTGAGCACGCCATCGGCAGCCTCAAACCCCGTGATTTGTGCTGCCACAAAGCGCAGCGTACCACTCGCGCGCAGCGCCTGCACGCGGGCCAGGGTGTCGGCCTCTGCCACAAACACGTCGCGCCGGTGCACCAGCGTGACGGACGCGGGGCGATGGGTGTTGTCCGGGGCCAGTACCTGCAGCGCGCATTCCAGCGCGGCATCGGAGCCACCGTGGATCACCACATGGCGTTTGGACAGGCTGTCCACGGGCGGCGTGCGGTAGTGCAGCTGGCTGCCTTCAAACTGCGCAATGCCGTCCACATGCAGGCTGCGCGCCACAAAGGCGCCCACACCGGAGGCAATGAACAAGGCCTTGGTCAGAAAGGCTTGGCCGCTGGTGGTGGTGAGGTGGATGCGACTATCATCCTGGCGCTGGACGGAGGCGACCTGCCGGCCGAAATGCATCTGCGCCCCGAACGGGCCGATTTGCTGGAGCAGGCTCTCGGTCAGGCCACTGCCGGTAGTGACCGGCACGGCAGGGATGTCGTAAATGGGTTTGTCAGCGTACAGCTCGACGCACTGGCCGCCCGCATAGGGCAGGACATCGATGACATGCGTTTTGACTTCCAGCAGGCCGAGTTGGAAGACCTGGAACAGGCCCACCGGGCCTGCGCCTATGACGACGGCATCGGCTTCTATGAGGGGTGCAGCCATGCCGTGTGCCGCTGTGCTTACGTTTAGCGGATCAGTTCAGACAGCTTGCCGGTCTTGTCTTTCCAGTCGTCGGCGTCGTCCAGGGGCGCCTTGCGCTTGGTGATGCTCTTCCAGCCAGGCAGCTTGGCCAGGTCGGCGTTGAGCTGGATCATGTGCTGCTGGTCTTTGGGCGCATCTTCTTCGGCGTAGATGGCGTTCACCGGGCATTCGGGGATGCAGACAGCGCAGTCGATGCACTCATCGGGGTCGATGGTCAGAAAGTTGGGGCCTTCGCGGAAGCAGTCCACGGGGCACACGTCCACGCAGTCGGTGTATTTGCACTTGATACAGGCTTCGGTGACGATGTGTGTCATGTTGTTTGGCGGCTAGTAGTAGTAAATGTGGCAGCGAAGTGCCAAGCCCTTGATTTTATTGGGTTTTGAAGCCACCCCTGTAAACAGGGGCGACTCCTTTGCGTTGCATCAACCCAGCAGCAGCGCGCCCGACGTCTTGTGGCTGGCCGTATCCACCAGAATCAGTGAGCCCAGCACCCGGCTTTGCAGGTACGGCAGGGCCGCAATCGGCTCTTGCAGGGACACTTCAATGTGGCCAATGGCGTTGGGCAAGATCTCTTTGGCATCGTGCTCTTGCAGGGTGTTGATGTCCAGGCTGTGCACGATGCGTTTGACCTTGGCCTTGATCCAGCGGTGGCCATGCAGCGCCAGGTAGACGCGGCCAGCGACCAGAGGTTCGTCGTCCATCCAGGCCACGGTGGCCTTGATCTCGCGGGTGGTCTCAAAGTGGCTGGGGGCGTCGTTGGAGGCCAGAATCCAGTCGCCGCGCGACACGTCTACCTCGCGGTCTAGCACCAGGCCGGCGCCATGGCCGGCGCCCACGTTCTTGGCCACGCGGGCGTGGTTCAGCACCTGGGCCACCACGGCGGTTTTGCCGCTGGGCAGGATGGAGACGGTGTCGCCAGGCTGCACGGTGCCCGTGGCCACACGGCCCCAGAACACGCGGCGGCCCTTGCTGGTGTCGGCCGAATCATGGAACTTCTCGACCCATTGCACCGGGAAGGCGAAGGGCACATCGGTCTCTGCAGCGGTCACCGGCAAGGTTTCCAGCAGGCTTAGCAAACTGGGGCCGCTGTAGCCGCACCAGCCGGGGTTGGCCGTCACCACGTTGTGACCCTTCAAGGCCGACATGGGGATGGTGGCGGTGACGGCAATGCCGGCTTGCGTGGCAAAGGCGTGCAGCGCTTCGGTGATCTTGGTGAAGGCTTTGGCCGCATCGTCGCCCAGTGCGTCGAGCTTGTTCACCGCAAAGATGATGCCGGGCACGCGCAGCAGGTTCACCAGCAGGCTGTGACGGCGCGTCTGGGGCAGCAGGTCTACCAGGCCGTCCACATTCCACTTCAACTTGGTGGCGTCCACCAGCACCACGGCGGCGTGGGCGCTGCTGGCAGCGGTCACCATGTTGCGGGTGTACTGCTCATGCCCGGGCGCGTCGCCAATGATGAACTTGCGCGCGGGCGTGGCGAAGTAGCGGTAGGCCACGTCGATGGTGATGCCTTGTTCGCGCTCTGCCGACAGGCCGTCGGTGAACAGGGCCAGGTCGGCCTCGCCGCTCTTGGAGACATTGGCCAACTGGTCTTGCAGCACCGAACGGCTATCCACCAGCAGGCGGCCGATCAGCGTGCTCTTGCCATCATCCACGCTGCCGCAGGTAATGAAGCGCAGGGCGGATGAGGTGTCATTGGTGCCGCCAGCCCCCGTGGAATGTGCGGGAGTAGCTATAGAAACAGTAGCAGTCATCAGAAGTATCCGTCTTTCTTGCGCTTCTCCATGGAAGCCTCAGAAGTTTTGTCGTCCATGCGGGTGGCACCGCGTTCGCTCACGTCGGCAGCCAGGGTTTCGATCACGATGTCGGCAGCGGTGGCCGCCGTGCTTTCCACCGGGCAGGTGCAGGTGATGTCGCCCACGGTGCGGAAACGCACATCGCGGCTTTCGATCTTCTCGCCATCCTTGGCGGGGGTCAGGTCGGTCACCGGTACCAGCAGGCCCTTGCGCTCCACCACATCGCGCTTGTGCGTGTAGTACAGGCTGGGCAGCGCGATCTTTTCGCGTTCGATGTACTGCCACACATCCAACTCGGTCCAGTTGCTGATGGGGAACACGCGGAAGTGTTCGCCCGGCTGCAGGCGGGTGTTGAACAGCGTCCACAGCTCGGGGCGCTGGGCCTTGGGTTGCCATTGGCCGAAGCTGTCGCGGTGGGAAAAGATGCGTTCCTTGGCGCGGGCCTTTTCTTCGTCGCGGCGGGCACCGCCGATCAGCGCGTCGAAGCGGAATTCGTCAATCGCTTCCAGCAGCGTGACCGACTGGTGCACATTGCGCGACTCACCAGGATGGGCCAAGCGCACAGTGCCGCGGGCCATGGAGTCTTCCACGCTGCGCACGATGAGTTCGGCACCCAGTTCCTTGGCGCGGAAATCGCGGAAATCGGTCACTTCATGGAAGTTGTGGCCGGTGTCGATCATGAGCAGCGGGTAGGGAATGCGGCCCACACCAAAGGCCTTTTCGGCGCACTTGAGCATGACCAACGAATCCTTGCCGCCTGAGAACAGCAGGGTGGGGCGCTCAAAGGCGGCTGCGACTTCACGCAGGATGAAGATCGTCTCTTCTTCCAGCGCGTCGAGGTGCTGGTTGGAGAGGCGGTCGAAATGGGTGGTGTCTGTCATCGCGTTCATGCTTTTGCTTCTTCGTGTTTCACATGCAAGCCGCACTCTTTGGCGGCTTCGTCTTCCCACCACCAGCGGCCGGAGCGGAAATCCTCGCCCAGGCTGATGGCGCGGGTGCAGGGCTCGCAGCCAATGCTGGGGAAAAACTGGTCGTGCAGCGGGTTGTAGTCCAGCTTGTTCTCGCGGATGTAGTGCCAGACATCGCCCCAGGTCCAATTGGCCAGGGGGTTGATCTTGGTGCGCTTCTCACTGGTGTCCACCAGCGGCACATCGGCGCGCGCACCGGATTGCTCGCGGCGCAGGCCGGTCACCCAGGCGTCCTTGCCCTTGAGGGCGCGCTCCAGCGGCTCCATCTTGCGGATGCCGCAGCAGGCCTTGCGCAGCTCGATGCTCTTGTACATCGCGTCCTTGCCTTCGCGGTCCACAAAGTGGATGACCGACTCTTGCACCGGCGTGTAGACGGTGACCGCGGCGCGGCTGGACGCCTTGAAGCGCTCCAGCAGGTCCAGCGTTTCCTGGTGCAGGCGGCCGGTTTCCAGCACAAAGATGCCGATGTCCAGCTTCAGGCTGTTGATCAGGTGGCTGATGACCACGTCTTCGGCGCCCAGACTGGAGGCCTGGGTCACTTTGGCGGGGCCACCGTCTTCACCGGCAAACTGGGCGGCCGCCTGGGCCAGCACGGCCTGGGCTTCTGCCAGCTTGATGATGTAGTCGCCCGACGCTGCGGCGTTGCGCGTGATGGCACTGCCCGCGGGCTGGGCCTGCACGGCAAAGCGGCTGCCCAGGCTGGAGACGGTGTCGTCGCTCATGCGGTGGCTCCTTCCCGCGCAAACACGGGCTTCACGGTGACGGCGTCACCCTGGTAGAAGCCGCGGTAGCGGTCAAACTGGCGTTGGGCAAAGTCCACGTTCTGGTCTTCACGCAGCACGGCCACGTCAAAACCCGTGCGCTCCATTTGCACCAGCTGGTCGATCAGCACGTCGCCGGTGGCGCGGATTTCGCCGGTAAAGCCCAGGCGGCGGCGCAGCAGGAAGGCCTGGCTGTAGGCACGGCCATCGGTGAACTTGGGGAAGTGCAGGTCGATGCGGGTCACGCCATCGAGCGACAGGCTGCGCGGATCTTCGGTGTTGGCAATAGCCAGGACGCTTTGGCCATTTTCGGCAGTAGCCCCGGTGGAATGTGCGGAAGCAGCTATCAATTTCATAGTAAGTCTCTCTTTCTGCGTCCGGGATTCAGGCTTCTTGCGCGTCTTTGGCGTAGCCAGACGACTTGGGCAAGGCGTGCAGGTCTTCGTGCTTATCTGCCAGGCGAGCGCTGTTGGCGGCGGCCTTGAAGGTGTCAAAGCCCACGCGCTTCACGCAGTCGATAAAGGTCTCGCGCCCTTGGCGGTTCAGGCGGAAGGCGTCCAGCAGCGCCTCAATCACGCCAGGCACTTCGCCCGCGCCAAACGAGGGGCCGACCACCTTGCCGGGCACGGCAGCACCGCTCAGCGTGGAGCCATCGGAGCCGCCCAGGGACACCTGGTACCACTCCTTGCCGTCTTTATCCACGCCCAGAATGCCGATGTGGCCGCTGTGGTGGTGGCCGCAGCTGTTGATACAGCCGCTGATGTGCAGGTCGATCTCGCCCAGGTCATGCAGCTCGTCCATGTCCTGGTAGCGCTCGGTGATGGCTTCGGCAATCGGGATGGAGCGGGCATTGGCCAGCGCGCAGAAATCGCCGCCGGGGCAGGCAATCATGTCGGTCAGCAGGCGGATGTTGCTGCGGGCCAGGCCGGCATGGCTGGCCGCCACCCACAGGGCGGGCAGGTCGGCTGCGTTCACCCAGGGCAACAGCAGGTTCTGGTCGTGCGTGACGCGCACTTCGCCGGCGCTGAATTCGTCGGCCAGTGCGGCTGCGGTATCCAGTTGGTCGGCATCGGCGTCACCGGGGGCCTGGCCCAGGCGCTTGAAGCTCAGGGTCACGGCGCGCAGCTTGGGGTTTTGGTGCTTGGCGACGTTTTGCTGCAGCCAGCGGTCGTAGTCCTTCTGGCGTTCGGGCGGAACTGCTACAGTTTTGGTAGCTGCTGGCGCACGTTCCACGAGGGCTGGCGGCACAAACGATGCTGCAACGCGGTCCAGCTCGGCCTGGGTGATGGTGTGTGGCGCGCCGTCCACGGTCAGGATCTGCTGGTACTCGGCTTCCACCTCGTCGATATAGCGCTGGCCTTCGGCCTTCACCAGGATCTTGATGCGTGCCTTGTACATGTTGTCGCGGCGGCCCCAGCGGTTGTAGACGCGCACCACGGCTTCCAGGTAATTCATGATCTGCAGCGCAGGCAGGAATTCGCGGATGGTGGTGCCAATGACGGGCGTGCGGCCCATGCCGCCGCCCACCAGCACCTTGAAGCCCAGCTCGCCAGCCTCGTTCTTCTTCAGGTGCAGGCCCACGTCGTGCCAATGGGTGGCGGCGCGGTCGGCCGTGGCGCCGGTGATGGCGATCTTGAACTTGCGCGGCAGGAAGGCGAACTCGGGGTGTAGCGTGCTCCACTGGCGCATGATTTCGGCAAATGGGCGGGGGTCGGCAATCTCGTCTGGGGCCACGCCAGCCAGCTCGTCGCTGGTGATGTTGCGGATGCAGTTGCCGCTGGTCTGGATGCCGTGCATGTTCACGGTGGCCAGCAGGTCCATCACGTCAGCGCTCTTGGCCAGCGGAATCCAGTTGAACTGCACGTTTTGGCGCGTGGTGAAGTGGCCGTAGCCCACGGGCAGGTGGGTGGTGCCCCAGGCGGCCTGGGCGCCAATGGCGGTGTCAAACACGGCCTTGCTGGGCTGGTCGTATTCACGGGCGATGCGGGCCAGCACGCGCAGCTGGGCGCTGGACAACTCGCCGTAGGGCACGGCCACGCGCAACATGGGCGCGTAGCGCTGGATGTACCAGCCGTTTTGCAGGCGCAGGGGGCGGAACTCGTCGTCGCTCAGCGTGCCGGCCAGGTTGCGTTCCAGCTGGTCGCGGTGCTGGGCGGCACGGGCGCGGACGAACTGGCGGTCAAATTCGGTGTATTGGTACATGGTCAGAGTGCAATGAGTTTCAAGCCAGCATAGGCAAGAAGGATGGAAAGCAAAGAACGAATCACGCGCTCAGGCGTTTTGAACATCAGGTGCGAACCCACCCAGATGCCGGGAATCGACCCCGCCAGCAGCTTGGCCAGCATGGGCCAGTCCACCGAACCCAGCGAGGCGTGGCCCATACCAGCCACCAGCGTCAGCGGCACGGCGTAGGCAATGTCCGCCGCCACGATGCGCGGCAGGGGCAGCAGCGGGTACAGCAGCATCAACACCGTGACGCCAATGGCGCCCGCGCCGACGGACGTGAGTGTAACCAGCGTGCCAATGAGCGCGCCAAACAGCAGCGGCAGGCTCCAGTGGCGGGGGCGGGCGGCGGCGGCTTCTTGGCCAGCGGCTACCGTCACGGGGGCCGTTTTGCCGCGCAAAGCCTTGTACAGCGTGGCTGCGGCGGTCAGAAGCAGGGCGCCGCCCAGTGTGGTGGTCATGAGGTGTTGCACCGTAGGGCTGGTGGCACCCAGGGTGTGCAGGGTGTAGAGGGTGATGAGTGCGGCGGGAATGCTGCCGGCAGACAGGTTGAGCACCACGCGCCAATCAATATGCTTGGAGCGCGCCAGCTTGATGGTGCCCCCCATTTTGGTGAACGCCGCAAACAGCAGGTCGGTGCCCACCGCCAAGTAGGGCTTCACGCCAAAGAAGAAGATCAGGATAGGCGTCATCAGCGAGCCGCCGCCAACCCCCGTGAGCCCCACCACCAAGCCCACAAAGAAGCCCGCAAATACAAACGCGAAATCATGCATAGGGACGGACTGTAGAGGGGCGGGCTTAGATTGAAAACTATTTTTTTGCTATGGGGGTATGAGGTTTGGTTATATAGATATCCCGCTGGCCAATTTGGCCACAAAGGCGGTTTGCAATCGCGTCAGGGCTCGCCAGCCTCCAACCGCTTCTTCAACGCCGCGACGCCCAAGGTCGCGCGTTTGTCCATCACCCGCCGGGCCAGCGGAAGCAATGTCAAACGGGCGGTCCAGCTGGTGTTTCTGCTGAACATTCGCCAAGTAAGCTCGCAGGAATTTGGCCCTGTTTCACGCAATGCGATTTCCATGCGCGGCATCAGCGGGGGAAACTGCCCCTCCGTGGCAAAAAGCTGATGGCCCCGCACCTCGCGCACCTCCATTTTGACTTTTCGCATTCCCCTGAGCGGCACAGACACGGTTTCAAGGTATTCCTTGCCTTGCTGCCCGTGGTCGAGGGCGTTGGCCGATGCGATGGAGATGACGCCGGGGAACCATTCCCCAAACCTCTCCATGTTGGACACGTACCCAAATACAACCGACGCGGGCTGCTGGATGTGGATGGTCTTTTCAGTCAATAAATGCATAGCGGTGTGGTCATGAAGTTGTGCCAACAGCCATGCTAATGTGTAGAGTGGGGTCTACAGTCAAGAGGAAATTCATGCGTATTGCCGAGCTGGAAAGCAAAACCGGACTGGGGCGCCATGCACTTCGCTTTTACGAGCGTGAGGGCCTGCTGGTCGGCGTAAGCCGAGGCCCCAACAATTACCGCGACTACCCGGAGTCAGCGGTCAAAGACGCCACCTTGCTGCAACAGCTCCAATCTCTGGGGTTCTCGCTGCAAGAGATACGTGAGGTGTTGAACGCCATGCGTGCAAAGAGCATCGACTGCGCCCAAGGCGCCCGCTTGATGGCGGAAAAACGTACTGCGGTGGACGCCCAGATTGCGAACCTGCGCAAGGTCAGCAAGATATTGATGCGGGAACAGCAGCGTCTGGAAGACAGGGCTGCGCGTCACAATCTCTCAGAGACGCCTATTTGATAAATATGGCGGATTCAGACTGATTACAGACTTTCTCCTTGCTCCAAAGCAGTCGCTAAAGTTGGAGACTAGAGAGCACGCGAGGTTGAGGAAATGAACCTCGCCGGTTCCTCCGCCTCTCTTAACCCAGGTGTTAGGCAGAACCTCACAATTCCCGCACTTCGTACGATTTGTAGAGCTGGGATTTCTCAACGGTTCCTAGAAAGTTCAATTCGTCTTTCAAATAGTGACGATAAGCTTCTACGTATTCATTTGGAGCTCTAGGATCAACAAGGACGCTCTCAATGAGCTGCCGTGTATTGAGGGTTATCTTATGGCCCTTTGGCTTTTCGTCGTCGGATTGGTCAAAGTCAATTAGAACCACTCTCGTTTCCGCTTCATGAGCAAATGCTGGTCGCTTGAGATATAGATGTGCTGATGCGCGAACAAACGTAACTCGCCGCTCCAACTCAAGCTTCATTTTGTTCGTTCGAATGGTGTACTCCATTTCATTCACATACTTGACTGGCGCAATATGAAATCCGATATTTCTTTGCTCAGCTAAGTCGTAAAGAGCACTCTTCAAGCGGTCTCTACTTACGCGAATACGTACGCCCAGTTTGTCTTGAGAGTAAATGCGCCACATAGCGTCTGAGACGCCATTTCGGCACCAACATTGCGCGAAGAGCATGTCGCTAAGCTTGTTCCTGGTTCTGACTTCAGACGGATCTTCCCAAGTGCTTGGGTGCGCGAAGTGCCACTCATTTGTCTTCAGCATCTGTACTAATCGGTCGAACCTGATGATTCGATAGAGATACTGGGAGGAAGAGGAGTTCGGCATGCGGGTGTGCCTAACATTGCCCATTTGAGGCCGAGCAGGCGAGCGAAGTCCGCTGGCTAAGATCCATCTCGTTGGGCCGGATACTTAATTTCATCGACATATCTCCTAGCATCTAACGAATAATAAATTGAAGGGATATTGCTTCTAATCGGTCAGTCGATGTAAGGCTTGCATATCCCCAAACGGGTGAATGTGTGGACATCCGCTTCCGCCACATTGCAGCCGACAAGAGCTACACCGGAAGCAGAGTTTTGCCCATAGCTCCCGTTGGATGTGCGTGCTGAATGCTTTTTTCCGCTCGATTTGCTATCAAAATAGAAGCTACTCGCGCATATTCCTTGGGGGTTGGAAGCCAATTTTGTCTAAAGTTGTGCTCGCCAACTAGGTATTCGACTGATACGCCGACACCCCATACCCCCCAAATCCTGAGCTGGTGCTGCTACTGGATTGAGTTGCCAACTGCTGCATCAGCGTGGCCATGGCGTTCTTCTGGGTTTTGAGCAGGGTGGCACGCTGGTTGAGTGCGTCGATGGAGCCAGCTACGGCGCTGCCTGCGGCCAGTTCTTTGGTGGCCACTTTGTCGACCAGGCTGCCTAGTTTCTCAAGCGTAGCCTCCACGGCGGCGGGGTTTGCTTTTTGGGCTGCGTCGAATTTGGTGGCGTCCAGGGTCAGCGTGCCGTCCGTGAGCTGCTTGAAGCCGATTTTCTTCAAGGCGTCCAGCACCGCAGGGTTGGAGGTGACGGCGCGTCCAAGATCATTGCTCACCCGCTTGGCGTTGCCCGACTCGGCAATGCCGGACGTGGCCTTGCCGGTGGTGATGGCGGTGTTGAAGGTGCTGACCAGCTTGTTCACCGCAGCTTTGATATCGGCTGCTGGCGATGCAGCGGTGAGTCCACCCAGGCTTTTGGCGGCCAGCTGCGCGTCGGACACGGCGGAGATGAGTTTGCCGTAGGCCGAGAGCTGTGTGGTGGTGGTGTCCAGCTGCGACTGGATGCGACTGCCCGCCTTGGTGGCTGCTTGCGAGGCCGGGCTCAGTTTGGCTGCGGCCTGTGCGGCCTTTTGTTCAGCGGTTTGTGCGCTGGGGCTGGTATTGGTGCCAGTGGTGCTGGACTTGAGTATTTGGCTGATATCCACGGTGGTCCCCTGTGCGCAGATGGCGCGTGCGCACGAAGGTACCGGAACCCGCCCGGGCAGGACGCCCGATATGGCGGGGAAAAGGCGGGTATTTCACCCGCCGACGCTACTTCAATACTTCTTGCCGCGCAGCTCTTCCATGCGTTCGTTGAAATACTTTTCCACCGTGTAGCGCTCAGACAGCACCACTTCGCGGCGCGGGTGCAAAAACAGCGGCAGCGAGATACGTGACTTCTTGGCACCTTCGCCCTTGGGGTTGAGTACGCGGTGCGAGGTGCTGGGGTAGTAGTGGCCCGAGGCCTCTTGCAGCATGTCGCCAATGTTGACGATCAGGTAGCCAAAGTCGCAGGGCACATCGTGCCAGGCGTTGTCCTTGCCCTTGACTTGCAAGCCGGGCTCGGTCGCAGCGGGCAGGATGGTCAGCAGGTTGATGTCTTCATGCGCCGCAGCGCGTACGGCGTCTGGGTCTTCGTCACCCTGCAGAGGTGGGTAATGCAGCACGCGCAGCAGGGTGTGGTCGCTGCCTTCAATCATCTTCGGTAGCGGCATGGAGTAACGCGCCTTGACTTCGGCCGGGGAATTGTCTTCCACCCAGCCCAGCAGCGTGGCGGCCAGCGCAGCGCCCTGCGCGTAGTAGCGCTGGGCGTTGTCGCTCACCTCGGCCGGGTAACGGCCCCAGGGGTAGATGTGGAAGAACTCTTTAAGGTCTTTCTTGGTGTTGTTCTTGGCCGTCTCGGACACGCTGGGCGAGAAGTAACCGTCATGCTTGACCGGGTCGTGGGCGTACTGGTGCTTGGCCTCGGTTTTGAAGAAGCCCAGCCATTCGGCGTAAATGCTTTCCACCAGGTCCTGGTTCAGCGGGTGGTTCTTCAGCACGCCAAAGCCTGTTTCGTGCAGGCTCTTGCAAAACTCTTGTGGAGCGGTAGGGCTGGTGAAGTCAACAACGGGTAAATGCATGACGGTCCTCGCAGTGTCTATATGCGTTGAAGAATTTACAGCCAGTTCGACATCAGGGTCGATTCGATCAAATCGCGCGCGGCATCCACCTTGAGGTTCATGCAGGCGTGGGTGTCGGGCACATCGTCGCCCCAGCCGGGTTGGGGGTAGAAGATGTCCTTGCGGCGCATCATGGTCTGGCCGTTGCCCGGGCCGTCCAGTGCCACGCGGATGCGGCCGGTCTCGATATCAAACAATTCGGGGTTGGTCAGCGCCACAAACGCCAGCACATCGTGGCCAAAGCAGCCATGGATCTTGGCCACATGGGGGTACAGGCCGCTGTAGAAGTCGGAATAGAAGCTGACCGCATGGTGCAGCACATCGGTGGCTACATGCTTGTGGTGGTCGGCCACGCGCTTGAACATTGCCAACGGCACGATGAGCTGGTGCGTTACGTCCAGGCCCACCATGGTGAGCTTCCATCCAGCGGTGAACACAAAGTCGGCCGAGTGCGGGTCGTTCCAGATATTGGCTTCGGCCACGGGGGACACGTTGCCGGGTTCGGCCACGGTGCCGCCCATGATGATGACTTCCTGCAACAGCTTGGGCAGGTTCGGCTCCAGCTTCAACGCGGTGGCCAGGTTGCCCAGCGGGCCTACGGCCACCAAGGTGATTTCACCGGGGTGCGCACGTGCCATGTCCACGATGAACTGGGCAGAGGGGCGTGGGTCCAGCACGCTCTTGGTGGGCACGCGGGAGGGCAGGTTACCCAGGCCATCTGCACCGTGGATAAAGTCGGGCGGGGTGCCAGGGGCCTTGAGCCAAGGGGTTTTGACGCCTTGGGTCACGGGGATTTTCTTGCCCGCGATTTCGGTCAGGTACAGGCCATTGATGGCCGCTTGCTCCACCGTCACGTTGCCAAAGGTGGTGGTGATACCCACCACATCGATGCCGGGATGGGCCAGCGCGTAGTACAGCGCCATGGCGTCGTCCACACCCGGGTCGGTGTCATAAATTACTTTGCGTGCGGGGGTGTTGCTCATACAAACGTCTCGGTTAAAAAGTCGGGTTTCAAAATCAGGTCAGGCCGCAGAAGGCGCGCAGCGCCTGCTCAGCTTCTGGAGAAGTCTTGGGGTGCTGGGCGATGAAGGCCGTGACCTCCGCCGCCTCGGGAATACTGGACTGGGCGCCCCAGCGCGTGCAGGCGATGGCGCTAGCGGCGCTGGCAAATTGCAGTGCGTCGGGCAATGTTTTGCCCTGGCTCAGGGCGGCCACCAGGCTGCCGCAAAAGGTGTCGCCCGCGCCCGTGGTGTCTACCGGGGTAATGGGGTAGGCGCCCTGCAGCGTGAATGCACCGTGCTGGCGCGCGCAGCTGCCATGGTGCCCCAGGGTGACGACCATGGTGGGCACGTTGATGCGCGCAAGGCATTCGGCAATGCTGCCGGTGTGGCCGGACACTGTGGCCAGCTCGCCTTCGTTCACCACCAGCACATCGGTATGTGCCAGCAACTCTGCGGGCAGGCTTTGAGCGGGGGCTGCGTTCAGCACCACCGTCACGCCCTGGGCGCGGGCGGCCGTGGCATAGGCGGTGACCGTTTCCATAGGCGTCTCCAGCTGCAGCAGGAGGTGGGTAAAGCCTTGCAGGCTGGGCAGGTGTTCAGGGCGCAACTGTGCATTGGCGCCGGGGGCCACCGTGATGGCGTTTTCGGCGTCATCAGATACGCAGATAAAGGCGGTGCCGGTGGGGTGGTCGGGTGTGCGGATGGTGTGCAGCTGCACACCGGCACCTTTGAGCGAGGCTTCCAGCGGCACAGCAAAGGCGTCATCGCCCAGGCCCACCAGCATGTGTGTGGGCGCGGCACCAGCGCGGGCGCTGGCCACGGCCTGGTTGGCACCTTTGCCACCGGGGAAGGTTTTGAAATCGCGGCCCAGCACCGTTTCGCCCGGGCTGGGGATGTGATGGGCCCGGACCACAAAGTCCAGATTCGCAGAGCCAGCCACAAGTATCATCGGTCGCACTTTCTGTACACAAAGAGCGTCTATTTTGACGCCGAATTTTCCGCCCGCCGATAAGCCTCGGCGTATAGACCCCAATGCCCCTGCAAATGACCAGTCCTGCCGCCGCCCGCATCACTGTGGTGGGCGGCGCCAATATGGACGTGGGCGCCCAGACCCAAACCCCCTTGCTGCCGGGCGATTCCACGCCCGGCCATATCCACTACGCGCCGGGTGGTGTGGGCCGCAATATTGCGGAAAACCTGGCCCGCCTGGGCAGTGCCGTGGCCCTGGTCTCCGTGGTGGGGGACGATGCCTTTGGGCATGACATTTTGGCCCACACGGGCAGCGTGGGGGTGGATGTGTCGGGTGTCAAAGCCCTGGCAGGGCAACGCACCGCCACCTACCTGTCCATGCACGGCCCCGATGGGGACATGGCGCTGGCGGTGAACGACATGGCGATTCTGGAGCGCCTGACGCCTGCGTTGTTACAAGCCGAGCCCGCCATGTGCCCGCACACCGATGTGCTGGTGCTGGACTGCAACCTGAGTGCCCCCACGCTGGCCTGGTTGCTGGAGCAGGCCACCCAGCCCGTGTTTGTGGATGCGGTGTCGGTAGCCAAGTGTCAGCGCCTCGTGCACGTGCTGCGCCGGGTGCATACCCTCAAGGTCAACCGCATCGAGGCGCAAGCCCTGTGTGGCACCGTAGTGGACACGGTGGATGACGCGCAGCGTGCCGCGCTGACCCTGCATGGCTTGGGTGTGCAGCGCGTGGTGCTGAGCCTGGGCGCCTTGGGTGTGGCGTGGTGTGATGCCGATGGCAGCACCGGCGTGCGCTCTGCGTCAGCGGTACCTGTAGTCAACACAACCGGGGCGGGGGACGCCTTGCTGGCCGGGCTGGTGCATGCCCATGCGCTGGGCCTGTCCCTGCCGCGCAGTGTGGAATACGCCATGGCCTGCGCCGAGATCACCCTTTCCAGTACATTCGCCAACTCCCCGGATTTGTCACACGCTGCAGTGCAGAGCCGATTGGCTGCCGCTACTGCCTGAGTTTATTTTTTTGGATTGCCATGACCCTGAACGCCTACCTTGATATTGCCCCTGAAGTGCAGCGCGCACTGGATGCGGGCCAGCCCGTTGTGGCGCTCGAATCCACCATCATTTCCCACGGTATGCCGTACCCCCAGAACGTGGCCACGGCGCTGCAGGTGGAGCAGGAAGTGCGCGACCACGGGGCGGTGCCCGCCACCATTGCCATCGTCAACGGACGCCTGAAGGCCGGCCTGTCGGCCGCCGAGATTGAGACGCTGGGCAAGTCCGGCCGTGATGTGGTGAAGGTGAGCCGCCGTGATGTGCCTTTCATCGTGGCCGCAGGCGCTACGGGCGCCACCACGGTGGCCTCCACCATGATCATTGCGGCCATGGCGGGCATTCGCCTGTTTGCCACGGGTGGCATTGGTGGTGTGCACCGCGGTGCGCAGCAAAGCTTTGACGTGTCTGCTGACCTGCAGGAGCTGGCGCAAACGCCGGTGGCCGTGGTGTGCGCGGGTGCCAAGTCGATTCTGGATTTGCGCCTGACGCTGGAGTATCTGGAAACCCATGGCGTGCCCGTGGTGGGCTACCAGACCAACGCATTGCCCGCCTTCTTTACACGCGACAGCGCCTTCTCGGTGGATTACCGCCTGAACACGCCGCAAGAGATTGCGCGTGCTTTACACGTCAAGTGGGCGATGTCCCTCAAGGGTGGCATGGTCATTGCTAATCCCATCCCCGAGGCCTATGCCATGCCACGGACCGCGATTGACGCGGCGATTGAGCAGGCACTGGCCGAGGCACAGGCCCAGAACATTGGTGGCAAAGAGTCCACGCCGTTTCTGCTGGCCCGCGTGTGTGACATCACCGGCGGCGACAGCCTGGCGGCCAACATCCAGCTGGTGCTGAACAACGCCCGGTTGGCGGCGGCGGTGGGTATCGAATTGGCCGGGATGGGCGGGCGCGCCTGAGTGACTAAAGTCGGATGCTTGTAACGATAAACAGGTTATAACGATTAACTTATATACGGATAAGCACTGATGGTGACACTACAGCGCGAAGGTATTCTTGGCTTACATTGAAAGCCGTGTTTTTTTAAACCTCATAGGGAATTGCGAGACGTTATGAACATCAAAACTACTGTGCACATGAGCCTGTTGGCCGCCACATTGGCTGCCAGCTTCCAGGCAATGGCTGCCGATCCCGCTGTCGTGTTCGACATGGGTGGCAAGTTCGACAAGTCCTTCAACGAAGCCGCGTACACCGGCATCGAGAAGTGGAAAAAAGAAACTGGCAAGAAATACCTCCAGTTCGAAATCACCAACGAATCCCAGCGCGAACAAGCGATCCGCCGCATGGCTGAGCGCGGTGCCAGCCCCATCATTGGCATTGGTTTCGGCCAGGCTTCCAGCATTGAAAAAGTAGCCAAGGAATTCCCCAAGCTGCAATTCGCCATCATCGATATGGTGGTGGACCTGCCCAACGTGCAGTCCGTGGTGTTCAAGGAACAAGAAGGCAGCTTCCTGGTGGGCGCCATGGCGGCCATGGCCAGCAAAACCGGCAAGGTTGGCTTTGTTGGCGGTATGGACATCCCCTTGATTCGCAAGTTTGAGTGCGGCTACAAGCAAGGCGCCATGTACGCCAACCCCAAGGCTGAAATGATTGGCAACATGACCGGCACTACCGGCGCTGCCTGGAACGACCCAGCACGTGGTGGTGAGCTGGCCAAGGCCCAGTTCTCGCAAGGCGTGGACGTGGTGTTTGCGGCTGCTGGCGGCACCGGTATCGGTGTGTACCAAGCCGCCAAGGACAGCGGCAAGCTGGCCATCGGTGTGGACAGCAACCAAAACCACCTGCAACCCGGCACTATGCTGACTTCCATGCTCAAGCGCGTGGATGTGGCCGTGTACAACGTGGCCAAGGGTCACAAGCCAGGCATTTCCGTTTTGGGCCTGAAAGAAGGCGGCGTGGACTACGCTGTGGACGCCAACAACGCCAAGCTGGTGACTGCCGACATGAAGAAGAAGGTGGAAGCTGCCAAAGCCGACATCATCAGCGGCAAGATCAAAGTGGCTGACTTCATGGCGGACAACGCCTGCAAGTTCTAACAACCTGACAAGGTGGGCGTAGGACGCTGGTCCCCGCCTGCCACACGGACAGACAAGCCCGCGGCGCCTTCGGTGTCGTGGGCTTTTCACATCGGTGGAAGTGCCCCTGTGAGGAGCGAGATTTGAGTTCAGAGAGCGCATCGCCAGCCATGGCTGCCCCGCTGGCAGTGCACATGAGCGGCATCAACAAGCGGTTTGGCGCCGTGGCGGCCAACGCGGATGTGGAGCTGCGGGTGCACAGCGGCACCGTGCACGGCATCGTGGGCGAAAACGGAGCGGGCAAAAGCACGCTCATGTCCATCTTGTATGGCTTCTACCAGGCCGACAGTGGTTCTATCGCGGTGCTGGGTAAGCCCGTCACCATTCGCCATGCGGACGATGCGATTGCCCATGGCATTGGCATGGTCCACCAGCACTTCATGCTGGTGGACACACTGACGGCGCTGGAAAACGTGATGCTGGGGGCCGAGCCCCACTGGCTGTTGCAAAAGGCTGATGCCAGCGTGCGGAGCAAGCTGGATGCACTGATGCAGGCCACGGGCCTGCAGGTGAAGCTGGATGCGCTGGTCGCCGACTTGCCAGTGGGCGATCGCCAGCGGCTGGAAATTCTGAAAGCCCTGTACCGCGGTGCCAAGGTATTGATCCTGGACGAACCCACTGCGGTGCTGACGCCGCAGGAAACCGAGCACCTGTTCAAGGTGCTGCGCGTGCTGCGCGAGCAGGGCACTACCATTTTGCTGATCACCCACAAGCTCAAGGAGGTCATGGGCCTGTGCGATCGCGTGACCGTGATGCGCGGTGGCCGTGTGGTGCAGGAGCTGCCGATTGCCGAGGCTTCCATCGAAAAGCTGGCCGAGGCCATGGTGGGCCGCAAGGTGCAAATGGGCCGTGTGGACCAGGACACCCGCCCGGTGGGCGATGTGCTGCTGGACCTGCGCGATGTGCTGGTGCGCGATGCCATGCAGGTGGTGCGCTTGCAGGGTCTGAACCTGCAGCTGCGTGCCGGAGAAATCGTGGGCGTGGCCGGTGTGTCTGGCAACGGCCAGAGCGAGTTGTTGGATGTGTTGTCCGGCTTGTTGGCGCCGCAAGAAGGCAGTCTGCAGTTGGGCGGTCAACAGTTTCTGCCTCAGCGCTGGTTAGACCCGCAAACCGCCCGTGCCCTGGGTCTGGCCCATGTGCCCGAAGACCGCCATGCACGCGCCATGGTGATGGACTTTGTGGCGTGGGAATCGGCCGTGCTGGGTTACGACGGGCTGACCGAATACGCCACGCGCGGCTGGATGGCCCATGGCCGCATGCGCCAGGCCACGGCCCGCATGATGGAGCGGTTTGACGTGCGTCCGCGGGACCCGGAGCTGGGCAGCAGCAAGTTCTCGGGCGGTAACCAGCAAAAGTTGGTGCTGGCGCGTGAGCTGGGGCAGTCGCCCAAGGTGCTGCTGGTGGGCCAGCCCACACGGGGCGTGGACATTGGTGCGATCGAATTTATTTATTCGCAGCTGCGTGCCATGCGCGACGCAGGCTGCGCGGTGCTGGTGGTGTCCAGCGAACTGGATGAAATTTTGGCATTGTCAGACAGGGTCATTGTGATGAACCAAGGGCGGGTCACCGGAGAGCTGGCCATTCAGGATTGCACCGAGGCCGGCATTGGCCTGCTGATGACCGGAGGTGGGCAATGAGCTGCGCCTACCCCTTACCCCGTTGGGCGGATCTGGTGCTGTTGCCGGCCGTGTGCCTCTTGGTGGCCTTGCTGGCTGCTGCTGGTGTCGTGGCCCTGGTGGGGCAGGACCCGGTGGAGGTGATCTCGGTGCTGATCCACGGTGCCTTTGGTACCCAGCGCGGTGTCAGCTACACGCTGTACTACGCCACCACCTTTATCTTCACCGGGCTGGCCGTGGCGGTGGCTTTCCACGGCGGTCTGTTCAATATTGGTGGGGAAGGCCAGGCTATTTTGGGTGGGTTGGGCGTGGGCCTGGTGGCGCTGTGGCTGTCCCACGCATTGCCCGCCTGGATCATGTTGCCGCTCATGGTGCTGTCGGGGGCCTTGTTTGGTGCCGCTTGGGCAGCCGTGCCAGCCTACCTGCAGGCTTACCGCGGCAGCCACGTGGTGATCACCACCATCATGTTCAACTTCATTGCCAGCAGCTTGCTGGTGTACCTGCTGGTGAACCACCTGCGGCCTGCCGGCTCCATGTCGGTGGAGAGCGCTGCGTTTGCCGATTCGGCCAAGTTGCCTGCCATGCATGTGGCGCTGGGCTGGCTGGGTCTGGAGTGGGCCGATTCGCCCCTGAACCTAAGCCTGCTGTTGGCTCTGGCTGCCGCGCTGGGCGTCTACCTGTTCTTGTGGCGCACCCGGGCGGGTTACCACCTGCGCGCCGTGGGCTCCAGCCCCAGCGCGGCGGAGTATGCGGGCATCCGCTCTCGCCACCAGATTGTCATTGCCATGTCCATCTCGGGTGGGTTGGCCGGGCTGGTGGGCATGAACGAAATTGCCGGCGTGAACGGCCGCCTGCTGTTGGAGTTTGTCAGCGGCGCCGGGTTCACTGGCATTGCAGTGGCGCTGATGGGGCGCAACCACCCGGTGGGAATCATTTTTGCCAGTGTGTTGTTTGGCGCCTTGTTCCAGGGTGGAGCCGAGGTGGCCTTTGAAGTGACCGGCTTCAGCCGTGACATGGTGGTGATGTTGCAAGGTTTTATCGTGCTGTTCTCAGGTGCCATGACATACGTGATTGCGCCCATGCTGGGCTGGGTTTTGGTGAAAGTGGCCAAGGTTTTCAAAGTGGGGGTGCGCCATGGATGACACGTTGTTTGTTGCCATGCTGGCGTCCACGCTGCGTGTGTCTACGCCGCTGATTTTGTGCGCGTTGGCTGGCTTGCTGTCCGAGCGATCGGGCGTGGTGGATATTGGCCTGGAGGGCAAGATGCTGGCCGCCGCGTTTGCGGCCGGCGCCATGGGCGCGACATATGAGTCGACCATGATGGCCCTGCTGGTGGGTGTGCTGGTGGCCACTGCCTTGTCGTGGATGCACGGCCTGGCCTGCGTGAGCCACAAGGGCGACCAGGTGGTGTCGGGCGTGGCCATCAACATCATTGCCGCTGGTATGACGGTGGTGCTGGGCATCGCCTGGTTTGAACAGGGCGGGCAGACGCCGCCCGTGAGCGCAGCTGTGCGTATCCAGCCGCTATTCCCGGCGCTGCAAGAGGCAGCCCAGAGTATTCCGGTGGTGGGAAATTTGCTGGGCCAGGGCTTGCTGAGCTACAACGCATTGGTGTACTTGGCGTTTGCGCTGGTGCCGGCCACTTGGTGGCTGCTGTTCCGCACCCGCTTTGGGCTGCGTTTGCGTGCGGTGGGTGAGAACCCCCAAATGGTGGATGCCGCGGGGGTCTCGGTTAGCCGCTTGCGGTACACCGCGCTCACGCTCAATGGTGTGCTCTGTGGCTTGGCTGGGGGTTATCTGGTGCTGGCGCAGAGCGCCAATTTCTCTGCCAACATGACGGCGGGGCGTGGCTTTATGGCCTTGGCCGCATTGATCTTTGGCCGTTGGCATCCGGTGAATGCGTTTTGGGCTTGTCTGCTGTTTGGCTTCTTGGATGCCGCAGCCATTCGGCTGCAAGGCGTGCACGTTCCCGGCATGGGTGAGGTGCCGGTGCAGCTGATCCAGGCACTGCCGTATCTGCTGACTGTGGTGTTGTTGGCAGGCTTCATCGGCAAAGCCGTGGCGCCCCAGGCCCTGGGAAAACCGTACACCAAGGAGCGATAGACTCTCGGGTGTATGGCATCTACCGTTTGGGTCAAGGTTGTTGGGTTCAGTGATGTTGAGCGGCATTCGCTCAACACGCTATTTCGTTTGTCGGCGCGCGACGGTTTGCAGTACTCGCTGTGGTCGCCCGAGTCCCCGGCATCGGCCCAAGTTGCCCTGATCGATGTAGACAGCTACGAGGCCGGTCTAGAGCTGGTCTCGCCCGGATTCAACCCCCATCTGAAGATGATTTGCGTGGGTGCCAAGGCGCCTACGCTGGCATGGCGCACCGTACAGCGTCCCGTGGACTGGACCGCCATGGTGCACATGCTGGACGAGCTGTTTGTGGCCTCGCCGGATGTGGACATCGACATCTCTCTGGACGAACCCGCTGCGACGGCCCTGCCACCTGGTATCCGCGTCGCCTTGCTCGCCGCACTGCCTGCCGAGGCGCGCCTGTATCTGCGGGCGCGGCTTGCGCTGGCAGGCATCACGGCGCTGGAAGAGGTAGACACCCTGAAGCAACTGGATGTCAAACTCAAGGAGCGCTCGTTTGATGCTGTGCTGGTGCATGTGGATGCCGAGCAACTGGATGCCTGGGCCATGGTCAAACATTTGCAGGATCTGCCCACCCCACCGCGCAGCGTCATTGCCGTGGCCCAGCAGCCCAACTGGAAGACGCTGAACCTTGCCGAGCGCATGGGTTGCATGGGCGTGATGGAAATGCCGTTCAACCCCCAGCAGGTGTTCAGCCTGCTGCAGCGCGTTTAGTCGTCCGACACTGGCTTGCGGGTCGCTCCGCGGCGGCGCCCGGTGCGGGCCACGTCCAGACTGCGTGCCAGGCTGGCCTCCAGCGGCCAGGGCTCGCCACACAGGCGCGCCACCAACAACTGCGCTCCCAAGGCCGAAAAACTCAAGCCCCGGGCACCCATGCCCACTTGCATCCACAGAGAGGACTGTGCGCCCTCGGTAAGTGGCCCCACCAGCGGCAGCCGGTCGTGCGTCACACAACGGGTGCCAGACCAATGGGTGACACGCCCGCTGTCAAATTCGGGCGCCAACCATGTGCCGACTGCGGGCAATAGCTCACTCAGCTTTTTCGCATTTGCTTGGTGCTGCTGGGCTAGCGGCGCGATAGCCGGACCTGCGCATTCGGGAATGGCCTCGGGTTCAAATGTGGCACCGGCGAGCCAGCTGCGGCCCGTGTCCAGGGGGACATCAGGAATAAAACTGCCGTGGCCGTTGACCGGGTGAGCCGGCCATTCAGCAGGCAAGGGTTGCGGCGTGGGGCCCAGGCTGATGGTGCCATGTACCGCCTGCAAGGATTGAAGTCGTTGCAGCAGCCCGGTGCTGAGCAGGGGGGCGGTATGTTGGCTGACCAGCAAGGGCACGCTACCCGTGGCATTGGCACACACCACCACGTCGGCCTGTACCAGAGTCGCACCCGATGTGTCGTGTAGCTGCCAGGCAGCGCCATCCCATTGGATACCAGCCACGGACGAGGCGCCCAGGTAGCGGATATTGGGGTGGTCAAGCCAGCGCTGGATCAACCTGGCGGGTTGGATCCATGCCGCCTGGGTGTGCCACAGGCTGGTACCAGTGTCGCGTTGCAGTTCCTGCACGCCGGTCAGTTGCCAGTCGTGGCCTTCGGCAAGCAGCGTGCGGGCATGGTGCAGCATCAGGCGCACGCCCACGCGCGACATGCGGGAGCGCGGGCTGTCATCGGCCGAGATATGGGGTACGACCAAGCCCGCAGGCAGGCCGGAGGCGCCACCAGCCGGGGCAGGGTGCCGGTCCAGCACCGTGACCTGCCAGCCACGCAGCGCCAGGGCCTGCGCCACGCTGGCGCCTGACAGACCCGCACCGATGATGGCGCAGTGGGCTGGTGTGCGGTTGGCGGGCTCGGTATCGCGCGGGCCTAGGGACCAGCGTGGGTTGAATTCGGCGCTCAGGTCCGTGCTGCCTTGCGCATCCACAAAACCAGCCTCTGCCAGCCAAGCAGAGGCATGTGCAGGGGCGGTTTGCCACTGTAGGTGAGCACCGCGCTGGCAGCAGCGCGCCAGCGCTTTGGTGGCCCATTTGTCCCAGGTCGCGTCGGGCTGCACCCAGACAGTGTTGGCTCTGAACGTTAGCTCGGCTAGCACGGGTTTGGCGTCGCCCACGCACAGCGTGAGTGAGACCAGGCCACCATGCAGCAGCAGGCGGTGAAAGCCGGTGTCTAGGTCTTTGCACTGGTCTGCCAGGGCGCGGGCCAGGTCTTCGGTAGCGGGGGATGCGTGGTGGGGGATGCTCAGGGCTTGGAGTTGCGACAGGCTCAGGATGCCCACGTAATGCAGCATGCGGGGTCGCTGCGGGTCGCTGCGCCAGGTCTGCCAGCAATCCAGAAAAGCCGCGCCTGCCGCAAAGTGCGTGTCCAGCACGGTCCAAGCGGCTTGGCCTGCCCAGGCACCGGGCAGGTGGCTGGGCATAAGGAAGGGCAAGGTCAAGCCGAGGGCGGAACGTAGCCCTGTGCGGCGTCGGCGCCATCGCCAAAGAAATGGTTTTCCATCTGGCGGGCCAGGTACTGGCGGGCGCGTGCGTCGGCCAGGTTCAGGCGGTTTTCATTCACCAGCATGGTCTGGTGCTTGAGCCAGGCGGCCCAGGCCTCTTTGCTTACGTTTTCCCAGATACGTTTGCCCAGCTCACCGGGGTAGGGGGCGAAATCCAGGCCTTCGGCTTCTTTGCCTAGCTTGATACATTGAACGGTGCGTGCCATGGAGATGCCTTTGGATGGTGTGAAAATCAGAAGGCTGGATTTTATGGGGTTTGGAGTGTCCCGCCGTTTGCAGGGAACTTCGGGCGCAGCCGCAGCACCAATACGCTGCAATCAACCTTGGGGCATTGATGTTGAAACTGGTACTGAACTGGATGGATGAGGCGCCGCGGCGTGTGTATGGCGTACTGGCGCTGGTCTGTGTGGGGCTGCTGGCGTTTGGCCTGTATTTGCAGCATGTGGTGGGCCTGGAGCCCTGTCCGATGTGTATCGTGCAGCGGTATGCTCTTGTTTTGGTAGCAGTCTGCGCAGCATTGACGGGGGCTAGCGGCCGAAAAGGCTTGCATATTGCCGGTGGTGTGCTGCTGGTGATCCTGTCCGTGCTGGGCGCCTATGTGGCGGCGCGCCAGAGCTGGCTGCAGTGGTACCCACCTGAGGTGGTGTCCTGCGGGCGTGACCTGTACGGAATGATTGAAACCTTCCCGCTCAAGCGCGCGTTGCCCATGATCTTCCGTGGCGGCGGCGACTGCAGCAAGGTGGATTGGACCTTTTTGGGCGCCACCATCGCCAACTGGTCGTTCCTGTGCTTCTGCGGCTTGGCACTGGTGGGCTCTTTGCAGACCTGGCGCAGCCTGCGTCGGGCTTAGCCCTCAGACCTGAAGGGCAAGGCCAAAACCTTGCCCAGTTCGCTGCTAGCGGGGTATTGGTTGGGTGTTTGCACTCCTAGCGCGGCGGGCAGGCGCTTGGGGGCGTAAACAAAGGTGCCAAACACCAAATCCCAGAACGGTGTGAGCACGCCGAAGTTCTTGGCCTCGGCAATGTCTGCGCTGTGGTGAAAGCGATGCAACTCGGCCCCCACCAGCAGGTAGTTCAGGGGCCCGGCCTTGATGTCCACATTGAAGTGCGACACCAGCCCCTGCAATCCCATCAAGGCGTTGAATAAAAAGATGGATTCAGGCCGTGCACCTAGCGCCACCAACGGCCACTGCACCAGCGCCAGCGAGATCAACAGGTTCCACGGATGGCCGACCGGGTGCATGAGCAAATACACCTTGTCTGGCAGATGGTGGGCCACGTGGACCTTCCATAGCCAGGCACCCCAGCGGCCCGTGCCGACATGGCTCAGGCGGTGGTACCAGTACTGGAAAAACTCGAATACCAGCAGCAGTGCCAGAAACTCCACCAGGACCGAGGTGTTGGTCACGATGCCCGTGTTAAAGCGGCTCATGTCCAGCGCCAGCCAGCCCAGGCCGAATTTCAACAGCCCCATGAGGCCACCGTTGACGGCCATGTACTTCAGGTCACGCCTGAAGCTGGCCCAGGTCATCTTCCATTCAGGCCTGGCCGGATAAGCAAACTCCACTGCCAGCATCAATGCCATGCGCGCACCGCCCATCCAGGCAAACACGGTGGCGAGATTCCAGCCGTGGAGCTGCGCGCCGACGTACAGCGCCAGCGTAGTGCCCAGCAGAAGGGGGTAAAAAAAATAGGAAACCAAACTACCCATGACACCGTGCGTTGGGTTGAATGTCGGGTCCGGCGAGGCCGCGGAGGGAGAAGGGTGCATACAATTCCTTGCGAAGATGGTGGACACTGTGTCCCATAACAGGCTCAGTGGCCGCCATCTTCCAGGCTCTGGCACATGTCACCAAGCACCGCGCCAAGCCCTCCGTTCAGAACCAGACACAACACCTCTCGGTGTTCAGGAGACCCGCATGAAAATCCGTTTGCCCGCACCCGCAGAAGTGGTGGACCGCCGCATCCAACGCACCCGAGTTGCGCTGCGTGAGGCCTTGATGGCGCTGATGGTGGAGTGCGGCTGGGACGCTATCGATGTGCTGACACTGTGTGAGCGGGCCAACATTGGCCGCTCGACCTTCTACCAGCACTACCCGAACAAGGAGGAGCTGCTCAAAGCCAACTTTGCAGGCTTGCGTGATGCCTTGCTGGCGCAGGCGATGGCAGGTCCGGCGCAGCCGGGGCAACTGGCGTTTGTGTCGGGCCTGATTGCCCATGTGCACGAGGCACAGGACGTATTCCGCGCCTTGCTGGGGCGCCGGTCGGGCCACTACGTGCAGGACCGTTTTCGTGAGTTGTTGATTGAGCTGGTGCAGGCTGGCACGCCCGGCAAAGCACGCGGTTGGCAGGCCGCCGCCCAGGCGCACTACCTGGGCGGGGCGCTGTTTGAACTGTTGTCGTGGTGGCTGGGCAGTAACCGCCCCCACAAGCCTGCTGAAATTGAGGCACTGTTTGACCAATGGAGCCAGCCTGTGCTGGCCATCTCCGCGTCCTGACGCAGGCCTAAACCGCTAAGGGTTTGGGCTCGACGGTCAGCCCAGCGGCCTGCCAGGCGTCAATGCCACCTGTCAGGTAACGCGCCTTCAGGCCCGCGGCGTGCAGGCGCAGGGCGGTGACCCGGCCCACTTCGTGGCCATAGACGCAGTAGACAACGATCTCTTTGTCAGTGGGTAAATCCCGCGCCCAATCGCCCACGGTTGCGGGATCGTTCCACTGCGAGCCGGCCAGTTTGGTGGGCGCTTTCTCAAACACGCCAGCGCGGCGCACGTCCAACACCACAGCGCCTGCAATATCGGCGTGCCCGGCGCTTAAGGATTCGGTGGCGTCATGCACGGCGGTCTGGTAGCGCTCATAGACCTGGTCCCAAGGAAGGCTGCACATGAAAGCGTCTGCGTCGCCAATGGCTGTAGCGGAGAATGCCTCTTGGCCCAGTGCCAGCAAAACGGCCTCATCGTCCCCAGCCGGGCTGGCGGTGGGAGACCACTGGTGTACCAGTGCTCCCGTCTGCGGCTGAAACACCAGCAACGCCGATCCTGGCTGGGTGGCAGCTGCCGCGGTGGACAGAAATGCGGCCAGCCAAGCCTCTTTGCTACCGAAGTTGCTGGTCAGTGCCAGTTCCATGGCCGGTGTCATGGTGGGGGGAGTTTGCATGGGGTGCCTTAGACAGGGAGGGGTTGCAGAAAGGTCAGAGCCAGCCCGGCCAAGCCGGATGCCAGGACCACGGGAATTACGCCCACTTTGAAGCGGAACAAGGCGAGCGCGGCAGCGGTGCCAATCAGCAGGGAGGGCCATTCAAAGTGCCCGCCCAGGCCTTGGGGCCAGAGCACGTGGTAGGCGAAGAAGACAGCCAGGTTGACGATCACGCCCACCACTGCAGCGGTGATGCCACTGAGCGGCGCGGTGAACTTCAGGTTGCCGTGGGTGGACTCAATGAAGGGGCCACCCAGCAGGATGAACATGAAGGACGGCAAAAAGGTGAAGAAGGTGACCACGCTGGCGGCCACGGCCCCCGAGAGCAGGAGCGAGTCAGAGCCAAAAATCGCCTGGGTCCAGCCACCCACAAAGCCCACAAACGACACCACCATGATCAGCGGGCCTGGCGTGGTTTCGCCCAGGGCCAGGCCGTCAATCATTTGCGGTGCGGTCAACCACTGGAAATGCTCCACCGCACCCTGGAACACATAGGGCAGCACGGCGTAGGCGCCGCCAAAGGTCAGGAGTGCGGCCTTGGTGAAGAACCAGCCCATTTGCGCCAGCACCGAATTCCAGCCATAGACAGTTATCAGCAAGCCCATGCCTGCTAACCAGATGGCCAGGCTCACGACCAGCACACGGCCGAAGCGTGCCCAGGTGAACAGGGCGTGGGCGGGTGTAGGTGTGTCATCGTCGATCAGGGCAGGGCCCAAGGACTTTGCTTTAGAGCCGTGGCCGCCGCCCGCCGTGAACTTTGCGGGGGCAAAGCGCCCACCAAGGTAACCCACAATGCCCGCTGCCAACACGATGACAGGGAAGGGCAGTTGCAAAGCAAAGATGGCGACGAACGCCGCGACGGCTATGCCCCAGAGCCAGGCATTTTTGAGCGATCTTGAGCCCACACGGTAGGCCGCATGCACCACCAGCGCGGTCACCGCGGGCTTGATGCCGTAGAACACGCCCGCAATGGCCGGCACATGACCGTACGCCATATAGACCCACGACAGGCCCACCAGGATGAACAGCGAGGGCAGCACAAACAGGACGCCCGCCACGATGCCGCCCCAGGTGCGGTGCAGCAGCCAGCCGATGTAGATGGCCAACTGCTGCGCCTCGGGGCCGGGCAGCAGCATGCAGTAGTTCAGCGCGTGCAGAAAGCGGTTTTCCGAGATCCAGCGGCGGCGTTCTACCAGGTCCTCATGCATGATGGAAATTTGCCCCGCAGGGCCGCCAAAGCTGATGAAGCCCAGTTTGAGCCAGTAGATGAAGGCCTCGCCAAAACTTAGGCGGGCTGGCGGTGTTGCGGTGGTGGTTGCAGTCATGGTCGAGCCGCCAGGGCGGTGTACAAGGTGTCAAAAAGAGGCAAGGCGGCGGCCAGCAGTGCGTCGTCCTTGGGGTGTTGGGTTTGCAGGCCGCGCACCAGGGTCTCGACGCCTGCGGCTTCGTCCATCGGTATTCCGCCCACATCGATGTAGTGCACCAACTGGCCCAGGCGCTGGAGGCCTGGGTCCGCGTCCAGCCCAAAACTGCAGACCACCACTTCAAACGTTACCCGGTCACCCACGTGGGTGAAATGGGCCCCGTCGAAGTCAAAACCCAGCGCGGTCTTGGGGCATTTTTTGAAGTCGTCCAGCCAGACAAAGTGGGGGGCCTTGTCGACAAAGCGGGCGACCAGCCAGGCCGTGGCCAGGCGGTCCACCCAGGGGCGTTTGCGCGTGGCCCAGGCTTTTCCCTGAAAGTCGGCCAAGGCCAGGTGCGGGATGGTCTCAGTGCGGGCATTGGGCTCACCGGGGGACAGCTTTTGCGCGACTTCCTGGCGCAGGGCAAGCAAGGCTGCACCGGTTTTTTCACCGGATTTTCCGGGGAAGAAGTCACTGGCCTGAATGGCGTGGAGTTGCTGCTCCAGCCCGCGCAGGGTTTTGTGCAGCTCGCTCTCGGTGGCGGTTTTGATCTGCTTGCGGGCCTCTTTGATGGACTGCAGCAGTTCGGCATACAGATCGCTGCGGTCAAACAGGGCCTGGAAGGCCGATTCCTGTGCAGCGTCCCGCGCGCTCACTTCCAGCATGTGTGCATCTGCCTCACTGTCGTGGATAAGTCTTTCAATGTCCCACAGCGCCTGGGCTGTGGGGGCGGTCGTGGGCAACAAGTACACCCCTTCGCGCAGGGTGCCGGCCCCTGTGGCCTTGAGTGCTCGCCACACCCGCACGCGCAGGGCGCTGGGGTGGGTGGGCAGGGTGGCGGTGAGTAATAGCCATGTGTTCATGTAGCAAATATCTCATATTGTGATGATTGACACAATACATTTTTGAACTTGTTTGAATTTGTTTTTGCATATCGGTATACGGCTGTGTTTTACTTTCGCCATGTCCATTCGTTCCGCTTCTCCCGCGCTGGCCGCGGCTCTGCTGTTTGGCGCCAGTACGCCATTTGCCAAGTTGTTGGTGGGCGACGTTCCGCCCTTGCTGCTGGCGGGACTGCTCTACCTGGGCAGCGGGTTGGGTTTGTGCCTGCTATTGCTTGTGCGGTATGTCCGGCTGCGCGTCCGGGGCCAAGTCCTTGAGGGTTTGAAAATTCCTCGCACTGAGTTGCCGTGGCTGCTGGGTGCGATCTTGTTCGGCGGCGTGCTCGGGCCCGCCTTGTTGATGTGGGGGCTGACGCAAACCGACGCCGCCACTGCGTCGTTGTTGCTCAACGTGGAAGGTGTGCTGACGGCGTTGATCGCCTGGCTGGTGTTCAAGGAAAACGCGGACCGCCAGTTGGTTCTGGGCATGGTGGTCATTGTGGTCGGTGGTCTGTTCCTCTCTTGGCAGCCCGCGGGCGCCACGTTCTCCTCGGGTGCCTTGCTGATTGTGGGGGCCTGTTGGTGCTGGGCGGCGGACAACAACCTGACCCGCAAGGTGTCTACGCATGACGCGATGCTGGTGGCAGGACTCAAGGGGCTGCTGGCGGGCATCAGCAACACGGCGCTGGCACTGGCCAACGGTGCGGTACTTCCATCCTTTGCCACGGTGGGGGCCAGCATGGTGGTGGGATTCTTTGGCTATGGCCTGAGCCTGACGCTGTTTGTGGTGGCCCTGCGCACCTTGGGCACGGCGCGCACAGGGGCTTACTTTTCCGTGGCCCCATTGTTTGGGGTGGCTATTTCTCTGCTGTTGTGGCCCGCGTTGCCCGGTGCGCTGTTCTGGTGTGCGGCCGCGTTGATGGCGCTGGGCATCTGGCTGCATGTGCGTGAGCGGCATGCGCACCTGCACGCGCATGAACCGCTGGCGCACAACCACCGGCACCGCCACGACGAACACCACCAGCACGCGCATGCATTTCCCTGGGACATGGCGAAACCGCACGCCCATCTCCATGCACATGTGCCGCTTACGCACGAGCACCCGCACTACCCGGATATCCACCACCGGCATCTACACCCGCATTAGGCCTGGATGGCCCGTCCGCGCTTCGGGTATTCCCGTCCCCAGAGTGGTCGAAACGGTCTAGGATGTTTCTCGGTATTTGTTGCAAGGTGTTAGCACAAAACAACCGGAGAAAAGCCTATGTTGCGATTCGCGTCCTATTCTGTTGCCCGACGGCTAGGCTTTCTGACCATCAGTGCGGTGCTCGGCCTGGTCATCTTGCTAAGTTACTTCATGGTCTCCGAGCGCAGCCTGCTACTGCAGGAGCGACAGGCCAGCGTGCGTCAGGCAGTGGAAGTGGCCCATGGCATGGTGGCCCACTTTCACGACCTGTCTGTCAAAGGCAAGATGCAGGAAGACGAGGCCAAGCTGGCCGCCATGGCCGCGCTCAAAACCCTGCGCTATAGCGGCAACGAGTATTTCTGGATCAACGACATGCAGCCCAAGATGGTGATGCACCCGATCCGCCCGGAGCTGGATGGCAAAGACCTGGCGGAGAACAAGGACCCCACGGGCAAGCCGCTGTTCGTGGCCTTCGTGGATGTGGTGAAGGCCAAAGGTGCGGGCGATGTCGCCTACCTGTGGCCCAAGCCAGGCAGTGACAAACCGGTGCTCAAGGTGTCCCACGTCAAAGGCTTTGCGCCTTGGGGCTGGATCATTGGTTCAGGCGTATATGTGGACACGGTGGACGCGGCCATCATGGGGCGGGCTGTGCAGTCCGGCATTGCCGCACTGGTGTTGGCGGCGCTGCTGCTGGGTGTGGGCGTGCTCATCACCCGCAGCATCGTCAGGCAGCTGGGCGGTGAGCCCGGCGTGGCCAACGCCATCACCCATCGCATGGCGCAGGGTGAGCTCAATGTGGAGATTCCGCTGAAGGCGGGCGACCAGAGCAGTGTGATGCACGGCATCAAGGCCATGCGCGACAACATGGCCGATATCGTGGGCCAGGTGCGCGTGGGCAGCGAGTCCGTGGCCACGGCCAGCTCCGAGATCGCGCAGGGCAACCAGGACTTGTCGGCCCGCACCGAATCGCAAGCCACTGCGCTACAGCAAACCGCGGCCTCCATGGATCAACTGGGCGCCACCGTCAAACAAAACGCCGACAACGCCCGCCAGGCCAACCAGTTGGCCCAAAGCGCTAGTACGGTGGCCATGCAGGGTGGTCAGGTGGTGTCCCAGGTGGTGGACACCATGAAGGGCATCAACGACAGCTCGCGCAAGATTGCCGACATCATCAGCGTGATCGATGGCATTGCCTTCCAGACCAACATCCTGGCGCTGAACGCGGCGGTAGAAGCGGCCCGTGCTGGCGAGC
This sequence comes from Rhodoferax saidenbachensis, assembly GCF_031457975.1. Classification (GTDB taxonomy): domain Bacteria; phylum Pseudomonadota; class Gammaproteobacteria; order Burkholderiales; family Burkholderiaceae_C; genus Allorhodoferax; species Allorhodoferax saidenbachensis_A. Next base: position 421,139 of record NZ_JAVDXO010000001.1, read on the forward strand.
AGGGCCGGGGTTTTGCGGTGGTGGCATCCGAAGTGCGCAGCCTGGCGGGCCGCAGTGCGGACGCCGCCAAGGAAATCAAAACCCTGATCACCGACAGCGTGCACCGGGTGGAGCAGGGCTCAGCCCTGGTGGACCAGGCCGGCAGCACCATGACCGAGGTGGTCAGCAGCATCCGCCGGGTAACCGACATCATGGGCGAGATCAGCGCTGCCAGCACCGAGCAAAGCGGTGGCGTGGCCCAGGTGGGCGAGGCGGTCACACAGATGGACCAGGCCACGCAGCAAAATGCTGCGCTGGTGGAAGAGATGGCGGCGGCGGCGGCCAGCCTGCGCGGTCAGGCGCAGGATCTGGTGAAAACCGTGGCGGTGTTCAAGCTTTAACGGGGAGTTTGAACATAGCCCGCGCGGCTAATGCACGGTCGCGTGCGGCGCAGCCTTCCAAGTGGTCGTTCACCAAGCCCATGGCCTGCATGAGGGCGTACATGGTGGTGGGGCCCACAAAGCTCCAACCGCGTTTGCGCAGGTCTTTGGACAAGGCAATCGACTCGGGCGAGGTGGTCACGCCGCTCAGCGTCTGCTGCGTGATGGTGCCGGGGCGGCTGGCGGAAGCGGGCTCAAACTGCCAAAAGTAGGCGGCCAGCGAACCAAATTCCTTGCGCAGCTCTTGGGCGCGCTGGGCGTTGTTGATGGTGGAGGCAATCTTGCCGCGGTGGCGCACGATGCCAGCGTCCAGCACCAGGCGCTTCACGTCGGACTCGTCAAACTTGGCCACCTTGTCCATGTCAAAGCCTGCAAACGCCGCACGAAATGCTTCGCGCTTGTTCAGGATGGTCAACCAGCTCAGGCCTGCCTGAAAGCCTTCCAGGCAAATCTTCTCGAACAGGCGCGTGTCGCTGCTAGCGGGCAGGCCCCATTCGTGGTCGTGGTAGTGCTGATAGTGGGGGGTGGCGCGACACCACACGCAGCGTAAAGTCTGGCTGTCGTCGGCAAAAAGGCCCGCAGGCGCCGTGGTCTCGTCAAGCATGGAAAGCTCCCGCATCTGAAATACTGTTGTTATTACCAGTATACGGGGTTCCGCAAACCCCGTGGCGTTACAGCTTTTTGACGAGCACTTGGCTCTTGCGGTCCCAGTTGTACTTGCGCTTGCGCGCTTCGGGCAGCCACTCGGGGTCTACCTGCACAAAGCCGCGCTTGATAAACCAGTGCATGGTGCGGGTGGTCAACACAAAGATGCTGTCCAGCCCGGCCGCCTTGGCGCGTTGCTCCACACGTTTCAAGACGCGCTCGCCATCGCCCTGGCCCTGCACATCGGGCGACACGGTCAGCGCCGCCATCTCGGCGGTCTTGGCCTCGGGGTAGGGGTAGAGTGCCGCGCAGGCGAAGATCACGCCGTCGTGCTCGATGATGGTGTAGTTGCCGGCATCGCGTTCGATCTCGGTGCGGCTGCGCTTCACCAGCGTGCCGTCTTTCTCGAACGGCTCGATCAGTTGCAGGATGCCGCCCACGTCTTCCTCGGTGGCTTCGCGCAGCTCTTCGAGCTTCTCGTCCACCACCATGGTGCCAATGCCGTCGTGCACATACACCTCCAGCAGGATGGCGCCATCCACCGAAAACGGAATAATGTGGCTGCGCTCCACGCCGCCCTTGCACGCCTTCACGCAGTGCTGCAGGTAGAACGCTGTGTCGGTGGGCTGGTGGTTGGCTGCGGGCAGCGCCTTGAGCAGTTTTTCGGCGGCAGCCAATGGCAGCTCGGTGTCGATGGGGTTGTCATCGCTGGCGGGTTGGGTCGGGTCCATGCGGATACCCGGTATCTCTGTCAAAAAGATCAGCTTGTCGGCCTGCAGCGCGGTGGCCACGCTGGTTGCCACTTCTTCCATGGCCAGGTTAAAAGCCTCGCCGGTGGGCGAGAAGCCAAACGGCGAGAGCAGCACCATGGCGCCCATGTCCAGCGTCTTGGTGATGCCAGCAATGTCCACCTTGCGCACCAGGCCGCTGTGCTGAAAGTCTACGCCATCCACAATGCCCACAGGGCGCGCGGTGATGAAGTTACCGGAAATCACGCGCACCGTGGAGTCTGCCATGGGGGTGTTGGGCAGGCCCTGGCTGAACGCGGCTTCAATCTCGTAGCGCAGCTGGCCCGCGGCCTCCTGGGCGCAGTCCAGCGCCACTTCGTCGGTGATGCGGATGCCGTGGCTGTATTTGGGCGTATGGCCCTTGGCTTTGAGCTGTTCGTTCACCTGGGGCCTGAAGCCATGCACCAGCACAATCTTCACGCCCATGCTCTGGATCATGGCTAGGTCTTGCGCCAGGTGGGGCAGCTTGCCGGCAGCGATGGCTTCCCCCGCAATGCCCACCACAAAGGTTTGGTTGCGGAACTTGTGGATGTAGGGCGCCACCGACCGGAACCAGGGAACAAAGGTGAAGTTGAAGACAGAGGTCATTGCGGCGTGTGGCGGTCGGGTAAGGGGGTATCAGGGCGGGGATAATCTGCGATTCTCTACGAAGACCATCCTTTGACAGCCAGTACGTTAAAAATCGAATTCCCAGAGTCGCTCCCGGTGTCGGGCAAACGCGACGAAATCATGGATGCCATCGCGGCGCACCAGGTGGTCATCGTTTGCGGGGAAACCGGTTCTGGCAAGACCACGCAGCTGCCCAAGATCGCGCTGGCCATGGGCCGCGGCAAGCTCAATTACCCCGAAGGGCAGCGCGGCAAACTGATTGGCCACACCCAGCCGCGCCGCATTGCCGCCAGTAGCGTGGCCAAGCGCATTGCCGAAGAGCTGAAGACGCCGCTGGGCGATGTGGTGGGCTTCAAGGTGCGGTTCCAGGACCGCTTGAGCAAGGACGCCTCGGTCAAACTGATGACCGACGGCATCTTGCTGGCCGAGACGCAGACCGACCCGCTGCTGAACAACTACGACACCATCATCATTGACGAGGCACATGAGCGTTCGTTGAACATCGACTTCCTGCTGGGCTACCTGCGCCAGATATTGCCGCGTAGGCCGGACCTGAAAATCATCGTCACCTCGGCCACGATTGATGCGCAGCGCTTTGCGGACCATTTCAAGTCCAGCAAGGGCCCGGCGCCGGTCATCATGGTGTCCGGGCGCATGTTCCCGGTGGAGCAGCGCTACCGGCCGTTTGAAGAGTCCCGCGAGTACGACCTCAACAATGCCATTGCCGATGGCGTGGACGAGCTATGGCGCGACCCGCACAACCAGGGCGATATCCTGGTCTTCCTTCCCGGCGAGCGTGAGATTCGCGAAGCGGCGGACCATTTGCGCAAGCATCTCTCTCATCAACCAACACTTCGCACGGCCGAGGTGTTGCCCCTGTTTGCCCGTCTGAGCCCGGCCGAGCAGGACCGCATTTTTGACGGACACACCGGTCGGCGCATTGTGCTGGCCACCAACGTGGCGGAAACATCGCTCACTGTTCCAGGCACCAGATACGTCATTGACGCAGGTACGGCGCGTATCAAGCGCTACAGTTTCCGTAGCAAGGTGGAGCAGTTGCTGGTGGAGCCCATCAGCCAAAGCTCGGCCAACCAGCGCGCCGGGCGCTGCGGTCGTGTAGCCAACGGCATCTGCATTCGCCTGTATGACCAGAAGGACTTTGACGGCCGCCCGCGCTTTACCGACCCCGAAATCCTGCGCAGCTCGCTGGCCGGCGTGATCTTGCGCATGAAGTCACTGCATCTGGGCATCGTGGAGGATTTTCCGTTTCTGGAGCGCCCATCGGGTCGGGCGATTGCGGATGGCTACCAGTTGCTCAATGAGCTGGGCGCGGTAGACGATGCGAATGAGTTGACGCCGCTGGGCCAAGAGCTGAGCCGTTTGCCACTGGACCCGCGTGTAGGCCGCATGTTGTTGGAAGCGCGTAGCCGTGAGGCGCTGGACGAGGCGTTGGTGATCGCTAGTGCCTTGAGCGTGCAGGATGTGCGCGACCGCCCCATGGAAGCGCAGCAGCAGGCCGATGCGGCACACCAAAAGTTTGACGATGAGAAGAGTGAATTCACGGGCTATTTGAAGCTGTGGACGTGGATCCACGACGCTAGGGGCGGCTCGCATCCCGTGGCCCCGGGAATTGGGGGCGGTGGGCGTTCTGCGCAGGTCAAGGAGGAGCCCGCAACGCGGGCGGGGGACACGGAGCAGAGCGCCCGCCGACCCCAGCTCCCAGCGAGCGCCAACACGCACAAGTTGTCCAACCGCCAGTACGAACAACTCCTACGGCAGAACTTCGTCAATATCCGCCGCGTGCGGGAGTGGAAGGACATTCACTCGCAGCTTCATACGGTGGTGGCCGAGCACAAATGGCGCCTGAACACCAAACCCGCCAGCTACGAGCAACTGCACCTGTCCATGCTGTCCGGTCTGCTGGGCAACATTGGCTGCAAGCTCGAAGAGGGCCAAAACGGCGAGTACCTGGGCGCGCGCAGCATCAAGTTCTTCGCCCACCCTGGCGCACACCTGACCAAGAAGCCCGGCAAGTGGATCGTGGCGTCCGAACTGGTGGAGACCACGCGGCTGTTTGGCCGTGGCATTGCCCATATCGAACCGCAGTGGCTGGAAAACGTAGGCGAGCATTTGCTCAAGAAGCAGCTGCTCGATCCGCACTGGGAAAAGAAGGCGGCCGAGGTGGTGGCGCTGGAGCGGGCCACGCTGTACGGCATCGTGGTCTACAGCGGCCGCAAAGTGAACTACGGCCGCGTGGACCTGGCGGGTGCACGTGAAATCTTCATCCGTGAAGCGCTGGTTGGCAAGGAGTGGGAGACCACCTTGCCCTTCCTGGCCGCGAACCAGAAGCTCATCAAGCAGGTGGAAGACCTCGAACACAAGGCGCGCCGGCAGGACGTGCTGGTGGACGACGAGCTGATTTACGCGTTTTATGACCAGCAATTGCCCACCGACGTGTGCAGCGGCTACAGCTTTGAGCGCTGGTACCGCGAAGAGGTGAAGAAGCAGCCCGACTTGCTGAAACTGACCCGCGAAGAGCTGATGCGGCATGAGGCGGCGGGTATCACCACCGCGTCCTTCCCGAAAACGATTCGCCTGGGCGGCGTGGACTGCGCGGCGACCTACCTGCACGAGCCGGGCGACGCGCGCGATGGCCTGACCGTGACTGTGCCACTGTTTGTGCTGAACCAGGTGAATGACGAGCGCTGTGAATGGCTGGTGCCCGGCATGCTCAGAGACAAGGTGCAGGCGTTGCTGAAAACACTGCACCAGCGTCCGCGCAGTCGCTTGGTGCCGTTGCCCGACACGGCCACCAAGTTTGCCGAGGCGCTGAACGCGCCCGAGAAGTTTGGCACTGGTGGGTTGGTCGAGGCCGTGCTGAAGCTGGTGCGCGATGCGACCTCGTTGGACATCGTCAAGGCCGACATCAAGGTCGACATGCTCAGCCCACACTTCTTCATGAATTTCCGCGTCGTGGACCAGCACGGCCGGCAAATGGGGCAGGGGCGCAACCTGGGCGCGCTGAAGGCGGAACTGGGAAGCCAGGCGCGCGGAGCGTTTCAGGCGCTGGCCAGCTTGAAGCTGGCGCAGAACCAGGAAAAAAGCGGTTCGTCGGGGGCCGGGGCGACTGGGCGTTCTGCGCAGGTCAAGGGGGAGACCGCGAAGCGGTCGGAGGACACGGAGCAGAGCGCTCAGTCGTTTCGGCCCCCAGCCCCCGCCAACCCTGCGCAACCAGCTACCAAAAACATAGCCCCCAGCATTCTTGACGGCCGCTTCACCGGCTGGACCTTTGGCGAACTGCCCGAGCTGCTGGAAATCCGCAAGGGCGGGCAAACGCTGATTGGTTTCCCCGCGCTGATCGACGCGGGCGATGCGGTCACGGTGGAAGTGTTTGACGAGCCCGAGGTGGCCGCCGCCAAGCACCGTGCCGGCCTGCGCCGCCTGTTTGCCATCCAGATCAAGGACGCGCTGAAGTACCTGGAGAAAAACATCCCCGATCTGCAGAAAATGGCCGTGTCATACATGAATGTGGGCAAGGCAGACAACGGCAGCGGCGGGGGAACAATTGAAGAGTTGCGCGAGCAGATCATTGCCGTCGCGCTGGACCGCGCCTTTCTGCTGGACCCGCTGCCGACCGACGAGTTTGCCTTCAAGCGGCGTATCGAGGAAGGGCGCGGCCGCCTGACCTTGATCGCCAACGAGGTGGCACGCATGGCGGCGGTGATCCTGCTGGAGTACGCAGCTGCAGCCCGCAAGATCAAGGACACCAAGAACGCGCCGGACGCCACAAGCGACGCGCAGCAGCAGCTCAACCGCCTGATTCCCAAGAAGTTCTTGCAGGCCACGCCCTGGGACCGGCTGCAGCACCTGGCACGCTACCTCAAGGCCATCACACTGCGGCTGGACAAATACCGCGCAGACCCTGCGCGTGACGCGGCCCGCCTCGCCGAACTGCGCCCGCAGGAGCAGCGCTACTGGCGTTTGGTGGCCGAGCGCAAAGGCGCCGTGGACGACCGCATGGCCGAATTTCGCTGGCTGCTGGAAGAGCTGCGCGTGAGCTTTTTTGCCCAGGAGCTGCGCACGCCGCAGCCGGTGAGTGTGAAGCGCTTGGACAAGGCCTGGGCACAAATCGGCAATTGAACCAGGGAGCCCCATGAACCCCAACCCCGATATGGCCGAGCCGCCGCAAGCCCCCGATACCGAGCCCACCACACTGGTTCCGCTGGAGTTTCGGGCCACCGAGCCGGTACCGGTGGTGAATGCCTCCCCAACAGGGTGGCACTGGCTCATCCAAGGCCTGCGCGCTGCGGCGCTGTGCCCGGTTCGTGGGCTGCCTGCGGGACCTACGCCTTGGCAAATGTTGTTGATTGCGGGCCTGACCACTGCGTTGACCACCGGCGCAGGATGGTTGGAGATTGTGGGCCCGGCGGACTTTCTGGTGCGCAACTGGCTGTTCAGTTGGGCGTCCACGGCCTTGTTGATCTTTGCCGTGTGGCTGGCACTGAACTGGGGCCGCACACAGGCCGCACATGCCACACCGGTGGCGGTATGGCTGCTGTTGTATTGGGTGGCGACCACGCCCATCAGTGTGGCGGCCGTGGCTTTGGCGGCTGTGGCCGGGCGAGATTGGTTGCCCAACTGGTGGCTGGAGTCGGCCTGGTGGGGCTGGGTGGTGTTTGGTCTGTTCTGGCTGTGGATTGCGTTGGCCGCATTGCGCATCACCGGGGCGGTGAACCGCTCGCGCTGGGTGTGTGCGGCCGTAGTGCTGACGGTGTTGGCGCTGCAGGGGTTGGACACCTGGGCACTGCAAGTGCGCCCCTGGCAGCCCACCTACGTGGAAAACGATGCGGCAGAGCCCGTGACCTTGCAGCTGAGCCAGGAAGTGTTCGAAGCCCAACAAGACCTGCTGGACGACGCATTGGGTGGTTTGCGCCCCAGCACGCCGGGCCCCATTCAGGTGTTTGGCCTGGTCTATGCGCCCTACGCGCAAGACGTGTTTTTACGCGAAAGCACCATGGTGAAGGGTGTGCTGGAGCAGCGCTTTGGCGCCGAAGGCCGGGTGCTGCAGCTGGTGAACCATGCCACCACGGCCACCGACATTCCCTGGGCCACCAACCGCAACCTGGAGCGCAGCCTGGCCGCGCTGGCCCAAGCCATGGACAAGGAGCGCGATGTGCTGGTGGTTTACCTCACGTCGCACGGCGGGGCGGACTTCCGGCTGGCGGCCCAGCACTGGCCGCTGGAGGTGAAGGACCTGACGGCCGCACAATTGCGCGAGACACTGGACCGCCTGGGCATTCGCAACCGCGTGGTGGCCGTGTCGGCCTGCTACTCCGGCGGTTGGATCGAGCCACTGCGGGGCGACACCACCCTGGTGATGACGGCCGCCGACAAGGACCACACCTCGTATGGCTGCGGCAGCAAGTCGGAGCTGACCTTCTTTGGCCGCGCGGTGTTTGATGAGCAGTTGCGCAAGACGCTGTCGTTTGAAGAGGCGTTCAAAGCCGCGGTGCCGGTCATCCAGCAGCGCGAGATAGAAGGTCGCAAGAGCGATGGTTTCTCCAACCCGCAGATCGCGGTAGGTGAGGGGATCCGCAAGGTGCTGCAGGCCTGGGCGGCGGAGCAGGCACTGGGCGCCCCCAAACCCTGAAAGCCGCTGGCCCAAGGCCTGCAATCAACGCGGCAGCACACGCAGCAGCCGGCCGTTGGGGCTGTCGGTCAGCAGGTAGAGCAGGCCGTCCGGGCCTTGGCGCACATCGCGCACGCGCTCGCCCAGGTCGGGTAGCAGCTTGGTTTCGCGCAGCACCTTGCCGCTGAACGGAGCTGCCAGCTCCAACCGCGCCAGGTAGCCAAACTTGAGTGATCCCACCACCAGGTTGCCCACCCAGGCCTTGCCGTAGCGCTCGCTGGTGATAAAAGCCATGCCGGACGGGGCGATGGATGGCACCCAGTAGTGCAGCGGCTGCTCCATGCCGGTCTGCGCGGTGATGCCAGCACCAATCTTGCCGCCCCCATAGTTCTCGCCATAGGTAATGACGGGCCAGCCGTAGTTCCGGCCACGCTGGATGAGGTTGATCTCATCCCCACCTTGCGGGCCATGCTCGTGTTCCCACAGCGCACCGTCGGGCGCCAGCACCAGGCCCTGCGGATTGCGGTGGCCATAACTCCATATCTCGGGCAGCGCGCCATCCCGACGCGCGGCGGGGGTATTGAAGGGGTTGTCGGCGGGCACCGTGCCGTCCTTGTGGATGCGAATCAGCTTGCCCAGGTGGTTGTCCAGGCGCTGCGCGTCTTCCTTGCGGCTAAAGCGCTCGCCCAGTGTCAAAAACAGGGTGCCCTCGGGTTGGCCCGCCTTGCGGCCTTCGGCAATGCGGCAGCCAAAGTGGGCGCTGCTGGCCACCTTGGGTTGCTGGCTGAACAGCACTTTGACGTCTTGCAGGCTGCCGCGGTCTTCCGCCAAGGTGGCGCGCGCCAGTGCCGTGCTGTTGCCACCGGCTCCGGGTTCCGAATAGCAGAGGTAAAGCGTACGGTTCTTTGCAAAGTCGCTGTCCAGCAGCACGTCGAGCAGACCGCCCTGGCCGCCTGCGGCCACAGGGGGAACGCCACCCAAGGGTGTTGACACGGTGCCGTTGGGCTCAACTACGCGCAGGGTACCGGGACGTTCGGTGACCAGAAAGCGGCCTTCAGGCAGAAAGGCCACGGCCCAGGGGCTTTGCAGGTTGGTGGCAACCACTTCCACACGCAGGGTTGGAGCCGCGGGCGTGGCTTGGGCCAGCGCAACGCTGCTACCCAGGGTTACCAGCCAGAGGCTGACGCTGTGCCAGACATGGTGCGTTCGCTTCATCATTGCCCTCCTTTTGAGGCCAAATAGGCCTCTAGCCCCCGTGGAATATGCGCGAGCAGCTCCTGAATCGATAGCGATTCAGAGCTTCTGCAGCCGTTCCAGTGCGGCGTTCAACGTCGCGTCCTGCTTGGCAAAGCAGAAGCGCACCACGCGCTGGTCGAAGCCGTTGCCATAAAAGGCAGACAGCGGAATCGCCGCCACGCCTACCTCGCGCGTGAGCCATTGACAGAAGTCGGCCTCGTTCAGGTCGCTCACGTCCGAAATGTCGACACATTGGAAGTAGCTGCCCTGGCTGGGCAGCAGCTTGAACTTGGTCCGGGCCAGGCCCGCACGGAACAGGTCGCGCTTGCGCTGGTAAAACGCGGGCAGCTCCAGGTAAGGCGCGGGGTTGTTGAGGTACGCGGCCAGCGCGTGCTGCACCGGCGTGTTCACAGTGAATACATTGAACTGGTGCACCTTGCGGAACTCGGCCATCAGCGGTGCAGGTGCGGCCACGGTGCCAACTTTCCAGCCGGTCACATGGAAGGTCTTGCCGAAGCTGGACACGACGAACGCACGTGCCGCCAGACCAGGGTAGCGAGACACGCTTTCGTGCGGCTGCGCATCAAACACCATGTGCTCATAGACCTCGTCGCTGATCAGCAGCACGTCGGTGGGTGCCAGCAGGTCTTGCAGGGCCAGCATGTCGGCCTGGCTCCACACCGTGGCGCTGGGGTTGTGCGGGGTGTTGATGAGCAAGGCGCGCGTCTTGGGCGTGATGGCGGCGCTGATTTTGGCAAAGTCCGGTCGGAAGGTGCCGGGCGTGAGCGGAACCCGCACCACCACGCCACCGGCCAGCTCAATGTTGGGCACATAGCTGTCGTAGCAGGGCTCCAGCACGATGACCTCGTCACCCGGGTGCACCACGGCCAGTATGGCGGTGATGATGGCCTGGGTGGCGCCGGCGGTGATAGTGATCTCGCTGTCCGGGTGATAGGCCTTGCCGTGCAGGGCTTCAATCTTGGCCGCCACGGCCTGGCGCAGTACGGGCACGCCGGTCATGGGCGGGTACTGGTTGTGGCCGGCCTGCATGGCGGCGGTCACGGCGTCCACCAGCGAAGGGTCGCAGGCAAAGTCGGGGAACCCTTGGCCCAGGTTCACCGCCTTATGCTCTGCGGCCAGCGCCGACATCACGGTGAAGATGGTGGTGCCCACCTTGGGCAGGCGGGAGGTGAGGGCGGGCGTGCGGGCTAGTACTTCAGAGTTCATAGTCGTTCACATGGCCATCCATGGCCTTGGCAATCAGGGCGCGATCCAGGCGGCTGCTGAGCAGCTCGGCAAAGGTGTAGACGAAGTTGCGCAAATACGCGCTGCGCTTGAAGGCCACACGGGTCACGTTTTGGCCAAACAGGTAGCCAGCCGGGCGCACCACCAGGCCGCCTTTGCTGTCGTTCTTTTCCATGTCGTCCACCACATCGGTGACCGCCATTTCGGCCGCAATGCCGATGCCCAGGCCCAGGCGCACATAGGTCTTGATCACGTCCGAATCGATGGCTTCCAGCGAAATGCGCGGCTCGAGCTTGCGCGCGGCAAAGGCCTGGTCGATCTTGGTACGGCCGGTGAACGAGGGGTGGTAGGTGATCAGGGGCTCGGCGGCCACTTCTTCCAGCGTGACACGCTCTTTCTGCGCCAGCGGGTGGTCGGTGGGCAGCACCAGCACGTGCTGCCATTCGTAGCAGGGCAGGGTCACCAGCTCAGAGTAGTTGGCCAGTGATTCGGTCGCAATGCCAATTTCGGCCACATCGTCAATCAGCATGCGCGCCACCTGGTCGGGCGCGCCCTGGTGCAGGCTCACGTTGACCTTGGGGAAGGCGGTGCGCAGCTTGGCCACTTTTTCGGGCAGCACGTAGCGGGCCTGGGTGTGGGTGGTGGCAATGGAGAGCGTGCCACTGTCCTGCGAGCTGTATTGCTCGCCAATGCGCTTGAGGTTGCCCACTTCGCGCAGGATCAGCTCAATGCTTTTGAGGACATGCTGGCCGGGCTCGGTGATGCGCTTGAGGCGCTTGCCGTGGCGGGCGAAGATATCGATGCCCAGCTCTTCTTCCAGCTCGATGATGGCCTTGGAGACGCCGGGCTGCGAGGTGTGCAACGCTTTGGCGGCTTCGGTCAGGTTGAGGTTGCGGCGCGCGGCTTCTTGGACGAAGCGGAATTGGTGCAGGTTCATATCAAATTTCACCTAAAGATGAAATTTATTATGCACCAAAACATCTATCGTTAAGCGCTGTCCAGGGCAATATGGGCCAGCAGCTCCACCATGCGGGGGTTCTCGCCCACGGCGTCCTGCAGCAGGATGGGTATATGGTGGTACTGCACCCGCAGGTCGTGCACCAGCGCCGGCAGGTCTTCGCGGGCATGGCGGCCCACGCCCAGGAACATGGGAACAATGCGCACAGCGCGTGCGCCCTGCGCCACCAGATCGGCCACCGCGGCAGGCAGGTCGGGCGTGCTCAACTCCAGATAGGCGCAAACCACCAGGGTCGAGGGCGCGAGCTCGCGCATCTGCGCGGCCACCGCCTCGATGGGGCGGTGCCATAGTGGGTCGCGCGAGCCATGGGCAAACAAAACAATACCGGTGGGTTGTGGGGTTGTCATCGTCGCAGTACCAGCCATGCAAAAGCGGTGAGTGAGATCACCGAGTAAATCAACCCCGGCAGCGCCGCGGTGAACCAGGGCTGCCAACCCTGCAGGTTGCCCAGGTCGTTCATGACGTTGTTCAGCAGCACAAAGCTGATGCCGGCCATCACGCCGCCAAAGGTGTAGCTGGCGATGCCGCCCGAGCGAAAGTGCAGGTAAGCGAAAGGCAAGGCCAGCACCACCATCACCAGGCAGCTCAGCGGGTAAAACACCTTTTTCCAGAATTGGATCTCGTATTTTTGAGCCGATTGGCCATTGGCGCTCAGGTGGCGCATGTACTGGAACAGGTCGATGGTGCCCATGCGCTCGGGGCGCAGCACAGCCGCGGCCACCATTTCGGCGCTGATCTGCGTGGGCCAGCGGAAGGTTTCAAACTGCGCGCGGTCGATATGGGCAGCCTTGGCCTCGGGCGTGTCGAATTCGGTGCGTTCCACGTCGCTGAGCTCCCAGGAGTCGTGTTCGCTGAACTGCCCGGTCTTGCTTTGGGTTAGCGACACCAGGCTGCCCTGGTTGTTGAATTCAAAAATGCGGATGTCCTTCATGCTGGCGTCCGGCGCCAGCGATCCCACGTTCACCGCGTAGTGCCCGTAGGCCTGCTTTTCCTTGAGCCAGGCACCAGTTTTCCCCACGGTGATCTTGCCCTGGAAGCGAGACTTGAGCAGTTGCGCGGTCTTGTCGGCCAGGGGCGCTACATAGTCCCCCACCGCAAAGGTGAAAAACACAAAGCCCATGCCCAGTAGCAGCAGGGTGCGCAGTGCCCGCCAGGGGCCCAGACCACTGGTGCGCAGGATGGTGAATTCCGAGCTGCGCGCCAGCCGCGCCATGACAAAAATGGTGCCAATCAGCACGGTGATGGGAAACAATTCGTACACGTGGCTGGGCACCATCAGCGCCACATAGATCAGCGCCTGCGGCACCTGGTAGCCCAGGGCTTTTACGCGGCCCACCGATTGCAGCTCTTCGACCACGTCAAAGAAAAAGAACAACGCGATGAAGCCCAGGGTGACCAGCAACACGGCCATCACCACTTCGCCATAGAGCAGGCGGCGCAAGGTCTTCATGCGGCGTCTCCAGAGGGCGAGGTCGTAGCTGCAGGACGGCGGCGCAGGCGAATCGCCCAATGGTTGTGCCGCTTGGCCAGCCACAGCAGCGCCATCAGCAAGGCACCGCCGTGCAATCCCAGCAAAAACTGTCCCAGGCCAACCTGGCCGCTCTGGATCCAGCTCTTGCCCAGCACCAGCATGTTGAAATAAACCACAAAAGCCAGAAAGGCGAATGCCAGGTTGCCGGTACGCCCCGCGCGCGGGTTCACCCCGGCGGCGGCCAGTCCAATCACCACAAAGTTCAGCGCTGCCAGGATGAGTCCGGCACGCCAGGCAATCTCGGCCAGGTGCAGCGGGATCGGGTTGCGAATCAGATCCAGTGTGGTCATGGCGCTGGTGGGGGCGTAGTCACGCGCGGACTGGTCATCGGCCCCTACGCGTGCGCCGTAGCGCTGAAACACGCTGATGGTGATGTCCTGCTTGCCATGGGTTTTTTCCAGGCGTTGGCCATTGTCCAGCACCAAAAACTTATCGGGACCAATGACTTCCACGGTGCCGGTGCGGGCCGAGGTCACGGTTTCTTTACCGGCCTCGTTGGTCGCGATGAAGACGTTGTTCCCGGTTTGCTGGCCTTTGGCATCTTTCTCGATGAAGAACACCCGGTCTCCATTGCTGGACTCCTGAAATTGGCCGGGCTCGATGCGGGCAATGTCACCGCGCTTGTCGTAGCGGTAGCGCAAGTCTTCAATACGGCCAAACGCCCACGGCAGAATGAAAAATGCCAACGCCAGAATCACCACCAAAATGGGCCAGGCAAAGCGAAACAAAGGAGGGAGCAAGGACGCCGGCCCCCGGCCGCTGCCAAACCAGATCACCATCTCGCTGTCCTGGTACATGCGGGTCAGCACGCTGAGCACGGCAATGAACAGACTCATGGACAGAATGGTGGGCATGTCCGAGAGCACGGTGTAGCCCATGATGATGAGCACGTCCGACGGGTTGAAGGTGCCGCGTGACGCTTCGCCCAGTGTACGGATCAGTGTCATGGTCATCACCACGGTGACCAATACCACCAGGGTGGCACCGAAGCTGCGTGCAAGCTCTCTGCGGATGGAGGAATGGAATAACATGGCGACGAAGGAAAGACCGAATTATGAACTTTGAACTTAAGGCTTTGAGCCTGGTGGCTGTAGCCAATGAAAAATGTGACCTGGCCGTGCTGCTGGTGCCGGCCGACTTTAAGGCCGGGAAGGACGAGTTGTCCCAGTTGGTCGCCCAGGCCGTCAAGGCGGGCGACTTTACCGGCAAGCCCGGGCAGGTGCTGGCGCTGTACCGGCCAGGCCAGGCCAACGCCACGCGCTTGGTACTGGTTGGCGTGGGCGAGGGGAGCGCCAAGCAAGTGCGTGGGGCTGTTGCCGCGGCCCTGGGTGCAGGTAAATCGCCTAACAACAAAAAAGTGGTGCTGGCATTTGCCGCCCCGGCGCAAGAGAGTGCAGTGCGCGCGGCCGTAGTGGCCGCGGCCGATGCCACCTACGCCTATGTGCATACCAAATCCAAGCCCGAGCCCCGTGCTTTGCAGAAATGCCTGGTGGTGACCAGCAACGCATCAGAGGTCAAGGCCTCATTTGACCGCGCCGTGGGAACCGTGCTGGGTATGGAAGTGGCCAAGGAATGGGCCAACCGCCCGGCCAACCACGCCACGCCTGCGCTGCTGGGGCAGGCCGCCCAAAGCCTGGCCAAATTCGCCAAGATTTCCTGCGAAGTGTTGGGCCCCAAAGAGGTAGCCAAGTTGGGCATGGGCTCGTTCATGGCCGTGGCGCAGGGCTCTGACGAACCGCTGCGCTTCATCGTGCTGCGCTACGACGGCGCGGCCAAGTCCCAGGCGCCTACGGTGCTGGTAGGCAAGGGCATCACCTTTGACAGCGGCGGCATCTCCATCAAGCCCGCCGCCGAGATGGACGAAATGAAGTTCGACATGTGCGGTGCCGCCAGCGTGCTGGGTGTGTTCCGCGCCCTGGCCCAGCTCAAGCCAGCCATCAATGTGGTCGGCCTGATTCCGTCGTGTGAGAACCTGATCAATGGCCATGCCGTCAAGCCGGGTGATGTGGTCACCAGCATGAGCGGCCAGACCATCGAAATCCTCAACACCGACGCCGAAGGCCGCCTGGTGCTGTGTGATGCCCTGACCTATGCCGAACGCTTCAAGCCAGCGGCTGTGGTGGACATTGCCACCCTGACGGGTGCCTGCGTGGTGGCACTGGGTGGTGTACGCAGCGGCTTGTTCTCCACCAACGATGCGCTGAGTGATGCCCTGTTCGCCGCGGGCGAGGCGAGTGCCGATCTGTGCTGGAAGCTGCCGCTGGACGAAGACTATGCCGAGGGGCTGAAGACCAATTTCGCCGACGTGGCCAACGTGGCGGGGCGTGCTGGTGGTGCCATCACTGCGGCCAAGTTCCTGCAGCGCTTTACCGAGAAATTTCCCTGGGCACATTTGGACATTGCTGGCACCGCCTGGAAGAGTGGCGGCGCCAAGGGCGCAACGGGACGCCCCGTGGGCCTGTTGGTGGAGTTCTTGTTGGCCAAGGCTGCTTCCAAGTGACAGAAGTTGCCTTTCACTTTGGCGCCCCGGACAAGCTGGACTACGTGTGCCGCTTGCTGCGCAAGGCCACGGGCCGGGGAGCCAAGGTAGTGGTGTTGGGCCCGCAAAGCCATATGCAGCAGCTGGATGCCAAGCTCTGGGGGCTATCACCTACCGATTTTCTAGCCCACAGCCTGGATGGCGGCGCCTTGCAGGCGCGCAGCCCGGTGGTGCTGACTACAGCATTGCACGCAGGCTTGGCGGAGCACGGCGTGCTGGTGAACCTGACCGATGCCGTGCCCGAGGGCTTTGCACAGTTTGAGCGGGTGATTGAGGTGGTGAGCACCGATGAGGCCGACCGAAGTGTGGCCCGCGGCCGCTGGCGGCAGTATGCCCAGCAGGGCATCCGCATCCAGAAACATGACCTGAACCTTAGAGGGGCAGGTTGATGGGTTTGCCCAAGACCACGCCCCGCTTTTTGCCTACGCTGACCGAGGTGGTGCAGCCGCGCCATGCCCAGGCTGCGGCCCCACAGGTAGAACCACCGCTGTCCATTGACGTGGATGCCCTGGTCGACCGGGTGATGCTATCCGTAGCCCCCCACATTGAAAACCAACTGCGCGAACTGGTGACCGATGTGGTGCAGGAGCAGCTGCGTGAACTGACGCCGCGCATCCAGCATGACCTGGAAGTCGTGGTTCGCACCGCCGTGACCGGTGCGTTAGCGGACCTGCCGTCTTCGGGTACCTAAGTCTGTGCCGCAGCGCGTGTGATTTTTTCGGGAGGTTGTATGCATTTCAGAATGAAAAGTACGTTGACCGTGGTCGCTGCTGCGGTCCTGCTGGTTGCTTGTGGCAAGAAGAAAGAGGCCGCTGCACCATCAGCTCCTGCAGCCGCGTCTGCAGATGCTGGCGCCGTGGTGAAGATTGGCCACGTGGGCCCCACCAGCGGCGCGATCGCCCACTTGGGCAAAGACAATGAAAATGGCGCTCGCCTCGCCATTGAAGAACTCAACGATGCGGGCGTGACCATTGGTGGCCAGAAGGTCTCCCTGGAATTGGTCGCCGAAGACGACGCCGCGGACCCCAAGCAGGGCACCGCTGTGGCACAAAAGCTGGTCGACTCCAAAGTTTCAGGCGTGGTTGGCCACCTGAATTCAGGTACCACCATCCCTGCGTCCAAGATTTACAGCGATGCCGGCATTCCCCAGATTTCTCCCTCAGCCACCAACCCCAAGTACACCCGCCAAGGCTTCAAAACAGCCTTCCGCGTGGTGGCCGACGATACCCAATTGGGTGGCACCCTGGGCAAATATGCCGTAGGCTCGCTGAAAGGCAAATCTATTGCGGTGATTGATGACCGCACGGCCTACGGCCAGGGCGTGGCAGAGGAGTTTGCCAAGGCCGTGGCTGGGGCGGGCGGCAAAGTGGTGGCCAAGGAATTCACCACCGACAAGGCCACGGACTTCAGCGCTATCCTGACCGCCATCAAGGGCAAAAAGCCCGATGTGGTGTTCTTCGGGGGCATGGATGCGGTGGCCGGCCCCATGCTCAAGCAAATGAAGTCCTTAGGGCTTAATGCCAAGTTCATAGGTGGTGATGGCATCTGCTCCACCGAACTGGTGAAGCTGGCTGGCGACGCCATTGCCGACGACCAGGTCTTCTGTGCCGAAGCCGGTGGTGTGGAAGGCGAGGCCAAGGTTGCCATGGAAGCCTTCAAGTCCAAGTTCAAGGCCAAGTTCAACACCGACGTGCAGGTGTACGCACCCTATGTGTATGACTCGGTGAAGCTCATGGTCGCAGCCATGGTCAAGGCTGGATCGTCCGACCCTGCCAAGTACCTGCCGGTGTTGGCAGCCACGACCGACTACCAAGGCGTGACGGGCCCCATTTCGTTTGACGCAAAGGGCGACATCAAGAACGGGGCACTGACGCTGAAGACCGTGCGCGCTGGCAAGCTCGAAACCCTGGTTGTGATTCGCTAAATTCGCAAACGGCAGTTTTTTGCGCAGTTTGTAGGCTGCGAGCCAAAACAGCCTCAAAAGGCAGGTTAGAATACGAGGCTCTGGAGCGGTGGATGAGCGGTTTAAGTCACACGCCTGGAAAGCGTGCGTGGGGTTAAACCCACCGCGGGTTCGAATCCCGCCTGCTCCGCCAGAACCAAGTCCGATCTGCCCTTTCCAGGCGGGTCGGCACCGAAAACCCCGTAGTGTTCGCACTGCGGGGTTTTTTATTGCCTGAGCGCAGCCGAAGCTGCGCTTGCTTTCTACTTGTTGGCCTGCACCATCTTCATCGCGGTGGCGATGAGTGTGGAGACTTCGCTCATATTGGCGGGAATGATGAGCGTGGTGGTCGCATCCGCGGCCACCTGGCTGTAGGCCTCGACGGCTTTTTCGGCCACCTTGAGCTGCACTGCCTGTTCGCCACCAGGCTGGCGGATAGCGGCCGCAATGCGTTCAATGGCGGAAGCCGTGGCATCGGCCACTGCCGTGATGGACGCTGCCTCGCCCTGGGCCTTGTTGATCACGGCCTGTTTTTCACCCTCAGAGCGGGCAATAAAGGCTTCGCGCTCACCGGTGGCGATGTTGATTTGCTCCTGGCGGCGGCCCTCGGACGCGGCAATCAGCGCACGTTTTTCACGCTCCGCGGTGATCTGCGCTTGCATGGCATGCAGGATTTCTTTCGGGGGCGTCAGGTCCTTGATCTCGTAGCGCAGCACCTTCACACCCCAGTTCAGCGCGGCTTCGTCAATGGCGGCCACGACTTGCGCGTTGATGATGTCGCGCTCTTCAAAGGTCTTGTCCAGTTCCAGCTTGCCGATGACGGAGCGAAGCGAGGTCTGGGCCAGCTGCGAGATGGCGACGATGTAGTTGCTGGAGCCGTAGCTGGCGCGCATGGCGTCGGTCACCTGGAAGTACAGAATGCCGTCCACCTGCAGCTGGGTGTTGTCGCGTGTGATGCAAACCTGGCTGGCAATGTCCAGCGGGATTTCTTTCAACACATGCTTGTAGGCCACGCGGTCGACAAACGGCACCAGGATGTTGAGCCCTGGTGTCAGGGTGCCGTGGTATTTGCCCAGGCGCTCGATCACCCAGGCGTGCTGCTGGGGTACGACCTTGATGGAGCGGGTAACGAAGATGACGGCGATAACGAAAAGAACGATTGCGATTTCCATAAGGGTTCCTGTTTAAGCTTTGTCGACCAAAAGGCGGTTGCCCACGACTTCTGACACCCGGTGTGCACCGGCACTGGGCGTGATGCCGGTGCGGTGCATGGCGGTCCAGTTGGCACCCCGGTACTGCACGCTGGCAGTGCCGTCCGGATTCCAGGCGGCGATCTGCACAGTTTCGCCGATGTCCATATTGACATTGGGGTTGGCTTGGGCGGGCAACTCGGCCCGGCCAGACGGGCGTTTGAGGTGCCAGGCCACCACGGCTCCGCCACCCACCAGGGCCGCGACCACGATTTGAACGGTAGTGTTGGCGCCGCCGTGGGCGGCCAGGGCCGCCGCGGCGGTACCAAGGGCCAGCATCAGCAGGTAAAACGTACCGGTCAGCAGCTCGGCCGCGACGATGGCGCCTGTGACCAGCCACCAGAGGGTGGGTTCTGACATGGGGGAGGCCTCCTTTGTATTGATGACGCCACATTGTGGGCCAAATGCGCGACGGCGCCACGACGTTGTCGCCAGAAGTCCTTACACTTCGCGCCTGTTTTGCATTTTTAGCCCGCCCGTTGGAGCCATTCGATGAAGTTTCGCTTTCCCATCATCATCATTGACGAAGATTTCCGCTCGGAAAACACGTCAGGCTTGGGCATCCGTGCCCTGGCCCAGGCCATCGAAACGGAAGGCTTTGAGGTGCTGGGGGTGACCAGCTACGGCGATCTCTCGCAATTTGCCCAGCAGCAGTCGCGTGCCAGTGCTTTCATTCTGTCCATTGACGACGAAGAATTCACTCCCGGCCCGGACCTGGACCCCGCGGTGCTGAACCTGCGCCATTTCATTGAAGAAGTGCGCCGCAAGAACCTGGATGTGCCCATCTATGTGTACGGCGAGACCAAGACCAGCCGCCACATCCCCAACGACATCCTGCGCGAGCTGCACGGCTTCATCCACATGTTTGAGGACACGCCCGAGTTCGTGGCACGCCACATCATCCGTGAGGCCAAGGGGTATCTGGAGGGCGTGCAACCGCCATTCTTCAAGGCCCTGCTGGACTACGCCGAAGACGGCTCCTACAGCTGGCATTGCCCGGGTCACTCCGGCGGCGTGGCGTTCTTGAAGAGCCCAGTGGGCCAGATGTACCACCAGTTCTATGGCGAAAACATGCTGCGCGCCGACGTGTGCAACGCGGTGGAAGAGTTGGGCCAACTGCTGGACCACAACGGCGCCATTGGCGCGTCGGAGCGCAACGCGGCGCGCATTTTCAATGCCGACCACTGCTTCTTCGTGACCAACGGCACCTCCACCAGCAATAAGATGGTGTGGCACCACACCGTGGCACCGGGCGACGTGGTAATCGTGGACCGCAACTGCCACAAGTCCAACCTGCACGCCATCATCATGACCGGGGCCATCCCGGTGTTTTTGAAGCCCACGCGCAACCACTTCGGCATCATCGGCCCGATCCCGCAAAGCGAGTTTGAGCCGGCTACCATCCAGGCCAAGATCAAGGCCAACCCGCTGCTCAAGGGCGTGAACCCCAAGACGGTGAAGCCGCGCATCCTGACGCTGACGCAAAGCACCTACGACGGCGTGCTCTACAACACCGAGACCATCAAGAGCATGCTGGATGGCTATGTGGAGAACATCCACTTTGACGAAGCCTGGTTGCCACACGCGGCCTTTCACCCGTTCTATGGCACCTACCACGCCATGGGCAAGAACCGCGCGCGCCCCAAAGAGGCCGTGGTGTACAGCACCCAGTCCATCCACAAGCTGTTGGCCGGTATCAGCCAGGCCAGTCATGTGCTGGTGCAGGATTCGCAAACCGTCAAGCTGGACAAGCACCTCTTCAACGAGGCCTACCTGATGCACACCAGCACCAGCCCGCAGTACAGCATCATTGCCAGCTGCGATGTAGCGGCCGCCATGATGGAGCCACCCGGTGGCACCGCGTTGGTGGAAGAAAGCATTGCCGAGGCGCTGGACTTCCGCCGTGCCATGCGCAAGGTGGACGAAGAGTACGGCGACGACTGGTGGTTCAAGGTCTGGGGCCCCGACCACCTGGCCGACGAAGGCATTGGCAAGGCCAGTGACTGGGTGATCAAGGGTGAAAGCAAGAGCGCCAAGGCTAACTGGCATGGCTTTGGCAAGCTGGCCAGTGGCTTCAACATGCTGGACCCGATCAAGTCCACCATCGTGACGCCGGGTCTGGACCTGAACGGCAAGTTCGCCAAGACCGGCATTCCCGCCTCCATCGTGACCAAGTTCTTGTCCGAACACGGCGTGGTGGTGGAGAAGACCGGCCTGTACAGCTTCTTCATCATGTTCACCATCGGCATCACCAAGGGCCGATGGAACAGCATGCTGACCGCACTGCAACAGTTCAAGGACGATTACGCGAAGAACCAGCCCATGTGGCGCGTGCTGCCCGAGTTTGTGCAGAAGTACCCGCGCTACGAAAAGATGGGCCTGGCCGACCTGTGCCAGCACATCCACCAGCTCTACGCCAAGTTCGATATCGCCCGCCTGACCACCGAGGTCTACCTGAGCGACCTGACGCCGGCCATGAAGCCCAGCGACGCCTACGCCCACATTGCGCTGCGCAAGACCGAACGCGTGGAGATCGACCACCTGGAAGGCCGCGTGTCGGTGGGCATGGTCACACCGTACCCGCCCGGTATTCCTTTGCTGATTCCCGGTGAAGTGTTCAACAAGAAAGTGGTGGACTACCTGAAGTTCTCCCGCGAGTTCAATGCGCAGTGCCCCGGCTTTGAGACCGATGTGCACGGCCTGGTGGACGAGGTGGGCGAGGACGGCAAGGTGCACTACTACGCCGATTGCGTGAAGGCCTAAGCCAGCACGGGTCGGCATATGTCGGCAGAACCAAAAATAGCGCCAGTGCGGTCTGCACTGGCGCTATTCTTTTAGGAGCTGCTCGCGCAGGTTTTACGCGGGCTAGAGGCCTATTTGGCTTGAAATCAGGCCAGATCGGTGGTCACGCCCATGGTCTGGCTGTAGCCGCCGTCCACATAGGTGATCTCGGCGGTCACGCCACCGGCCAGGTCGCTCAGCAAAAACGCCGCCACATTGCCCACGTCCTCAATCGTCACATTGCGGCGAATCGGTGACGCATCGGCCACCGTGTGCAGCAGCTTGCCGAAGTCCTTGATGCCGCTGGCGGCCAGGGTCTTGATGGGGCCGGCGCTGATGCCGTTGACACGAATCCCCTTGGGACCCACGGCTTCGGCCAGGTAGCGCACGCTGGCTTCCAGGCTGGCTTTGGCTAGGCCCATGGTGTTGTAGTTGGGGATGATGCGTTCGGCGCCCAGGTAGGTCAGGGTCAGTAGCGCGGCCTTATCGTTCAGGTAGGGCAGGGCGGCCTTGGCCATGGCAGGGAAGCTGTAGGCGCTGATGTCGTGCGCGATCTTGAAATTCTCACGCGTCAGGCCATCCAGAAAGTTGCCGGCAATCGCTTCGCGGGGGGCAAAGCCAATGCTATGCACAAAGCCGTCGAACGTGGGCCAATGGGCCGACAGGTCGGTGAACAGCTTGGCGATCTGGGCGTCGTCACCCACGTCGCAATCAAAGATCAGCTTGGAATCAAAGTCGGCCGCGAACTCGGTGATGCGGTCCTTGAAGCGCTCGCCCACGTAGCTGAAGGCCAGCTCCGCACCCTGTGCCTTGCAGGCCTTGGCGATGCCGTACGCAATAGAGCGGTTCGATAACACACCGGTAATCAACAATTTCTTGCCAGCTAAAAAGCCCATATCGTCCTCGTGAAAAATGCTTGGTCTAGTGCAGAATTGTCGCATGCGAATTTTGGTGGGCTGGTTGTTGGCGTTGGGCAGTGTGTGGACCTCGAGTGTGTGGGCGGCACACGGCTATGCGTTGTGGGGCGACCTCAAGTACCCGGCCGGT
Source organism: Rhodoferax saidenbachensis (assembly GCF_031457975.1). Taxonomy (GTDB): domain Bacteria; phylum Pseudomonadota; class Gammaproteobacteria; order Burkholderiales; family Burkholderiaceae_C; genus Allorhodoferax; species Allorhodoferax saidenbachensis_A. The sequence continues at coordinate 443,818 of NZ_JAVDXO010000001.1, forward strand.
TTTGCCCAGTTCGATTACGCCAACGGCAACGCGCCCAAGGGTGGCGAGTTGCGCCTGGTGAGCAACCTGCGTGTCTCCACCTTCGACAAGTACAACCCCTTCACCATCAAAGGCACGGCGCCGGCCTACCTGAGTGGCCTGATGTTCGACACACTGCTGGTCGGCTCCCTGGACGAAACCGCAGCCGGGTATGGCCTGCTGGCTGAAGACGTGAGCGTGGCAGCCGATGGCCTGAGCGCTACCTTTCGCTTGCGCAAGGAAGCGCGTTTTCACAACGGTGACCCGGTGCTGGCGCGTGATGTGAAACACAGCTATGACACGTTGGTCGGTCCTTTCACCTCGCCCGCGTACAAAAGCCTGCTGGACGATGTGGCGGGCATCGATGTGCTGGACGCCACCACGGTGCGCTACCGCTTCAAGAAACCCAACCGCGAGCTGCCACTGACCGTGGGCGGCCTGCCGGTGTTCAGCCACCGCTGGGGTGAAGAAGGGGGCAAGGCCAAGCCGTTTGACCAGGTGGTGATGGACATCCCGATTGGCAGCGGGCCCTACAAGATCGGCACTGTGGTGTTTGGCAAGGACATCACCTATGTGCGCGACCCCAACTACTGGGCCCGCGACCTGAACGTGCGCCGCGGCAGCGCCAACTTTGACCGCATCGTCGTCAAGATCTACAAGGACAACACGGCACGCCTGGAAGCGCTGAAGGCCGGCGAGTTCGACCTCATGCGCTTCTTTTCGGCGGGTGACTGGGCGCGCCGCGTCAATGGCCGCAAGTTCGACAGTGGTGAGCTCGTCAAAGCCGAATTCAAGCACCGCCTGCCCACGGGTTTCCAGAGTTATGTGCTCAACACCCGCCGCGACAAACTCAAAGACGTGCGCGTACGCCAGGCGCTGGGCCTGGCGCTGGACTACGAGTGGATGAACCGCCAGATGTTTTACGGCGCCTACCAGCGCGTGCAAGACCTATTTGGCAACACCGACTGCCAGGCCACCGGCGAACCCTCGGCCGAAGAACTGGCGCTGTTGGAGCCCTGGCGCGCCCAATTGCCGTCTGCCGTGTTTGGCCCCATGGCCGTTCCGCCGCGTACTGATGGCAGCAGCACGCTGCGCGACAACCTGCGCCAAGCGCAAAAGCTGCTCAAGGAAGCGGGCTGGGAGTACCGCGACGGCGCACTGCGCAACGCCAAGGGCGAGGCGTTTGAGCTGGAGTACCTGGACAGCGCGGAAACCGGAGTCCGTACCGTGGCGCCCTGGGTGCGTAATTTGGAGAAGATTGGCGTCAAGCTCAACTTCCGCCCGGTCGACTTTGCGCTGTACCAACAACGCCTGCAGAAGTTCGAGTTCGACATCACCTCCATCGCCTACGGCGGCACGCACAACCCGGGCCAGGAATACGCCGACCTGTTTGGCAGCAAGGCTGCCGATACCGAAGATTCGGGCAATTTCAGCGGTATCAAGAACCCGGCGGTGGACGCCTTGGTGGCCGGCATCACCGGCGCCAAGCGCAAGCAAGATCTGGTGCCCGCCTGCCGTGCGTTGGACCGCGTCATCATGCACAGCCACATCCTGGTGCCCCAGTGGTCCGCCGGCACACACCGGCTGGCCTACAACGCCTGGCGCCTGGACAAGCCCGCCCAGATGCCGCCCTACGCCCAAGGCGAGGGTTGGGCCATCGACCTGTGGTGGGCCAAATAATGTTTCTTTACTCTCTTAAACGCCTCGCCCTGATGCTGCCCACGCTCTTGGGCGTGCTGCTGTTGACTTTTGTGGTCATCCAGTTTGTGCCCGGCGGCCCGGTGGAGCAGTACCTGGCTGAGGCCAAGGCCGGCGCGGGTACCGGGGCCGATGGCGGTGGCCTAAGCTACCGCGGCGCCCAGGGCGTGGACCCCAAACGCATTGCACAGGCCAAGGCACTCTACGGTTTTGACAAGCCCGCCCCAGAACGCTTTTGGCAGATGCTGGTGCAGTTCGCCAAGTTCGATCTGGGCAAGAGCTTTTTTCACAACAAAGACGTGTCCGCATTGGTCTGGGAAAAGCTGCCCGTGTCCATGAGCCTGGGGCTGTGGACCTTCTTCATCAGCTACCTGATCGCCGTGCCGCTGGGCGTGGCCAAGGCCGTGCGTGCAGGCTCACGGTTCGACCTGGTCACCTCGTTGCTGGTGCTGGTGGGTTATGCGATTCCCGGGTTTGTGCTGGGCGTGGCGCTGCTGGTGATTTTTGGCGGGCAGCTGCAATGGTTTCCGCTGCGTGGACTAACGTCTTCCAATTGGGAAACCCTGTCCTGGGGCGCCCGCATCACCGATTACCTCTGGCACATCACGCTGCCAGTCACGGCCATGGTGCTGGGCAGCTTTGCTGTCACCGCCATGCTGACCAAGAACGCGTTTCTGGAAGAAATCCGCAAGCAGTATGTGGTGACTGCACGCGCCAAGGGCCTGTCGGAAGGCCAGGTGCTGTGGACGCATATCTTTCGCAACGCGCTGATCCCCATCATCACGGGCTTCCCGGCCGCCTTTGTAGGCGCTTTTTTCACCGGGGCCTTGCTCATTGAAACCCAGTTTTCTCTGGATGGCATGGGCCTGCTCAGCTACGAGAGCGTGATTCGCCGCGACTACCCCGTGGTCATGGGCACGCTCTACCTCTTCACGCTGATTGGCTTGGTCACCAAGCTGATTTCCGACCTCTGCTACGCCTGGGTGGACCCCCGTGTCACCTTTGACTGAGACCATGCCCACCCGCCCCGCCCACAGCCAAAGCCCCAGCCGCCGCGCCTGGCAGCGCTTCCGGCGCAACCGTCTGGGCTTTGCCAGCCTGCTAATTTTTTGTGCACTGGTGCTCATCAGCCTCGCGGCCGAGCTCGTGTCCAACGACCGGCCACTGGTGGTGGTCTACCAAGGCCAGATCTACTGGCCCATGGTGCGCGACTACCCCGAGACCACCTTTGGCGGCGACTTTGCCACGCCCACCGACTACCTGGACCCGTTTATCCAGCAGCGCCTGGCCGAGCCCGGCAACTGGGCGTTGTTTGCGCCCAATACCTACGGCCCCAAGACGCTGAACTACTTTGCCCCTGCGCCCAACCCGGCGCCACCCAGCCGCGCCAACTGGTTCGGGACGGACGACCGGGGCCGGGATTTGCTGGCGCAACTGATCTACGGCTTCCGCGTGAGTGTGCTGTTTGCGCTGGCATTGACGTTCACGGGCGTGGTGCTGGGCGTGGTCACGGGCGCCATCCAGGGTTTCTTCGGCGGCAAGACCGATCTGGCCTTCCAACGTTTCATTGAGGTCTGGGGCGCCATGCCCGAGCTGTACCTGCTCATCATTTTCAGTGCCGTGTTCGCGCCCAGCATTGCGCTGCTGCTCGTGCTGCTAAGCCTATTTGGCTGGATGGGCCTGTCCGACTATGTGCGCGCCGAATTCCTGCGCAACCGCCAACTGGATTACGTGCGTGCCGCCCGCGCGCTGGGCGTGTCCAACTGGAAAATCATCACGCGCCATGTGCTGCCCAACAGCCTGACGCCTGTGGTCACGTTTTTGCCGTTCCGCATGAGCGGCGCCATCTTGGCGCTCACCTCGCTGGACTTTCTCGGCCTGGGCGTGCCACCTGGCACACCGTCGCTGGGTGAATTGCTCTCGCAGGGCAAAAACAATATCGACGCCTGGTGGATATCGCTCTCCACTTTTGGCGTGCTGGTTGTCACGCTGCTGCTGCTGACCCTGATGGGTGATGCCCTGCGCGATGCGTTGGACCCCCGAAAGCAGGACACATGAGCGCCACACCGCCTCTGTTGGATGTACGTGGCCTGCACATCGCCTTTGATGGGCGAGAGGTGGTGCACGGGGTGGACTTTCAGATCCAGCCCGGCGAAAAGCTGGCGTTGGTGGGTGAATCCGGTTCGGGTAAAACCGTCACCGCGCTGAGCCTGCTGGGCCTGGCCCAGGGCGCGCAGGTGCAGGGCAGTGCCCGGTTTGGTGTGGCCGAGCCGGTCAACCTGCTGGGCCTGCCGGAGCGCCAGCTGCGCGCCATCCGCGGGCAGGACATCGCCATGATCTTTCAGGAGCCCATGACGGCCCTGAATCCGGTGCTGACCATTGGCGAGCAGATTGCCGAGATATTGCAGCTAAAACGGGGTCTGTCCCCCGCAGAATCTGCGCGAGCAGCTATTGAATTGATAGCGGATACGGGCATTTCCGAACCCGCACGGCGCTTCAAGGCCTACCCGCACCAGCTCTCGGGTGGCCAGCGCCAGCGGGCCATGATTGCCATGGCGCTGGCTTGCAAACCCAAATTGCTGTTGGCCGACGAGCCCACCACCGCGCTGGACGTCACGGTGCGCCGCCAGATTTTGGATTTGCTGGACCAGTTGCAGCACAAGCACGGCATGGCCGTGCTGTTGATCACCCACGACCTGAACCTGGTGCGCCAGTTTGCCGACCGGGTGGCGGTGATGGAGTCCGGCCATATCGTGGAACACGGCACTGTGGCCGAGGTGTTTGCCCAGCCACAGCACGCCTACACCCGCCGCCTGCTGGACAGCCGGCCTAGCCGCCACGTGCTGCCGGCTCAGCCGGGTGCCGAGGTGCTGCTGCAGGGGCAGGCCGTGCGCGTGGGCTACCCGGTGCCGCTGGGCGGCGTGAAGGGCTGGTTCCGGTCGGGCGAGTTTGTGGCCGTACAGGGCGCTGACTTTGCCGTGCCCGCCGGCCAGACGCTGGGTGTGGTGGGCGAGTCCGGTTCTGGTAAATCCACGCTGGCGCTCGCAGCGCTGGGTTTGCAGCGCTTTTCGGGCCGTTTGTCGGTGCTAGGTCAGGCCTGGGGGCAGGGCGCCGCTGCGGACCAGGCCCTGCGCAAAGGGCTGCAAGTGGTGTTCCAAGACCCCTTTTCGTCGCTGTCGCCCCGCCTGACGGTGGAGGAAATCGTGGGGGAGGGACTGTTGGTGCACGCACCACATCTGGACACCGCCGCCCGCCGCAGCCAGGTGATCGAGGCGCTGGAGGCCGTGGGCCTGACGGACGCGCAGTTCCCCGGCCTGCTGGAGCGCTACCCGCACCAGTTCTCCGGCGGCCAGCGCCAGCGTATTGCCATTGCCCGGGCGCTGATCGTGCAGCCGCGGGTGCTGGTGCTGGACGAACCCACCAGCGCGCTGGACGTGACCATGGCCCAGCAAATCCTGCAACTGCTGCAGCGCCTGCAGGCCGAACGCGGCCTGGCCTACCTGCTAATCACCCACGATGTGGCCGTGATCCGGGCCATGGCGCACCATGTGGTGGTTATGCAAGGCGGGCATATTGTGGAAAGTGGCGGCGTGGAACAGGTGTTGGACGCGCCCCAACACGGCTACACCCGCACGCTGCTGGCAGCAGCCGAATAATTCCTTACGGATCAAGGGTCTTCCTGCAGCTTTGTGGGTATAATCCAAAGCTCACGACCAAACGGGCGGGTAACTACCGCCCGTTTTTTTTGGTCGATTGTTTTTCACTCGCGCATTCAGGCAGGCTTTACAGACGTGGCATTACAGGAAATCGTTGAACAAACCGTAGCAGGACTGGGATATGACCTGGTGGAGATCGAACGCTCCGCCGGAGGCTTGCTGCGCATCACCATCGATTTGCCCTGGACCGCGCCCGTGGAAGGGCAAGTTTCTGTAGAGCAGTTTGTCAACGTGGAAGACTGCGAAAAAGTTACACGACAGTTGCAGTTTGCTTTGGAAGTGGACGGCGCGGAATACAAGCGGCTCGAGGTGTCCTCGCCGGGTATTGACCGTCCGCTGCGACACACACAGGATTTCGAGCGCTTTGCGGGTCAGATCATTGACGTCACCCTCAAGGCGCCCATGGGGGCAGCGGCCAATGGCCAGGTCAATGCCAACCGGAAGAAGTTTCGCGGCACGCTGGAGCGTGTGGTGGCGGCCGACGGCACCGTGGGCTGGCAAATCGTCTGGAGCGATGCGCCCGAGCCCAAGCCCGGCCAGAAGATTAGCAAAAAACGGGTGCCCCCGCCGATGCAGGCGCTGGGTTTCACGTTGGACGAGCTGCGTGACGCGCGGCTGGCACCGATTGTGAGTTTCAAGGGCCGCGGCAACGCCGGTCTGGTCGAGTGAGTGGCCGGGCTCAGCGGCTGCAGGCACCCATCCGAATTTTGGTTTTGTATTGATTAGAGTGTTCAGGAGAGTCATGGCATGAATCGCGAACTGTTAATGCTGGTGGAAGCAATTTCCCGAGAGAAAAACGTGGAACGTGACGTGGTGTTGGGCGCTGTGGAAGCAGCCCTGGCCCAAGCCACCAAAAAGCTGTACCCCGGCGAAGTGGATATCCGCGTCGCTCTGGACCGTGACAGCGGCAACTACGAGACCTTCCGCCGCTGGCATGTGGTCCCCGATGAAGCCGGCCTGCAACTGCCTGACCAGGAAATTCTGCTGTTCGAAGCCAAAGAACAGATCGCGGACATCGAAGTGGACGAGTACATCGAAGAGTCCGTGGCCTCCGTGCCTATCGGCCGTATCGGTGCTATGGCCGCCAAACAGGTCATCCTGCAAAAGATCCGTGACGCCGAGCGCGAAATGCTGCTCAACGATTTCATGTCGCGTGGTGAAAAGATCTTCGTGGGCACCGTCAAGCGCATGGACAAGGGCGACATCATTGTCGAGTCCGGCCGTGTCGAAGGCCGCCTGCGCCGCAGCGAGATGATCGCCAAGGAGAACCTGCGCACCGGCGACCGTGTGCGCGCCATGATCATGGAAGTGGACCTGACACTGCGTGGCGCCCCCATCGTGCTGTCGCGCTCGGCGCCCGAATTCATGATCGAGCTGTTCCGCCAGGAAGTGCCCGAAATCGAACAAGGCCTGCTGGAGATCAAATCCTGCGCCCGTGACTCCGGTTCGCGTGCCAAGATCGCCGTGCTGTCGCATGACAAGCGCGTCGACCCCATCGGCACCTGTGTCGGCGTGCGTGGTACCCGCGTGAATGCGGTCACCAACGAGCTGGCCGGCGAGCGCGTGGACATTGTGCTGTGGAGTGAAGATCCTGCCCAGTTCGTGATTGGTGCCTTGGCGCCTGCCAACGTGTCGTCCATCGTGGTGGACGAAGAGCGCCATGCCATGGACGTGGTGGTCGACGAGGAAAACCTGGCGATTGCGATTGGCCGTGGCGGCCAAAACGTGCGCCTGGCCTCTGAGCTTACAGGCTGGAAGATCAACATCATGGACGCCGCCGAGTCGGCACAGAAGCAGGCCAACGAGACCGACTCGGGCCGCAAGCTGTTCATGGAAAAACTGGATGTGGACGAGGAAATCGCCGACATCCTGATCGCCGAAGGTTTCACCAGCCTGGAAGAAGTGGCCTATGTGCCGCTGCAGGAAATGCTGGAAATCGAGAGCTTCGACGAAGACACCGTGCACGAGCTGCGCAACCGCGCCAAGGATGCGCTGTTGACCATGGAAATCGCCCATGAAGAGAGCGTGGACGAAGTGTCCCAAGACCTGCGCGACCTCGATGGACTCACTTCCGAATTGATCGGCAAACTGGCAGATGGCGGTGTTCATACCCGCGATGAATTGGCCGACCTTGCCGTGGATGAACTTACAGATATTACTGGCCAGTCCGCGGACGAAGCCAAGGCCCTGATCATGAAGGCACGCGCACATTGGTTTACCAATGACGCTGCTTCTCACGAGTAATGGTCATGAAAGGTTACACAAAATATGTCCAGTACGACCGTTGCCGAGTTTGCCAATGAACTCAAAAAATCGACCGACACCCTGCTTGAGCAATTGAAATCGGCAGGCGTCGCCAAGGCTTCGGCCTCTGACGTCCTGACCGACTCTGACAAGCACAGCCTGTTGAATTTCCTACAAAACAGCCATGGCACTGCCAGCCCTGAGCGCAAAAAAATTACCTTGGTGAAGAAACAGACCACCGAGATCAAGCAGGCCGACGCCACCGGCAAGGCACGTACCATCCAGGTGGAAGTGCGCAAGAAGCGCACCTTTGTTCGCCGTGAAGACGGTGTGGATGTGCCCGCGGAAGCGTCTGAGCAGGAGTTCGAAACGCCGGAATCTGTCGCTCCTGCGATTGACCACGCCGAACTGACCCGTCGCGAGGAAGAAGCACGCCGCCAGGCCGAGCTGATCCGCCGCCAGGAAGAAGATTTGGCTGAAAAACGCCGTGTGCGTGAAGACGCTGAAAAACGCGAACGCGAAGCAGAAGAACGTGCCGCCAGTTACGCCGCCGCCGAAGCCCTGAAGAAAAGCCAGGCCTCCGCGACTGTGGCCGTGGCGTCGGACGAAGTTGCACAGGCTGCTGCAGCGCGTGCTGCCGCGCAGGTGGAAGCACGCGAAACCGCCGCTGCCGAATCCAAGGCACGCGCAGAAGAAGAGTCTGCCCGCGCTGTGGACCTGGGCGATCGCCGCCGCAAGGCCGAAGCTGAAGCCGCGGCCATTCGCATGATGATGTCGGCACCCAAGAAGGTGCTGGTCGCCAAGAAGCCCGAAGAAGTCAAGCCTGCCGCTGCCGGCGTCAAAGGCACGCTACACAAGCCTGCCGTTGGCTCTGCCGTGGCCAAGCCAGTCAAACCTGCCGCCGGTGCGCCTGCGGGCGGTGGAGCAGCCGGTGCTGGCAAGGAAGTCAAATCCGCCAAGCTGTCGAGCAGCTGGGCCGGTGACCCCGCCAAAAAGAAGGAACTCAAGACCCGTGGTGACACCGGTGCCGGTGCTGGACGCTCCAGCAACTGGCGCAGTGGCCCGCGTGGCCGCCGTGGTAGCAACGACCGCGACCGCGACGACCACACGCAAGCCGCACCGGTGGAAGCCCGCGTCATTGAAGTGCACGTGCCTGAAACTATCACCGTGGCCGAACTGGCCCACAAGATGGCCATCAAGGCATCGGAAGTGATCAAGTCGCTGATGAAGATGGGCCAGATGGTCACCATCAACCAGCCGCTGGACCAGGACACCGCGATGATTGTGGTGGAAGAAATGGGCCACAAGGCAGTGGTGGCGGCGCTGGACGATCCCGAAGCGTTCACTGACGACGATGTGGCGCAACAGGACGTCGTGTCCTTGCCACGCGCGCCAGTGGTCACCGTCATGGGCCACGTCGACCACGGCAAGACGTCGTTGCTGGATTACATTCGCCGCGCCAAAGTGGCCGCAGGCGAAGCCGGTGGCATTACCCAGCACATTGGTGCCTACCACGTGGAAACCCCGCGCGGCATGGTGTCCTTCCTGGATACCCCGGGTCACGAGGCGTTTACCGCCATGCGTGCCCGCGGTGCGCAGGCGACAGACATTGTGATTCTGGTGGTGGCAGCCGACGATGGTGTGATGCCCCAAACCAAGGAAGCCATCAAGCACGCGAAAGCGGCCGGCGTTCCGCTGGTGGTGGCTATCACCAAGTCTGACAAACCCGATGCCAACCCCGAGCGCGTGAAGCAGGAACTGGTGGTCGAAGAAGTGGTGCCCGAAGAATACGGCGGTGACTCTCCGTTCGTGTCCGTGTCTTCCAAGACCGGCATGGGCATTGACGCCTTGCTGGAGCAGGTGCTGCTGCAGGCCGAAGTGTTGGAACTGAAGGCGCCGGTGGAAGCCATGGCCAAGGGTCTGGTTATCGAAGCCAAGCTGGACAAGGGCCGCGGCCCCGTGGCCACGGTGCTGGTGCAGTCCGGTACGCTGAAGGCGGGCGACGTGGTGCTGGCCGGTCAGACCTATGGCCGTGTGCGCGCCATGCTGGACGAAAACGGTCGCAAGATCGAAACCGCCGGACCATCCATTCCTGTGGAAATCCAGGGCCTGACCGAAGTGCCACAAGCCGGTGACGAGTTCATGGTGATGTCGGACGAGCGACGTGCGCGTGAAATTTCCACGTACCGCGCTGGCAAGTTCCGCAATACCAAGCTGGCCAAGCAGCAGGCAGCCAAGCTGGAGAACATGTTCTCTGACATTGGTGGTGGCGACGTCAAGATGCTGCCCATCATCGTCAAGGCCGATGTTCAAGGTTCGCAAGAAGCGTTGGCGCAATCGTTGCTCAAGCTGTCGACCGACGAAGTCAAAGTGCAAATGGTGTACTCCGCCGTGGGCGGTATCAGCGAGTCCGACATCAACCTGGCGATTGCATCCAAGGCCATCGTCATCGGCTTCAACGTGCGTGCCGATGCCGGTGCGCGCAAGCTGGCCGAAGGCAATGGCGTGGACATCCGTTACTACAACATCATTTACGACGCCGTGGATGAGTTGAAAGCGGCCATGTCCGGCATGCTGGCGCCCGAGAAGCGCGAAGAGATCATCGGTATGGCCGAGATCCGCACCGTGTTCGTGGCCTCCAAGATCGGTACCGTTGCGGGCTGTATGGTCACCAGTGGTTTTGTCAACCGCAACGCGCATTTCCGCCTGTTGCGCGACAACGTGGTGATCTACACCGGCGAGCTGGACTCCTTGAAGCGCATGAAGGACGATGTGCGCGAAGTCAAGGAAGGCTTCGAGTGCGGTATCAAACTCAAGAACTACAACGACATCAAGGAAAACGACCAGTTGGAGTTTTTCGAGGTCAAGGAAATCGCCCGTACGCTGTAAGCGAAAGACCCCATGGTGCGCAAAAAGTCTTCCACCCCCAACCGCAGCTTTCAGGTTGCCGACCAGATCCAACGGGATCTGGCCGAGCTGATCGCGCGCGAGCTCAAAGACCCGCGGGTGGGCATGGTGACCATCCAGGGTGTCGAAGTGACACCGGACTATGCCCACGCCAAGGTGTTTTTCAGCTTGCTCAAAGGCAACCCGGTGGAAACTGGCGAAGGCCTGAACCAGGCGGCGGGCTTTCTGCGCGCCGGCCTGTTCAAGCGCTTGCACATCCATACGGTGCCCACGCTGCATTTCATCTTTGACCAGACCACGGAACGTGCGGCTGACATGAATGCGCTGATTGCGCGTGCCGTGTCGTCGCGCGCGAAAGAGGACTAACACAATGAACGCGCCACGTGCACGGGTTGCAAGGCGCCCCGTGCATGGGGTGCTGTTACTGGACAAGCCCATTGGGCTGTCCAGTAACCAGGCCTTGCAGAAAGCCAAATGGCTGTTGCGGGCGGAGAAGGCAGGCCATACCGGCACGCTGGACCCCCTGGCCACCGGCGTGTTGCCGCTGTGCTTTGGCGCGGCGACAAAATTCAGCCAGATGCACCTGGATGCCGACAAGGCCTACGAAACCGTGGTGCGCTTGGGCGTGAAGACCAGTACGGCGGATGCCGAGGGCGAGGTGATCAGTGAGCGTCCTGTGTCGGTGACACTCGCGCAACTGGATGCCGTGGTGCAGCAGTTCACCGGGCCGATTGCCCAGGTGCCACCCATGCACAGCGCCTTGAAGAAAGATGGCAAGGCCCTGTACGAGTACGCCAGGGCCGGGATTGAAGTGGAGCGCGCTGCGCGCCATGTGACGATTTATGCACTAAAAGTGCTGGAAGCCCGCGTAGACACTGCGCAACCAGCTATCAAAATGGTAGTGGATTGCAGCAAGGGGACCTACATCCGCACGCTGGGCGAGGATATCGGTGAGGCCCTGGGCTGTGGTGCCCACCTCAGCGCGCTGCGGCGTGTGCGCACTGGTGGATTCACCGAAGCCCAGTGCATCACGCTGGAGGCGCTGGAAGCCATGAGCGAGGCCCAGCGGCTGGCCTGCCTGCTGCCGGTGGATGCGCTGCTGCCAGAGCATGTGCCTGTCACACTGGACAGCGAGAATGCGGCACGGTTTTTGAGTGGAATGCGCAGGCGCGGCCCTTGGCCCGATGCGGACCACGTGGCGGTGTATGCGGCAAGCCCCCGGGCTTTGCTGGGCACGGCCCACGTGCAGGGGGGGGAGTTGATTCCGGTGCGGCTGCTGAGCCCGCAGGAGATCGGTGAATCCCAGGCCCAGCAAGGGGCCGTGGAACAGAGTTTGAAGCAAGTTAATGAAACCTTGGCCCTCGGGGCGTAAGCAGAAAGTGAACCATGAGTAAACAAATCCGTAACATCGCCATCATCGCCCACGTCGATCATGGCAAGACCACCATGGTCGACCAACTGCTGCGCCAGTCTGGCACCTTTGCCGAGCACGAAAAAGTGGTCGACACCGTGATGGACAACAACGCGATCGAAAAAGAACGCGGCATTACGATTCTGGCCAAGAACTGCGCCGTGAGCTGGGAAGGTACCCACATCAACATCGTCGACACCCCCGGACACGCGGACTTCGGCGGTGAAGTGGAACGTGCGCTGTCCATGGTGGATGGTGTGGTGCTGCTGATCGATGCGCAAGAAGGCCCCATGCCCCAAACCCGTTTCGTGACCAAGAAGGCGCTGGCCCTGGGCCTGAAGCCGATTTTGGTGGTGAACAAGGTGGACAAGCCCGGTGCGCGTCCCCAGCACGTGGTGAACGCCGCGTTCGACCTGTTCGACAAGCTGGGCGCGACCGACGAGCAGTTGGACTTCCCCGTGGTGTACGCCTCGGGCATCAACGGCTGGACCTCGCTGGAAGAAGGCGAACCCGGTGAACAGTGGGGCCCCGACATGTCGGCCCTGTTCAACACGGTGCTCAAGCACGTGCCCTCGCAAAAGGGTGACCCCGCTGCGCCGCTGCAACTGCAAATTTCTGCACTGGACTTCTCCACCTTCGTAGGCCGCATCGGTGTGGGCCGTATCAGCCAAGGCACCATCAAGCCCAATATGGACGTGGTGGTCATGGAAGGTCCGGACGGCAAATCCGTCAAAGGCCGTATCAACCAGGTGTTGACCTTCCAGGGTCTGGACCGCGTACAAGCCACCGAAGCCGGTCCCGGCGAGATCGTGCTGATCAACGGTATTGCTGAAGTGGGTATCGGCGTGACGGTGACCGACCCGCTGAACCCCGCACCGCTGCCCATGCTCAAGGTGGACGAGCCCACGCTGACCATGAATTTCTGCGTGAACACCAGCCCGCTGGCCGGCCGCGAAGGCAAGTACGTCACCAGCCGCCAGATCTGGGACCGCCTGCAAAAGGAACTGCAACACAACGTGGCGCTGCGCGTCAACGAGACCGACGAAGAAGGCATCTTCGAAGTGCTGGGCCGTGGCGAATTGCACCTGACCATCCTGCTGGAAAACATGCGCCGTGAAGGCTATGAAATGGCCGTGTCCAAGCCCCGCGTGATGTTCCGCGAGATCAATGGCGAGAAGCATGAGCCTATCGAGCTGGTGACGGCAGACGTGGAAGAGATTCACCAGGGTGGCGTGATGCAAGCCTTGGGCGAGCGCAAGGGCGAGCTGGTCAACATGGAGCCGGACGGCCGTGGCCGTGTGCGCCTGGAGTACCGCATTCCCGCACGTGGCTTGATTGGTTTCTCCAACGAATTCCTGAACTTGACCCGTGGTTCCGGCCTGATCTCCAACATCTTTGACAGCTACGAGCCGCACAAGGGTGACATCGGTGGCCGTAAAAACGGCGTGCTGATCTCCATGGACGCTGGTGAAATCTTTACCTACGCCCTGGGAAAGCTGGACGACCGTGGCCGCATGTTCGTGAAGCCCAATGACCCCGTATACGAGGGCATGATTGTGGGTATCCACAGCCGTGACAACGATCTGGTGGTGAACGCCACGCGTACCAAGCAGCTGACCAACTTCCGTGTGTCCGGCAAGGAAGACGCGATCAAGATCACGCCCCCGATTGAATGCACGCTGGAATACGGTGTGGAATTCATCGAGGACGACGAGCTAGTTGAAATCACGCCCAAGTCCATTCGTCTGCGCAAGCGCCACCTGTCCGAAAGCGACCGCAAGCGCGCTGGCCGTTCTTAATCGGCTTGCGGACGGCGCTTGCGCGTCGTCCTTGTCTGTTCGTGACTGGGGCCATGTGCCCCAGTTCTATTTGTTGCTTATGAAACTCACCCACACACGGGCCGTGTTTTTGATGGTGGCAGTGACCCTGATGTGGTCCACCGCCGGTGTCATCACGCGCCATCTGGAGTTCGCCCGTAGCTTTGAAGTCACCTTCTGGCGGGCGTTTTTCACCGTACTCAGCTTGATGGTGATCTTGCCGTTTGCGCGCGGCCGGGATGTGTTCTACAAGATCCGTCACGCGGGCCTGCCGTTCTGGCTGTCTGGTTTGTGCTGGAGCGTGATGTTCACTGCCTTCATGGTGGCGCTCACGCTCACCAGCGTAGGCAATGTGCTGGTCACCATGTCACTTGGGCCATTGCTGACTGCGCTGATTGCGCGTGTCTTCATTGGCCACCGGGTGCCGCTGCGCACCTGGGTGGCCATCGTGGTCGCCGGTGTGGGCATCGTCTACATGTATGCATCCCAGCTCGACTCGGTGACCTTGTTGGGCACCCTGGTTGCGCTGTGTGTGCCGATTGCGGGTGCTACCAACTGGACCGTGACCCAGCATTCGCATGACCAGGGCCACGATGTGGACCTGATGCCCGCCGTGTGGGTCGGTGCGGTCATCTCCACTGTAGTGACGCTGCCACTGGCTTTCCCACTGCAGGCCAGTGCCCATGACGTGGCCTTGCTGGGCTTTTTGGGCGTGTTTCAGCTGGCAGTACCTTGTGTGTTTGCCGTACGCTGCGCCCAGATTCTCAAAGCTCCCGAAATTTCCTTGCTGCAGCTGCTGGAAGTGATTTTTGGCATTCTGCTGGCCTGGTTGGGTGCCAACGAAGTGCCCAGCAGTTCGGTGCTGTTGGGCGGGGCGCTGGTGATTGGTGCCCTCGTGGTCAATGAAGTGATTGGATGGAGAGAACGCGCATGACAGCCCTGACACTCAATGACGATGTGATCGCCGAAGTCCGCGGCCAGGTTGGCCTGATCACACTGAACCGTGCCAAGGCGCTCAACGCGCTGAGCCTGGGCATGCTGCGCAGCCTGACGGCCACACTCCTGGCCTGGAAGGATGACGCCATGGTGAAAGCCGTGGCGATCCGTGGCAGCACCAAGGCCGGCGTGTTTGGAGGGTTTTGTGCGGGCGGTGATATCCGCTTCTTTCACCAGGCGGCCCTGGCGGGCAACCCGGCGCTGGAAGACTTCTTCACTGAGGAATACGCGCTGAACCACCTGATCCACCACTATCCCAAGCCCTACATCGCCTTTATGGACGGCATCGTCATGGGCGGCGGCATGGGGATCAGCCAGGGCGCATCGCACCGCCTGGTGACGGAACACACCAAGATGGCGATGCCCGAGACCAACATTGGCCTGTTCCCGGATGTGGGGGGCGGCTATTTCCTGAGCCGTTGTCCTGGCCGCAGTGGCGAGTGGCTGGCACTGACGGGCGATGTGATCGACGGCAGCACAGCGGTGGCCTTGGGCCTGGCCGATCAACTGGTGGAATCCGCCCGGTTGCCCGAAGCCTGGGACGCGTTGGCCGCCTTGGATTGGACGGGCCCAGCCCCGCTGGACAATTGGATTGCTATGGTTTCAGGAGCTGCTCGCACAGATTCTGCGGGGGCTAGAAGCCTAATTGACCACTATTTCGCCATGGACAGCGTGCTGGCGATCGTACTGGCGTTGGAGGCCGATAGCAGCGAGTGGGCACAGCACACCGCCGCCACCTTGCGCAAGCGCTCGCCGCTCATGCTGCATGTGGTGCTAGAGCAGGTGCGCCGTGCGCGCGGCATGACGCTGGCAGACGACTTGCGCATGGAGCGCGACATGGTGCGCCATTGCTTCTTTACGCAGCACCTGGGCCGATCCGGCGCTACGAGCGAAACCGTGGAGGGCATACGGGCCCTGGCGGTGGACAAGGACCATGCCCCACGCTGGAACCCGTTGCGTATTGAAGACGTGACCACCGAGATGGTGGCCCCGTTCTTTGACAGCCCGTGGCTGACGCACGCACACCCCTTGCGCGATCTGGTCTGACTGAACTGGTTGAGGGCCGCTACCTACAGCTGCTGGTACACCGTCTGCGCTAGCTGCATCAGGCGGTCCCGGGGTACCGGGCCGGTAAGGGCGTAGCCAAAGCCTTGGTCCACCCAGTAGAAGCTGGAGATGGTGCCTTCGTTGGCAAAACGGAATGCAGACTCCTGTGTGTTCACACCAGCGCCGTCTCCCTGCACCGCGCCCAGGTACAGCGTCAGGCGTTCGCCCGCCGTGTTCTGAAACATGAACTGGGCTCTCACCGCAGTCACTCCGGCGTCGCCCGGTAGCAGGCGGCCACCCACCAGCTCATAGCCCTGGCCCGTCAGATCGGGCACTTTCAGCGGGCGGCCTAGGCGTTTGGACAGCCATTTCACCAGATGTTCTTGCTCGGCACTGCCCACTTCCACCGGATGGCGTACCTCGGGGGCGTAGACCGCATGGGCCAGGCTGGCCTGGCGCACAAAGTCGGCCGTGGGTTTGCGCGGGGTTTGTTGGGCTAGTTGCTCGGTGGTGCGCCATTGGCCGTGGGCGAACCAGCCCACCGTGAACGACAGCAGTATGCTGGCCGCCAAGCCGCCCCAGCGCCAGGCGGCGTTCGCCCGTGGGTCTCCTACTGCACCCAAAGCCGCTTGGGTCAAGTGTGTAGGCGGCGCTTCGTGGAGCAGTTCGGCGTGTAGGCCCTGCAGCAATGTGCGCTGCTGACGCCATCTCGCCACGCTGGCTTGGGCCTCGGGGTCTTGCACCAAGAGTGCCTCTATTGCTATCCGTTGGGCCACGTCCAGGCGACCGTCGACCAGGGCATGCAGCGTGTCTTCAGACAGGGCAGAGGAGGGCGGCGGGGTGGTCATATCGGGTTCCATCAGCGGACAACGTGCAGGTTCAGCACTTCAGCGCCTGCGTGCGGTGTCGGGGTGGTGGCAGGGGCGTCCAGCAGCGCCTGCAGCCGGGCACGGCCACGGGACAGACGCGACATCACCGTGCCGATGGGCGTACCGGTGATGCGGGCCACGTCGGCATAGTCCATGTCTTCCAACGCCACCAGCAGCAGTACACAGCGCTGCTCTTCGGGCAGTTGCATCAGGCAGCGTTGCAGGTCCACGGCTGTGTCCACGCCTGAGTGGGGCGCCACCACGCCGTGCAAGGCGTCTTCGGCATCCACCAAGGGTGCGGCCTGCTGCTGGCGTACTACGCGGCGGATGTCATTGGCGTGGATGTTGTGCATCAGCGTGAATAGCCAGGCCCGCAGGTCTGTACCTAGCAGCCAGAGCCGCCACTTGGAACAAGCGCGTTCCAGCGTGTCCTGCACCAGATCGTCCGCCGCCCAGGAGTTGCCCGTCAGGGCGCGCGCATAACGGCGCAGCCCGGGAATGTGCAACACAAGGGCGGAACGGTCCATGCCTGGTTTCAGTCAGCCGGTCAGTAGGCGGAGCCAGCGGCCGGAGCAGGCATGGGCGTTGGCATTTTGACCACGTGCCATACATTCATGACGCCATCGCCCGTGGTGTCGCCGGCCTTGGTGTCTTTGATCCAGAAGTACAGCGGCTTGCCCTGGAAGGCCCATTGCTTTTTGCCGTCGTCGCGGGTCACGATGGAGTAGTTTCCCTGGGCTTTGTCGGTTTCGGCCGCCATGAGCGGTGGCCAATTCGTGGCGCAAGGGCCGTTGCAAACCGATTTGCCGCTGCCGGCAACATCCTTGTCAAAGGTATAGAGCGTCATGCCGTTGGCGCCGCTCAGCAGGCCATTGCTCACTTTGACAGCGGCAGGGTCGGCCATGGTGGCGCAGGCGCCCAGCAGGGCGGTGGCAAGGGTCAGTGCGGCGATGAGTTTCATGGGGTGCTCCAATAAATGGGTTAGGCAAACGGTTGCTTGCTCCCCGGATAAACACCCGCGGGGCCGGGTTTATTCCCTGGCCCTGAAAAAAATTAGCGGTTGCGGTCTTTCATGGCGCGCTCCACCTCCCGCTTGCCTTCCCGGTCCTTGATGGTGTCGCGCTTGTCATGCTCGGCCTTGCCCTTGGCCAGCGCGATGTCGCACTTCACCTTGCCGCTTTTCCAGTGCAGGTTGATAGGTACCAGGGTATAGCCCTTTTGCTCCACCTTGCCAATCAGGCGCTTGATTTCCGCCTTGTGCATCAGCAGCTTCTTCGTGCGCACCTTATCTGGGCTCACGTGGCTGCTTGCTGTGTGCAGCGGGTTGATCTGCAGGCCGATGATGAACAACTCCCCGTTGCGGACGACCACGTAGCCGTCGGTCAGTTGCACCTTGCCCTCACGCAGGGACTTGACTTCCCAGCCTTCCAGCACCAGGCCCGCCTCGAAGCGCTCCTCGAAGAAGTAATTGAACGCGGCCTTTTTATTATCGGCAATGCGGGGATTGGTTTCAGGTTTTTTGGCCATTGCACTCAGATGGGGATGACAGACGGGAAAGAAAGAGACGCTGATGGGCTTGTCTACAATCCCGCGCAGACTGCCATTCTATGAAAACTGTTCACAAGTCCGTTCTGATCTGGTACAGCCCGCAAGAGATGTATGCCCTGGTGACCGATGTTGCCCACTATCCCGAGTTCCTCCCTTGGTGTGACCACGCGCTGGTTTTGGAGCAGAACGCCGATGGCATGACGGCCGAAGTGGGCATCTCATTCGGCGGTATCCACCAGACCTTTACCACCCGCAACACCCATACCGAGTCCAGCCAGGTGGGTATGCAATTGGTCAAAGGGCCTTTTTCTAAACTCGATGGCCAGTGGAATTTTCATCCCCTGGGCGACGGTTCGCAGCGTGCCTGCAAGGTGGAACTGTCGCTGAACTACGGTTTTGACAATGCCACGCTGGGCAAGCTGGTCGGCCCGGTGTTCGACAAAATCGCCGCCAGCATGGTGGACGCTTTTGTGAAACGTGCGCAGCAGGTGTATGGGGAATAGCCATTTGCTGTCCATCACCGTGGTCCATTGTTCGCGGCCACGGGAAGTGCGCGAGCAGCTGTTGCAGGTTGAGCCAGGGTGCACCGCAGGCTCGGCAGTTCAGCAAAGTGGCCTGCTGAATGATGTGCCACAGACGGAGGTGGACGGGTTGACGCTGGGAGTGTGGGGACGCCGCGTCAGCGGCAGCTACGTTCTGCGCCAGGGAGACAGGGTGGAGTTGTACCGGCCCTTGCTGGTGGACCCCAAGGTGGCGCGTCGGGAGCGGTTTGCCAAGCAAGGGGCCAAGTCGGCAGGGTTATTTGCCAAGCGCCGAGCAGGCGCCAAGGCCGGTTATTGAAGCCCGTTTACCTGCAGTCGGCGTCAATGACACCCTGAATGCGCTTGGCCTCGGCGGCGCGGGCCGCGTCGTCCATGACTTCGCGTTCGCCAGCGGCGTTGGTGCGTGAAACGCGAACCCCAGAGTCGAAAGTCGTCTTGGCCTGTTTGGCGCGAGCGCAGTTTTCGATTTTTGCTTTGGTAATGCGGTCTTCTTCCGCCTTCTTCTTGGCGGCCTCTGCATCGGCCGCCTGTTTCTTTTTGGCTTCCAGTTCCTTGTCCACGCCGACTCCCTTGGCGGCGCTGGCAGGTAGTGCGGGCGCGGCAGCCGTCGCGGCAGGGGCTACGGGATCTTCAGCATTCGCCACTGGCGCCGCGGGAGCGACACGCTGGCCTGCTGGGCGTTTCAAAATATTTTTATCGGGAATATCCGCACCGGGCGCACGGTCACTGAAGACCTTGCGTCCGTCCTTGTCCAGCCATTGCCATTGGGCCCAAGCGCCTGCGGCAGAGAAGGCCAAAACGACTGCCAGGAGTGCGTGAAACGGTTTCATATCAGCAAGTGTAGCGCGCGGTGCAAGGCAAGGCCAAATTGACACGGGTACAATCTGATTTTTGGAGCTTTGACATGCGCCTTCTCGGCAAAGCGCTGACCTTCGACGATGTGTTGTTGGTGCCAGCGTTCTCCCAAGTCCTTCCCAAGGACACCAGCCTCGCCACCCGTTTTTCCCGCAACATCGCACTGAACCTGCCGCTCGTTTCTGCGGCCATGGACACTGTGACCGAAGCCCGTTTGGCCATCGCCATCGCGCAAGAGGGCGGTATGGGGATTGTTCACAAAAACCTGACCGCTGCGGAGCAAGCTGCACAAGTATCCAAGGTCAAACGCTACGAGTCGGGCCTGCTGCGCGACCCCGTGGTCATTACGCCGGAGACCACTGTGCGCCAGGTGATTGCACTGTCCGAGCAACTCGGTGTGTCCGGTTTTCCGGTCTGCGACGGTGGCAAAGTGGTGGGTATCGTGACTGGCCGCGACCTGCGGTTTGAAACCCGCTATGACCAAACCGTGCGCGAGATCATGACGCCCCGTGAGCGTCTGATCACCGTACCCGACGGCACGACACCGGAAGCCGCCAAAGCCCTGCTGAACAAGCACAAACTGGAACGCCTGTTGGTGGTCAACGACGCTTTTGAACTCAAAGGCCTGATCACCGTCAAGGACATCACCAAACAACTGAACTTCCCCAATGCTGCCCGCGACGCTACAGGCCGTTTGCGCGTAGGCGCAGCGGTCGGTGTGGGCGAGGGCACCGAGGCCCGCGTGGAAGCCCTGGTGGCTGCTGGCGTAGACGCCATCGTGGTGGACACTGCGCACGGCCATAGCAAAGGCGTGATTGATCGCGTGCGCTGGGTCAAACAGAACTTCCCTCAGGTAGATGTCGTGGGCGGCAATATCGCCACGGGCGCTGCAGCTTTGGCACTGGTTGAAGCCGGTGCCGACGCCGTCAAGGTTGGTATTGGCCCTGGCTCCATCTGTACCACGCGCATCGTGGCGGGTGTCGGCGTTCCCCAGATCATGGCCGTAGACAGCGTGGCCACGGCTTTGCGCGGTACGGGTGTTCCCCTGATTGCTGACGGCGGTATCCGTTACAGCGGTGACATCGCTAAAGCGATTGCCGCAGGCGCTGGTACTGTGATGATGGGCGGGATGTTTGCCGGCACCGAAGAAGCTCCGGGCGAAGTGATCCTGTACCAGGGCCGTAGCTACAAGAGCTACCGTGGCATGGGCAGCATTGGCGCCATGCAGCAGGGCAGCGCAGACCGCTACTTTCAAGAGTCCAGCACTGGCAACCCGAATGCGGACAAGCTGGTGCCCGAAGGCATTGAAGGCCGCGTGCCCTACAAGGGTTCCATGGTCTCCATCGTGTTCCAGATGGCAGGTGGCATTCGCGCGAGCATGGGCTACTGCGGTTGTGCCACCATTGAAGACATGCAAAACAAGGCCGAGTTTGTGGAAATCACCACGGCGGGTATCCGTGAGAGCCACGTCCATGACGTGCAAATCACCAAAGAAGCCCCTAACTACCGCGCTGATTGACCGGACTCCCGCCCATGCACCAGAAAATCCTCATCCTCGATTTCGGCTCCCAGGTTACCCAACTCATCGCCCGCCGCGTGCGCGAAGCCCATGTGTTTTGCGAAGTCCATCCATGCGATGTGAGTGACGAATGGGTCCGCGCCTATGCGGCCGACGGCAATCTGAAGGGCATCATCCTGTCCGGTAGCCATGCCAGCGTGACCGAAGAAACGACCGACCGTGCACCCCAGGCGGTGTTCGATCTGGGCCTGCCGGTGCTGGGCATTTGCTACGGCATGCAGACCATGGCGCAGCAGCTGGGTGGCAAGGTGGAAACCGGTCGCACCCGCGAATTCGGCTTTGCCGCCGTGCGCGCCCGTGGCCACACCGCTTTGCTGAAGGACATTGCCGATTTCACCACGCCCGAAGGTGAGGGTATGCTGAATGTTTGGATGAGCCACGGCGACAAGGTCACCGAGCTGCCTCCCGGTTTCAAGCTGATGGCCAGCACCGACGGCTGCCCGATTGCCGGCATGGCCGATGAGGCGCGCAAGTTCTACGCGGTGCAGTTCCACCCCGAGGTCACGCACACCGTGCAAGGCCAGGCGCTGCTGAACCGCTTTGTTCTGGGCATCTGCGCCACCAAGCCCGACTGGGTGATGGGCGACTACATCAGCGAGGCCGTGGCACACATCCGCGAGCAGGTGGGTGACGAAGAAGTGATCCTGGGCCTGTCCGGCGGTGTTGATTCTTCCGTTGCTGCAGCACTGATCCACCGCGCCATCGGCGACCAACTGACCTGCGTCTTTGTCGACCACGGCCTGCTGCGCCTGAACGAGGGTGACATGGTGATGGACATGTTCGTCGGCAAGCTGCACGCCAAGGTGATCCGTGCCGATGCGTCCGATCTGTTCCTGGGCAAGCTGGCCGGCGTCAGCGACCCCGAAGCCAAGCGCAAGATCATCGGCGGCGAGTTCGTCACTGTGTTCAAGCAAGAGGCCGCCAAGCTCAAGGGAGAGGGTGCCAAGGGTGCGAAATGGCTGGCCCAGGGCACGATTTACCCCGACGTGATCGAGTCCGGCGGCGCCAAGAGCAAGAAGGCCGTCACCATCAAGAGCCACCACAACGTTGGCGGCCTGCCGGCCGAGCTGGGTCTCAAGCTGCTGGAGCCATTGCGCGAGCTGTTCAAGGACGAAGTGCGCGAACTCGGCGTGGCCCTGGGCCTGCCGTACAACATGGTGTACCGCCACCCGTTCCCCGGCCCCGGCCTGGGTGTGCGGATTCTGGGCGAAGTCAAGAAGGAATACGCCGACCTGCTGCGCCGGGCCGACGCGATCTTCATTGAAGAGCTGCACAACTTCAAGGACGAAGCCACCGGCAAGACCTGGTACCAGTTAACCAGCCAGGCCTTTACGGTGTTCCTGCCGGTGAAGAGCGTGGGCGTGATGGGCGACGGCCGTACCTACGACTACGTGGTCGCCTTGCGCGCGGTCCAGACCAGCGACTTCATGACCGCCGACTGGGCCGAGTTGCCCTACGCGTTGCTGAAGAAGGTGTCGGGTCGCATCATCAACGAGGTGCGTGGAATCAACCGTGTCACCTATGACGTGAGCAGCAAGCCACCCGCAACGATCGAGTGGGAATGAGTCCGTGCTATTCCTGCCCTTAGCTTGAGGGTTATCCCGGGTGTGGCTCTCATTTCAATGCTTCGGGCCTAAAAAATGAAGTCAGCGCCCTGTGTGGCGCTGACTTTTTTATGGAAGCTTGGTGCACAATGTTTCCATGAATACCGAGAATCTGCTGGGCCTCCACACAGACTCCGACGCCCTTCATTTTTTGGAGGATGAAGTCGTTGACGGTGGTGTGAAAGAGGCAGTCTGGCGTTTGTTGGTTGTCGACGATGAGCCCGATGTGCACCGGGCGACAACATTTGCCTTGGCCGGAGTGAAGATACTGGGGCGTCCCCTGCAGTTTCTCCATGCCTACTCCGCATCCGAAGCCACGAAGATACTGCACACCGAACGCGATGTGGCGGTGGTTCTGCTGGACGTGGTGATGGAACGTGAAGACGCCGGCTTGGCCTTGGTCAAAACCATCCGCCAAGAGCTCAAACTCACGGAGTTGCGCATCATCTTGCGCACCGGCCAGCCCGGCTATGCCCCCGAAATTGAGACCATCCACGATTTCGACATCAATGACTACAAAACCAAGTCGGAGCTGACGAGAACCAAGCTTTATGCGACAGTGACCGCGGCATTGCGGGCCTACGAACAAATCCGAAAATTGGATGAGCTGGCTTTTTACGACCGACTGTCCTGTCTTCCCAACCGAAACAAGTTCATCGACCTGAGTGAGATGCGCTTGGCATCCGGCGGATGCTCGGACGATGTGATTGCGATTCTGGATATTGACGATTTCTCGGAGATCAACGATGCCCTGG
The DNA here is from genome assembly GCF_031457975.1 of Rhodoferax saidenbachensis. GTDB lineage: Bacteria > Pseudomonadota > Gammaproteobacteria > Burkholderiales > Burkholderiaceae_C > Allorhodoferax > Allorhodoferax saidenbachensis_A. The sequence continues at coordinate 467,424 of NZ_JAVDXO010000001.1, forward strand.
GCCACCAGCAAGGCGATCGTCTGCTGCAGGCGGTGGCCGATCGCCTGAAGGCTGAGTTGGGTTCAGAGGTGGTGTTGGCACGCATTGGCAGCGACACCTTTGGTTTGATGGGCGGTACACAGCTGGTGAACCCGTTGCGGGTGCTGGCCATGTTCCGTGAGCCCTTCTTGGTACAGGATGATTCCATGGTCGTTACCGCGACCATGGGACTGACCAACCATCTCTCGGAAGGTGTTTCAGGACGTGACGCTCTGAAAGACGCGAATATCGCCCTCAAACGGGCGAAAAAAAGTCGCCGTGGCAGCTTTGTCATGTTTTCCTCGGAAATGGGCTCTGACATCCGTGAGCGAGTGCGACTGCTGCAAAGCTTGCGTAGCGCAGTAGAGAGTGAACGCCTGTTCATCGTCTACCAGCCGCAAATCAACTTGAATAGCGGCAAAGTAGTCGGCATGGAGGCCTTGATCCGTTGGCGCAATGAGGATGGCACCTTTGTGCCGCCCGACCGCTTCATTCCATTGGCAGAAGCGTCGGGCATGATCGTGGCGATTGGCGATTGGGTTCTGCGCATGGCCTGCCACGAGCTCGTGCGCCTGCAGGCATTGGGGCTTGCGGACCTGAGAATGTCGGTGAACGTTTCACAGATCCAATTCCGCCACCCCGAGTTCTTGGACAAACTGAACGCAGCTTTGTTGGACACTGGTATCAGTCCCCGTTGCCTGGAGCTGGAAATCACGGAATCAGTGGCGATGGAGGACGCAGACTTCATGCTGGAGACCCTGCATTTGGTACGAGAGCTAGGGATCTCCATTGCGATTGATGACTTTGGCACCGGTTACTCGTCACTGAGCCAGCTTCGCCAGTTGCCCATTGATCGGCTGAAAATTGATCGTGCATTTGTGTCTGAGATTCAAGATGGCGCCTCCGGTGGCCATATCGCCTCCATGGTGATTGAGTTGGGACGGAATTTGAACCTGACAGTGATCGCTGAAGGCATTGAAGACGAAAAACAGGCGCAGCGGCTGCGTGAGCTCGGTTGCCATGAAGGTCAAGGCTACCTGTATGCGCGGCCCATGACGCCCCCACTTCTTAAGGAGTGGTTGCAGGCGAGAGACCACCCACCTTGATCGAGGCGGATTTGATGAGCAATGACCTCCACTTCATGCGGATGGCCATTGAACAAGCACAGTATGCCGGTGCTGCAGGTGAAGTTCCTGTGGGGGCTGTGGTGGTGAAAGACGGAGTGGTGCTGGGAGTAGGGTGCAACGCACCGATTCGCACCCACGATCCATCTGCCCATGCGGAAATCGTGGCGCTGCGTGCCGCGGCTGCCGCGCTGGGCAACTACCGACTTGATGGGTGTGACCTATACGTGACCTTGGAGCCCTGTGCCATGTGTGCCGGCGCCATGCTGCATGCACGCATACGGCGAGTGGTGTTTGGCGCAATGGATCCGAAAACGGGTGCGGCCGGTTCTGTGATCAATGTGTTTGCCAACAACGACCTGAACCACCATGCCCGGGCGGAGGGGGGCGTACTGGCGTCTTCTTGTGCTTCGTTGCTGCATGACTTCTTTGCACAGAAGCGAGCCGAGAAAGCGCGTTTAGCCTATCCATTGAGAGAGGATGCGCTGCGGACCCCGGACCGATGTTTTGATGGTGTACCCGATTACCCTTGGGCTCCGCACTATGTTAATGATCTGCCGATATTGGGTGGGTTGAGAATGCATTACCTAGACGAGGGGCTGTCCGGTTCCAATCGCACCATTCTTTGCCTACACGGGTATCCCACGTGGAGTTTTTTATTTCGAAAAATGGTACCGAGTCTGGTGGCTGCTGGTTACCGTGTAATTGCACCGGACTTGGTGGGTTTCGGGAAAAGTGACAAACCCAAGAAGCCGGAATTCCACACGATGGCGTTCCACCGTGATTCGCTAGTGGCGTTGATTCAGTCAATGGGCTTGTACGATGTTGTCATAGTGGGGCAGGGCGAAGGGAGCGAGCTGGCCAAGGCGTTGGAGCAGGCAGTGCCAGGCCGTATTGGTGGCGTTGTCGCCCTTCAGCCCCAACAGAAAAACCGTTCCCCCGGTGTGCCGAACCGGCCGCCAGACGCGGGCGCGGTGGTCGCCGAGCAAGTGCCTCATCTCAGCGAAGCCGAGCGTTTTGCTTACCAGGCGCCGTTTGTAGATGCCGGATATTGCGCGGCCCTCAGGGCTTTGCATCCTGGTTCTAAAACCGCTTGGCCGAAGGCGTCCCATCTGGATACAACGCATAGCGCCACCGCATTGACGGCCGCTACTTTGGCCCAGGTAGGAGATTTTTTGCCTGAGGCCGGTGATGAAGTTGCTCAGAAATTGCTGGCCCATATTCAAGCCTGATAATCACCTTGTGAAAAAGCGAATTTATATCTACTCCCCTTCGGGCGCTGTGCGCGACAAAGTGGCTTTTAAACGTGGCGTCAAACGCCTGAACACTTTGGGCTATGACGTGGACGTGGACAACGATGCGTTGGCCAGCTCCACACGATTCGCGGGGGATGACAGTACGCGCCTTGCCGCCATCCATCGTGCCGCGGCCAGTGGCGCCGATGTTGCTTTGATCTCCCGCGGCGGTTATGGGCTGACCAGAATCCTGCAAGGCATACGCTACAAAACGGTGGCCAAGGCCATTGAACGCGGAACCCAGTTTGTCGGGATCAGTGACTTCACGGCATTTCAACTAGCGCTGTTTGCCAAGACCGGCGCCGAGACTTGGGCTGGTCCCGCGCTGTGCGAGGGGTTCGGTGTTGGAGGAGAACCCGACCTAGTGCCAGACGACATCATGGAGGACTGCTTCGAAGATCTGGTATCGGGGCAGGGGGAGGGCACGGGTTGGCGCCAGGACAAAACACCCGGCGCCGTCGAAGCGTTGAATGTTCACGGCGCCATGGTCTGGGGCGGCAATCTCACGGTGTTAGCCTCCATGTTGGGTACGCCTTTTTTTCCAGAGATCAAGGGCGGTATCCTCTTTTTGGAAGATATTGGCGAACACCCCTACCGCATAGAGCGCACCCTGACGCAGCTATTAAATGCTGGAGTCATCGGTCGGCAGAAGGCCATACTTTTAGGCCAATTTACAGGCTACAAACTCACGCCGCATGACCGGGGCTACAAGCTGCAATCAGTGGTGGATTGGTTGCGAGGCCAAACCAAGGTGCCGGTATTAACCAATTTGCCCTACGGCCATGTCCAGACCAAGGTGCTTTTACCTGTGGGGAAAAAAGCAGATTTGGTAGTGGAAGGGCGCGACGCGCTGTTGTTCTGGGGGCATTGACCCCGGCGTCCGTGGTGCAGTCAGTGTTCCAAGGGGCTGAGGCGCGACGTTAACCCTCGAGGTAACAACCCAGAGAACATGGTGCTAATGGCGGTAAGCGCCCGGCGTGCCTCTAATTCGCCCTCCAGATCGGCGACTGCAGCCATCACGTCGCCGCGAAGGTACCAGAGGTCCTGTACGTCATCCGCATAGGTGACCCGCAGTTGAATCACTGGATAGGCCTGTGCACCACGCTCGCCCAATACATTCAGCATCGCCTCACGAATTTCCGTGAGGGATGCCGCCTGTTTTCTCGGGCCACCGGTGCCAGCCTTGATGAGGCTGTTCATTAAATTTGATGGAGTCCAACGCATATCTTTATTTTTAAGTTACTCGCCCGCTACCTTAAGCAAAGGCAATGCCAGCCACAATAGGGACTGACTCGCGTTTTGCGGCGGATACAACAGGGTTTCCATGGGGATGGTTTTTTCAAAATGAAATATTGACAGCTTGGCAAGTCGACTTTGTGACAGCTTAGGCAGCTTTCTTGGTCGTCAGCGCCCCAAAGTGCGAGGCGAAGTTGGGCTATTTCCTGTTCTATGGGTATGTCTGACTTTGTTCATTCTCAACACGCCCGCAATGCCCTAAACTCAGGCACCACATAAGACCGGAACAATTGGGAATGGGTGTTCAAGCGACCGTTGTATTCACAGACCTGCATGGCAGCACGGCTGTGTTTGAGGCATTGGGCAATGCCCGCGCCACAGAGACCGTTACCCAAATCACCACCTGGATCACCCAGCAATGCACCCGGCATGGCGGGCGTCTGATCAAGACCCTCGGCGACGGCGTGATGGTCATTTTTTCGGATAACCAAAGTGCGGTGTCCGCTGCCGTAGAAATTCAACGACTGCACCATAAGCGGACGATGCGCCTGCCCACGGACATTCGTTTGCCCATTCGCATCGGGTTGTCAACCGGTGAAGTAGAGATGGTGGCTGGGGATTGCTATGGTGATGCCGTCAACGTGGCTGCGCGCTTGTGTGATCTGTGTGGCCCCCATCAAATATGGGCTGCAGCGAGCGCTCTCGATACGGTGCGCGAGGTGCGTGGCACCAACTTTCGGATGCTGGGGCCCATCCATATTCGCGGCCGAGCCGAGCCATGCAATGTGCACCAGATCGAGTGGCGTGAGGAAGAGCCCTCGGACTTCCTCACTATGCAGGCGCAACTTGATCCAGTCGATTTACTCAATGCACCAGATGCTTTGGGTCGCGAGGTGCAGTTGCAGTGGATGGATGTCAATAAGACGTTCAAGTCCTTTGAGTTACCCGCCCACATTGGGCGCGTCAAAAACGTGGAGTTCGTGGTGAATGACCCCCGAGTGTCACGTACGCACGCCCGATTGGAATGGCGTAATGGTAGTGTGATTTTGGTGGATGTCAGCAGCTATGGAAGCTGGGTCCGGTTCTCTGATGCTGGTGGTGCTGACGTGTTGCTCCGGCGTGAAGAGTGCGTCCTGCATGGCAAAGGGGAGCTGGCGTTGGGAGCATCCTTTGCAGATGCCAGTGTTCCTACGGTGTCATTCACAGTGCGATAAAGGCTTTTCTTTACACACATACTTATTAACATAATATACATCGTATAAAGTATATCGTGGTGGTCCAACTCCCGAACTGCGTACCTATCTACCAGCTGCCCTTGGCCCGTCTTGCCCTGATAAACGCCGCAAGAATTTCCACAGACTCGGCTTTCTTCACCCGGTTGGCAAAGTCAATTGCGGTGAGCCCGATGCCATTCTTTAGAGTCGGGTCAGCGCCGGCTTCCAGCAGCATCTTGACGGCCGAAGCATTGCCGTACATGGCCGCCATCATGAGCGGCGTGGATCCATTGGGAGATGCCGCGTCTATGTAGGCATGGTTGTCCAGCAGCAGTTGCATGATCGCGATGTGGCTGTTGGTGGCTGCGTAATGCAATGGCGCCCAGCCGGGCTTGTTGACGTCGGCATCACGCTCGATCAGCTTGGCACACAGTTCGGTGTAGCCGCGCAGCGCGGCCAGCATCAATGGACTTTCGTCCTGCGCGGTGCGTACCTCCACCTCGAGATCCGGGTGCTCCAGCAAAACGGCCGCCACCTTGGGTGATGGCTCCTGCAAGGCAATCAGCAGTCCGGGTACGCCTTTGGGGTTCACCGTATTGGGATCAAAACCCCGGGCCAGCAGTTGGGTGATGCCATCGACATCGTCCCGTGCAATGGCCTTGAAAAAGTCTTCATAAGATCCTGCCTTAGACGCAGAAAATCCAATAAAAACAAAAAGATATAGCGCTAACTTAAACCAATACTTCATATGTTCTTGCCTTATGTGGGTTTGAACAAGGTCGTGAAATTGGCACTGGAAACCTGGGCCATTTCTTCTAACGGGCAACCTTTTATTTCAGCCAACTGCTTCGCAACATAGGGCACATACGACGGATTGTTGGTCTTGCCGCGGTATGGCACGGGCGCCAAATACGGGCTGTCCGTTTCTATCAGCAGCCGGTCCATGGGCACCATGGCGGCCACATCCCGGATGTCCTGGGCGCTTTTGAAGGTCAGGATGCCCGAGAACGAGATGTAAAAACCCAGGTCCAATGCAGCCTGGGCGACCGTTTGATCTTCGGTGAAGCAGTGAAAAACACCGCCGGCGGATCCGGAGCTGCCGTCTTCACCCTCTTCCCGCAGAATGGCCAACGTGTCTTCCGACGCGCTGCGGGTGTGGATGACCAGGGGTTTTTGAAGCTGGCGTGCGGCGCGGATATGCACCCGAAAGCGCTCGCGTTGCCATTCCATCTCAGCCACGGTGCGTTCGCCCAGGCGGTAGTAGTCCAGCCCGGTCTCGCCAACAGCCACCACTTTAGGCAAAGCTCCCAGACGCAGCAAGTCGTCCAGAGACGGTTCGGTCACACCTTCGTTGTCCGGGTGCACCCCAGCGCTGGCCCAGATATGGGCGTTTTCCATGGCCAAGCGATGCACATCACCAAACTCCTCCAAGGTGGTGCAAATGCACAGGGCGCGGTCTACGTGGGCCGCGGCCATGGCGTCGCGAATGGCCGGCCAGGACGCAGCCAGGTCAGGGTAAGTCAGGTGGCAGTGGGAGTCGGTAAACATGATGAAGAAGGTTCAGGGGCTGCATTGTGATGAAAACAATGCGGGCCATAAGCGCATTCGCGCTGCGGTGTCACACCGTCTGGGTGGGGCGCTCGGATGCCATGTGGGCACCTAGAATTTCTTCGATCTTGAGCTTGAGCGCGTGCGACTTTTCGTCTTTGGGAAACAGGATGCCCACGCCTTGCGTGCGGCCACCGGAGGCTTTGGGCGGCGTAACCCAGGCCACTTTGCCGGCCACCGGGTAGCGTTGCACGTCATCGGGCAAGGACAGCAGCACATACACATCGTCACCCAGCGCGTATTCTCGTGTGGTGGGAATGAACACCCCACCCTCGGTGAACATGGGAATGTAGGCCGCATACAGCGCAGCCTTCTCCTTGATCGAGAGCTGGATAACGCTGGGGCGGGCGGTGGCGGAGGGTGTGGCGCTCATGGTGGTGTGCTAGTGGCCCGAGTTTAGAGTGGTTTGGGCTTGTCCGACAAGCGCTTCAAGCATGAGCCCGGCATTGAAGGGGTGGTCCATGGACTTCATGGCCTGCGACAAAGCCTTGCTCCAGGCGGCCAGGGCCTGGGAGGAAGCTGTTAATCCCGTGATTTCTTTGGTCGGGAAAAAGCGTGGCGTGGCACCAGCCCGCACGGCCATCAGGTCATGACATAGCTTGTGCTGGGCATCAATGACCTGAGGGGCTGTCCAGTCTTTGACGGCAAACACGTCGCCGCGCGCCATGGCCTTGGGGAAAGCCCCCCAGCTTGAGGGGTCCCGGCCCGATTGGGCAAACAGCAGCGCGTCTTCGGGCCGGCCGCCGGTGGCCTGCAGCAACCCATCGACCTGGTTGGCTGGCACCTCCATGCTGCGCAGCCAAGCTTTGGCTTGGTCTGCATCCGGCCAGACCATCGTGTGGCCAATGCAGCGGCTGCGGATGGTGGGCAGCAATTGGTGGGCCGATTCGCTGGCCAGCACGAATTTCACGTTACCGACGGGCTCTTCCAGAGTCTTGAGCAAGGCATTGGCCGTGATGTTGTTCATGTTTTCCGCAGGAAACACCACCACCACCTTGCCGCGCCCACGTGCACTGGTGCGCTGGGCAAACTCCACCGCGTCTCGCATGGCATCGACGCGGATTTCCTTGCTGGCCTTGCGCTTTTTGTCATCAATCTCGCCTTGGGCCTTTTCGCTCAGGGGCCAGCCCAGTTCCAACATGGTGGTTTCTGGCATCAGCATGCAGAGGTCTGCATGGGTGCGCACATCAATGGCGTGGCAGCTGCCGCACTGGCCGCAGGCACCTGCGGGCGTGGCGTGTTCGCACAGCCAAGCGCGCGCCAGAGACAGTGCCAGGCTGTACTGCCCTAGGCCCGACGGGCCTTGTAGCAGCCATGCGTGGCCGCGCTGGGCCAGCAGCAAGGTGGTTTGCGCCTGGATCCAGGGTGCGGCTGTGGCAGACAGTGCGTCGGTCATGCGCGCAGGTGCCCCGCTTGGCGCAATGCGCCTTGTACATCGCGCCACACCGCATCGGGTGTTTGATGGGCATTGATACGGGCAAACCGCTGTGGGTCTTCGGCCTGGCGACGGGCATAGCCTGCGGCCACATTTTCAAAGAAGGCGATGGGCTGGGATTCGAACTTGTCGGGAATACGGGCACCGGCCAGGCGCGTGGCGGCTACCGCGGGCGGCAGGTCAAACCATACGGTTACATCGGGTTTGACCAAGGCCTGCGCCTCACCCAGTCCAGAGCCTTGCACCCATTGCTCCAGCACCTGCAGCACCTGCCAGTCAAAGCCGCGCCCACCGCCCTGGTAGGCAAAGGTGGCGTCGGAAAACCGGTCGCACAGCACCACATCGCCACGGGCCAGGGCCGGAACAATCACTTGTTGCACGTGGTCGCGCCGGGCGGCAAACACCAGCAGGGCTTCGGTCATGGCGTCCATGCTGTCGTTGAGCACCATCTGGCGCAGCCGCTCGGCCAGGGGTGTGCCGCCTGGTTCGCGGGTGAGGGTAACCACCCTGCCCTGCGCCTGAAAGGCCTTGGCTGTTGCGTCGATGTGGGTGGACTTGCCTGCCCCATCGATGCCCTCAAAACTGATGAAAAGTCCGCTCATGCCGTCCCTGGTGGTGCGTTCATTGGCCGCGCTGGTATTTGTCGACCGCCCTATTGTGCTCGTCCAGTGAATTGCTGAACTGGCTAGTGCCGTCGCCCCGCGCCACAAAGTACAGGGCCTTGCTGGACGCCGGTTGTACGGCCGCCAGCAGTGCGGCCTTGCCCGGCATGGCGATGGGCGTGGGCGGCAGGCCCGCACGGATATAGGTGTTATACGGGTTGTCTGTCTGCAGGTCGACGCGGCGCAGGTTACCGTCAAAGGCATCGCCCAGGCCGTAGATGACGGTGGGATCGGTCTGCAGGCGCATGCCAATCACCAGGCGGTTGTTGAACACCGCAGAAATCAGCGGCTGGTCGCTGGTTTTGCCGGTTTCTTTTTCCACAATGCTGGCCAGCGTCAGGGCTTGGTCCGGCGTCTGCAGCGGTGACTTGGGGTTGCGCTGGGACCAGGCGGCGTCCAGCTTCTTGTCCATGGCGTGTAGGGCGCGCAGCAGCACGGCCAGGTCGCTGGAGCCCTTGGAATAGGTATAGGTGTCGGGGAAGAACCGCCCCTCGGGATGCACGCCGGGGCGGCCCAGTTGTTCCATGATCTGCTCTGGGCTCAGGGCCTGGCTGTTGGGTTTGAGCTGGTCGGCTTTGCGTAACGCCTCACGTACCTGTTTGAAGGTCCAGCCCTCCACCAGGGTCACGCTGCGCAAGGCTTCGTCGCCCTGCACCAGTTTTTGCAGCAGGCTGCGTGGCGTGGTGCCCGCGGGCAACTCGTAACTGCCCGCCTTGATGTTGCGGGCCTTGCCGGATAGGCGAAACCACCAGTACAGCAAAGCTGGCTGGACCCGCACACCCGCCTGGGCCACGTCAACGGCCACTTCGCGGGCACTGGAGCCGGGTTCAATCGACAGATCCACCGAAGCGCCGGGAATATCCAGCGGCGACTGGACCCAGGCGTAACCCGCCCCCAGCAGCCCCAGCACGGCCATGCACACCACAACAATGAAAAAGCGCACAGCCCTACTTCCCGTCAGTCATAAGAGGGGGAATGATAATTCAGCCCATGAACACCGAGACCCTTCCCGCCACCACTTTGCCCACCCTGAACGGCGTGGCCCGCCTGGACCATCTGGGCGTGATCCAGATTGAGGGCGACGATGCCGCCAAATTCCTCCATGGCCAGTTGACGCAGGACTTTGCGCTGCTCGATTTGAACAGTGCACGGCTGGCCGCTTTTTGTTCTGCCAAGGGCCGCATGCAGGCCAGCTTTATCGGCTTCAAGCGCCCGGCGGGTGATATCTTGCTGGTGTGCAGCAAGGACCTGTTGGCTCCCACGCTCAAGCGTCTGTCCATGTTTGTTATGCGTGCGAAAGCCCGCCTGAGCGACGCCAGCGAGCGCTTTGCTGTCTATGGCCTGGCCGGATCTGCTATTAAAAATATAGCTGCTGGCGCATATTCTGCGTGGGCCAAGGCCGACTTTGGCACTGAAACGGTGGTGAACCTCTACCCTGCCGACGGTACCCCCCGGCAACTGTGGGTGGCGCCGGCCGATGCGGCTGCACCGCAGGGCGATGCGCTGGCGCTGGACACCTGGCTGTGGAGCGAGGTGCGCAGCGGTGTCGCCACCCTCAGCCAACCCGTGTTCGAGGCCTTTGTGCCGCAGATGCTGAACTACGAGTCGGTGGGGGGGGTGAACTTCAAGAAAGGCTGCTACCCCGGCCAGGAGGTGGTGGCGCGCAGCCAGTTCCGCGGCACGCTCAAGCGCCGCGCGTTTGTGGTGCAAGCCAGCGGCCCCGTGGCCGCTGGGCAAGAAATCTTTGCGCCCGGAGATGACGAGCAGCCAGTGGGCATGGTGGTCCAGGCCGCCCCTTCCCCACAGGGTTCGGTACAGGCTATCGTGTCCTTGCAGCTGTCTGCGGTCCCCGCAGGCGGATTGCATGTGGGGGCAGTGGATTTGCAAGTGCAACCTCTGCCCTATCCGTTGCTGGAAGACATTTAAAGAGAGGCGGAGCATAGGCCTCAGATATTTGCGGTGTGACCGTTGTTCAGGCGCTGGGTGGACTCATAATTGAGACGCCGTAACATGCCGTAACACGCCTACAAGCCGGGAAGGAATTGGATCAGCCTATGTCAACGCCGCTATCAAAAGAAGACGCTTTTGCCCGTTTGGGGGCCATTACGCGCGAGATGCACGAAGCCTTGGCGGTGATTGGCGGCAGCCAGCTGCACGACGTGGTCCAGGAAATCCCCAACGCCCGTGACCGCCTGGCCTATGTGGGCAAGATGACCGAAGATGCAGCCAACAAGGTGCTGAATTTGGTGGATCTGGCAAAACCAGAGTGTGACGATCTCTCCTCCCGCGGTTTGGAGCTGGGCGAATCGCTGGCTCGCTTGGCTGCGGCCCCTGATTTGAGTGTGGACAAGGCCCGCGGTCTGATGGTCGTGTGCGGAAAATTTGCCCAAAGCACGGCCAAATTTGCCGAAGGGCAAGGGGCCATCCTCAGTGACATCATGATGGCGCAGGACTTTCAGGATTTGTCCGGGCAGGTGATCAAAAAGGTCATCGACATCATCACCCGCACCGAGATGCAGATGGTGCAACTGCTGATCGACAGCTCCCCCGAAGGGACCGTTGCTGTGGCCAAGTCGGAACACAACGAACCCGTGACCGTGGACAACCATGTGCTGGAAGGCCCGCAAATGGCGGAGAGCGCCCTCAAGCAGGACGACGTGGACGATTTGTTGGCGTCTCTGGGTTTTTAAGCGGCTAGCACCAGCGCCATTTCCTGGTGGGCGATGCCCGCCTCCACAAATACCTCGCCCCGTCGGGCAAAGCCTTCCCCCAGGTAAAAACCTTCAGCGCTGCACTGGGCGTGCAGCATTACCTCGGTATCACCGCGCTGGCGTGCTGCCTGTACCAGGGCGCGGAGCACCAACAGGCCCAGGCCGCCGCCGCGCAGCATCTGGTGCGTGGCCATGCGGCCTATGCGTGCCACACCGGTTGCCTCCACCACCATGCGGCCGCTGGCCACCACCTGTCCCAGGACGTTGTGCACCACGGCGTGTACGGCGCTGGCATCGGCCTCATCCCACACCAGAACTTCGGAAATCGCCTGTTCATCCACAAACACCGCACGGCGCAGCGGCGTGATTCGGTTACCCCAGTCGTCCCATTTGCCCACCGCGGTGTGGGTCACGGCTTGCCCTGCCTCAAACTGGGCAAACACTTGGCGCAAAGCATCAGGCACCGGGCGCGAGGTCTGGCTGGTGGGGTCCGCAAACACATACAGCAGCTCGCCCGACACCAAGAGCGTGTCGCCCCGGAAGATGCCGCCTTCAAACACCATGGACGAATTGCCCACGCGCGCGCAGCGCAGGCCGATGTGCAACGTGTCGTCGTAGCGGGCCGAGGCGTGGTATTCCAGCGTGGACTTCTTGACGTACATGTCGCCACCCAGCAGCACCATGCTCTCCTGGTAGGGCAACGCCAGTGCGCGCCAGTAGTCACCCATGGCAGTGTCCAGGTACATCAGGTAGTGGGCGTTGAAGACGATGTGCTGCATGTCCACCTCAGCCCAGCGCACGCGCAGGCGGTGGAAAAAACGGAAGTCGGAGCGTTGCAAGGTCATGGTGGTGTTTGGAAAGAATGATTCAAAGGCCAAAGGCATTGCGCAGTGCGCGGGCCGCATCAGCGTGGGCTGTGGTGGCTTCGGGGATGGCGCGGCCCATCTTGATGAACTCGTGCACCACGCCACGATAAATCTCCAGGTCCACGGCTACCCCGGCCAGGCGCAGCCGGTCGGCATACGCCACGCCCTCGTCCACCAGGGGGTCGCACTCGGCCAGGCCCACCCAAGCGGGGGCTACGCCTCCCAGATCCACCTCGTGTCCATTGGTGTCCTTGCCGTTCAGCGGCGCAAAGCGCCAGTCGTCGCGGTCCGCCGCGCTGCGGATGTAATGCTCAAAGAAGAAGCTGATCTGCCGCTCTTCGAGCAGAAAACCACTGGCAAAGGTGCTGTGCGAGAGCGTGTCCTGGTGGCCTGCGCAGCCCGGGTAAAACAGCAGCTGAAGGGCCAGTGGCAAGCCCGCGTTGCACGCCTCGATGGCGCAGGCTGCAGCCAGTGTGCCACCAGCGCTGTCGCCGCCCAGTGCGATGCGGGTCGTGTCCAGACCTCGGTTTTTGCCCTCTTGGGCTACCCATTGCACCACATCCCAGGCGTCCTCATGCGCGGTGGGGAATTTGAATTCGGGTGCCAACCGGTAGTCCACCGACAGCACCGCGCAACCGGCCAGGTGCGCCAGGCGGCGGCACAGGCCATCATGCGTGGCCACACTGCCCACAGTAAAACCGCCGCCATGGAAGTACACCAATACCGGCAGCCCAGTGCCACTGGGCGCGTAGTGGCGCACAGGAATGGCGTAGCCGTCGCGCGCGGTCACCGTGAAGTCCTCCACACGGTGCATCTTCTGGGTGGGCAGTTCCAGTACATCGGAGCCTGCTGCATAGGCGGTGCGGGCCTGCTGGGCGCTCAGCATGTGCATGGGGGCGTGACCGGCCCGCGCGATGCGGTCCAGCACCCCGCGCATGGTAGGGGTGAGCAGGCTGCGCGGGTTGCCGCGGCGGTCATGGTGGTGACTCATGGTTGGGATGCTTCTTGGTACATTGGCTCATTCAATCCTACACGCCAAAAAGTTATGAACCCCCAAGCTCACTATCGTTCGCGGCCCCCCAAGGGGGCGCATGCCACCCTAGAGGCGGCTCGTCGGGAGGCATGACATGTCCTTCATTTACTACGTGACCCAGATCCAGTTTGAATGCGGTGCCGTGCGCCTGCTCAAGCAAGAGTGTGAGCGTGTGGGCATCACCCGCCCGCTGGTCGTGACCGACCCGGGCGTGAAGGCCGCCGGTATTTTGCAAAAGGCGCTGGACGCCCTGCCCGGCCTGATCGTGGCCGTGTTTGATCAGACCCCTTCCAACCCCACGGAAACCGCCGTGCGCGCTGCGGCGGCGATGTACAAGGCCCAGGGCTGCGACGGCTTGATTGCCGTGGGCGGTGGCTCGGCGATCGACTGCGCCAAGGGCGTGGCCATTGCCGCCACGCACGAAGGCCCGCTGACGCACTACGCCACCATCGAAGGCGGCTCGGTGCGCATCACCGAGCGCGTGGCGCCCATCATTGCCGTGCCCACCACCAGTGGTACCGGCAGCGAGGTGGCGCGCGGCGCCATCCTCATCGTGGACGATCACCGCAAGCTGGGCTTCCACAGCTGGCACCTGGTGCCCAAGACCGCCATTTGCGACCCCGAGCTGACGCTGGGCCTGCCACCCAAGCTGACCGCCGCCACCGGCATGGATGCAATTGCACACTGCATGGAGACCTTTATGGCGCCTTCGTTCAACCCGCCGGCGGACGGCATTGCGCTGGACGGACTGGAGCGCGCCTGGGCCCACATTGCCCGCGCCACGCTGAACGGCAGCGACGTGGAAGCCCGCACCAACCTGATGAGCGCCAGCATGCAGGGTGCCATGGCATTCCAGAAAGGGCTGGGCTGCGTGCATTCGCTAAGCCACAGCCTGGGCGGGGTGGACCCGCGCCTGCACCACGGCACATTGAACGCGATGTTCTTGCCGGCGGTGGTGGCCTTCAATGCGCAGGCCGAATCGGTACAAAAGGACAAGCGCCTGCAACGTATGGCCCACGCCATGGGCTTGGGCTCGGCCAGTGACATTGGCGAGGCCATCAGGGACATGAACGCCCGCCTGGGCTTGCCCACAGGCCTGGCAGAGATGGGCGTGTCAGCCACGCAGTTTGACCAGATCATCACTGGTGCGCTGGCGGACCATTGTCACAAAACTAATCCGCGCATCGCCACGGCAGACGAATACCGCCAGATGCTCGAACTGTCGTTGTAGCGCTGGCACAGCGGTCTTGTAAGGACGCGTATAGAAGTCGCGGCTAAACTGCCATCGGAAATAAGAAAACGATTGCAAGGGCTGCCTTCGGGCGCCCCAGGGAGCACGACAAAAATGCGCCACTATTCCATCAAGACTTGGTTGACGCGGGGAACCTACCCGCGCCTGTTCCTGCCCATTCTGGCCATCATTGTGGCGGTGACACTGGTGCGCTACCACCTGATGTTCAGTGCCGAGCTGCAGGAAGCTATCGAGCACCAACGGGCCCAGGTGCAGGTGACCGGGCACTACCTGCTGCCCCTGTTGGTGCGTGCCAGTGCCAACGGCACACACGCTGAGTTGCAGGCCATGCTGGAGGCTGAGCTGGGCTTTAACCCCGAGATTCAAAGCCTGCAATGGAGCCAGCGGGGCACAGTGCTGCAGGCAGGTACTTCGGGCTTTGCGCATGCGCAAGTGCCCCTGTGGTTTGAGCAGTTTGCGGCGCTCAAACCCCTGAGCGGAGATTTTGCGCAGCAGCTGCCCGATGGCACTAACGTGCAATTGGTGGTCGTGGTGGGCAATGTCCAAGTACTGGAGCAGGTCTGGCGCACCATTGGTGCGCAGATGCACATCTCGGCGATGAACATCTTCACCATCTTGTTTCTGCTCACCCTGCTGTTGCGGGCCAATGCCCGCATGCTCAGCCGCTTGAATACCGCCACCGAGGCATTTCGTGCCGGCGCGCTGCATGCCCGCATGGCAGAAAAAGGCACGCTGGAGATGCGGGCCGTGGCGCAAGCCTTCAACAGCATGGCAGAGCAGATCCAGGGCCTGGTGCAGTCGCTGCAAACCACCCAGGCTGAACTGGAAGAGCAACTGCACTTCACCCGCCAGTTGATCAACGCCCTGCCCCTCCCCGTGTTTGTGCGTGGCACTGACGGCACCTGCCTGGGGGTCAACCAGGCCTGGGAAACTTTTTTCAACACGCCTGCCCAGGCAGTAGTCGGCGTGCCGCTGTCCAGCGATTTTGTGGCCCTGCCGCACGAGCGTGCAGGCCGTGAACGCCGGGTGTTGAGCCGCAAGGACAACGAGGTGCTGGTCAAAGCCGGAACCTACGACTTGCGTGAGATGGTGTATTTCAAGGCGCCCTTCACCCTGACCGATGGCAGTGTGGGCGGCAGCATCGGTGCGCTGGTGGACATCACCGAGCGCAAGCTGGCACAGGAAGCCCTGCTGGAAGAAAAAGAACGCGCCGTGGTCACGTTGTCGTCGATTGCCGATGGTGTCATTACCACCGACTTGCATGGGCACATTGACAGCCTCAACGAGGCCGCCCAGTTTTTGACCGGCTACACCGAACAGCAGGCGCTGGGGCGCCGCTTGAGTGAGGTGTTTCAGCTAGACACCAAGTCACAGGCCCTGCCCCAGGGCGTGCGTGTAGATCAACTGCACCAGACCCAAACCGCAGTACATGCCATCAACCAGTTACTGCTGCACCATTCGGGCGAGCGCTATGCGATCGAATTCACCGCCGCCCCCATCCGGCAAAGCCATGGCACGGCCAGGGGCTGTGTGCTGGTATTCCGCGATGTGACCGAAACCCGCGATCTGCAGCAAAAAATCTCTTGGCAGGCACGCCATGACGCACTCACCGGGCTGAACAACCGCGATGCACTGGCCGAACGCCTGACCCATGCCCTGTACCAGGCTCGCCAGGATGGTGGCATGCTGAGCGTGTGCCTGCTGGACCTGGACCATTTTCAGGACATCAACGACCGCCATGGCAACTGGGCCGGTGACCGCTTGCTGAAAGAAGTGGCGCTGCGCTTGCAGGGCTTTGTGCAAGACCCGGCAGATGCGGCCCGCCTGGGCGGTGATGAATTTGTGGTGCTGCTGCGCGGGCCCAGTGGCGAAGCGGAAGTGCAGAGCCGAACCCTGGCCCTGCTGGAGTGTCTGGCCCAGCCCTATGCGATTGACGACCTGCTGATCCACTCCAGCGCCAGCGCCGGTGTGGTGCTGTTCCCGCAAGACAACGCCAGCCCCGACACCCTGCTGCGCCACGCCGATCAGGCCATGTACCAGGCCAAGCAGGCGGGCCGGGGTTTCCATATCTTTGACGCCCAGCAAGACCAGGAAGTGCAAACCCACTACACGCAGCTAGCCCGCCTGGCCATTGCCGTACACCAAGGGGAGTTCCGGCTGCACTACCAGCCCAAGGTGCACATGCGCACTGGCGAGATTGTGGGCGTAGAAGCCCTGCTGCGTTGGCAGCACCCCGAGCAGGGACTGCTGGCCCCGGGCGGTTTTTTACCGCTGATGGAACACACCGACCTGGTTGTAGAAACTGGCGAATGGGTGCTCCACCAGGCGCTGGCGCAGCTGCAAACCTGGGTGTCGCAAGGCCAGCGCTGGGTGGTCAGCGTGAACATTGCGGCGCGACATTTCCACCGCGCCGACTTTGTGGACCGCCTGCGTGCGCTGCTGGCCTGCTACCCCCAAGCCCCTGCCCATCTGCTGGAGCTGGAGATTCTGGAATCGGCCGTGCTACAGGACATTCAGCACATGCGCCAGGTGATGCAAGGCTGCCAGGCGTTGGGGGTGTGCTTTGCGCTGGACGACTTTGGCACCGGGTTCTCTTCGCTGTCCTACCTTAAGCGCCTGCCGGCCGAAACCATCAAGATCGACCGCATGTTTGTGGAAGGCCTGCTGGACGACCCCGAGGACCGCACGCTGGTGGGGGCCATCGTCGCGCTGGCCAAGGCCTTTGACCGCGCAGTGATTGCCGAAGGCGTGGAAACCTCGGCCCAAGCCAGCAAGCTGCTGGAGTTGGGTTGCGAACTAGGCCAGGGCTATGGCATTGCACGGCCCATGCCGGCGGCTGACATGCTGCCTTGGGCGGCACGCCGGTCTACAAACCGCGCTGAAGCGTAGCCGCCACCGGCGCCGACAGGCTGGCCATAAAGCCTTCTACCGCCTGCGTGTAGGCCGTGCCCAGGCCGAGTTCTTTGTTGATTTCGCTGTGCGTCATATCCTGAGGCAGGACCTGCACGCGTACACCTATCGAGGTAGCTCGGGCAGCAAAGGCACGCGCCTGGCCGCAGGATTCGTCACGCCGCACTGAGCACACCATCAACAGCGGCTTGGAGCCGGATTGCAGCTGCTGCTGTGGCGACACGGCTTTCCAGAACGTGGGGTCGGTGCCAAACGCGGGGTCGTACAGCTTGTAGTGCTTGCCCTGCATGATGGGGGCCACATCCAAGGCCGCACTGTCCAGCGCCACCGTGCCCAGCCAGGGTTGGGCACCCGCCTGCGTGGCCAGGCTGGCGGAAGACGCCAGCAGCGCCACCAGATGCGCACCGGCCGAATGGCCCATGAGGATGAACTGCTTGGGGTCTGCACCCCAGCCCGTGGCCTTGGACTGGGCGCTGGCCAGCGCCTGGGCCACGTCGCGCACCTGGTCCAGCGGATCGGCCTCGGGCAGCAGGCGGTTGTTCACCGAGATAAAGACAAAGCCCTTGGGCACCCAGCGCGCCACCTTGTTGTCCACCACGTTGCCCATGCGTTTGTCGCCCATACGCCAGGCGCCGCCATGCACCATGAAGATCACCGGGGCCAGGGCTGCACCCTTGGCGGGCAGGTACACGTCCATGCGCTGCTTGGGGTCGGTGCCATAGGCCACGTCGCGCACCACATTGCGGGCGACGGTGGACGGTGCATCGTCACCGCCGTTCGGGTCTTCCAGAGTCTGTTCGGCACTGGGCTCGGTGGTGGGGGCCTTCTCCTCCGCCTTGCTTTCGGCGCGGGCCGCGCGCCGTTCCTTGATGCGGTCCAGCAAAGGGCCTGCCGATGCTGCGCCGACCGTGAGGGCCAAGGCCATGCACAGCACCGTTGCGCGGGGAAAAGAGAGCGTGGGCAGCAGTTTGGGCAGTGTCATAGCGGGCGTACCAGGTTCATGTCGGGCTTGTCCAGCCAGGCGATGAACTCGTCCACCAACTGCTGACTGGCACGGGTGGCGGTCGTCCACGCCTTTACCCGTCCAGCCAGATCATTGCCAAAGTGCGTAAAGTCTGTACGGTCTGGAAGTTTGCTGTTTGGTAAAGTTTTCACCCACTCGGGGTTAGGCGCCAGCAGCACCATGGTGTCCAGGAATGCCGTGGAGCGGTGCCGCCACTTCAGCCCCTTGTCCAGCCAGCCCGGCACCACGCTTTTCTGGAAATGCGGGTACAGCACCAGACCTTGGTGCTCAGATAGGCCACTAGCCCCCGTGGAATATGCGCCAGCAGCTCCTGAATTCATAGCATCTTTGTGCTGCTGGGTTCCCGGGTAGTTCAGGTGCAGGTGGTAGTCGGTGATGCCACCGTCCCAGTAGGCACCCGCTGGCGCACCAGGAATGTTGTGGATGGCCTGCAGTACAAAGGGGATGGAGCAACTGGCCTGCAGCGCGGGCGTGAAGTTGGCCTCGCTCAGCGCCACGTGGCGTGTGCGGTAGTCGCCCGTTGCAAACGGTAGCGCTGCAGCGCCACCCTCTGCTGCAGGGCTGGAAAACACGACGCGTTCCAGCCAGGCACCCATGGCCTTGCGGTGCAGTGTGTTGGTCAGAAATGCCCCCAGGTAGCCCAGCGGCGTGCGCAGGCCGTGCTCGGTGCGCAGCAGGTGCCGCCCGCGTGAGGTAACGATGTGCAACCGGTAGCGGGGGTGCTGCAGCACCTCGGGTACGCGGCCGCCGTAAAACGATTGCAGGTTTTCACCGAAAGTCTCGCTCACCTGGGCCGCACTGATGCGCTTTTGCCCCGGGGCCAACTCGTAATGCTGGTGGATGTAGTCGTGCTCCAGCCGTTTAAATGCCGCCACGGGGTCGTTCAGGCAGGCTGTGGCCATGCGCCATGCGCCGATGGAGGCGCCCACCAGGTCCACCGGCTGCTGCGAACGCAGCAACCAGTCGCCAAAAATGAATCGGTCCAGCGCGCCCAGAATCAGGCCCTTGGGCCCACCAGCGGCGCCGGGGATGGTGGCTATGTGCTGGGGTTGCAGTCCGTTGGCGGCTAGCGCCGCCCGGGCCTTGGGGCCTGTGTAGATGTGAAGTGCTTGCATTCTAAAAATTCAATCGGGGAAGACCAACTCGCCGCTGGGCCGCCCCAAGGCGAGTTCGCCCCCTTGGGGGCAGCGACCCGCGCAGCGGCGGAGCGTGGGGGTCATGTATATGCGGCCCAGTCGAAAGGGTCTTGCTGCAGCACCATGTCGATGTCCAACCCCAAAGCCACGCCCACCGAACCCGGGAAGGTCACGGCCAGACCGCGCTGGGTCAGCTTGGCCTCTTTGCCTCGGGCGCGCCAGGCCGCCAGATGGATCACTCCGGCCAGCGGCTCGTACACATGGTTCTCAAACGGGGCGTACTGGTGTTCCAGCGCGTCCACCATGGGTTGGGGGAAATGCCACATACGCGCGTAGCCTGCGCCCACGCTGGCGTAGCAGTAGCCCAGCACCTTGCGCTCCAGCGAAGCGCGGTTCATGCCCAGCGGGTGCACGTCTTCGTCCAGCACGGCGGTGATATCGGACATGGCCAGGTGCATGGCCAGCTCGCCCACCGCGTGGATCAGCCCGCAGGTGAACGCCGCCTGCTGGTTCAGCCGCACCAGCCCGGCCAGCGAGCGCGACACGCGGGCCACATTCAGGCTGTAGTCCCAAAACTGTTGCAGCTGGATGCCCGGCACGGCCTTGAGCGAAGCGCCAGTGGCTGCGGCCTGGGCCATGGTGCGCACGTGGTTCAGGTCCAGCAGGGCCAGGGCCTCTGACACGCTGCTGATCTTGCCCGAGAGCTGGAAAAAACTGGAGTTGGCCAGCTGCAGGAGCCGGGTGGTCAGCGCCGGGTCGGTGCTGATGAGTTGGGTGACCTTTTTGAGGTCAATTTCGGGACGGTCCAGCTCATTGAGCAGCAGTGCTACCACTTTGGGAATGCTGGGCAGGATGAACTGCTGCTCCAGCAAGGCACTGAGTTTCATGGCGACGGTCTCCTCAACCAACTTTTGGGGATGCGGGGATTATCCATCCGTGCCAGTCCCTAGAAGCAAAAAACCCGCCATGGCGGGGTTGGTCGGGCAGTGTTGCGGGCTCAGACGCCGGCCTTGCCGCCCCGGAAACGCTTCAGGGCCGAATCCACCATGCCCTCCACTCCGCCTCGTTCCGCCCCCTCCTGGCGCAAATAGTTGGCGTCACCACCTTCATGGGCGGCCTGGTAGATGTGGTCCAGCGCAGGCACGCAGCCCAGCGCCTCCGCCTGGGGCCAGATGTGGCGCACCGTCGTCAGGATGTCTTCACGCAGCGAGCGTTTCTCGTAGGTCTTGGGGTGGGCCACGGTCCCATCCAGGCCGAAACGGCAGGCCTGAAAGCGGTTGTAGTTGTAGACCAGGTAGTCGTCCTCTACGGGCGGTGGTTCGTTGCGCTCCAGCAGGTAGCGGCACAGCGCCTGCAGATAGCAGGCCAGCGCGGCAGCGCGCTCTACCGTCAGGGGCGTGTCGCACACCCGCAGTTCGATGGTGCCGTACTCGGGTTTGGGGCGGATGTCCCAGTAAAAGTCCTTCATGCTTTTGACAACACCCGTGAGCTCCATCTTGGCAAAGTACTGCTCCTCAAAGTCTTGCCAGCGCAGTAAAAAAGGCGCGCGTCCGCTCAGCGGAAACGCGAACACCGAGTTCAGCCGCGCCGAATGGAACAGCGTGTCGTTGCCCTGTACGAATGGGGACGAGGCCGACAGCGCAATGAAATGCGGCACGTAGCGGTTCAGGGCGTGTAGCAGATACAGGGCCTCGTCACCGCTGGAGCAGCCCACGTGCACATGCTGGCCAAAAATCGTGAACTGCTTGGTCAGGTATCCGTACAGCAGGGACACTTCGAGGAACCGCGGTTTGTTGAAAATGCGCCGCTCGGACCAAAGCTGGAACGGGTGGGTGCCACCACCACACACGCCAATATTGAGCTGGTCGCCCGCCCGCACCAGGGTGTCGCGCATTTCCCGCAGCTGTGCCTGTAGCGTGGCGTATTCGGTGTGCACGTCGGTGGCGACTTCGATCATGCTTTCGGTGACCTCGGGCGTTACCGTGCCCGGGAACGGCTTGCGCCGCAGCAGCTCGAGCATGTCGGGGCTGGCGGCCGTCAGGTCAAAGTCGCTGAGGCTGACGAGCTGCAGTTCCAGCTCCACTCCCAGACTCAGCGATTGCGATTGTTTGAAGGGCTCCAAGGCCATATCAGTCTCCCCTGCTGTCTGGCACCTCGCGCGCCCAGACCAGTGCACGGCGGATGAAGATGGGGCCCAGCACCTCCAGGGTCAGCGCCATGGTGGCAAGCGGCGCCAGCTCGTCCACCAGATGGATGCCGAGATAGCGTGTCTGCTCCAACACCAGGATCACGAAGGCCGAGATGGGCGTGGTGGCCACGCCAATGAGCAACCCTTTGCGCCAGGAGATGCCGCTGACATGGGCGAACAGGCTGATGCCCACAATCTTGGCCAGTTGGCGTACGCCCATCACGGCCAACCCCAGCCCCATGCCGGCCAGCACCTGCTGCCAATCTACGGTAGAGGCAATGTATACAAATAGCAGCATCGACAGCAAATCGCCCAGCGCACCAAAACCGCGCTGGGACGAGTTCAGCACAATGCGGCGATGCCGGGCCGACAGCCCAAACGTGAGCGCCACCAGCACCGGCGACAGCTTCAGGCTGTGGGCCAGTGCCACCAGGCAGATGATGGCCAGGGTGAAGGCCAACGTGCTGTCATCACTGGTGCGCCCGGTGAACTGCAGCAAGGCTGGCACCAGGGCACCGGCCAGCATGCCCAAGATGCCGGAGGCACACAGATCGACCAAGCTGCCGTAGGTTGCGTCCCAGAGGTTGCCGGAGGTCTCGAACACCACCAGCCCCACAATGATTTTGTAGACAAACACGGCCAGCACGCAGTTCAGCGCAGACAGGTGCAATACCCGTTCGGTCACCTGGCCGGAACTACGCTGCTCATTGGCCACCCGCAGGATGCTGGCGGGCGACGTGGCCATGGACAACGAGCCCAGCAGCACCGCGCTGGACTGAGACTGCCCAAACCACATCACCAGAAAATAGACCGCTCCGAACGTGAGCGCCGTTTCGGTCACGCTGGTCGCTGCAATCCAGGGGTTGGTGCGCAACCAGCGCAGATTGATGCGGTATCCACACTCGAACAGGATCAGGCCAAACGCAATGTTGGCCAAAAGCAGCACGGTAGCCGATGGGTCTGCCGGTAACAGGCCCGCCTGCGCGGGGGCCAGAACAAAACCGACAATGGCATAGGCACTGATACGTGGCAGTTTTGCCAGCCGGTGTCCTAGCTCTCCCGCAAACCATGCAATGAGAATCGTGATGGGCCAGGCTATGTCCGAAAACACAGGCCCCAAGAGCATCTGCATGCGGTGATGCTAGTGCCCGCAGATGTCTATTGCGTGCAGAGGCCCTGAGGGAAGTGTTGCAAAGTGTTATCGCTTGAGCTTGGCAAATGCGCTGGCCATGGCGGAATTGCCGGCCAAACTGGTGTCTTGGCGGCTGCCCTGGTGCTGGCGCTCGCCACGGGCGGGGCCCTGGTAGCGGTTGTCCCCTGCCCTGTCACCACCTCGGGCGCCAGCGGGTGCCGCGCCAATCTTCATGGTCAGCGCAATGCGTTTGCGCGCCACATCCACCTCCACCACCTGCACCTTGACGATGTCGCCGGTCTTGACGACCTCGCGCGCGTCGTTGACGAACTTGTGGGCGAGCTGGCTCACATGGACCAAGCCGTCCTGGTGCACGCCCAGGTCGATAAACGCGCCGAACTGGGCCACGTTGCTGACGGTGCCTTCCAGGATCATGCCTTCCTTCAGGTCGGCAATGTCTTCCACGCCGTCGTTGAAGCGTGCTACCTTGAAATCGGGGCGCGGGTCGCGGCCGGGTTTTTCCAGCTCGGTAAAGATGTCCTTGACAGTGATCACGCCAAACTGCTCGTTGGCAAACAGCTCGGGCCGCAGCGTCTTCAGCATGTCGGCGCGGCCCATGATCTCGGCCACGGGCTTGCCGGTCTTGGCGATGATCTGCTCGATGACGGGATAGGTTTCGGGGTGCACACCGGTCATGTCCAGTGGGTTGCTGCCGCCGCGGATGCGCAAGAAGCCTGCGCTTTGCTCAAAGGTCTTGGCGCCCAGGCCGGTGACCTTCATCAGGTCCTGGCGGCTACCAAACGCGCCGTTGGCTTCGCGCCAGCGCACCACGGCCTTGGCCACGGTGCCCGACAGGCCGGACACACGACTCAGCAAAGGCACGCTGGCCGTGTTCAAGTCCACCCCCACCGAGTTCACGCAGTCTTCCACCACAGCGTCCAGCGTCTTGGCCAGCTCGCTCTGGTTCACATCGTGCTGGTACTGGCCCACGCCGATGCTCTTGGGGTCGATCTTCACGAGCTCGGCCAGCGGGTCTTGCAGACGGCGCGCAATCGACGCCGCGCCACGCAGACTCACGTCCACGTCGGGCATCTCTTGGGATGCAAATTCGCTGGCAGAGTAGACCGAGGCCCCGGCTTCGGACACGACGACTTTCTCCACCTTGATCTCAGGTGCACCCGCTTGCGCAGCCATCTTGGCCAGCAGCTTGATCAAATCAGCCGCCAGCTTGTCGGTTTCGCGGCTGGCCGTGCCGTTGCCAATCGCAATCAGGTTCACGCCGTGTTTGGCGCAGAGTTTGCCCAACGTGTGCAGGGAGCCTTCCCAGTCCTTGCGCGGCTCGTGCGGGAACACGGTGGCAGTTTCGACCAGCTTGCCGGTGGCGTCGACCACGGCCACCTTCACGCCGGTG
The DNA here is from genome assembly GCF_031457975.1 of Rhodoferax saidenbachensis. Classification (GTDB taxonomy): domain Bacteria; phylum Pseudomonadota; class Gammaproteobacteria; order Burkholderiales; family Burkholderiaceae_C; genus Allorhodoferax; species Allorhodoferax saidenbachensis_A. Next base: position 491,679 of record NZ_JAVDXO010000001.1, read on the forward strand.
CGAATACCTGGGTCCAAGCCCATCACCACGCGCGGGCCGGCCGGAGCGGCCAGCAACAGGTCGCGCAGGTTGTCGGCAAACACCTTGATCGCCACCTTTTCGGCGTCTTCGCGCAGCTTGGCAAACAGGTCGCGTTCGGTGGACAGGCTCAGTTTCACCTTCCAGGTCCAGCCCACACATTTGCGGATCAGATCGTCGGCCGCGCGGCCCTGGTGGCTCCAGCCCAGCTTCAGCGCAATGCGGCCTTCGGCCAGCGACACCGCGGGTGTTGCTACTTTTTTAATAGCTGCTGGCGCAGAAGATACAGGGGCTACAGGCACATTTGACTCTGGAAGCACCAACTTGGCGTCCAGAATGTCCAGTGCGCGACCGCGGAACACGGCCAGCGCGCGGTGGCTGGGCACGCGGCCAATCGGCTCGTCGTAGTCAAAGTAATCGCGGAACTTGGACACGTCGGCATTGTTCTCGTCCTTGCCTTCGGCCAGCTTGCTTTGCAGCAGGCCTTCGTTCCACAGCCAGGCGCGCAGGTCTTGCACCAGCACCGGGTCTTCGGCCCAACGCTCGGAGAGCAGATCGCGCACGCCGTCCAGCACGGCGAACACAGTCGAGAAATCGGGCTGCTTGTCGGCGATCTGCTCGGGCGTGAGCGGAGGCTTGAGGTAGGCCAGCGCTGCATCAGCCGGCACCAGGGTGGGGTTGGCAAACAGCGCGTCGGCCAGCGGCTCCAGCCCGGCTTCCTTGGCCAGTTGGCCCTTGGTGCGGCGCTTGAGCTTGAAGGGCAGGTAAATGTCTTCCACCTCTTGCTTGGTCGCCGCGTTGTGGATGGCTACTGTCAGCGCTGGCGTCAGCTTGCCCTGCTCGTCAATCGCCTTGCACACCGCTTCCTTGCGGTCGCGCAGCTCGCGCAGGTAGGACAGGCGCGTTTCCAGTTCGCGCAGCTGGATGTCATCCAGGCCGTCGGTCACTTCCTTGCGGTAGCGGGCGATAAAGGGCACGGTGGCGCCTTCGTCCAGCAGGGCCACGGCGGCTTCAACCTGGGCGGGGCGGACACGGATTTCTTGCGCGATTTGCGCGATGATTTTCTGCATTGCGAAAAATAGGCTGGCCCAGTACGGCCAGCAGGGAATCAATCAAGGGCGCGAGTGTGCCACAGCCCGCGGGCGTAAACTGTGCCCCATGCCCCGGCTCCGCTCCCTGTTTGTAAGTGCTTGTTGCGGCCTGCTGGCGCTGGGCGCCTGGGGTGCCGGCGGGACCAAGGATGTGCGGGTGGGCATGGGGCTGAGCAAGCCGCCCTACATCATGGAGTCGGGCAAGGAAGGCATCGAAGTCGAAATTGCCGAGCAGGCCTTGGCTGCTGTGGGTTACAAGATGACAGGCCTGCAGTTTCCCCCGGCGCGTGGCCTGGCCATGCAGCGTGCGGGGCAGTTGGACGTCCTTCTGGGTGTGGACGAAGGCATAGGCGGCAATGGCTATTTCTCGGCGCCCTACGTGGTTTACCAGAACGTGGCCATCACCCTGGCAGCCCGCAACCTGCCGATCCGGCGCATTGAAGACCTGGCCGACTATTCGGTGGCCGCCTTCCAGAATGCCAATGCGCTCCTGGGCGAGCGCTTCAAGGCGGTGGTTGAGCGCCATGCGGACTACAAGGAATACCCTCAGCAAATCATCCAGAACAACCTGCTTTACACCGGCCATGTGGACGTAGTGGTGGGCGACCGGCGCATCTTTCGCTACTTCGTGCCTCGGCTGGACCCCAAGGTGGACGCCAGCCAGCCCATTACCGTCCATAGCATTTTTCCGCCCAGCCCGCGCAAGGCCGTGTTCAAAGACCCGGAGCTGCGTGACCGCTTTAACGCAGGCCTCAAAATCATCCAGAACAATGGTGTCTACGATGCCATTCTGAAAAAACACGCAGGCCCGCCGTAAACCAGCGCGGGTGCTGCACGCCACTCAAGGAAGCCTATGGAACAGTTCGATCTCATCGTCATTGGGGGCGGGTCCGGTGGCGTGCGCGCCGCACGCATTGCGGCCAATCACGGTGCCCGCGTGGCGCTGGCCGAGGAATACCGCATGGGCGGCACCTGCGTGATCCGCGGCTGCGTGCCCAAGAAGCTCATGGTCTACGCCTCGCGCTTCGCGCAGGAGTTTGAAGAGGCGGCAGGCTTTGGCTGGACACGCCCCGCTTTGATTGGGCCATGCTCAAGAACCGGCGCGATGCCGAAGTGGCCCGTCTGGAGGGCATTTACCGCAGCAACCTGCAGAACGCCGGCGTGCAGATTCTGGAGGGCCGCGCTACGCTGGAGGACCGCCATACCGTGGCGCTGTCAGACGGCCGACGTTTTCAGGCCAAACACATTTTGATAGCAACTGGCGCACAGCCGGCGCGGGGGCCAGACGTTCCGGGCCACGAACTGGCGATCGACTCCAATGGTTTCTTTGACCTGACCGCGCTGCCAGCGCGTGTGGTGGTGAAAGGGGCTGGCTACATAGCGCTGGAGCTGGCCTGCGTGCTGCATTTGCTGGGTGCGCAAGTGACGGTGGTGGTACGTGGCGACAAGATATTGCGTGGCTTTGACGACGAGTTGCGCCAGCATTTGGCGGCGGAGATGGCCCAGAGCGGCATGCAGTTCCGCTTTGGCCGCGAAGTGCAGGCGATTACGCGCACCGACGGCGCCCTGCAGGTGCAATTGGACAATGGCGACACCCTGATTACCGACTGCGTACTGCGCGCCATGGGCCGCCAGCCCAACGCGCAGGGCCTGGGCCTGGAGGCGCTGGGCATCGTGCTGGACGCGCAGGGCGCCATCCCGGTGGACGAATTCAGCCAGACCACAGTGCCTGGCATCTATGCCGTAGGCGACGTAACTAACCGCGTGAACCTCACGCCCATGGCCATTCGCGAGGGCCATGCCTTTGCCGACTCCGTGTTTGGTGGCACACCGCGGCGCGTGGACCACACGCTGATTCCTACCGCCGTATTCACCACGCCTGAGGCCGGGGTGGTAGGGCTCACCGAAGAGCAGGCTCTAAAAAGCCACCCGCGGCTGGACGTGTACCGCGCCAGCTTTCGCCCCATGAAGGCCACACTGTCCGGTCACCCGGGCAAGATGCTGCTCAAACTGCTGGTGGACCGCGACACCGACCGCGTGCTGGGCTTCCACGCCGTGGGGCCAGATACCGGTGAAATGGCCCAGCTGGTGGGCGTGGCCTTGCAGCTGCAGGCCACCAAGGCCGCGCTGGATGCTACGCTCGCGGTCCACCCCACGGCCGCCGAAGAGCTGGTCACCATGCGCACGCCCGCCGTGCGCCACAACCTCTAAGGCGCCCCCTCCCCATGCAACCCACTCACATTCACTGGACCGAAGCGGGCCAGGCCTGTTCTGCGCTGTGGCGCTCCGAGCGCGGCGCAGCGCCTCCCAAACGCGTGGTGCTGGCCGACGACACCACCACGGCGGATGACGCCTACCACCTGGCCTGTGAAGGCACGGCCCTGCTCTGGCGTGGTGATTTTCAAAACGCCCGCCAACTGCTGCAAGCCCTGGCCCGCCGCATCGACAAAACACCCCAGCGCAAGCAGCGTGCCGCCAAGGGCGCGGCCATCCATAAGGCGCCTGCTTCCCCCGCAGACAGCTTCAACCTGCACCGGCAGGCCCAGGCACAGCGTGCTCGCGTGCTGGCCATGGTGCTGCTGCCTTTCAACGCCGACTACAGCGTCCCCCTGCGCCGCGCGCCCGATGCGCGCAAAGCCTGCACCGAGGCCTGGGGCCCGGTGGTGGCCGAAGACGGCGCCAGTGTGGCCAGCCTGCGCGACCTGCTGGGCATGACCAGCGCCCACGAGTGGCGCAAAAAAGGCGTGGAAATTTCTGCACTGGGTGCAGCACCCAACAACCGCATCCACCCCCACTACGGCGTGTTCTCCCCTGTGCGGGGCGAGTATGTGGATTTGGTGGCCACGACGCCGTTGCCCAGGGGCTCCAATCTGGTGGCGTTTGACATTGGTACCGGTACCGGCGTGCTCTCGGCAGTTCTGGCGCGCCGTGGCGTTACCCGTGTGGTCGCCACCGACCAGGACCCGCGTGCCCTGGCCTGCGCCCGGGCCAATCTGGACCAGCTGGGCGTGGCAGCCCAGGTCACAGTGCTGCAGACCAACCTGTTTCCTGAAGGCCTGGCCTCGCTGGTGGTGTGCAACCCGCCCTGGTTGCCCGCGCGGCCCAGCTCGCCCATTGAGTACGCGGTGTACGACGAAAACAACCAGATGCTGCTGGGCTTTCTAAACGGACTGGTGGCCCATCTGGCACCGGGGGGCGAGGGCTGGCTCATCCTGTCGGACCTGGCCGAACACCTGGGTCTGCGCAGCCGTGAGGAGCTGCTGGCCGCCTTTGCCACCGCCGGGCTGCAGGTACTGGGGCGGCACGATGCCAAACCTCTGCACCCCAAGGCGACAGATGGCACCGACGCCCTGCACGCGGCACGCGCGGCCGAAATCACCTCGCTGTGGCGCCTGGGCCCGCTGCACTGATCGTCCCAATCCCCTTGGGGCGACACGCGTCGCCCCAAGCTGTTACGCTTCGCCCTCTTTTGAAGGAACCTGCCCCATGACTGACGCCCTCTACACCGCCTCCATCCCTGTTTTCAAGCAAATGCTGCAAGCCCTGAGCGGCGTGCTGCACAAGGCTGAAGAGCACGCCGCCGCCAAGAAAATTGATCCCACCGCGCTGCTGCAGGCGCGCCTGTTCCCCGACATGTTCCCGCTGCTGCGCCAGGTAATGATTGCCAGCGACTTTGCCAAGGGCGCCGCTGCGCGATTGGCTGGCGTGGAGGTACCTGTGATGCCCGACACCGAACTGACCTTTGCCGAGCTGCAAACCCGCATTGCCACGGTGCTGACCTTTATCAACAGCCTGGATGCCAGCCTGTTCGATAAGCCCCACACCCGCGAGATCGTCATCCAGGCCGGCACACCACGTGAACGCACGTTCGACGCGTCCACCTACCTGCTGCACTACGCTATTCCCCAGTTTTTCTTCCACGTGACCACCGCCTACGCGCTGCTGCGCCATAACGGCGTGGAAATTGGCAAGAAAAACTACATGGGTGTGAACTGAGTTGCTATTGAATTAATAGCTGCTCGCGCAAAGCCTACGCGGGCTACAGCCAGTTTTGGCGCATAAAGCAAAAAGGCCCTCAGTTGAGGGCCTTTTGCATGGAGACACCCGCTGGGGGTGTCAGGGCTCAGCTGTGACGCTTGCCGGGGTTCTTCTTGCTACGTGTAGCAACGCCGCGTTCCAGGCTGACGCGTTGGCCGCGGCCGCCGGTGGGCAGGGTGTAGCCAGGCAGGGGCTTGGGAGCGGGAGTGGCTTTGCGGTCGGCTTCGGTAACGATTTTGTTGCCCATGGAACTATCCTGTTGGTTGGTGTGAAAACCGGTATTTTCTCACTTTTTTTGAAGCCCCCCGGCGTTTGCCACAATCCCCGCATGCAGGCCTTCTATTCCGACCAATTTGTGCTCCCTTTGCCTGAGGGCCACCGCTTCCCCATGGCCAAGTACCGCATGCTGCGCGACCAGCTGGCGCAGCACCTGCCCGAGGTGCGGTTGACCGAGGCACCTGCCGCCACGCGGGGCGAGCTGGCGCTGGTGCACACGCAGGCTTACATCGACGCGATTCTGGAAGGCACGGCCGTGCCTGCGGTGCTGCGCGAGATTGGTTTTCCCTGGAGCCCAGCCATGGCCGAGCGCGCGCGCCGCAGCGTGGGCGCCACCGTAGCCGCGGCCCGCGTGGCGCTGACTGAAGGCCTGGCCGCCAACCTGGCCGGCGGCACGCACCACGCCTATGCAGACAAAGGCGGCGGCTTTTGCGTGTTCAACGATGTGGCCGTGGCGGCCCGCGTGCTACAGGCTGAATGGAGCCGCACCCGCCTGGCCGACGGTAGCCACCGCCCTGCCCTGCAGGTGGCGGTGATTGACCTGGACGTGCACCAGGGCAACGGCACGGCGCATATTTTTCAGGGCGACGACTCGGTGTTCACGCTGTCGTTGCACGGCGACAAGAACTTTCCGTTTCGCAAAGAGGCCGGTGACCTGGATGTGCCCCTGCCCGATGGCTGCGGCGATGCCGACTACCTGGCGGCCCTGGAACAAGCATTGCAGCGGCTGGAGGGCCAATGCCAGCCCGGCGTGGTGTTTTACCTGGCCGGGGCCGACCCGCATGAGGGTGACCGCCTGGGCCGCCTCAACATCACGGCCGACGGCCTGGAAGCGCGCGACCGGCGTGTGATGGACTGGTGCTGGCAGCGCCGCATCCCGCTGGTGTTCACCATGGCAGGTGGCTATGGCACCAAGATTGAGGACACGGTGCAAGTGCAGCGCACCACCTACCAGGTGGCCTTGGGCTACTGGAAGCGCTGGCAGGGCCTGCAGCCCAATGCCCGCCTGGCCTAGGCCGTAGCAGCCTGCTGCTTGGTGCGCCAGGCGATGAAGTCCGGCAGCGGGATGGGTTTGCTCATGTAGTAGCCCTGGGCTTCGTCGCAATCCAGCGCAATGAGCTTGTCCAAAATCAGCTGGTTCTCCACGCCTTCGGCCACCACGGACAGACCCAGGTTGTGCGCCAGGTCAATGGTGGAGCGCACGATCTTGGCGTCGCTCTCGTCGGTTTCCATGCCCATGACAAACGACTTGTCGATCTTCAGCTCGTTCACGGGCAGGCGCTTGAGGTAGGCCAGCGACGAGTAGCCCGTGCCAAAGTCGTCAATGGAGAGCTTGAAGCCGCGCTCGGACAGGCGGTTCAGCGTGGCCTCGGCGCGCTGCGGGTCGTCCATGATGGCGCTCTCGGTGATCTCCAGGCAAAACGCGTCAGTGGGGGCGTTGTGCTTGGCCATCATGGCGTCCAGCTTGGCGGGAAAGTCCTGGTCCAGCAGGTCGCGGGTGGACAAGTTGATGGCCACGCGCAGCGGGCGGCCATCGGCACGCAACGCGGGCAGCGCACGTGCCACCTCCTCAAACATCCACAGCGTGAGCTGGCGCACAAAACCGGTTTGCTCCGCAAACGGGATGAACTGCATGGGCGGTACCAGGCCCCGCGTGGGGTGCTGCCAGCGCACCAGTGCCTCGGCGGCCACCACCGTGTTGTCAGCCAGCGTGAGCTTGGGCTGCAGGTACAGGCGCAGTTGCCCGTGGTCCACCGCATAGCGCAGCTCGGTCAGCAGGGACAGGGTTTGCGTGCTCGACGAGTCCAGCGCCGGGTCGTAGATCTGAATGCCCGTGGTCTTGCGCTTGGCCACATACATGGCGATCTCGGAGCGGCTCAGCAGCATGTCCACATCTTGCGCATGCATGGGCCACGAGGCAATGCCGATAGCCGCGCTCAGGTCCACCGTCTGGTCTTCCAGCGTCAGGGGTTCTTCAAACGAGGCTGCAATTTTTTGCGCCACGGGCAAGGCGCCCATGGCATCGGTGCTTTCAATCAGCACCGCAAATTCATCACCGCCCAGGCGCGCTACCTCGCCAATATCGGCGCTGATCAGGCCACTCAGGCGCTCTGCCACGGCCACCAGCAGGCGGTCGCCAAAGGCGTAGCCCAGCACATCGTTCACATGCTTGAAGCGGTCCAGGTTGAGCATGATCACCGTCACCGGCGGGCCACTGTTCTGCATCGCAATGCTGGCCTTGATCGACTGTTGCAGCAGGTCGCGAAACTGGGTGCGGTTGGGCAGGCCGGTCAGCCGGTCCCAGTAGGCCAGTTGCAAAATTTCGCCCTGCTGGGTGCGGATGCTGCTGCGCATATGGTCAAACGCGCGCGACAGGTCGCCGATTTCGTCCTTGTGGCGCAGGGCTGGCAGTTTTTTGTCGTACTCGCCGCGGCTGAGCTGTTCGGCCGCACCCACCAGGGCATGCAGCGGCGTGGTGATGCGTCGCGCCAGCACCATGCTGCCCGCGCCAAACAGCGCCAGGCCCAGGGCCGCAATCACCAGCAACGCCAATTGCACCTGCTGGTAGGGCGCCACCACCTCATCCAGCGAGCGCAACAAATACGTTTGCACGTCGGTAATGTCGCTGCGCGTGGTGCTGTGGCGCACCACCAACGTGTCAGCCCCCAGCCGAATTTCACCGCCCTGCCCCAAGGCGCTCAGCGCTGCCTGGTCCAGCACCGGCAGGCTGCTGACCAGCAACGCGCCCTGCCGTGTCAGCAGCACCACGTGGATGCCAGACAGGCCAAACATGTCGTTAGCCAGCGACTGTTCGATGGGGAACCCCATCACCACCCAGCCGATCGTCAGCGGCGCCTTCAGGGGCACCATGACGAACTGATAGAGCTTGCCGTCGATCAGCTCCAACTGGTGGTTCTGGTCGCTCTTGCCAATGTCGGCCGCCACGCGCTGCAGGATGGGGGCGAACTGTGCCTCGCTGGCACGCTCCAGGCCGGTGGCTTGCAGGGCAAATTCGGGGTTCAGCAAGGCCGTGACAGGGGCGCCTATGCGCGCACCGCTGTTTTCCAGGGCCGAGCGCAGGGTCTCGGTGTCCCCGCTGCTCAGGGCCGAGCGGAAGCCAAAGTCGGCCGCCAGCACCGCCGCACCCTGGCGCAGCTTTTGGGCATTCTGGTCCAGCAGGCGCCACCACACCTTGTCGCCAATAACCAGTTCCTGCGTCAGCTGGGCCCGCACATTGCTGTTGATGCTGGTGCGCACCACGCTGTAGACCGCCACCTGCACCAGCAGCAGCAGCGCCAGTGAGAACACCACAAACTTGGTGCCCAGGCCCCAACTGGCCACTGTTTTCGACAGGTTCAAACGCTGCTCCCCGCCAGCTTCACCACCACGGGCGCACCGCCCGTACCCACTGCCTGGGCTTGTTCGGTCGCTGCCGCGCCGGTGGGTAGGCTGGCATGCCAGGTGCGCAGCTTGTAGTTGCCGCTGGGCACGTTGTCCAGGTTCAGCTTGCCCTGGGCATCCGTTTGGCCAAAGTACGGGGTGTCCACCACCAGCACCCAAGCCACCATGTTGTCGTGGATGTTGCAGCCCAGCACCGCAATGCCGACCTTGTCAAACACCACGGGGTTGGCCGGCACGCCTGCGTAGAGCTTCAGCTCAAACGTCTTGATGGGCGAAAACGAATAAACATGGTGGCGCACCGTGTCCTGGTTGGGGAATAGCACCGCGGTACCCGGCGTGACGACCGTAACCGTGGGGGTGAACTGCTTGGCCACCTGGGCCACTTCCACCCCCTTGAGGGGCTTGGTCGCGGCCTTGGCCTCCGCAGACTCCAGGAAGACCACGGCATTGGGCAGTGGCTTGCCGGTTTTGTCCTGCACCTGCACTTGCAGCGAGCCCGCCCGTGCAGGGCCTGCCAAAACGATTGCGCCAACGACAGCGGCAACCCAGTACAGTTTTTGTGTAAGACGCATGGGCACGACTCTAACCCAAGCCGGCATTTTTGCCGTGCCGGAGGGTCAGCCGCGCAGCGCCTTTTTCAGCTCCACGCCCAGCTCGGGCTTGTGGGCAAACGGGTCGGTGGGGTTGCGCGCCATCAGCACGTCTTCCAGCCGCGTTTGCACCGAACCAATGGCCTTGGGGTGGCTGTAGATGTAGAACTGATTGGCGGCAATGGCGTCGAACACCTTTTGCGCCACCTCGGCCGCCGTCACCTTGCCGCTGCCCACGGCCTTGTCGCTCATGGCCTGGCCAATGAGCTGGCTGCGTGTGGGCTTGGCGGGGGCTTCGTCGGCGTCCGGGCGGTTGCGGTGACTCTGGGCAATGCCGGTAGGCACAAAGAAGGGGCACAGCACGCTGGCGCTGATCTGGTCGGTCACCAGGGCCAGGTCCTGGTACAGGGTTTCGCTCAGGGCCACCACGGCGTGCTTGCTCACGTTGTAAATGCCCATATTGGGCGCGTTGAGCAGGCCGGCCATGCTGGCGGTGTTGACGATGTGGCCGGTCCAGGCCGGGTCCTTGGCGGCGGCCTCCAGCATCATGGGGGTGAACACGCGCACACCGTGGGCCACGCCCATGACGTTCACGCCCAGCACCCATTCCCAGTCTTTGGTGGAGTTTTCCCACACCAGGCCGCCCGCGCCCACACCGGCGTTGTTGAACACAAAGTGTGGTGCGCCAAAGCGCGCCAGCGTGGCGGCGCCCAGCGCCTCCATTTGCTCGGCCTTGGACACATCCACCTTCATGGCCAGCACGGGGGCGCCTGCGGCCTGCATCTCGGCCACGGTCTTGTCCAGCGCATCCTGCTGCACATCGGCCAGCACTAGGTTCATGCCCAGTTTGGCGCCAATGCGTGCGCATTCCAGGCCAAAGCCCGAGCCGGCGCCGGTGAGAACGGCGGTTTTGCCTTTGAAATCGGTAATCACGGGGTGTCTCCAATAAGGAAAAATCAGGGCTGACGAACCATCTCGATGTGGTCTATGCCGTCTTCCACATAGGGCTTGCCCACATCGGCAAAGCCGTGGCGCTCGTAAAAGCCTTTCAGGTGGGCCTGCGCGCCAATGCGAATCGGCTGCGCGCCCCACTGTTGCTGCAACGCGCGTATGGCCTCGGCCATCAGCACGTGGCCCAGGCCACCACCGCGCGCACTTTGGCGCGTGACCACGCGGCCGATGCTGGCCTCGTCAAACGTAACGCCCTTGGGAAAGCAGCGCACGTAGGCGATGAGTCCTGGCGTAGGCACGCCAACACGGTCACCGGGGAGTTCGGGTGGCAGTGGATTCTGCGTAGGTAAAGGAGGAGCCCGCAAAGCGGGCGGGGGACACGGAGCAGAGTCCGCTGACACCCGAAATCCCAGCAAGTGCATAGCCTGATCGTCCAGACCGTCCATGTCCTGGAAGATGCAGTTCTGCTCCACCACAAACACTTCGCTGCGAAGGCGCAGCAGTTCGTACAGCTGCTCGCGGCTTAGCGCGTCAAACGGCAGCCATTGCCAACGGATGGCTTCGACGGGCTCAGCCCGAACGGTATTCAAGCTCATGCGGGTTGGGCCGCCTTCAAAACGTAGCCAATGCGCGGGAAGTGCACGCGCACGGTGCCGGCGCGCTCGTCGGTGCGCTGCAGCGTGAAGCGGGTGCGCGTGGCTGCCACCAGCGTGCCGGGGGTGGGTTCCTGGCCAAACAGTTCGGCCGCAATCGTCACCTCGCTGCCCAGCGCAATGCCGTGCTCATCCTGGAACGTGGTGTCTTCATCATGCGCAAATGGGGCGCTAGCCCCCGTAGACGCTGCGCTAGCCGCTATCGCATCTGTAGCAGACAGCTTCTCGAAGCTACCATGTCCCAGTGCGGCCATGCGGTCCATCCAGGCCAGCACGGCGGGCGTGGCGTTCAGGATGTCGGCCATCACCGGCACGCGCTTGGCGGTAAACCACAGCGGGTGGTAGGCCGCAAAGTCGGCCACGCAGGGTGTGCCGCCCAGCAAAAAGTCTTGCCCTTCCAGCATATTGGCCAGGCGGCGCAGATAGCTTTTGTAGGCTGCGGTGGCGTCGGCCGGGCGCAGGCGCGTCATGCCGCTGGACATGGCGGCGCGGTCGGCGCCAAAGGCCTTGGCCGCTTCGGGCGGCGCGCCCTCAAACATGCTGGCAGCCCCCTTGGGCTGTAGGTTGTAGGCCATGGCGGCCCAGAACAGCGTGGTGTCGGCCCACTGCGCCAGCACGCGGGCCATGCCCTTGTTATGGGCGGGGTACAGCGTGGGCGTGGGCTGGATGTGCTCCAGCACATCGCAGATCAGTGCGCTGTCGCAGTAAATGTCAGCGCCAATTTGCAAAAACGGCGTCTTGCGGTAGCCGCCGGTCAGCGCCACCACATCGGGCTTGGGCAGGATGGCGGGGATGATGACGGACTTCCAGGCCAGTTGCTTGTAGCCCAGCACCAGGCGCACTTTTTCCGAAAACGGCGAGGTGGGGTAGTGGTGGAGGATGAGGTCGGTCGATGTGGCGCTCATGGCATGGCCCTTTCAATAATGCTGTCAAAGTCCACCGCGGCGCCCAGGGTGCCAAAGGTGTGGCCCCAGTTGCCCGCCAGGCGGGAATCACAAAATGCGTTAAACACGGCGGCTGGCGCGCTTTGCTGCAGCAGCGCGGCCTGCACGGCCAGCGCCACGTCTTGTGCCAGGCGGCGCGCCTCCATCTCGGTGGCCATGTGCTCTACCCGGCTGGGCAAGGCGGTGGCCAAGCGGTCCAGCGCGGGGTGGGCACCCTGGGCCGGGGCCAGCTCGCGCACCAGCGCAGCGGCCACATCGCCCTTGCGCAAGGCGCGCAGCAGGTCCAGCGCCATGATGTTGCCTGCACCCTCCCAGATGGAGTTGAGCGGCATCTCGCGGTAGATGCGGGCCATGGTGCCCTCGCCGCCCTCCTCCACATAGCCGTTGCCGCCCAGGCACTCCATGGCCTCCTGCGCAAAGGCGGCGCCGCGTTTGCAGATCCAGAACTTGGCAATGGGCGTGAGCAGGCGGCCCATCAGCACTTCATGCGCATCGCCTTTATGGTCAAAAGAGCGTGCAAGCCTCATGGACAGTGCGGTGGCAGCTTCGCTTTCGATAGCAAGGTCGGCCAGCACGTTGCGCATCAACGGCTGCTCGATCAGGCGTTTGCCAAAGGCCTGACGCTGCGCCGTGTGGTGCAGCGCAATGCTGAGCGCCTGGCGCATCAGGCCGCTGGTGCCCAGCGCGCAGTCCAGCCGCGTCATGGTGCCCATTTCCAGAATCTGCGGCACGCCGCGCCCCTCGTCGCCCACCAGCCAGGCGGTGGCGTTCAGAAATTCAACTTCGGAACTGGCGTTGGCCTTGTTACCCAGCTTGTCCTTGAGGCGCTGAATGCGGATGGCGTTCGTGGTGCCACTACCGGAGGGGTTTTCAAAGTCAGGCAACACGCGCGGCAGAAAAAAGCACGATAGCCCGGCTGGCGTTTGCGCCAGCACCAAAAACGCATCGCACATGGGCGCCGAGAAAAACCATTTGTGCCCCACCAGCGTGTAGCGCTGGCCCCAGGCGTCTTCGCCGTCACGCACTGCCTGCGTGGTGTTGGCCCGCACATCGGAGCCGCCCTGCTTCTCCGTCATGCCCATGCCCATGGTCAGGCCGGTCTTCTGGTTGAAGGGCTTGAAGGCCGGGTCGTAGGCGCGGGCTGTGAGCCCCGGCGCCCAGTCCTTGAAGATGGCTGCGTTGCCCGGCAGTGCGGCCATCACCGCGTAGGTCATGGAGATGGGGCACAGGATGGACGGCTCGGCCTCGGTGAACAGCATGAAGGCAGCGGCGCGGCGCGTGTGGCCGTGGGCCTCTTCAGCCCAGGGGCTACCGTGCAGGCCCGCCTGCGCAGCGGCCGTCATCAGCGCATGGTAGCTGGGGTGAAACTCCACCTGGTCCACGCGGTGGCCCGTACGGTCGTGGCTGTGCAGCACGGGCGTGTGCACGTTGGCTAGGCGCGCGTGGGTCTGCATCTCGGCGCTACCCATCTGTGCGCCCAGCGCGCTTAGGCTGGTGGTGTCCAGTGTGGGGGCGTTGAATTTCAGCGCGCTCTGCAGGGCCTGGTTGCGGTCAAACAGGTTGGTGCCCACCAGCGGCTCGGCCTGGTTGAACACCGTGTGGGTGGCGGTGACCATCAGACCAGCTTGACCAGCTGCTTGCCAAAGTTCTTGCCCTTGAGCAGGCCCAAAAACGCCTCGGGCGCGGCGGCCAGGCCCTGGGCAATGCTTTCGCGGGGTTTGAGCTTGCCGGTGGCGACCATGCCGCCCAGTTCTTTCAGCGCTTCGGGCCACACGTCCATGTGTTCGCTGACGATGAAACCCTCCACCTTCAGGCGCTGGGTGAGAATGAGCGCGGGGTGGGCCAGTGGCAGGGGCTGGCCGTCATAGCCGGCGATCATGCCGCACACGGCAATGCGGCCAAACGCGTTCATGCGCGGCAGCACGGCGTCCAACACCATGCCGCCCACGTTTTCAAAGTAACCGTCGATGCCGCCTGGGCAGGCGTCTTTCAAGGCCTGTGACAGCGAGGCCGCATCCCTGTGCAGCTTGTAGTCGATGCAGGCGTCAAAACCCAGCTCGTCCACCGCGTATTGGCATTTGTCGGGTCCGCCCGCAATGCCCACGGTGCGGCAGCCGCGTGCCTTGCTGAGTGCGGCAAACGCGCTGCCCACCGCGCCGGTGGCGGCGCTGATCACCATGGTCTGGCCCACTTGCGGCGCAATGATCTTCACCAGTCCGTACCAAGCGGTCACGCCGGGCATGCCTACGGCGCCCAGGTAGTGGCTCAGCGGCACATGGGTGGTGTCGACCTTGCGCAGCGCGCCGGGTTGGCCCGCGTCCACCACGCTGTATTCCTGCCAGCCGCCCATGCCGACCACCTTGTCGCCTACCTCGAATTTGGGGTGGCGCGACTCCAGCACCTCGCCCACCGTGCCGCCGCCCATGGTCTGGCCCAGGGGCTGGGGCGTGGCGTAGCTCTTGGCGTCGTTCATGCGGCCGCGCATGTAGGGGTCCAGGCTCAGGTAGTGGTGGCGCACCAGCACCTGGCCGTCCTGCAGCGCAGGCGTGTCGCTGGTGACCAGCTTGAAATTGCTGGCAACGGCTTCGCCCACGGGGCGGTTGTCGAGGTGGATTTGCTGATTGCTGGGCATGGTGGTCTCCTGAAATGCTATGGTTTTGCTAGCTGCTTGCACAGATTACACGGGGGCTAGAGACCTCTTTGGCTTCAAACTAGTCGGTAGAGATGCCACTGCCGACATTGGCCGGGGTGTTCAGTGCATTCACGCTGCGTGCGCCCGTGGCCAGGCGCTTGACGTACTTGAAGGTGCCCGTGGCATGCGCGCAGGGCTTGCCTGCCGCATCAAACACCGTGGCCTGGGTGAAGGCCAGCGTGGCGGTGCGGTGGATCAGCTCGCCCTTGGCCACCAGCGGCCCGTCAGCACTGGGCACGGCGGGCTGCATGAAGCTGGTTTTCATCTCGATGGTGACCACACCCATTTCGGGGGTGACACTGCGCGCGGCCGTGGCCATGGTCACATCCAGCAGCGTCATCAACGCGCCGCCATGGGTCACGTTGAAGGAGTTCAGGTGCTCGGCCAGGGGCGCGTAGCGGATCTCGGAGCGACCATCGGCAAACAGCGTGAGCTCAAACCCCAGGTGGGTGACAAAGGGAATCTCCACACCAAAGCCCACGGCCTGCTCCCACATGGTCAACCGCCGGTGACTACGGAGACGCCGCCATCTACTGCCAGCCACTGGCCGGTGATGTGCTTGCCTGCGTCCGATGCGTACAGCAAGGCCAGGCCCTTCAGGTCTTCGTCATCGCCAATGCGCTTGAGCGGTGCGTGGGCGGCCATCTTGTCTTCGCCCAGGGTTTCAATCAGCACCGCAGCCATCTTGGTCTTGAAGAACCCGGGGCAAATGGCGTTCACGTTGATGCCATAGGCGCCCCACTCTGCCGCCAGCGCGCGCGTGAAGTTGATGACCGCGCCCTTGGACGTGTTGTAGGCGATCGTCTTCATGGCCGTGGGGTTGCCACCCAGGCCGGCGATGGAGGCGATGTTGATGATGCGGCCGCTCTTGCGCGGGATCATGCTTTTCTTGGCAATGATCTGGCTCAGCAAAAAATAGCCGCGCACGTTCAGGTTCATCACCTTGTCCCAGGCTTCTACGGGGTGGTCTTCGGCGGGTGCGCCCCAGGAGGCGCCAGCATTGTTGATCAGAATGTCCACATCGCCCATGCGCTGCAGGGTTTCGTCGGCCAGACGGTGAATTTCGCTTTCCTTGGCGCAATCGGCCGCGATCCAGCGGGCGTCGATGCCCGCGGCCTGCAGTTCGGCAGTGGCCTCTTCCAGGTCGGCCGCCTTGCGTGAGCTCAGCATGATCTTGGCACCGGCTTCGCCCAGGGCGTGGGCCATCTGCAGGCCCAGGCCGCGCGAGCCGCCGGTGATCAGGGCGGTCTTGCCGGTCAGGTCAAAAAGTTTTTGGACGGTGCGTGTCATGCGGTCTGCCTCTTGCGAATGGTGGGAGAAAAAACGATTGTCGGTTTGCAGCGTCCACCGCCGTGTCCCCTGCGTGATATGCGCGGGCCCTAGTCTTTTTCGTGCAGCCGCGAGCGCACGTAGATGAGCACCACGCCGCCGACCACGGCCAGGCCGCCCAACTGGTAGAACAGGCTGGCATCCTGTGCCCCCTGCTGGTCGATGAACACGCCCAGCACGATGGCCAGCAGGCCGCCGTAGATCAACACCCAGACCATGCGCTCGATGCGCTGCAGCCGTGCGTTGCTCGTGGCCTTGGTCTCTTTGAAAAACGCCATCAGAATGCTCCTTCGGGAAATGACGCACAGGTCAGATCCCGCGATTGCACCACACCCAGCCAGGCGCCGATTTTTGGTAGCTCGTAATGGAAGAAGAATTGCGCCGCACCCACATGGCCCTGGGTCGCCAGTTGCTCCTGTTTCGGGTCGTTGTCCAGCGCGCAGGCGGCCACATCCAGCCAGATCCAGGCCAGCACCGTGTGGCCAAAGGCCTGCAGATACGGCACTGCGTTGGCCAGCGCCTCGGCCGGCACGCCGGTGGACCAGGCCTGCTGCGTGGCCGTGCCCACATCCTGCAGCGCTTTGCCCAGCGCCTTGGCGTGTGCCGCGAGTGCGGGAATGCCGCTGCAGCGGTGCACCGTGGCCATCACGCGGTGGCTCAGCAGCGTTAGGCCCCTGCCCTCCTCCATCAGCACCTTGCGGCCCAGCAGGTCCATGCCCTGGATGCCGTGGGTGCCCTCGTGGATCATGTTCAGGCGGTTGTCGCGCCAGTACTGCTCCACGGGGAAATCGCGTGTGTAGCCATAGCCGCCATGCACCTGGATGGCCAGGCTGTTGGCCTCCAGGCACCACTCGCTGGGCCAGCTCTTGGCAATGGGCGTCAGCACTTCCAGCAACAGGCGCGCCTCTTCGGCCTCCGCACCGCCGGCGGTGTGGTACTCGTCCACCAGGCGCGCGCAGTACAGCTCCAGCGCCAGCGCGCCCTCGCAGTACGACTTTTGCGCCAGCAGCATGCGTTTCACATCGGCGTGTTCAATGATGCGTGTTTGCGGTGCAGCGGCGTCCTTGCCGGCGCCGGTGATGGGGCGGCCCTGCGGACGGTTCTTGGCATAGTCCAGCGCTGCGTAGTAGCCGGCCATGCCCAGCATGGTGGCCGCAATGCCCACGCCAATACGCGCCTCGTTCATCATGTGGAACATGCAGGCCAGGCCCTTGCCGGGTTGGCCCACCAGGTAGCCCACGGCACCGGCTTGGCCATCCACGGGGAACTTGCCTTCGCCAAAGTTCAACAGCGTGTTAGTGGTGCCGCGCCAGCCCAGCTTGTGGTTCAGGCCCGCCAGCGCCACGTCGTTGCGCACGCCGGTCAGCTCGCCCTGCGTGTTCACCATTTTCTTGGGCACGATGAACAGTGAAATGCCACGCGTGCCGGGCACCAGCTTGCCATCCGCATCGGGAATCTTGGCCAGCACCAGGTGGATGATGTTCTCGTTGATCTCGTGCTCGCCCGAAGAGATCCACATCTTGTTGCCCTTGAGCCGGTAGCGCGGGCCCAGCTGGTCGTTGGCAAAGTCTGCACCATCGGGCACGGCGCGCGTGGCTACGTCCGACAGGCTGGAGCCCGCTTGCGGCTCACTCAGGCACATGGTGCCCGACCAGCGGCCGGAAAACTCGTTTTTGGCAAACACCTCTTTTTGCAGCGCCGTGCCATGCGTCATCAGCAGGTTGGCATTGCCCGTGGTCAGCATGCCGGTGCCAATACTGACGGATGCGCAGGCAAAGAATGCGTTGGCCGCAGCCTCCACGCTGTACGGCAGCTGCATGCCGCCCATCTCGTAGTCTTGCGCGGCCGAGAGCATGCCGGATTCGGCATAGGCCTTTTGCGCATCGTGCGTGGCCTGCGGCAACACCACCCGCAGGCTACCGTCGGGCTCGGTCACCGTGCGCGGTTCTTCCACATCGGCCAGGCGGTTGAACGGCGCGTACTTTTCCCGCGCTATGCGCTCACAGGTGTCCAGCACCGCGTCAAAGGTCTCGCGGTTGTGGTCACTGAACCGTTCCCGCCCGGTGAGCGCCGTGGTGTCGAGCCAGTCGTTGAGCAGGAAGTCGAGGGTGGTGCGTAGGGTCATGGGCGCATTTTCCTGCAATGCTGGGGGCCGGCTAGCGGTGGGTGTCCGCTTGGTGACGGTGACGCAATTGGACTGACCCAATCAGCCACGTTGCTATGCTCAGATTGGTTTGTTGTACAGATTAATGGTAAGCGGCAAAGCTGCTTGCTTCCGGTTGTGCAAATGGATTGAAACAGTGGTTTATGTGGTTACATTGACCTCAATAGGAGGATGGCGCCTTTTGGTGCAAACAGACATGCAGCAATATTCACCTTTTTCAATTCCATTGCGCGATCTCGCAGCTGCCGATCTTCCGGCACTGAAACAAACAGCTGAGGGTTGGTACATTGAGTACAAAAGAGAGACGCCCAACGCAAGTGCGATAGCCAAGTCGATATCTGCTTTCGCCAACACCTATGGAGGTTGGCTATTCATCGGAGTTGATGAGGTGTCAAAGGAGATCCCAGTAGCAGGATCTTTCCCCGGTATCGCTCAAGACGAAGCAGATGCAACCCTGCAGAAGATTCGCAAAGCTGCTGTCGATCATTTGAATCCAACGCCGCACTTCGACACAAAAATCATTTATGGCCCTAACCAAGAGCTTGGATTGGCTGCGGACCGCGTGGTGATCTGTGTATGGACACCTCAAAGTACTTTGGCGCCACATGTGCATAAGAGCGGGAGTATCTATCGGCGGGTCTCAGATGCTTCAGAGCCCAAAGCAGAAAATGACCGATTCATACTTGACCAATTGTGGCGGAGAGGCGACGAGATGAAGCGTCGTCACAAAGATTGGTACGAAATGGACCCGGAATTCTCCAAGCGCGAAAGTGAGCTTCCGTACATTCGGTTGATGCTGATTGCAGACCCATGGGCACAGAGAGACATTTGGATAGACGCGGAAGAGAATGAGATACGTGAAGCCTTGGGTGGAAATCTTGGGTCAGCAACTATTCACTTTGACAGTGTTTACACATACTCAAATGGCTATATTGGACGACAACTTGCTGGAAATAATCCGCACAACTTGACTCTTACTTGGCGTTTACGACATAGCTTAATCAGTGATGTCTTGATTCCTTTACCGCTTTATGACGTAGATGATGTTGAGCACCTCTCTATCGAGTTGGACGGCTATAAACACGTTGAACAGTTTACGAATCTTCTGCGCAAACATGGGGCGTCATCTCCACGTGTTGTTGATCTGAACTACGTACTGAACGTACTCATTGGCGTTGCTGAGACTCAGGAACGCCTTTGCAACCTTGCGAGATGGAATGAAAATTATTTTTTTAAAGTAAAACTGCTGAATTCATGGAGAACAATTCCATACATTGACGCTCCCCAAGTGCTTGATCGCTTGGAAATAAATGGGCTATCAATGTGTCTAGACAAAACTTCGTCAGTTCCTCATGGCCTTAGCCCAGATAGCTATATTCAAATTACTCGTAGACCGGACATTCAGGAGCGTGCGACGCGAAATCTAATTGAGGGCGCGGCAATGTTCGGAGCGTTAGCTCGCGCGTACGGTCTGCCAATGTGGCTTCCCGACGACGAAAAGGGAATGCCCTATCACGATGCTTTATGGAATGCTGGGCGCAGAGGCTTGGAAGCACAGCGTCTTCGCAATTTGAGAGAAAAGCGCTAGATTGATTGCCGCATGAAAAAAAGCCACCCTCGGGTGGCTTTTTTGCTTGGAAGAGTTTGAAGTCTCAGTCGCCTTACAGCACCTCAAACACCCCAGCAGCCCCCATACCGCCGCCAATGCACATGGTCACGCAAACGCGCTTAGCGCCACGGCGTTTGCCTTCGATGAGGGCGTGGCCGGTCAGGCGTTGGCCGGACACACCGTAAGGGTGGCCCACGGCGATGGCGCCGCCGTTCACGTTCAGTTTGTCGGCAGGTATGCCCAGCTTGTCGCGGCAGTAGATCACCTGCACGGCAAAGGCTTCGTTCAGTTCCCACAGGTCAATGTCGCTGACCTTCAGGCCCAGGCGCTTCAGCACTTTGGGTATGGCGAACACGGGGCCAATGCCCATTTCGTCTGGCTCGCAACCGGCCACTGCAAAGCCCAGGAAACGGCCCAGAGGTTTCAGACCCTTTTGCTCGGCAATCTTTTCATGCATCACGACCACGGCACCGCCGCCGTCGGAGAACTGGCTGGCGTTGCCGGCAGTGACCAAGCCGCCGGGGACAGCAGAGCGCAGACCCTTGATGCCGTCGTAGGTGGTGCCGGCGCGAATGCCTTCGTCATCGCTGACGGTGACTTGTTTGGTCATCAGGCCCATGACCTTGTCGGCCACACCCATGGTGACGGTGATGGGGGCGATCTCGGCCTTGAACAGGCCGGCTTCCAGCGCTGCGCTGGCACGCTGCTGGCTAGCTGCGCCGTATTCGTCCATGGCCTCGCGGCTGATGTTGTAGCGCTTGGCCACGTTCTCTGCGGTTTGCAGCATGTTCCAGTAGATCTCTGGCTTGTTCTTCACCAGCCAGGGGTCGGCCATCATGTGGGTGTTCATCTCTTGCTGCACGCAAGAAATGGCTTCCACCCCACCGGCCACATAGATGTCGCCTTCGTTGGCGATGATGCGTTGCGCCGCGGTGGCAATGGTTTGCAGGCCTGACGAGCAAAAACGGTTGATGGTCATGCCCGACACGGTGACGGGGCAGCCGGCGCGTAGAGCGGCCTGGCGGGCGATGTTGGCGCCGGTGGCGCCTTCGGGTGTGGCGCAGCCCATGATCACGTCGTCCACCTCACCGGCTTCGATGCCTGCGCGGGAAATCGCGTGCTCCACGGCGTGGCCGCCCAGGGTGGCGCCGTGGGTCATGTTGAAGGAGCCCTTCCAGCTCTTGGCCAGAGGGGTGCGTGCGGTGGAAACGATTACTGCGGATGTCATGGTGATGTTCCTTATTCGTGGCGAGCTAAACGGCTCAGTTGAACGATTTGCCTTCAGCGGCCAGCTTGGCCAGCAGCGGTGCGGGCTTCCAGAAGTTGGCGTCGTCCAGCGGGTTCAGGGCAAAGCGATTCATGGCTTGCACCACGTTGAACAGGCCCACTTGGTCGGCGTAGTTCATCGGGCCGCCGCGGTGTGCGGGGAAGCCGTAGCCGAAGATATAGACGATGTCGATATCGCTGGCCTTGTTGGCAATGCCTTCTTCCAGAATGTGGGCGGCTTCGTTCACCAGGCTGAACACCAGGCGTTGCACGATTTCTTCGTCCGAAATCTTGCGTGGTGTGATGCCCAGCGCCTTGCGGTGCTCTTCAATCATGGTCACCACTTCGGCATTCGGGATGGCATCGCGCTTGCCTTCGACATAGTCGTACCAGCCCTTGCCCACCTTCTGGCCAAAGCGGCCTTTTTCGCACAGCAGGTCAGCGGTCTTGCTGTACTTCATATCAGGCTTTTCCGAGTAACGGCGCTTGCGGATGGCCCAGCCAATGTCGTTGCCAGCCAGATCGCCCATGCGGAACGGGCCCATGGCCATGCCGAATTTCTCCATGGCCTTGTCCACTTGCGCGGGGGTGCAGCCTTCGTCCAGCAGGAAGCCACCTTGGCGGCCATACTGTTCGATCATGCGGTTGCCGATAAAGCCGTCGCACACGCCGGACACCACAGCCGTCTTCTTGATCTTCTTGGCGACCGTCATCACGGTGGCCATCACGTCTTTGGCAGTCTCTTTGCCACGCACCACTTCCAGCAGCTTCATCACGTTGGCGGGACTGAAGAAGTGCAGACCCACCACGTCTTCGGGGCGCTTGGTGAAGGATGCGATCTTGTCCACGTCCAGCGTAGAGGTGTTGGACGCCAGGATGGCACCGGGCTTCATCACGCGGTCCAGTTCCTTGAATACGGCTTCTTTGACGCCGATTTCTTCGAACACGGCCTCGATCACGAGCTCGGCCGTGCCCAAATCGTCGTAGCTCAGCGTGGTGGTCAGCAGACTCATGCGCTGCTCGTACTTGTCTTGCTTGAGCTTCTTCTTGGCCACTTGGGCTTCGTAGTTTTTGCGGATGGTGGCAATGCCACGGTCCAGCGCTTCCTGCTTCATTTCCAGCATCTTGACGGGGATGCCGGCATTCAGGAAGTTCATGGCAATGCCGCCACCCATAGTGCCGGCACCGATCACTGCTATGGAGTTGATAGCGCGTTGCGCAGTGTCTGCGGGGACGTCAGGGATTTTTGATGCTGCACGCTCGGCTAGGAACAGGTGGCGCAGGGATTTGCTTTCAGCCGTCCACATCAGGTTGATGAAGATCTCGCGTTCGACCGCCATACCTTCGTCAAACTTCTTCTTGGTGGCGGCTTCGACTGCGTCCACACACTTGGCAGGCGCGGGGAAGTTTTTGGACATGCCCTTGACCATGTTGCGGGCAAACTGGAAGTAGGCGTCGCCCTGGGGGTGCTTGCACTTCAGGTCGCGCACCAGCGGCAGTGGACGCACATCGGCCACCGAGCGGGCGTAGGCCAAGGCTTCTTCGGCCAGGCTCTCGGGGGAGGTGGCCATCTTGTCGAACAGTTTTTGGCCGGGCAGCATGGCCAGCATTTCGGCCTTGATGGGCTCGCCGCTGACGATGATGTTCAGTGCAGCCTCTACACCCAGCAAGCGGGGCAAGCGCTGTGTGCCGCCTGCGCCAGGCAGCAGGCCCAGCTTGACTTCAGGCAGGGCGATACTGGTGCCAGGTGCTGCGATGCGGTAGTGGCAACCCATAGCCAATTCCAGACCGCCGCCCATGGCCACGGTGTGCATGGCAGCCACTACGGGCTTGGTGGAGTTTTCCAAAACGCTGATCACGCTGATCAGGTTGGGCTCTTGCAGGGCCGTGGGCTTGCCAAATTCGTTGATGTCGGCGCCGCCCGAGAACGCTTTGCCAGCGCCGGTGATCACGATGGCCTTGACCGCCGCATCGGCATTGGCCTGGGCCATGCCGTCGGCAATGCCCTGGCGGGTGGACAGGCCCAGCCCGTTGACGGGGGGATTGTTCAGCGTGATGACGGCGATATCGCCATGGACTTGGTACTGGGCGGTCATGCTTTCATTCCTTGAAAAAGGTGGAGCCAGGGAAAATAGAACGATCGTTCTTTTTTGCGATTGTAGAAGGTTTAAGCCGGTTGCCAACCGGCTTTGTCACAGGTGGGACAAACGGAGGGCCAGAAGGTCAGACCTCCAGCCACTCCTTGCGGGTGTGGTTGTCTTCACGCAGGGCCTGCGGGGTGCCCTCAAACACGATGCTCCCGTGGCCCATGACGAGGCAACGGTCAGAAATAGCCATGGCGATGGTGAGCTTTTGCTCGATCAGCAGCACCGACACACCGCGTTCCCGCAGGGTTTTGAGGTACTGGGCCACCAGCTCCACGATTTTGGGCGCCAGGCCCTCGGTGGGTTCGTCAATGATGATGAGGTCCGGGTCGCCCATCAGGGTGCGGCACAGGGTCAGCATTTGTTGCTCGCCGCCGGAGAGTACGCCGGCCTCGGTGTGCTCGCGCTCTTTGAGGCGCGGAAACATGGTGTACATGTCATCAAACGACCACCGGACCTTCTTTTTGCCACTCTTTTGGCCCAGCAGCAGGTTTTGGTACACGGTGAGCTTGGGAAAGATGTCGCGGTTTTCAGGCACATAGCCAATGCCCAGGTGGGCAATCTCGTAGGCCTTGCGGCCCAGCGATTCCTTGCCCTTCCAGAGCACCGAGCCCTGGCAGTCCACCAGGCCCATGATGGCTTTGGCCGTGGTAGAGCGCCCGGAGCCGTTGCGGCCCAGCAGCGCGACAATTTCGCCGGCGTTGACCGTCATGTCCACGCCATGCAGCACATGGCTTTTGCCGTAGTAGGCATGCAGATTGGAGATCTGGAGCATGTCAGTGTCCCCCCGCCTGCGCGTCGGCCACCGAAGAGCCCAGATAGGCCTCTTGCACCCGGGCATTGCCCCGCACGGCATCGGGCGTGTCAAAGGCAATTACCTCACCGTACACCACTACTGCAATCTTGTCGGCCAAGCCAAACACCACACCCATGTCATGCTCCACGGTCAACAGGGTCTTGCCCTCGGTGACCTTTTTGATCAGGCCCACAAAGCGGCCGGTTTCGCTTTTGCTCATGCCCGCGGTGGGCTCGTCCAGCAAGATCACATTGGCACCGCCGCCGATGGTCACGCCGATCTCCAGCGCGCGCTGCTCGGCATAGGTTAGGTTCATGGCCAGCACGTCACGCTTTTTGTCGAGCTTGATCATCTCCATGAGCTCTTCGGCACGTTCGTTGGCGTCGTCCAGGTCCACCAGAAACTTCAGAAAGGTGTACTTGTAGCCCAGGCTCCAAAGCACGCCACACCGCAGGTTTTCAAACACGCTGAGCTTGGGGAAGATGTTGGTGATCTGGAAGCTGCGCGACAGGCCCAGGCGGTTGATCTCGAACGGTTTTTTGCCGTTGATGCGCTGGCCATGCAGCAGCACATCGCCGCCGCTGGGCTCAAAGCGCCCGCTGATCAGGTTGAACAACGTGGACTTGCCAGCACCATTGGGGCCGATGATGGCCACGCGCTCGCCAGCTTGCACCGCCAGGTTGACACCGCGGATGATTTCAGATTTGCCAAAGCTCTTGCGCAGGTCGCGCAGCTCCAGCGCCAGAGCCGGACGGGGTGTTGCGCTCACAGAGCGTCCTTCCGCTGGGTTTCTTTTTCAATTTCTTCCTGGATCTCGCTCCAGTCACGGCTGAACTGGCGGCGCACCAGCTCAAACAAGGCGACGCCGGTGGCCAGCACCAGGAAGGAGCCAAACCAGCTATTGCGGCTGGTGGCGTTGAGCGTGGCGCCCAGGAAGTGCAGCTCCGGCCCCAGGGCCGCGTTGAGCTGCTGGTGGTAGACCATCTCGACCATGGCACCGGCACCCGCCAGGGCCACCAGCGCCGTGCCCCCGAGGCCCATGTAGCTGACCCACAGCCGCCCCAGTTTGCCGAACTTGGCCACCCGCAGGTTCATCATGATCAGGCTGGCTATGCCGCCGGGGGCGTACATCACCATGAACAGGAAGATCAGGCCCAAGTACAGCAACCAGGCCTTGGTGAACTCGCTGAGCAGCACGAAGGCCAGCACCATGAGTACGGCACCGAGGATGGGGCCGAAGAAGAAAGTGGCCCCGCCCAGAAAGGTAAACAGCAGGTAGGCACCGGAACGCCCTGCGCCCACGACCTCGGCCGTGACAATCTCAAAATTCAGCGCCGCCAGTCCGCCGGAGATACCGGCAAAGAAACCGGCAATGATGAAGGCCATGTAGCGCACCCGCTGCGGGTTGTAGCCAATGAACTCCACGCGCTCGGGGTTGTCACGCACGGCGTTGAGCATGCGGCCCAACGGTGTACCGGTGAAGGCGAACATGGCGGCCACAGCCACAAAGGTGTAGGCCGCAATCAGGTAGTACACCTGTACCGCAGGCGCGAAGGTAATGCCGAAGAAAGGCTGGCCCACCACGCGGTTGGCCGACACACCGGCTTCGCCGCCAAAGAACTCGGAGAACATCAGCGACATGGCGAACACCAGCTCAGCCATGCCCAGCGTGATCATGGCGAAGGTGGTGCCGGACTTGCGGGTGGTCACATAGCCCAGCAGCGCTGCAAAGCCCAGGCCAGCCACGCCCCCCACCAGCGGAATCAGACTGACCGGGATGGGCCAGGTGCCGCCGCCAGCGGCATTGAGCGCATGGATGGCCATGTAGGAGCCCAGGCCGGTGTAGACGGCATGGCCAAAGCTCAGCATGCCGCCCTGCCCCAGCAGCATGTTGTAGGACAGGCAGGCAATGATGGCAATGCCCATTTGCGACAACATGGTGATGGACAGCCCGCTGGTGAACACGCGGGGCGACACCAGCAACAGCAGGGCAAACAGGCCCCAGACCAGGATCCGGCCCACGTTCAGGGGTTTGAAAGCGTAATAGCGCGTAGGTGCTTGCATAGGTGGATCAGCCTTCCCGGGTGCCAAGCAAACCCTTGGGCCTAAAAATCAAAATCAGTACCAGAAACAGGTAAGGCAAGATGGGCGCCACTTGGGCAATGGTGAGCTTGGCCGCCGAGTTGTTGCGCAGCGCATCCGTGACCTGGATGCCCAGGCGGGACAGCACGTCGAGCATGGAATAGTCAAACGCGACGGCAAAGGTCTGGATCACGCCGATGAGCACCGACGCCAGAAATGCCCCGGAGAGCGAGCCCATGCCGCCGACCACCACCACCACAAAGATCACCGACCCCACGGTGGAGGCCATGGCAGGTTCGGTCACGAAGGTGCTACCGCCAATGACACCGGCCAAACCCGCGAGGCCGGTGCCCACGCCGAACACCAGCATGAAGACGCGTGGCACGTTGTGGCCCAGTGCTTCGGTCATTTCGGGGTGGGTCAGCGCGGCCTGGATAACCAGGCCGATGCGGGTGCGGGTGAGCAGCAGCCACAGCGCCAACAGCATGCACAGGGCAATCACCATCATGAAGCCACGCGTCATGGGGAATGGCGAGCACACCACGCGGATCGCCGCATCGGCAGCCACGCACATGTCCGCGGGCGCCGCGCCCCACACCAGCTTCAAGCCATTGACCGCGTGGTTCACCAGCGTGAATGCCGGACCCTGCAGGGACGCCGGTGGCTTGAACTCCAGCGCCGTGCGGCCCCAGATGAGCTGCACCAGTTCCAGAAAAATATACGACAGGCCAAAGGTGATCAGCAGCTCGGGCACATGGCCAAACTTGTGCACCTTGCGCAGGGCTGTGCGCTCAAACACCGCACCCATGGCACCCACCAGCAGCGGAGCCACCACCAACGCAGGCCAGAAGCCGACCCAGCCCGACACGGTGTAGCCCAGGTAGGCGCCCACCATGTAAAAGCTGGCATGGGCGAAATTGAGCACGCCCATCATGCTGAGAATCAGCGTCAGACCGGCGCTGAGCATGAACAGCAAGAGCCCGTAGCTCAGCCCGTTCAGCATGGAAATGATGAAAAACTCCATCCTTAGCCAGGGCGTTTCATCTGGCAGCTGGTGGGGGTGCTGGACACATAGGACTCAAAGGTCTTGACGGGTGCCAGTGTCATGCCGGTGTTCTCGGGGCTGTAGGGGTACTTTTTATCCGCTTTTTGCCACACGGTCATGTACAGGGGCTGCTGCAGCTGGTGGTCGGTCTTGCGCATTTCCACGTCGCCGTTGTAGCTCTTGAACTTCATGCCTTCCAGCGCCGCCGCCACCTTCACAGGGTCGGTGGACTTGGCCTTGGCCATGGCTTCACCCAGCGCGGTGTAGATGTGGATCACCGAGCCGGTGTAGAAGTCGTCATTGAACTTGGTCTTGAACTCGCCCATCCACTTTTCCATGGAGCCACCCATGTTGTAGTGGGCGTAGGCGATCTGGTAGACACGGCCAGCCGAGTTGGTGCCGAGTGCGGTAGGCGTGCCGCTGACCCCGGTGTAGTAGGTGTAGAAGTTGCCGGTGTAGCCGCCTTCATTCGCGGCCTTGACCAGCAGCGAGAGGTCAGACCCCCAGTTGCCGGTGATCACGGTGTCGGCGCCGGACGCCTTGATCTTGGCGATATAGGGCGAGAAGTCGCGCACCTGCGCCAAGGGGTGCAGGTCATCACCAACGATCTGGATGTCAGGGCGCTTGCGGGCCAGGATTTCCTTGGCAAAGCGCGACACTTGCTGGCCGTGCGAGTAGTTCTGGTTCAGCAGGTAGACCTTCTGAATGTCCTTCTTGTCGGCCATGAAGGTAGTCATGGCTTCCATCTTCATGGAAGTGTCTGCATCAAAGCGGAAGTGCCAGTAGTTGCACTTGCTATTG
Organism: Rhodoferax saidenbachensis; assembly: GCF_031457975.1. Taxonomy (GTDB): domain Bacteria; phylum Pseudomonadota; class Gammaproteobacteria; order Burkholderiales; family Burkholderiaceae_C; genus Allorhodoferax; species Allorhodoferax saidenbachensis_A. The sequence goes on from NZ_JAVDXO010000001.1 coordinate 519,570, forward strand.
GTGAAGTCGGGGTCCACGGCGGAGTGGTTCAGGAACATCACCTCTTTGCCGGGGTTGCGTTCGTTGTGCTTGGCCACCGCGTCAATCAGCGCGCCAGCCACAGCAGAGCCGTTGCCTTGGGTGATATAGCGCACGCCCTGGTCCAGTGCGGACTTGAGCGCGTTGAGGCTCTCGGTGGGGCTGAGTTTGTTGTCGATACCGACGACCTCAAACTTCACACCCGCCGGGTTGGACTGGCTGAACTTCTCCGCGAAGAACTGGAAGCTCTTGAGCTGGTTGGTCCCCACAGGCGCCATGAGGCCGGACAGGGGGTCGATCCAGGCAATTTTGACGGTCTCTCCCTTTTGGGCCATTGCACTGTGCGCGCAGACTACCAAGGCGGCTGCAGCGGCGAATTTGATTAGGGTTGTCATGGCTTGTCTCCTGTAAAACTCAAGCCGTCGCAGCGTACATTTATTCGTGCGGTGCAGCGCAAGGGTTTCCACCAACAGCTATCACCCATGCGACTGCACGCACTTTTTTAGAGCGTTGGCAGGCGGTAGTCCTTGAGTATTTCGCGCAGTTTGGTCTTCTGCATCTTGCCCGTACCACCGAGAGGGATCGCGTCCACAAATACCACGTCATCGGGCACTTGCCACTTGGCTGTTTTGCCGTCGTAGAAGGCCAGCAATTCATCGCGCGTGACTTCAGCACCGGCCTTCTTCACCACAACGATGATGGGGCGCTCGTCCCACTTGGGATGCTTCATGCCGATGCACGCGGCCATGGCGACTGCGGGGTGGGCCATCGCAATGTTCTCGATATCGATGGAGCTGATCCACTCGCCACCGGACTTGATGACGTCCTTGCTGCGGTCAGTGATCTGCATGTAGCCTTCGGGGTTGATGGTGGCCACATCACCCGTGGGGAACCAGCCATCCACCAGCGGCGATCCGCCCTCCCCCTTGAAATACTCCTGGATGACCCAGGGCCCCTTCACCAGCAAGTCGCCATAGGCCTTGCCGTCCCAGGGCAATTCCTTGCCCTCCTCGTCCACAATCTTCATGTCCACACCGAAAATGCCACGCCCCTGCTTGAGGCGAATCTTCATCTTCCCGGCGGGGTCGAGTGTGAGATGTTGGTTCTTGAGCGTGCAGACGGTACCCAACGGCGATATCTCGGTCATGCCCCAGGCGTGCAGCACTTCCACGCCATACACATCGTTGAATGCCGTGATCATGGCCGGTGGGCAGGCCGAGCCGCCAATGATGGTGCGCTTGAGCGTGGAGAACTTCAGGTCATTGGACTGGATATGGGCCAGCATCATCTGCCACACCGTGGGCACACCAGCGGCAAAGCTCACCTTCTCACTCTCAATCAACTCAAAGATGGATTTGCCATCCATGGCCGGCCCGGGAAACACCAGCTTGGCGCCCGTCATGGCGGCCGTGTAAGGCAGGCCCCAGGCGTTGACGTGGAACATGGGGACCACGGGCAGGATGGCGTCACGCGCGCTTACGCACATCACATCGGGCATGGCCACAGCATAGGCATGCAGGATGGTGGAGCGGTGGCTGTACAGCGCGGCTTTGGGGTTGCCCGTGGTGCCACTGGTGTAGCACATGCTGGATGCGGAGTTCTCGTCAAACTCGGGCCAGGGGTATTGCTCGGGTTGGCTGCCCATCCAGGCTTCGTAGCTTTGCAGACCAGGGATGCCAGTGTCGGCGGGCAGCTTGTCGGCATCGCACAGTGCGATGAAATGTTTGATGGTGGTGCAGCGGCTGTGCACGGCCTTGACGATGGGCAGGAAGGTCGTGTCAAAACACAGCACCTGGTCTTCGGCGTGGTTGGCAATCCAGACGATCTGGTCGGGGTGCAGACGCGGGTTCAGCGTGTGCAGCACGCGGCCCGAGCCACTTACGCCGAAGTACAGCTCCAGATGGCGGTAACCGTTCCAGGCCAGCGTGGCCACGCGGTCACTGAAGGCCAGGTTCAGCTGGTCCAGTGCATGGGCCACTTTGCGGGCGCGTACCGCCACTTCTTTGTAGGTGGTGCGGTGGATGTCCCCCTCCACGCGCCGCGATACCACTTCGCCCTCGCCATGGTGGCGCTCCGCAAAATCAATCAGGGTAGAAATCAGCAGTTGCTGGCTTTGCATCAAACCTAACATGGGGTCACCTCTGGAATTATTCGAATGATCGCTGCGCACCAAAACGGGTGTCGCGCATGCGTCGCCGCATCGTAATCCCACCAAGCCCCTGGAGAAGGCCTGCATTAGTCATATGCGGGACAATTCAGACATGTCTATTTCGTCACATCTGGACGATCCGCTGGATGTGGGTTTGTCCTGGGTCAATCGCTTTGCCACGCTAGGCGATGATTTTTACGCCCAACTCTCTCCAACCCCTTTGCCCGCACCCTATTGGGTAGGCCACAGCACCAGCGCTGCGCAGGCTTGGGGCCTGGACCCACAGTGGCTGCAGTCCGACGATGCTCTGCAAGCGTTCACCGGCAACCGCTCGTTCGCCGGCGGTCTGTCGCTGGCCAGTGTCTACAGCGGCCATCAGTTTGGCCAGTGGGCCGGTCAGTTGGGCGACGGCCGCGCGATTCTGCTGGGCGAAACACCGGGCTGGGAAGTGCAGCTCAAGGGCGCGGGGTTGACCCCGTTCTCCCGCATGGGCGATGGCCGCGCGGTCTTGCGCAGCAGCATCCGCGAGTTTTTGGGCAGCGAGGCGATGCATGGCCTGGGCATCCCGACCTCGCGCGCACTCTGCGTCACGGGATCGGACGCACCGGTGCGGCGTGAGGAAATTGAAACTGCGGCGGTGGTGACACGCCTGGCCCCCAGCTTTATCCGCTTTGGCCACTTCGAGCATTTTTGCCACCATGGGCACCACGACCAGCTCAAGCGGTTGGCCGACTTTGTGATCGACACCCACTACCCGGCCTGCCGTGACGATACCCGCTGGGGCGGCAACCCTTACGTATCGCTGCTCGCTGCGGTGACCGAGCGCACCGCGCAGATGGTGGCGCAGTGGCAGGCCGTGGGCTTTTGCCACGGGGTGATGAACACTGACAACATGAGCATCCTGGGGCTGACCATCGACTACGGCCCCTTCCAGTTCATGGACGCCTATGACCCCGGCCACATCTGCAACCACTCGGACCACCAAGGCCGTTACGCCTTTTACAAACAGCCTAACGTGGCCTACTGGAACCTGTTTTGCTTGGGCCAGGCGCTGATGCCGCTGATTGCGGAGCAAGAGCAAGCCATCGCCGCCCTGGAGACCTTCAAGGCCATTTACCCGCTGGCGTTTGCCCAGCGCATGGCGGCCAAGCTGGGCTTTGCCGAGCTGCAGGAAGCGCACCGCCCGCTGATTGAAGACATCCTGAAGCTGCTGGCGGCCGACAAAGTGGACTTCACCATCTTCTGGCGCCGCCTGAGCCATTGGGCGCGCGAACAACGCGCAGACGATGCCTCGGTGCGTGACTTGTTCCTGGACCGAGTCGGATTCGATGCTTGGTTGCTATCGTATTCAGAGCTGCTTGCGCATATTCCACGGGGGCTAGCGGCCGATTTGATGCTCAAGACCAACCCCAGGTACGTGCTGCGGAACCATTTGGGCGAAGAAGCCATCCAAGCCGCCAAGCGCAAAGATTTCACTGTGGTGGCCGATTTACTGAAAGTTTTGGAGCGCCCGTTCGACGAACACGAGGAGCACGCGGCCTGGGCCGACTTCCCGCCGGATTGGGCGGGCAGCATCGCCATCAGTTGCAGCTCCTAGCCCCCTGCCCTATTCACTCTTTTGAAGGACACCCCATGACCTATCCCGTAACCAAGACCGACGACGAATGGAAGGCCCTGCTGGCCGAGAAAGGCGCCGAGCCCGTGGCCTTTCAGGTCACACGCCATGCCGCCACCGAGCGCCCGTTCAGCGGCAAGTACGAGCGCCAGTGGGCCGACGGCAGCTACCACTGCATCTGCTGCGGCAACAAGCTGTTCGATGCGAACACCAAATTCGACGCCCACTGCGGCTGGCCCAGCTTCTCGCTGGCCGTGCCCGGCGCCATCACCGAAATCACAGACACCAGCCACGGGATGAAGCGGGTGGAAACCGTCTGCAGCCGGTGCGGCGCGCACCTGGGCCATGTGTTTGATGACGGCCCCACGGACACCGGCCTGCGCTATTGCATGAACTCGGCCTCGCTACACTTCACGCCTGCATGAAAACCCTTCTCGACTTCATTCCCATTCTTCTGTTTTTTGCGGCGTACAAGCTGCACGCCTGGTTTGGCGTGGGCAAGGACGAGGCCATTTACTTCGCCACGCCGGTGCTCATGGCTGCCACGGTGGTGCAGATGGCCATCATTTATTGGATAGACCGCAAACTCACCGCCTTGCAGAAAATCACGCTGGGCATGATCCTGGTGTTTGGCGGCATTACGCTGGCCCTGCACGACAAGCGCTTCATCATGTGGAAGCCCACCGTGCTGTATGCGGGCATGGCCATTGCGCTGGCGGTGGCCATCTGGGGCATGAAGAACAACTTCCTCAAGTCCATGCTGGGCAGCCAATTGGAATTGCCGGATTCGGTGTGGCACAAGCTGAACGTGGCCTGGGTGTTCTACACCGCCTTCATGGCCATCAGCAATGGCTATGTGGCCATGTATTACAGCGAAGACGCCTGGGCCAACTTCAAACTCTGGGGCTATGTGTTCCCGCTGGTCTTTCTGATTGGCCAGGGCCTGTACATCGCGCCGCACCTGAAGAACGACGAGCCCTCCGAGGACAGCCCGTCGCCATGAGCGCTGCGACCCTGGACCCCACCGCCGACAACCTGACGCTGCGCCTGCGCGAGCGCCTGGCCCCGACCCGCTTGGAAGTGATAGACGAAAGCTACCAACATGCGGGCCATGTGGGCGCCAATGACACGGGCGTGGGCACCCATTTTCGGGTGCGCATTGCTTCACAATTGTTTACAGGTAAGACTCGCGTTGCACGGCATCGCCTTGTGTATGATGCGCTGCAAGATTTCATTGATCAGGGCCTGCATGCCCTGGCCATTGAGGCCGAAGACTCGCCCTCTGGCAACACCCCCACTTGATAAAAGTATCCCTGAAGGAACCGGTATGAAGAAGCAGATTTTGAGCGCCTTGGCCGCAGCCACCCTGCTGGCCGCGGCATCGGCCGCCATGGCCCAGAACATTGCCATCGTGAACGGCAAGGCCGTTCCCAAGTCGCGTGTGGATGCACTGGCTGAGCAGGTAAAGCGCTCCGGCCGCCCTGTGACCCCTGAAATGCAGGGCCAGTTGAAGGAAGAAATCATTGCCCGCGAAATCTTCGTGCAAGAAGCCCAGGCCCGCGGTCTGGACACTACCGACGACTACAAGAACCAACTGGAGCTGACTCGCCAGTCCATCCTGATCCGCGAGCTGTTCACCGACTTCCAGAAGAAGAACCCGGTGACCGACGAAGAGATCAAGGCCGAGTACGACAAGTTTGCCGCTGCCAATGCTGGCAAGGAATACCGTGCCCGCCACATCCTGGTGGAAAAGGAAGACCAGGCCAAGGCCATCATCGCGTCGCTGAAAAAAGGCGCCAAGTTTGAAGACATCGCCAAGAAGCAATCCAAGGACCCAGGCTCCGGTGCCAACGGCGGTGACCTGGATTGGGCCAGCGCCAGCAACTACGTGAAAGAGTTCTCTGAAGCGCTGACAGGCTTGGCCAAGGGCAAGACCACCGAGACCCCGGTGAAGACCCAGTTTGGCTACCACATCATCCGTCTGGACGACGTGCGCGACGCCCAGTTGCCCAAGTTTGACGACGTGAAGCCCCAGATCGCCCAGCAACTGACCCAGCAAAAAATGGGTAAGTTCCAGGAAGACCTGCGCGCCAAGGCCAAAGTGGAGTAAGCAAAACTTTAGCTTGAATAAGTGGGATTTCTCACGATAAAACGCGGCTTTGGCCGCGTTTTTTTGTTTTAGGCTATGGCCCATGACCACCAAGCACGACATCAGCCACCCCGCCCAACAGCGCTTGGTGCAGCAGCACGTGCCTTTGGTGGGCAAAATTGCCCGCACCATGGCGCATGGCCTGCCCTCCCATGTGCTGACCGATGACCTGGTGCAAGACGGAATTTTGGGCCTGATCGACGCCATCATCCGCACCACCCGGGAGACCTCGGGGGCGGAATTCGAACACTACCTGGCCCAACGCGCGCGCGGCGCCATGTTGGACGGCCTGCGCGCCCTGGACCCGGCAACGCGCCAGATGCGCCGTGCCATGCGCCAGGTGGAGGCCACCATCCAGCAGCTAGGCCACCAACTAGGCCGCACCCCGGTGGAACGCGAAGTGGCCGAGGCCATGCAGATGTCGCTGGAAGACTACCGTCGCCTGCTGCAGCAGGCACATGGTTACCACCTGGTGTCATTGGATGATCTGGATGCCAATGCCGACCTGCACAGCTACCTGGAGCAATGCGCGGGCAACGACACCGACCCACTGGCGCTGTTGGAGCGTGCCGCCTTCCGCAAGGCCCTGGCCCGTGGCCTGCTCACGCTCAGCACCCAAGCGCAGGAGCTATTGAACCTGTACTACGTGGACGAGCACAAAATGCGTGAAATCGGCACCCATATGGGGCTGAGCGAAGCCCGCGTTTCCCAGCTCCACGCCAGCGCCATCGCCGGCCTGCGTGCTCAGCTGCTGGACGCCGAACAAGCCCAGCAGCTGCTGCAGCCGCGCCGCGCGCAGCGCTAGGCCACCACCCACAACCCCGCCAGCAGCACCGGTTGGTGCAGCATGTAGTAGCTCAGGCTCCAGCGGCCCAACACGCCGACAGGCGCCAGGGGGTGCAACCAACGGCAGTTGGCGCGCTTGGCCGGGGTACTGCGCAGCCACCACTGCATCCCAGCCATGCCCCACCACATCACACCCAGCCAGGGAATGAGGGGCACATAGTCTTCGGTGATGGGTTTTACGCTCACCAGGCCCAACCAGTTCAACCACTTTTCATTGAAAAAAGTGCCCATTGCCCCCGTATCTATTGCGCGAGCAGCTATCGATTGCATAGCAATGGCAATGGCGACGGCGCCCAGTGGCCACAGCCAGCGCCCCCACGACGCGGTGAGGCGCACGATGACCAGCATCACCGCCATGCCGTGCAAGACACCAAAGTAAATAAAACTCTTGGGAAACATCAATGCCGAGCCGGCCGTGACCAGCAGCGCGCATAGCGCAATTTGTAGCCAGCGCCGCCCGAACCGTGCCCAGCTCTGGCCCTGGTGCAAAGACAAGGCCTGGCCCGCTCCTGCGCATAGCAGGAACAGGCTCAGGATGCAGGTGCGCTGCCAGGTCCACAACGGATCGCTGTAAAAGTTCTGGTGGAGGTAGCCCGCCTGGTTCAGGTCAAAACAGAAATGGAACGCCGTCATCCACAGCAGGGCCAAGCCCCGCAGCACATCCAGGTTGTCCAGGCGTTGCGCGTTCATGGCTGCAGACGCGCATGGTGGCGCTTGCCCCACAGGGCCAGGCCGGTCCCCACGCAGGCGCACAGCACGGCCACACAGGCCAGACCCGGGCCACCCCAGATGGACACAGCCAAAGCAAATGTGGGTGGTCCCAATGTGGAGCCCAGGTTGCCCAGTTGTGCCACGGCGCCATTGGCACGGGCCTGCAGGGCGCTCTGGTCATTCAGGTAAGGAATCAGCGCAAACGCACTACCGCCCGCCACCCCAGCGCTGAACATCAGCAGCAGCGCCACGGGTGGCAGCCACCAGCCAGCCAACAGACTAACGCCTGCAGCCAGCGCCACGGCGGCTACCGCCATGAAGGCCGTGCGCACCAACACCAGCGGCGACATCCAGTACTGCGCCAACCAGCCCGCGCAAAAGGTGCCCGCCACACTCATAATTGGCAGCACCGCCGCCATCCACAGGCGGTCAGTGCCGGTCAGCGTGGGTACAAAAGTCAACAAGGCTACGGCCATGAAGGTGTAGCAAAGAAAGCACAGGCCCGGCAGCGCCGTGGTCCAGTGGGTATAGATAGCCACATGCTGTGCCAGCAATGCGGCCACGGCCGGGCGCGGGTGGGTCCCCATGGGTACGGCGTCCACTGGCACCAGCACCCACACTGCCACCCAGGCCAGCGCCAGTACCGTGGCGTGCAAATAGAACACGGCGCTGAGGCCCAGCTGCGCCAGCACCAGCGGCAATACGGCCGCCGAGATGGCGAAGGCGGCACCCACAAAAGTGCTCCACAAGCCCATGGCTACCGAGCGGTGGTCGGGCCCGGCACTGGCAGCCATCAGCGTGGGAGCCGCCACCACTACCGCCAAGTGCGAGGCGCCCTCGAAGGCGCGCGTAGCCCAGAACAGCGGGAACGGCAGGAGAAACGACTGCACCAGGGCGAGCACGGTGCCCAGACCCAGGCCTGTCAGCAGCAGGCGTCGGTAGCCGATGGAGGGCGCAAACAAGCCCATGGTCACGCCGCACAACAACCCCACCACGCCCACGGTCGACAAAATCCAGCCCATGCTGGCGGCCGACACCGCGTAGTGGCTCTGCAGGGCCATGAAGGCTAGCGAGACCTTGGAAAACTGCATGGCGGCAACGATGCCGCACAGCCACAGTGTGATCACGCTGGGCCAATGGGTGGGGAGTGCTTTGGACATGGGAAGCGCCGCAGTGTACAGGCTGGAATCCGCCCGGCGCGAAGCGCTGGACAGCGCGGGACATAACTGGGTACCCTATGCCTGCGGCGACCGCTGTCGTCCGCGAGGAGAAACTGCCATGGCCACGTCCAGTTCTGCGCACAGTCCCCACGACGTCACCCCTCTGGTGGCGGCCATTGCCCGCAACGCAGGCGAAGGCACGCTGGGCAAGTTTCTGGAAGGCTACCGCTGGAGCGTACTGACGCTGTACGTACGGCCCACCGCACTGCAGCGCGGGCAGTTGCTGATTGCCCAGGGTGCGCGGGAGCGTTCCCTGTATTTTTTGGAGGCTGGCGACCTGAAGGTAGACATGAAGACCGACACCGGTCTGGTGCACCTGGCCATCTTGGGGCCGGGCACCGTGGTGGGCGAAGGCGGCTTTTTCTCCGGCCTGCCACGCAGCGCATCGGTGGCCGCCTACAGCGACTGCAAAGTGTGGGAAATGGAGCAGACCCAGTTTGCCGCCCTGGCCCACGAGCACCCCACGGTGGCCCTGGCGTTGAGCCAGGCCCTGGGTGCGGTGCTGGCCAGCCGCCTGCTGGACGTCAACAAGCGGCTGGCAGTCACCTAAGTTCGGGCTATTTGTACCAGCCGCGCGGACCGGCCTTGTCGGCACGGAACTGCGCGTACTCCGCCACCGGGTACACCGCGCGGTACTTGGGGGCCCAGAACTGCTTTTCTGCTCCGGTCTTAATTTGCTCGAGAAACACGGGCAACTCCTGCGCGGCCACCATCGGCTGGCCGTTGTCCGGCACCATGAAGGGATAACCGATCTGCTTCGTTCCCAGGCTGCGCAGCAGGATGGCCATGTCCCGCCGGTCCAGGTCACCCAAAGTGCAACCAGCGCTGGTATCCCCGGCCGGATACTGCTGGCTTGCTTTGACTAACCCCTGGTGCCAGGTCTCTGCGTTGTCGTTGGCGCACCAGATGTTGTGCACCTTGTCCTGACGGGCCTTGTCGCTGGGGTTCAGCGTGGCGGGCACGATATAGAAAGTGGCGTCCACCTTGTCGCCGGCGCTCTCCAGCATGCGCTCCAGTTTTATGCAAAACGGGCAGTCATACGCAGAGAGCAGCAGGATGCGGTTGGTGCCCTTGCCGCGCTTGAGCTGGATCAGCTTGTCAAAGCGGATGTTGTGGATGATGGCGTTGAGCACGCCACTTTTCTCCTCATCGCTGATGGGGGCGGGTTTGCTGATCGGCTGGGTCCACTGGGTGATCTGGGTACCGTCTGTTTGCAGAATCAGGCTCACGGACTCGCTCACGTAATACGGAGCCGAGTTGGGGCCGAAGTCAATGCGGTACAGGTCCTGAAAGATGGTCTCGCTGACGCGGCCATTGTTGTAGAGCTTGGCAATCTCAGCGCTCACGCTCTTGATGTCTGCCTGCGCGGGTGAGACCGTGAGCAACGCAGCCGTCAGGCCGAGCATTGACAGCAGCGCGCGCCGCGCTCTTGGTATGGCTGAAAGGAACATGGTGTGGGTTCCTCAGAGCGCGGGTTTGGCTGCGCGGTTTTTTTCGTCTTCCAGCGCCTTGTTCCGCTGCGTATCCATCACCTTGAACCAGTCGACAAAGGCGCCCACGTCCATGGCAAAGGACGAAAACTGGTCCGCCAGCCCGTCCTGCTTGCTGGACTTGGCTGACACGCTGTAAAGCGTGGCGCATGCCGTGGTGGGCGCCACGGGGTAGTACAGATAACCTCGCATACGCCCACCGCCAATGGAATAGTCCTTGAGCGACTCAAAGCAATTGCCATTGCGGGGCTTGTCGTAGACGTTGACCCACTCAATCTCCTTGCCGGCTTTGTCGTACATCCAATGCTGGCCGTACCCCGTGGGCTTGATGCTGGCCGGGTCGTGCTTGCCGAATTTGGCCGCGGCATCTGCAATAGCCTTCAGCGCTGGGCGGTCACCGGCGACGTATTCATTCTTGGTAATCGCCCAGACTTTGTTGGTCAACGGCGAAATGCTGAAGTTCAGGATCTTGTTTTCGTTGGAAAACTTGGGGCCGAAGGTGTAGTTGTCAAAAGATCCGGTCTTGCCGTCTATGGTCAGGTTCAGCGTGGTTTTGACGGTATCTACGTAGACCTTGTTTTGCAGATCGTTGTTGGCAATCTTCAGCGCTTCCTGCGCATCCATACCCAGGCGGATACCGCCCACATCGGGCTCCGCCGCATGGGCCGCGCCCACCAGACTCGCACCCATCGCCCACACCAAGGCCCATTGGCCTGCTGTTTTTGTCATCATGTTCTCTCCCTTGCGCTTCGGATTAAAAAATGGCTGCCCCCAAGCCGGGGTGTCATGCCGCACGCAAGCTTATCGATCGCCTTCTAGCGGCCTGAAGAGCCATGAATGCCAATTGCAACAAACTGTTTCAAGCGAGAATTTATTCCTTGAAAAGGTGAAAAAGTTGACTACGCCATACCTTGCCTCAAGGCGACGCGCATAAAAAAGGGCTGGTGATCACCAGCCCTTTGGGGGTCACAATGCCGAGGCGTTTCAGGCCACTTCAGTGATGAACTGTTCGCGTGGGCGGCGCACCTTTTTCAGGTTCACCAGCCAGTCACCTTCTTCGGCACGGTAGCCCAGGGGCAAGATAGCCACGCTGCGCAGGCCGCGGGCGTTCAGGCCCAAGATATCATCCAGCGCCTTGGGGTCAAAGCCTTCCATGGGCGTGGCATCGACTTGCTCTTCAGCGGCGGCAATCAGAGCGGTTCCCAGGCCGATGTAGGCCTGGCGGGCGGCGTGCTGGTAATTCACTTCGGCATCGCGCTGGGGGTAAGTGCCCAGCAGCATCTGGCGGTAGTTTTCCCAGCCTTCGTTCTTGATGCCACGCTCGGCGTTCACCAGGTCAAACATGGCGTTGATGCGCTCGGCGGTGTAATTGTCCCAGGCGGCGAAGACCAGCAGGTGCGAACTGTCAGTGACTTGTTCCTGGTTCCAGGCAATGGGCTTGATACGCTCGCGCACCGCTTTGCTGGTGACCACAAACACTTCATAGGGCTGCAAGCCGCTGGAAGTCGCAGTCAGGCGCACGGCCTCCAGAATGCGGTCCACCTTCTCCTGGGGCACCACCTTGGCGGGATTGAACTTCTTGGTGGCGTAGCGCCATTGCAGTTTGTTGATCAGGTCGGACATGTCGGGAACTTTCAAAAATAGTTGCTATGGCAAGTATTTTGGGCGGCTTGGCCAAAAGACAAGGGCGCGGGCCCGAATTCACGGAGCCGGCTCCCTTCATTTACCTGCGCCAAGCCAAGGCGCACAAAATGTGTTATTTGCGCTTCAACTCACCCACTTGCGCGCGTTGTGCCAGAGCTGGATCCACGGGCTGTGCGCGTGCTGGTCCAGGTTGGTCCAGCTCATCTGCACATTGCGGAACACGCGCTCGGGGTGCGGCATCATGGCCGTGAAACGGCCGTCCGCCGTGGTCACCGCCGTCAAACCGCCGGGGCTGCCGTTAGGGTTGAACGGGTAGGCTTCGGTGGCCGCGCCGCTGTTGTCTACGTAGCGCATGGCTGCAATCGCCTGGTCGGCGTTACCGCGGTACTTGAAGTTGGCAAAGCCTTCGCCGTGCGCCACGGCAATCGGCAAGCGCATACCGGCCAGGTCTTTGAAGAACAGGCTGGGCGACTCCAGCACTTCCACCAAGCTTAGGCGTGCCTCAAAGCGCTCGCTCTGGTTGGTGGTGAAGCGCGGCCAGGCTTCGGCGCCCGGGATGATGTCGGCCAGCTCGGCAAACATCTGGCAGCCGTTGCACACACCCAGACCAAAAGTGTCCTGGCGGGCAAAGAAGGCCTTGAACTGGTCGGACAGCCCATCGTTGAACGTGATGCTACGCGCCCAACCAATGCCCGCACCCAGCGTGTCGCCGTAGCTAAAACCACCGCAGGCCACCACGCCCTTGAAGTCCGCCAACTTGGCTCGGCCGGTCTGCAGATCGGTCATGTGCACGTCATAAGCCTCAAAGCCCGCTTCGGTGAAAGCGTAGGCCATTTCCACATGCGAATTGACGCCCTGCTCACGCAGGACGGCTACCTTGGGACGGCTGCTCAGGATGGCAGGCGCTACGTTTTTAGTAGCTGCTTGCGCAGATTCCACGAGGGCTATCGCCGTATTTGGCAGGTAGACATGCAGGCCGGGGTCGTTCTCGGCACCCGCGGCGGCGTGTTCGGCATCGGCACACACGGGGTTGTCGCGCTGCTGGGCAATCTTCCAGCTCACGGCGTCCCACACCTGGTGCAGGTCGGCCAGCTTGGCGCTGAAGATGCTCTTGGCGTCGCGCCAGATTTGCAGCTCGCCCTTGCCCGCTGCAATCGCGTCGGTGGCGGGGCGTGTCTTGCCAATGAAATGGCTGAACTTGGACAGGCCATGCTCGCGCAGCGTCGCCATGACGTCTGAACGCTCTGCGGTGCGCACCTGCAGCACCACGCCCAGTTCTTCACTGAACAGGGCCTTGAGCGTCAACTCCTCGCGGCGGGCACCCACCTGCCCTGCCCAGTTTTTGCTGTCGCCCACATCCATGCGGCTGTCGCTGATGCCGTCCCCTTCGGTGACCAGCATGTCTACATTCAGCGCCACACCCACGCGGCCGGCAAAGGCCATTTCGGCCACCGTGGCCAGCAGGCCACCGTCACCGCGGTCATGGTAGGCCAACACCTGGCCCTTGGCGCGCAGCGCGTTCACTGCGTTCACCAGGTTGACCAGGTCTTTCGCGTCGTCCAGATCGGGCACGGTGTCGCCGGTCTGCTCCAGCGTTTGCGCCAGGATGCTGGCGGCCATGCGGTGCTGGCCCCGGCCCAGGTCGATCAGGACCAGGGTGGTGTCTTCAGAAGCGTTGAGTTGCGGGGTCAGCGTGCCGCGCACATCTTGCAGCGTGGCAAAGCCGCTCACGATCAGGGAGACAGGGGACGTCACCTTCTTGTCCGTGCCTTCGTCTTTCCACTGCGTGCGCATGGACAGGCTGTCCTTGCCCACGGGAATGGAAATGCCCAAGGCCGGGCACAGCTCCATACCCACGGCCTTGACCGTGGCGTACAGCGCCGCGTCTTCACCGGCTTCTCCACACGCGGCCATCCAGTTGGCGGACAGCTTCACGCGTGGCAGCTCAATCGGCGCGGCCAGCAAATTAGTAATCGCCTCGGCCACGGCCATACGGCCGGACGCGGGCGCATTGATAGCGGCCAGCGGCGTGCGCTCGCCCATGGACATGGCTTCACCGGCAAAGCCCTTGAAGTCCGCCAGCGTGACCGCGCAGTCCGCCACGGGCACCTGCCAGGGGCCGACCATCTGGTCACGGTGGGTCAAGCCGCCCACGGTGCGGTCGCCAATGGTGATCAGGAATCGTTTGGAGGCGACGGTGGGATGGGCCAACACGTCGATGACGGCCTTTTGAATATCCACACCAGTCAGGTCCAACGGTTTGAAGGTGCGCGCCACGGTCTTGACGTCGCGGTGCATCTTGGGCGGCTTGCCCAGCAGCACGTTCATGGGCATGTCGACGGGCGACTCGGCGCCCTCGTCCACTAGCTGCAACTGACGCTCTTCGGTCGCCACGCCAATCACCGCAAACGGGCAGCGCTCGCGCTCGCACAGCGCCTGGAACTGTTCCAGCGACGCTGGCGCAATCGCCATCACATAGCGTTCCTGGCTCTCGTTGCACCAGATTTCCTTGGGGGCCATGCCGGACTCTTCGAGCTTGACGGCACGCAGGTCGAAGCGCGCACCGCGGCCGGCGTCATTGGTCAGTTCGGGGAAGGCGTTGGACAGACCACCGGCGCCCACATCGTGAATCGCCAGGATCGGGTTCTTGTCGCCCTGCATCCAGCATTGGTTGATCACCTCTTGGGCCCGGCGCTCGATCTCGGGGTTGCCGCGCTGCACCGAATCAAAGTCCAGCTCGGCTGCGTTGGCGCCCGTCGCCATCGAGCTGGCGGCGCTACCGCCCATGCCGATGCGCATGCCGGGGCCACCCAGCTGGATCAGCAGGCTGCCGGCGGGGAATTCGATTTTGTGGGTCTGGCCCGCGTCGATGATGCCCAGACCGCCCGCGATCATGATGGGCTTGTGGTAACCACGTGCCACGGTGTCCACATCGCTGGTCACGGTCTGCTCGTATTCGCGGAAGTAGCCCAACAGGTTGGGTCGGCCAAATTCGTTGTTGAACGCCGCGCCGCCCAGCGGGCCTTCGACCATGATCTGCAGCGGGCTGGCAATGTGCTCGGGCTTGCCCATGGTGCTGCCCCAGAGCTTGGAGACGGTAAAACCGGTCAGGCCCGCCTTGGGCTTGGAGCCACGGCCGGTCGCGCCCTCGTCGCGGATTTCTCCGCCCGCGCCGGTGGAGGCACCGGGAAACGGGGAGATCGCGGTCGGGTGGTTGTGGGTCTCCACCTTCATCAGGATGTGGTTGGTTTCGCTACGCTTTTCATAGCTGGCCGCACTTATTTCACGGGGGTTAGGGCCAGAATTGACTGCGGATTTGGCTACAAACCGCTCGACCTGCACGCCTTCCATGACGGAGGCGTTGTCCGAATACGCCACCAGCATGTACTGCGGTGCCAGCTGGTGCGTGTTGCGGATCATGCCGAACATGCTCTTGTCCTGCGCCACGCCGTCGATGGTGAACTGGGCGTTGAAAATCTTGTGGCGGCAGTGCTCGCTGTTGGCCTGGGCGAACATCATCAGCTCCACATCGGTGGGGTTGCGGCCCAATGTAGTGAAAGCGTTGACCAGGTAGTCAATCTCGTCCGCCGCCAAGGCCAGGCCGAACTGGGTGTTGGCCTTGACCAAGGCATCCTTGCCACCACCCAACACATCCACATGGTCCATGGGCGCAGGCTGCAAGGCGTTGAACAGTTCCTGCGCCTGGTTGCGGTCCAGCATGGCGCTTTCGGTCATGCGGTCGTGCAGGAGTGCGGCCACCTGCTGTAGCTGCTCGGGTGTCAGCGCAGTTTTGGACAACAGGCCGTTTTTCAGCGTCAGGCGGTATTCCACCAGGCGCTCCACGCGCTTGACCGCCAGGCCGCAGTTGTGGGCGATGTCCGTGGCCTTGGAAGCCCAGGGGCTCACCGTACCAAAACGGGGACTGACCACAATCGCCAGCCCTTCGGAGGCACCTTCATAGGGGTCGCCGTAAGTCAGCAACGCGGCCAGTTTGCTGGCCAGCGGTTGATCCAGCGCAGTTTCGGTAGCCACCAGATGGACAAAACGGGCCGAAATGCCCGAAATTTTGTCGTGAATGCCCTGCAGAAGCGGCAAAAGCTGTTGAACACGGAAGTTGCTCAGGGCGTTGCCGCCTTCGAAAGAAGTGATGTGCAGGGTCACGGTGGTGGCCTAGGAAAGATGAAGCGTTGCCCGAAGGGCTGGATGGGTGAGCGGCGATTTTAACTGGCTGCACGGTCGCCTCCGGCCACGCAGCCCATGACAAAAAGCGGACAATTCGGCGCTGGGCCAGCGGGCCCGGCAAACAAAACGGAGCTTCGTTGGTGGCGATTTTTTCCAAATTCCGCAGCATTTTTACGGCGCCCGGCGCCGCGGCCGAGCCCTTGCCCATCGTGGACCCGACCGGGCAGTTGCCCGAACGTCGGCTGCGCCCCCGGCTCAATGCCCGGCCTGACCTACGCATCGTGGTGGTGGACGATTCGGCCACGGTGTGCGCTGCGCTGCGCAAGATCCTGCAGTCCATTGGCCTGGATGTGCGCGTAGCCGCCAGTGCCGAGGTGGGCCTGGAAATGGTGCTGGCCGACCCGCCCGACTTGATTTTTCTGGACATCGTGCTGCCCAAGATGAATGGTTTTTCGGCCCTGCGTGTGCTGCGGCGCAACCCATTGACCCGCAACATCCCGGTGATCATGATCAGCGGCAACGAGCAGGCCACCGAGCAGTTTTTTGGCAGCGCCATTGGGGCCGACGACTTCATGAAGAAGCCGTTTTCCCGCATGGAGGTGTTTGAGCGCATGGAGCGCCTGCTGGACGACGGCCTGGTGCCGCGCCGCAAAACCCCCTTGACCATGCCCGCGCCGCTGGGTAGCTGAGGCTGCCAGCGCGACTGCATCGTGTCTGGGATAATCTGGCCCCATGACTATCACCTACAAAGACGCGGACGGCGTTGCAGGCATGCGCGTGGCGGGCAAGCTGGCCTCCGAAGTTCTGGACTACCTCACCCCCTTCGTTCAGCCCGGCGTCACCACCAACGCGCTCGACAAGCTGGCGTACGACTACATCACCCAGGTGCAAGGCGGCATTCCCGCTCCGCTGAACTACACGGGCGGCGGCAATATCCCCTACCCCAAGTCCATCTGCACCTCGGTCAACCACCAGGTCTGCCACGGCATTCCCAATGACAAACAGCTCAAGAAGGGCGACATCGTCAACATCGACGTCACCGTCATCAAGGATGGCTGGCACGGTGACACGAGCCGCATGTTCATGGTGGGTGAGGTCTCGATTGCGGCCAAACGCCTGTGCGCCATCACCTACGACGCCATGTGGCATGGCATCAAGATGGTCAAGCCTGGCATCCACCTGGGCGATATCGGCCATGCCATCCAGAAATTTGCCGAAGGCCAGGGCTTTAGCGTGGTGCGCGAGTTCTGCGGCCACGGCATCGGCCGCATCTTCCACGAAGAGCCGCAGGTGCTGCACTACGGTCGCCCCGGCACGCTGGAAAAACTGGTGGAGGGAATGACATTCACCATCGAGCCCATGATCAATGCCGGTGGCAAGGACATCAAGGACGGTCCCGAAAAAGACGGCTGGACCATCGTAACCAAAGACCGTTCGCTCTCTGCCCAATGGGAGCACACCGTGTTGGTGACGCCCACGGGCTACGAAGTGCTGACGCTGTCCGTCGGCAGCCCGGCCACACCGGCCTTTGTGGCGGTCTGAGTTTTCCTTCTCCATCCCAGTCCCCATGATTGAGCTGCAGGCCCTGCGTGGCGAGTACCGCGCGCACAAAGCGCAGTTGCTGCAAACCATTGCTACGCCCCAGTCCACGGGACGCGCGGTGCGCAAGGTGCTGCAACGCATGTCCCAGCTCACCGACAGCGTTCTGGTGCGCCTGTGGCAGCACGCCGGTCTGGGAGAGCCCTATGCCCTGCTGGCCGTGGGCGGCTTTGGCCGCGGCGAGCTGTTCCCGCATTCGGATGTGGACGTGCTGGTGCTGCTGCCCGATGGCCAGTCGCCCGAGTTCGACCCGGAGCTGCAAAAGAAGATCGAAGCCTTCATTGGCAGCTGCTGGGATGTGGGCCTGGAGATCGGCTCCAGCGTGCGCACCCTGAGCGACTGCCTGGCCGAGGCCGACAAGGACGTGACGGTGCAAACCGCGCTGCTGGAGTGCCGGCTGATCACGGGCAATGCACCGTTAGTAGACCAGTTCCAAAAGGCCTTTTTCGCGGCCATGGACCCCAAGGCCTTCTTTGTGGCCAAGACGCTGGAAATGCGCCAGCGCCACACCAAGTTTGAAGACACGCCCTACTCGCTGGAGCCCAACTGCAAGGAATCGCCGGGCGGCCTGCGCGACCTGCAGGTGATCTTGTGGGTGGCCAAGGCCGCGGGCTATGGCGACGACTGGCAGGCCCTGGCCGCCACCGGCCTGGCGACTGACTTTGAGGTCAAACAGATCCAGCGCAATGAGACCCTGCTGCTGCTGATCCGCGCGCGCCTGCACCTGATTGCCAACCGCCGCGAAGACCGCCTGATTTTTGACATGCAGAACGCGGTGGCCGAATCCTTTGGCTACACAGCCCCGCCACCCGAAACCGACAAGCGCAGCTTTGTACGTGCCAGCGAGGCGCTGATGCGCCGCTACTACTGGGCCGCCAAGGCTGTCACCCAGCTTAACCAGATTTTGTTGATGAACATTGAGGAGCGGCTCAACCCCTCCACCCATGCGCCGCGCCGCATCAATGACCATTTCAACGACAAGGCTGGCATGATCGACGTGGTCAGCGATGAGCTGTACCGCCGCAACCCGCACGCCATTCTGGAAACCTTTCTGGTCTACCAGACCACCGTGGGCATCAAGGGCCTGTCGGCCCGCACGCTGCGCGCGCTGTACAACGCGCGCGACCTCATGGACGCCAAATTCCGCAGCGACCCGGTCAACCGCGCTACCTTTCTGCAGATCCTGCAGGCGCCCGACGGTATTACCCACGCCATGCGGCTGATGAACCAGACCTCGGTGCTGGGCCGCTACCTCTGGGTGTTCCGCAAGATCGTGGGCCAGATGCAGCACGACCTGTTCCACGTCTACACCGTGGACCAGCACATTCTCATGGTGCTGCGCAACGCACGGCGCTTCTTCATGGTGGAGCATGCGCACGAATACCCGTTCTGCTCCCAGCTGGCCTCGGGCTGGGACAAGCCCTGGATTTTGTACGTGGCCGCCCTGTTCCACGACATTGCCAAGGGCCGCGGTGGCGACCATTCCGAGCTGGGCATTGTGGAAGCACGCCGCTTCTGCAAGCAGCATGGCATTGCAACGGAAGACGCCAAACTCATCGAATTCCTGGTCGGCGAGCATCTGACCATGAGCCGTATCGCTCAGAAGTCGGACCTGTCTGACCCTGCCGTCATCGCCGGCTTTGCCAAGCGCGTGGGCAACGAGCGCTACCTGACCGCGCTGTACCTGCTGACCGTGGCCGACATCCGCGGCACGAGTCCCAAGGTGTGGAATGCCTGGAAAGGCAAGCTGCTGGAAGATCTGTACAAATACACGGCCCGGGCTCTGGGTGGCCGCGCACCCGACCCTGACGCCGAGGTGGAAGCCCGCAAGCGCGAAGCATTGGTGATGGTAGCGCTGTACGCCATGCCATTTGAAGCCCACAAACCGCTGTGGGACACGCTGGACGTGAGCTACTTCATGCGCCACGATGCGGCCGACATCGCCTGGCACACCAAGCAGCTGTCCCGCCATGTGGCCACGGCCCTGCCCATCGTGCGGGTGCGCCGCTCCCCCGTGGGCGAAGGCCTGCAGGTGCTGGTCTACACCCAGGACCAGACCGACCTGTTTGCCCGCATCTGCGGTTACTTCGACCAGGGTGGCTTCAGCATTCTGGATGCGCGCATCCACACCACCAACAAGGGCTATGCGCTGGATACCTTCCAGGTGGTCACAACGGCGGACATGGACGAGCACTACCGCGAGACGACCAGCCTGCTGGAGAGCGGCTTGGCGCAAGCCATCGCCGAAGCCGGCCCCCTGCCCGCCCCCAGCCGCGGCCGGGTGTCGCGCCGGGTCAAGAGCTTTCCTATTGCGCCGCGCGTGTCACTGAAGCCCGATGAAAAAGCGCAGCGCTGGCTGCTCAATATCTCGGCCAGCGACCGCCTGGGCCTGCTTTACAGCGTGGCCCGGGTGCTGGCGCGCCACCAGATCGAGGTGCAATTGGCCAAGGTAGCTACGCTGGGCGAGCGCGTGGAAGATACCTTTCTGATCCACGGACCGCAACTGCAGCACAACCGTGCGCAGATCGAGATCGAAACCGAACTGCTGGACGCCCTCAAAGCCTAGGAACATCGGGTGCACCGTACACACAGGTACGCATGCGCCCGCTGTGCTTGGCCGCATACAGCGCCTTGTCTGCCTGGGCAAATAGCTCGGCACCACTACCCTGAACGGTGGTCCAGGTGGACACGCCAATGCTCACAGTCAACGTGGCGGCGGTGGGAGAACGCACATGCTCCAGGTTCAGTGCCTCCAGCGCCTTCATGATCTTGTCCGCCAACGCACGGGCTCCGACTGCATCGGTATCGGGCAGCAGCATGGCAAACTCCTCACCACCCAGGCGTGCAGGAAGGTCCTGCTGGCGGCCGCAGGTTTGTAGCAGGTGGCCCAGTTGCTGCAACACGGAGTCGCCCTTGGGATGGCCATAGTGGTCGTTGTACAGCTTGAAATGGTCCACATCCAACAGCAGCAGCGATAGTGGGGCAGAACGCCGCGCCAGCCGACCCAACTCCAGACCCAGGCGCTCGTCAAACAGCCGACGATTGGCGATGCCCGTCAGGGCGTCGGTGCTGGAGAGGGTCTCCAGCGTATCCACCTGCGCGCGCAGCACCGCCAACAACCCATTCACACCCTGCGTGAGTGCCCCAATTTCATCCGGGCGGTCATAGCGCAGCACGCTATCCCAGCGGCGCGAAGCGCTCAGTGCCACCACGTCGGCATGCAGGCGCGCAATCGGACGCACCAGCCACCAGTGCACCGCCAGCAGTAGCACCAGTCCGGTGGCCAGAGCCACAGCCGCCAGCTGAAACAGCACGTCGGTCACCACATGCTGTGCCTGCGCCATGAGACTGCGTTCCATGCGCATGTGCACCCAGGCGAGCGGGTCGCCCTCCAGGTCTTCCAGCCGGTATTTCAGGGTGATGGTGGCGGGGCTGTACTGCACGCCCACATCACCATGTGCCAGGAAATGGAAATCCGGCAGTTTCCAGGTGTCTGTCGGTTCGTGCGGAGTATCTGCTGCGCTGCCGTCGGTGGGGTCCAGCGTGAAAGCGGCCCCGGCATTCTGGGCGATGCCTGCCAGCGTGGCGGCATCGAGTTCGCGCGCCATCACCACGGTGCCGGCTGCGGGGCCGCTGCCGTCGCTGTGCACCACTTGCGTCCAGCACACGGCGGCCAGCTTGGTCTGCAGCCAAGCCAGGCCGCACTCGGTGACCTTGGGGTTCTGCGGCTTGTGAGCCCAGCGCCGCAGCAGCGGCACCAGCATGTCCGGTGCACGTGGCATCACGCCGCCACTGAGTTCGCGGGCGCCAAACCCCACCATCTGGTGCTGGCGGTCCAGCAGCAGCACGGCGTTGAGGTTGGAGGTCAACATGGCAGCGCTGCCGATGTTGCTGCGCTCAAAAACCTTGTTGGGGCGCTGCAGGTGAAAGTACAGCTCGTCCCAGAAGGCCCAGTCGTGGTTCAGTGCGCTCACCGCCGCCATTTGCTCGTCAAAGCCGCTCACCACGCGTTTGGCGCTGTCCAGCGCAAAGCGGCGCTCAATGCTGTCAAACGTAGGCAACAGGCTATTTTTCATCAGCAGCAGGCCTAAGCTGCCCATCAGGCCAAACACCAGGGCGAACGCAACCACGATCCGGGGACCGATTCCTAAACCCGCAAAAAGATGGCGCGTGGTTTTGACCATGGAGGCGCTGCAACGACTTTGTTATGCCAAGCAGCTTACCGCCAAACTCGCTCGCCGTACAAGCAGATCACGCTCCTCTGGTGTAAATAAAGGAGTCTTAGATATAAGAAACCAAGCCCTTGGCCCCCGTAGACACTGCGCAAACTGCTACGCTTTTGGTAGCAGTGCGCTTTCAGTCATCCTCGCTCGCCGCAATGCCAGGAAACAGCACTTCGGTGTAGCCAAACTGAGCGAAGTCTCGCACGCGCATCGGGTAGAGCTTGCCAATCAAGTGGTCGCACTCATGCTGCACCACGCGCGCATGGAAGCCATCCACCGTGCGGTCGATGGGCTCGCCGTACTGGTCAAACCCCGTGTAGCGGATATGCGCCCAGCGTGGCACCACGCCGCGCAGGCCCGGTACTGACAGACAGCCTTCCCAATCACTTTCCTCGGCATCGCCCAATGGCGTGATCACCGGATTGATAAGCACCGTGGGCGGTACCACGGGCCGGTCCGGGTAGCGCGGGTTGCGGTCGTTGCTGCCGAAGATCACCAGTTGCAGGTCCACCCCAATCTGCGGTGCGGCCAGGCCGGCACCATTGACCGCGCGCATGGTGTCCAGCATGTCGGTGATCAGCAGGTGCAGCGCGTCGGTGTCGAACTCGGTCACAGGTTGCGCCACGCGCAGCAGGCGCGGGTCGCCCATTTTCAAAATGTCACGTACGGTCATTTCAGCATCTCCAACATGGCCGCCTCGTCCAGCACGGGCACACCCAGTTCCTGGGCTTTGTCCAACTTGCTGCCGGCCTCCGTCCCGGCCACCACATAGCTGGTCTTTTTACTCACCGAACCTGCCACCTTGGCACCTGCGGCTTCCAGCAGGTCTTTGGCTTGGTCGCGGCTCAGGGTGGGAAAGGTGCCGGTCAGCACAAAGGTTTTGCCCGCCAGCGGCTTGGGGGCCTGCTCGGCTGGTGCGCCCTCTTCCCAGGTCACGCCGCAGGCGCGCAGCTGTTCCACGACCTCGCGGTTATGGGGTTGTGCAAAGAAGGTGTGCAGGCTCTTGGCCACGATGGGGCCTACGTCACTCACACCGGTCAGGGCTTCTTCCGACGCATCCATGATGGCGTCCAAGGTACCGAAGTGGCGCACCAGTTCCTTGGCCGTAGCCTCGCCCACATGGCGAATGCCCAGGCCAAACAGAAAGCGCGGCAGCGTGGTTTGCTTGGACTTTTCCAGCGCGGCAACGATGTTCTGCGCCGACTTCTCGGCCATGCGGTCCAGCGCGGCCAGCGTGCTCAAGCCCAGTTTGTAGAGATCGGGCAGTGTGCGGATAGTGTTGCTCTCCACCAGCTGGTCCACCAGCTTTTCACCCAGGCCCTCCACCTCCACCGCGCGGCGTTGCGCGTAATGCAGGATGGCTTGTTTGCGTTGGGCACCACAAAACAGGCCGCCACTGCAGCGGTGGTTCATTTCGGTCTTTTCGCGCACCACATCGCTGCCACAGATAGGACATTTGCGGGGCATTCGGAAGTTGGGCACGTAAGTGGCACGTGGACCCGTGCTCACAATACCCACCACTTCGGGGATCACATCCCCGGCGCGGCGCACGATGGCCATGTCTCCAATACGCACTTTCTTGCGGCGCAGTTCAAACAAGTTGTGCAGTGTCGCGTTGGACACTGTGGTGCCGCCCACAAACACCGGATCGAGGCGCGCCACGGGCGTAAGCTTGCCGGTGCGGCCCACCTGCACGTCAATGCCCAGCACCTTGGTGATCTGTTCCTGCGCCGGGTATTTGTGCGCCACGGCCCAGCGCGGCTCGCGGGTCACAAAGCCCAGTTGACGCTGCAGCGCCAGGCTGTTGACCTTGTAGACCACGCCGTCGATGTCGTAGGGCAACTGGTCGCGCGAGGCACCAATACGCTGATGGTACGCTATTAATTCAGGAGCACCTCGCGCAATATCCACGAGGGCTGCAACCGGAAAACCCCATGATTTGAGGGTTTGCAGCATGCCGTAGTGCGTGGCAAACGCAGGCCCGCCCTGCTCCGCTGCAGTCACCTCACCCAATCCGTACGCAAAAAAGCTCAGGGGCCGTTGGGCCGCAATGCCGGGGTCCAGCTGGCGCACGGCACCTGCCGCGGCGTTGCGCGGGTTCACAAAGGTTTTCTCGCCCTTCTCGCGCTGTTTCTCGTTCATGGCCTCAAAGTCATCGCGGCGCATGTAGACCTCGCCACGCACTTCCAGCACGGCGGGCACACCCTCTGGCAAGCGCAAGGGGATTTGTCCGATGGTGCGGATGTTTTGTGTGACGTCTTCACCGTATTCACCGTCACCCCGCGTGGCAGCCTGGACCAGCACGCCCTGTTCATAGCGCAGGCTCATGGCCAGGCCGTCGAACTTGAGTTCGGCCACGTACTCCACAGGTGCGTCAGCCTCGCCCAGGCCCAGTTCTTTGCGCACGCGGGCATCAAAAGCCTGGGCGCCGGTGGATTCGGTGTCGGTCTCGGTGCGAATGCTCAGCATGGGCACCACATGGCGTACGGTGGCAAAGGCGTCCAGTGGCTTGCCGCCCACGCGCTGGGTGGGCGAGTCGGGTGTCACCCACTCGGGGTGCACCGCCTCGAGGGCCTGCAATTCCCGAAACAGGCGGTCGTATTCGGCATCGGGAATCGTCGGCGCGTCCAGCACGTAGTACTGGTGCGCATGGTGGTGCAGTTGTGCGCGCAGCGCCTGCAATTGAGCGTAGTCCGGCGTGGCCGGCTCGGAAGAAAACAAGTCCAGCGATGCCATACCTGACCCAAAAAATTTAGCTGAACAAACGTCGCGCCAGTGGTGAACCTGCAGCCAAGTCACGCTGTTCCAGCGTGTCGTACAGGGTTTGCAGCTCGGTGCCGATCACGTCCATGGTCTGCGCGGCCAGGGGTTGGCCGTTGTCGTCGGTCACCACGCCTTCCATCGCCTGGGCAAGGGCGGATGCGGCTTCGCGCATGCGCTCAAATGGCTGCTCGGCACGATCCACCTGGGCTACATCCAGGTGCAGGCTGATGTCGCGGATGGCGGATTGGGCCGGGTCTTCGGCCAGCGCCGCTTGGGAGTCAAAGCTCAGCACCAGCAGCGGCGGCAGGCCGTCCACCGAGCATGGCAGCACCAGGCGACCGGGAATCACGCCCTGCACAAAACCCAGGCGCGCCGCGTTTTGCTGGATGTAGCCGGGGCTCCATGACGCATTGCGCGCGCGGATGGTGAAGCCCAGCTGGGCGTCGTGGGCGCTGGCAAACTGGTCCAGCTCACGGGCACGGGCCACTTCGTCCAGCATCTCGGGAAACTCGGGCGTGGCGTTAATGGCGTCGGCAAAGGCCTGGGTCTTCACCACGAACTCGGAATATTCAATCTCGTTCAGTGCGCCGGATCGGTTGGCCAGCTGTACACCGGCCTGAAAACCACCGTAGCGCTGGCCCAGGCCCGGCGCTTCCCACACCAGGGTGACCAGGTTGTAGCCCTCGACCGAGAACGGTTTGGTCCCGGCGCGGCGGGTGCTGGGCAAGGCGGCCAGCGCGGCCTCACCCGACACGGCGGTGACGGAAGGGTCCAGCGCCACGGTGGCAATCACGTCGATCAGCGAGTCCATGGCCGGGCGACGCGGTGCCTGGGGCAGCGTGAAAGCGGGTGTTTCCAGCGCGTTGTCGGACAGCGTGGGCTCGCGGCCAGCGGTAGGCAGTGTGTCGTCGGTGGCGGGTTCTGGCTGAGCCTGGCGTGGCGCGTTGCGGCGCGAGGTCCAGGCGCTGTGCGCCACCACGCCAGCGAGCACTACGCCGCCTGCGATTGCCAGTCCGAGTTGTAAGTTGCTCATCGTTAGGTCTTGTGTGGGTTGCTGGCGCTCACGCCAGTTCAGCCAGGGTGACGGCGGACTCCATGTCCACGGCCACGATACGGGAAACGCCCTGCTCCTGCATGGTCACGCCAATCAGTTGCTCGGCCATTTCCATGGCGATCTTGTTGTGGCTGATGAACAGGAACTGCGTTCCCTTGCTCATGCTGGAAACCAGCTTGGCATAGCGCTCGGTGTTGGCGTCATCCAGCGGCGCGTCCACCTCGTCCAGCAAACAGAACGGTGCGGGGTTCAGCTGGAAGATGGCGAACACCAGCGCGATGGCGGTCAGCGCTTTTTCGCCACCCGACAGCAGGTGGATGGTCTGGTTCTTCTTGCCGGGCGGCTGCGCAATCACCTGCACGCCGGAGTCCAGAATCTCGTCGCCGGTGATCACCAGACGCGCATTGCCACCACCAAACAGCTCGGGGAACATGCGGCCAAAGTGCATGTTGACCTGGTCAAAGGTGCCCGACAGCAGCTCGCGCGTTTCGGCGTCGATCTTGCGGATCGCGTCTTCCAGCGTGTTCATGGCCTGGGTCAGGTCCACGTTTTGGGCATCCAAGAACTGTTTGCGTTCGCGGGCCGCTGTCAGCTCGTCCAGCGCCGCCAGGTTGACCGCACCTAGGGCGGCAATCTCGCGGTGCAGGCGATCGATGTCGCCCTGCATGCCGAACAGGCGCACATTGCCGTCCTTGATACTTTGTTCCACCGCGGCCAGGTCGGCCTGGGCGTCTACCAATTGCGCTTCAAACTGCTCAAAGCCCAGGCGCGCAGCTTGTTCCTTGAGCTGGAATTCAGTGATGCGCTGGCGCAGTGGGTCCAGTTCGCGCTCCAGCTGCATGCGGCGCTCATCGCTGGCGCGTAGCTTGGCGGTCAGGTCGTCGTACTCGCTGCGCTTGGCGCCCAGGGCCTGTTCGCGTTCCAGCTTCAGGGCCAGGGCGTTTTGCAGGCCGGCCTGGGCCGCCGCATCGGTCAGGCGTGCCATTTCTTCTTGCGCGCGCTGCTCTTCGGACAGAATATTCTGCGTTTGCTGTGCTGCAGTTTCTATAGCACGCGAGAGTTCTGCGTTGCGGGCTTGCAGGCTGCGCTGCGCAAACACCGCCTCTTGCGCCTGGCGCTCCAGGCTGCGCTGCTGCTCGCGGCACTGCACCAGCTTGCGCTGGCCTTCGATCACGCGCTCTTCCAACTGGGCATGACGCTCCTGGCTGTCGGCCAGCTGCATGTCCAGCGATTCGAAACGGCCTTCAGCCTCCACACGGCGCTCTTGCAAGTCGTCCAGCTGCGCTTCCACCTCGGCCATGTCGGCCTCGATCTGCGCGCTGCGCGCCCGGGTTTGCTCCAGCAACTGGGACAAGCGCAAGGTTTCCACCTGCAACTCGTGCGCGCGGCTCTGGGTTTCTGCGGCCTCGCGGCGCACGCCCACCAGGCGCTGGGCGCTCTCGGCGTAGGCGCTTTCGGCGCGGCTCAGCGCCATGCGGGATTCGTCGGCAATCAGCTGCTGGGCGCGCAGCTGCTTTTCCAGGTTTTCAATTTCCTGCGCGCGGGCCAGCAGCCCGGCTTGCTCGCTGTCCTGGGCGTAAAAACTCACGCTGTGCGCGGTGACCACATGACCGGACTTCACATAAATGCTTTCGCCGGCCTGTAGCTTGTCGCGTTGGGCCAGGGCATCTTCAAATGTGGCGGCGGTGTAGCAGCCCTGCAGCCAGTCGGTCAACACGGCCTTTTGCCCGGCTTCGTTTATGCGCAACAAGTCGGACAGGCGGGGCAAGGCACTGGCACGCTCGGGTGCGGCGGCCAAAGGGGGGGTGTAAAACGCCAGCTTGGCGGGCGGTGCGTCCACCGCAAAGGCGCGCAGCATCTCCAGCCGGGACACTTCCAGTGCCCCCAGTCGCTCACGCAACGCGCCTTCCAGCGCGTTTTCCCAGCCCTGTTCGATGTGGATGCGGGTCCACAAGCCCTGTAAATGGCCCAGGCCATGTTTGGCCAACCAGGGTTGCAGCTTGCCGTCAGTCTTTACCTTTTCCTGCAAGGCCTTCAGTGCTTCCAGTCGGGCCGAAAAGTCCGCCTGCTTGGCTGACTCGTCGTTCACCGTTTGCTGCTGGGTGCGCCGGGCTTCGTCCAACTGGGGCACCGACTCCTGCAGCTCATGCAGGCGGGCCTCGGCGATCTGGTTGGTTTCCTGCGCGGCCTCCAACTGCTCCTGCAGGCTGATCAGGCGGGCTTCGTCGGGCGCAGACAGTGCGTTGCGGTCCGTCATCAGGCGGTCGCGGCGGGTGTTCAGTTGACGGCTTTGCTCTTCGATGCTGCGCTGCTCGGCGGCCAGCACCTGGATCTGCTGCTGCACTTGCACCACGCTGCCGCGCTGGTCGTTGGCGGCGGCCTGTGCGGTGGCCACGGCCTCTTCGATATCGGGCAGCTGCATGGACTGCTCTTCCACCTGGGCGGCCAGCAGCTCGGTTTGCTCTTCGCCCAAGGCAGCCAGTTCGGCCAGACGCTCAATCTCGGCCTGCGCATCGTCGCGGCGCACGGCCCATTCTGCAATCTGGTCTTTCAGCGTGACCAGGCGCTGTTCGACGCGCTGGCGGCCTTCCACGACAAAGCGAATTTCGGCCTCCAGGCGGCCTACATCGGTGCTGGCTTCGTACAGCAGGCCCTGGGCCTGGTTCACCTGGTCACCGGCCGCATAGTGGGCCTGGCGCACGGTTTCCAGATCGGCCTCGATATGGCGCAGATCGGCCATGCGGGCTTCTAGCGCGTTGACGGCACCCAGACCTTCGGACTGCACCTTGGCCTGGTCGGCCAGCGCCTCGGCGCGCTTCAAAAACCACTGCTGGTGCTGCTTGAGGGTCACTTCAGACTGCAGTGCGTTGTACTTGGCAGCCACCTCGGCCTGTTTTTCCAGTTTTTCGAGGTTGGCGTTGAGCTCGCGCAGGATGTCTTCCACGCGGGTCAGGTTCTCACGCGTGTCGCTGAGGCGGTTTTCCGTCTCGCGGCGGCGCTCTTTGTACTTGGAAACCCCCGCCGCTTCTTCGAGGAACAGGCGCAGCTCTTCGGGCTTGGATTCGATGATGCGGCTGATCGTGCCTTGGCCGATGATGGCGTAGGCACGCGGCCCGAGGCCGGTACCCAGGAACACGTCCTGCACGTCGCGGCGGCGCACCGGCTGGTTGTTGATGAAGTAGCTGGAGCCGCCATCGCGTGTCAGCACGCGCTTCACGGCAATTTCGCCGAACTGGCCCCACTGGCCACCGGCCCGGTGGTCGGCGTTGTCAAACACCAGCTCCACGCTGGCGCGGCTGGCGGGCTTGCGGCTGGTGGTGCCGTTGAAGATCACGTCCTGCATGGACTCGCCACGCAGCTCGCTGGCCTTGCTCTCACCCAGCACCCAGCGCACCGCATCCATGATGTTGGATTTGCCGCAGCCGTTGGGCCCCACCACGCCCACCAGTTGCCCCGGCAACAGGAAGTTGGTGGGCTCCGCGAAGGACTTGAAGCCGGATAACTTGATGGAATTAAGGCGCACGGATCGGTGGTATCTGCTCTAAGCAGTTGATTTCATTGGATTAATCAGTCAGCGGTGACTGACGAATGGCCCCCGATGATACTGTGTAGCAGCTGCTGTATCCGCTATGCAGCGCTGGGCAAACGTTACAGCCTGAAAACCACCGCCACGCCAACCCACTGTAGGGCGCGTTATGCCCGGATGCGCCGGGGACTCAGGGGATAATGCCGCCCCATGAACCCGAATTTGTCGCGCCTGCAAGCCTACCCCTTTGAACGCCTGCGCCAGCTGTTCTCCACCGTCACCCCTAACCCCGCCTACCGCCCCATCAGTTTGGGCATTGGCGAGCCCCGCCATCCCACGCCCGACCTCATCAAAGACGCCTACTGCGACGCCATCCGCAGCGCTGACGGCGGCCTGTCGGTCTACCCCGCTACGGCGGGCGACGCCAAGTTGCGCAGTTCCATGGTCCGCTGGCTGGAGCGGCGCTATGGCCTGCAGCTGGACGCGGCCACCCAGGTGTTGCCCATTAACGGCTCGCGCGAGGCACTGTTTGCCTTCGCCCAGACCGTGGTGAACCCCGAGAAGGCCGACGCGCGCGGTCCCGTGCAGGTGGTCTGCCCCAACCCGTTCTACCAAATCTACGAAGGCGCGGCCCTGCTGTGCGGTGCCCAGCCCTACTTTGTAGCGTCCGACCCGGCGCGCAACTTTGCGCAGGACTGGGACAGCGTGCCCGCAGACGTCTGGGCACGCACCCAGTTGCTGTATGTCTGTTCGCCGGGCAATCCGGCGGGCGCCGTGATGCCGCTGTCCGAATGGGCCAAGCTGTTTGCCCTGAGCGACCAGTACGGCTTTGTGATCGCGTCTGACGAGTGCTACAGCGAGATTTACTTCCGCGACGAGCCGCCGCTGGGTGGGCTGGAAGCCGCTGCCAAGCTGGGCCGTAGTGACTTCAAGAACCTGGTGTCCTTCACCAGCCTGTCCAAGCGCAGCAATGTGCCGGGCATGCGCAGCGGTTTTTGCGCGGGCGATGCCAAGCTGATCAAGCAATTTTTGCTGTACCGCACCTACCACGGCAGCGCAATGAGCATGGTGGTGCAGACCGCCAGCGCCGCAGCCTGGGACGACGAGGCCCACGTGGTGGACAACCGCGCGCAATACCGCGACAAGTTTGCCCAGGTTACCCCCATGCTGGCCGAGGTGATGGACGTGGCCTTGCCCGATGCGGGCTTTTATTTGTGGGCCAAGGTGGAGGGCAGCGACACGGATTTCGCGCGTGACCTGCTCGCTCTTTACAATGTGACGGTCTTGCCCGGAAGCTACCTGGCCCGCGAGGCCCATGGCAGCAACCCTGGCGCGCAGCGCATCCGCATGGCGCTGGTGGCCGAAGCCGCAGAGTGCGTGGAAGCCGCGCAGCGCATCGTCCAGTTTGTGAAATCCCGAGTTTCCTGAGTCTTTCAACCACTTTTCCCTTCTCAAAAGCCCTATGAGCCAACAACTGCAAACCGTTATCGAAGCCGCGTGGGAAGACCGCGCCAACATCTCCGTCACCTCCGCTCCCGCTGAAGTGCGCGATGCCGTGGAGCACGTGCTGAATGAACTCGACGCTGGCCGCCTGCGCGTGGCTACGCGTGAAGCCGTGGGCCAGTGGACCACCCACCAGTGGATCAAGAAAGCCGTGCTGCTGAGCTTCCGCCTGAAGGACAACGCCATCGTGCAGTCCGGCGACCTGGGCTTTTACGACAAGGTGGGCACCAAGTTCTCCGGCATGTCCGAAGCCGACCTCAAGGCCAGCGGTGTGCGCATAGTGCCACCCGCCGTGGCGCGCCGCGGCAGCTTCCAGGGCAAGGGCGTGATCTTGATGCCGTCCTACTGCAACATCGGCTCGTATGTGGACGAAGGCACCATGGTTGACACCTGGGCCACTGTGGGCTCCTGCGCGCAGATCGGCAAGCACGTGCACCTGTCCGGTGGCGTGGGCATTGGTGGTGTGCTCGAACCCATGCAGGCCGGCCCCACCATCATTGAAGACAACTGCTTCATCGGCGCCCGCTCCGAAGTGGTCGAAGGCGTGATCGTGGAAGAAAACTCGGTGATCTCCATGGGCGTGTACATCGGCCAAAGCACCCCGATTTATGACCGCGCCACCGACACCGTGAGCTATGGCCGCATTCCTTCTGGCTCGGTGGTCATCAGCGGCAGCCTGCCCAAGAATGACGGCAAGTACAGCCTGTACGCGGCCATCATCGTCAAGCGTGTGGACGCCCAGACGCGTTCCAAGACATCGCTCAACGACCTCTTGCGTGATTGAGCGCGATTAAACCCATAGACCTGTTCTGAGAGGTACGCCATGGCCACCACCACGCCCCAACCGTCGGGAACGATGGAGCGCATTCTTCGCCTGATGAGCGACAAGAAGGCGTCGGATGTGTACTTGTCCGCGCATGCGCCTGCGCTGATCAAGATCAATGGCCAGTGCGTACCGATCAACAGCCAGGTGCTGCCTGCCGATGCGCCCAAGAACCTGCTGGCCGAGGTGCTCTCGCCTGAACAGATGGCGCTGCTGGACGTCGAAGGGGAACTCAATGTGGGCTTTCCCATGGCGGGGGTTGGCCGTTTCCGCGTCAGCGCCATGCGCCAGCGGGGATCCATCGCCGCGGTGATCCGCTATATCGCGGTGGACATTCCTTCCCTGGCCAACCTGCAGTTGCCACCGATTCTGGGCGACCTGATCATGGAAAAGCGCGGACTGCTGCTCATGGTGGGGGCCACCGGCGCGGGCAAGAGCACCACGCTGGCGTCCATGATGGACTACCGCAACGAAAACGTCTCGGGCCACATCTTGACCATCGAAGACCCGGTGGAGTTTTTGTTCAAGAACAAGAAATCCATCGTCAACCAGCGCGAAATCGGTACCGACACGCAAAACCTGCAAGTGGCGCTGAAAAACGCACTGCGCCAGGCACCAGACGTGATCCTGATTGGTGAGATCCGCGACCGTGAAACCATGTCAGCAGCCATTGCCTATGCGCAGTCGGGCCACCTGTGCCTGGCCACCATGCACGCCAACAACAGCTACCAGGCGCTGAACCGGATTCTGAGCTTCTACCCTGTGGAAGTGCGCTCCACCATGCTGGGCGACCTGGCTGCGGCCTTGCGCGCCGTGGTGTCGCAGCGCCTGCTGCGCACGATGGCAGGCATGCGCACGCCGGCCGCCGAGGTGCTGCTGAACACCAAACTGATTGCCGAGCTGATTGAAAAAGGCGACTTCTCGGGCGTCAAGGAAGCCATGGAAAAATCCATGGCCGAGGGCTCGCAAACCTTCGAGCACGACATCGCCCGCCTGATTGTGGAAGGCGTGGTCGAGCGCAAAGAGGGCCTGTCCCATGCGGATTCGCCAACCAACCTGTTGTGGCGCCTGCAAAACGACTTTAGCAAGGCCGCCAAGCCGGCTGCTGCGGTGGAAGAGGAAGAAGAAGCCTCGTTCACCGAAATTACCCTGGACGTGAAGCACTGATGACGAAAACTTTGCAGCTCACTGAGCAGCTGCTTTCCATGGCTTCGGTCACCCCGCTGGATGGCGGCTGCCAAACCCTGATTGCCCAACGCCTGGCCCCTTTGGGCTTTGTCTGCGAAACCATCGAGAGTGGCCCCGCTGACTTCCGCGTCACCAATTTATGGGCAAAACGGGCTACAGCCCCCGTCAATATTGCGCCAGCAGCTAGCAAATCCATAGCAGCCAAGACGCTGGTATTTGCCGGCCACACCGACGTCGTGCCCACGGGCCCACTGGAGCAATGGGACAGTGCGCCCTTTGTGCCCACACACCGCGACGGCAAGCTGTTTGCCCGCGGCGCCAGCGACATGAAGACCTCGCTGGCCGCGTTTGTGGTGGCCATTGAAGAGTTTTTGGCCGCCACGCCCCAGCCCGACCTGAACATCGCCCTGCTGCTGACCAGCGACGAGGAAGGCCCGGCCAACGACGGCACCGTAGTGGTCTGCAACACGCTCAAAGCGCGTGGCGAGGTGCTGGACTACTGCATCGTGGGCGAGCCCACCTCGGTGGAACGCACGGGCGACATGATCAAGAACGGCCGGCGCGGCACCATGAGCGGCAAGCTCACGGTCAAGGGCGTGCAGGGCCACATTGCCTACCCGCACCTGGCCAAAAACCCCATCCACCTGGCCGCGCCCGCGCTGGCCGAGCTGGTGGGCATCGAGTGGGACCGTGGCAACGACTTCTTCCCGCCCACCACCTGGCAAGTCAGCAATATGCACGGCGGCACCGGCGCCAGCAATGTGATTCCAGGCCACGTAGTGATCGATTTCAACTTCCGCTTCTCTACCGAGTCCACGCCCGAGTCGCTACAAAAGCGCTTGGCCAGCGTGCTGGAAAAGCACGAACTGGAATACGACCTGGCCTGGACCGTGGGCGGCCTGCCCTTCCTCACCACGCCCGGTACGCTGGTGGACGCGGTGCGCGATGCCATCCGCTCAGAGACCGGCATCGAAACCCAGCTGTCCACCACCGGTGGCACCAGCGACGGGCGCTTTATCGCCCAGGTCTGTCCCCAGGTGATTGAACTGGGCCCGCCCAACGCCACCATCCACAAGATCAACGAGTTTGTGGCGGTGGCGGATATTGAGCCGCTGAAGAACATCTACCGCCAGGTGCTGGTCAACCTGAACCGTCAGGCGCAGGCATGACCTTGTTGGAACTGGTGGCCCACGCCACCCAGCAGCTTACGGACGCCCAGGTCTCCTTCGGCCACGGCACCACCAACGCGCGGGACGAAGCCGCATGGCTGGTACTGCATGCGCTGGGCCTGCCACTGGATACACCGCTGAACGGAGAGGCTTCTGAGGCAAACAGGCCTGTAGCCCCCGAGGAATATGCGCGAGCAGCTACGCTTTTAGGAGCACGCATCACCACGCGCAAGCCCGCGGCCTATCTGACGAACGAGGCCTGGCTGCAGGGCGTGCCGTTCTATGTGGACGAGCGCGTGATCGTGCCGCGTTCGCTGATTGCCGAGCTGCTGGTGGATGGCAGCATTGACTACTGGTTGAAGGAAAGCACACGCCGCGTGCTGGACTTGTGCACCGGCAACGGCAGCTTGGCTATCTTGGCGGCCATGGTTTATCCAGATGTGGAAGTCACGGGTGCTGATATTTCCACCGATGCTCTGGCCGTGGCCCGCATCAATGTGGACAAGCACAGCTTGCAGGACCGCATGCAGTTGGTGGAGTCTGATGGACTGACTGCTGTGCCCGGACCGTTTGATTTGATTCTCTGCAATCCACCGTATGTGAACGCGCAGAGCATGGCTGCTCTGCCTGCGGAGTACAAGGCGGAGCCCTTTATCGCGCTGGACGGCAACCAGTCCGGCGGCAGTGGCGATGGCATGGACTTTGTGCGTACGTTGTTGCGACAAGCACCGGACCATATGGCTGACGATGCCGTTTTGGTGCTGGAAATCGGCAATGAACGCGACTTTTTTGAAGCCGCCTTTCCTGCGCTTGAAGTGGTCTGGCTGGAAACCAGTGCGGGTGAAGAGCAGGTGTTGTTGGTGACCAAGGAGGCCTTGCTGCTTTAGCGCCTCTTGGTGCTGGGCTTCAGTACTGAGCCCGCAACAGGCCAGGAGCAGGGAGCTCCGTTCGTGTCCCCCGGCCTTCGGCCTCCTCCTTGACCTCACTGCGCCCCCTACCCCTGACCTGCCGCTACGAAGGGGCTCCCTGGAACGCAAAAAAGTGCACCGCTGGGTTGGTGGATGGGGTGTCCGGGCGTAGGCGCTGTTCGCGGTTGCCACAGAACAAGCCGGCCAACAACGGCCTTAACGAAATGAATACTGCGAACCCAAAGTGTTCGCCCGCGAGATGCGCCGTAGAACGGATACCCCGTCTACCAGCCCTCACCACCATGCAGGCCTGAAACGCCTAAAAGAATTGATAACTGAGTTCCCAACATGATTACCTTGAAAAACGTCACCCTGCGCCGCAGCGCCAAGGTGCTCCTCGAAAGTGCCTCTGTCACCCTGAACCCTGGCGAAAAGGTCGGCCTGGTGGGGCGTAACGGCGCCGGCAAGTCCTCGCTGTTTGCCCTGCTCAATGGGAACCTGCACGAAGACGCTGGCGAGTACTACATCCCCACCCAATGGCGTATGGGCCAGGTGGCCCAGGACATGCCCGAGACAGATCAAGGCGCGACCGACTTTGTGGTTGAAGGTGACACTCAGCTCGGTGCCGCGCGTGCCGAAGTGGCCGCCGCCGAGGCCACTGAGGACTACGATCGCATGGCTCACGCCTACACCGGTCTGCACGACGCCGGGGAGTACGACGCGGCCGCCCGTGCACAGGCGTTGATTCTAGGCCTGGGCTTCAAGACTACGGAGCTGGACAAGCCGGTGAACAGCTTCTCCGGCGGCTGGCGCATGCGCCTGCAGCTGGCGCGTGCACTGATGTGCCCCAGCGACCTGCTGCTGCTGGACGAACCCACCAACCACTTGGACTTGGACGCCCTGGTCTGGCTGGAAGCCTGGCTCAAGAAATACGAAGGCACGATGGTGGTCATCAGCCATGACCGTGAGTTTCTGGATGCCGTGACCAACGTGACGCTGCACATCGACGCAGGCAAGCTGGTGCGCTACGGTGGCAACTACAGCAAGTTCGAGGATTTGCGTTCAGAACAAATGGCGCTGCAGCAAACGGCGTTTAGCAAGCAGCAAGACAAGATCGCCCATCTGCAAAAGTTCATTGCCCGTTTCAAGGCCAAGGCTAGCAAGGCCAAGCAGGCACAGAGTCGCGTGAAAGCGCTAGACCGCATGGAGAAGATTGCACCGCTACTCAGCGAGGCGGATTTCACGTTCGAGTTCAAAGAGCCAGCCAACCTCCCCAACCCCATGCTGTCCATGAGCGGCGTCAGCTTTGGCTATCCACCGCCCGAAGACGCGCCCAAGGGCACCCCGCCCACCACCATCGTGCACAACGTCAGCAAATCGGTGCTGGCCGGGCAGCGCATCGGTATCCTGGGCGCCAACGGTCAGGGTAAATCGACTCTGGTGAAAACCGTGGCGCGCGATTTGCAACCCTTGGGTGGCGATGTGACAGAGGGCAAGGGCCTGAACATTGGCTACTTCGCGCAGCAAGAGTTGGACGTGCTGCGACCTGATGAGTCCCCGCTAGAGCACATGATTCGCCTGGTGCGCGAGATGACGGCCGCTGGCAAGATTGCGGGTCAGCAGATGCGCGAGCAGGACCTACGCAGTTTCCTGGGCACCTTCAACTTCGGCGGCGACATGGTCAAGCAGGCCGTGGGCAGCATGAGCGGTGGCGAAAAAGCGCGCCTGGTGCTGTGCATGATCGTATGGCAGCGCCCCAACCTCTTGCTGCTGGATGAGCCAACCAACCACTTAGACCTGGCGACGCGCGAAGCACTGGCCATGGCGCTCAACGAATTCGAAGGCACTGTGATGCTGGTGAGCCACGACCGTGCGCTCTTGCGCAGTGTGTGCGACGAGTTCTGGATGGTGTCACGCGGTGGCGTGGAGCCCTTTGACGGTGACCTGGATGACTACCAGCGCTACCTGCTGGACGAGGCCAAGCGCCAGCGCGAACTGGCCAAGGAAGAAGCCAAGTCCGATGCGGTCAAACCCGTGGTCGCGGCCCCGGTGGCCGTGGTCAAAACCGGCCCTACACCCGACGCACTGCGCAAGCTGAAGAAAGAAATCGCCCAGTTGGAAGAGCGCATGGCCACGCTGAACAGCGAAGGTGCGGAACTGGAAGCCAAGCTCTCCACCAACCCGCACCCGTCAGTGATTGCCGAAACCGGCAAGCGCCTGAAGGCCGTGAACAGCGAGTTGCAAACGCTGGAAGAACAGTGGCTGGACTTGACCGCACAGATGGAGGGCTAAGGCCCTTTTTCTGCGCCGAAAAGGCAAGAAAAAAGCCCACTGTTTTGCAACAGTGGGCTTTTCGATTCCACATGAAGTGGTGGGAACTGAGAGATTCGAACTCTCGACCTACGGATTAAGAGTCCGCTGCTCTACCAGCTGAGCTAAATTCCCTTAAATCGTCACAACTTGGTGGGACCAGCGGGGGTCGAACCCACGACAAACGGATTAAAAGTCCGCTGCTCTACCAACTGAGCTATGGTCCCTACGAAAACCTGCAACTCAGTTACATGTCCCGCGAAGCCTCAAATTATAGCGTGTTTTGTAGTGTCATTAGAAGACTCGCGCGATATTTTATCAATCATCCACCCTGCAGCGCACATACCAAACGTGGCAGTTACCGTCACCAGCGATCCATAGCCATGGCAGTTCAGCGAGCCATCGGATTGCACGTCGCACGAGGCATCTGGCCCAGCCACCGTTTCCTTGCTGAACACACAAGCCACGTGGATTTTTTTTCCATTCTTCGGCGCGCCATGTTCCTTGCGCAGGCGGTAACGCAGTTGCGCCAGCAACGGGTCATGTGTCACCTCACTGAGGTCGGCGATATCTACCGCGTGGGCATGTCGCTTGCCCCCTGCAGCACCGACGGAAATAAACGGGGTCTTAGTACTCCTGGCCCAAGAGGCCATGGCGGCCTTGGCGCGCACCTGGTCGCAGGCGTCCACCACGCCGTCAACGTTTGAGGCAATCAAGGACAGCCAACTGTCAGGCTCCACAAAAGCGTCTACACCGATGACTTCACACGCGGGGTTGATCAAGGCAATGCGCTGTCGCATGGCCTCAATCTTGGCCATGCCCACGGTGTTGGTTAGCGCATGGAGTTGGCGGTTAATGTTGGACTCAGAAATGTGATCCATATCCACCAGGGTAATACGCCCTACCCCGCTGCGCGCTAACGCCTCCGCGGTCCAAGAGCCCACCCCGCCTATACCCACCACCATGATGTGCGCGTTCCGCACGCGGTGTGCCGGATCAGCCCCCAGCAGACGGTCCAGACCAGAAAAACGCCGAACCAAATCAGCGCCATCTGGCAAGTCGGGAGTCTTGGCGGGCATCTACCAGCAATTATTTGAAGCGCGCCAAGCGGTCTTTGCCAGCCGCGGCAGCTTCAGTGCCGGGATGGCCGGACACCAGCTCTTCCAAAGTCTTGCGGGCAGCCTTGGTGTCTTTCATTTCCAACTGGCAATTGGCAATCGCCAACAAGGCTTCCGGCACACGGATGTGGTCAGGCGCCTGCTGTACCAGCATGCGGAAATTGGCCTGCGCTTCTTTGTAGTCCTTGGTGGCGTACTGCGCATTGCCCAACCAGAACAGGGCTGATGGACGGTAGCCACTTTGACCATAGCGGTTCACAAAATCGACGAACGCAGCTTGGGCCGCGCTGAATTCGCCTTTGCGAAAAATCGCCAAGGCTGCTTCAAAGTCCCGCTTTTCAGCAGGCTCCGCCAGAAACTCCCGGCCATCAGCGGTCACACGCGTGGGTTCCAATTTGCGCAAGCGGTCTTCCAGGGTTTGTCCGGCGTCCTTTTGCTTGCGCTGTATTTCGGACAAATCACGGGCCATCTGTTCGTCTTGCCCGCGCAGCTTGGCAATCTCGGCACGGCTGGCTTCCAACTGGTTCTGCAAGTCCGCCAGGCTACGGCGCAACTGCGCAGCCTCCTCGGTTGCGCGGCGACTTTCCTCCGCCAGCTTCTGCTCGGACTCCTGGCGCAAAGTGTCTATCCTCTGCCGCAAGTCCAGAATCGCCCGGCGCGCCTCTTCGTCATCGAAAAGACCCGCAAAGGCGGTGCCCAATGTCAGCAGCAGCAATGCCGATGCCGTGGCATTGCGAGCGTATTTCAAGACGGAGAAGGCCATCAGTCTGCTCAGCGGTAGCTGATTTCAGCACGGCGGTTTTTCTCCATCGCCGCTTCTGTATTGCCCAGCGCGGCAGGCTTTTCTTTGCCAAAGCTCACGGCTTCTAGTTGGCTATCTGCTACGCCCTGTAAAACCAGCGCCTTGCGAACGGCTTCGGCACGCTTTTGACCCAGCGCCAGGTTGTATTCACGACCGCCGCGCTCGTCAGTATGGCCTTCGAGGGTCACCTTGCGGGACTTGTCGGCCTTGATGAACTTGGCATGGGCCTCGATCACGGACTGAAACTCGGAGCGGATCACGAAACTGTCGTAGTCGAAATACACGGTGCGCGTCGTGGACTTCATGAACGCGTCACGCTCAGCGGCTGTCAAGTCGATGGTTTTAACATCAGATTTAGCTACGCCACCGCTTCCGGCCTTGTCATCAGCCGTGCTGCCACTGACGGCTTTACCTGTCCTGTCTTCCACAGGCGTGTTGTCCAATTTAACGGCCGAGCCACAGGCACTGAGAACCAACGCCACCGACACTGCCAAAACGATCCGCTTCATTCCATACTCCTTGTTTAAATCTAATTACTTCTGCACCGGGCCCCAATCGGGCTCCCGGATATCACCACTTTGCCCGGCCAGACGAGCCTTGATTTTTCCATCCAGGGTGGTGGTCATCAACGCCTCACGCCCCTGTTGCAGGGTGGCATAAATCACCAAACGGCTGTTGGGTGAAAAACTTGGGTTTTCATCGGCGCTAGTGTCCGTAATCGCATTGGCGGTGCCACTGGCCAGATCCATGATGTGCAGCTTGAACGCACCGCTAACGCGAGACACATAGGCCAGCCACTTGCCATCCGGGCTAACAGCCGGGGAGATGTTGTAGGTGCCATTGAACGTTACGCGCTCCGGATTTCCTCCGCTGATGGGCATACGGTAAATCTGCGGTGAGCCGCCACGGTCGCTGACAAAGTAAATGGTTTTCCCGTCTGCGGTAAACACGGGCTCGGTGTCGATGGCGGTGGACTGTGCAAGGCGTTTGGGCTCTCCACCGTTGGCATCCATCAAATAAATCTGCGAACCACCATCGCGGCTCAGCGTCAGCGCCAAGGTACGGCCATCAGGGGACCAGGCAGGTGCGCTGTTGGAGCCTTTGAAGTTGGCCACTAGGCGGCGGCGACCGGTTCCTACGTCGTGCACATAGAC
Source organism: Rhodoferax saidenbachensis (assembly GCF_031457975.1). Taxonomy (GTDB): domain Bacteria; phylum Pseudomonadota; class Gammaproteobacteria; order Burkholderiales; family Burkholderiaceae_C; genus Allorhodoferax; species Allorhodoferax saidenbachensis_A. The sequence continues at coordinate 559,734 of NZ_JAVDXO010000001.1, forward strand.
CACCGGCTTGCGCGACTCAAATGACACATAGGCTAACTGATTGCCATTGGGCGCCCAAGAGGGGGAGATTACAGGTTCCAGGCTGTTCAAGGCACTTTGGGGATTTTCTCCATCGGCGTCGGCCACCCAGAGATTGAACGAAGTGCCCGCCTTGGTGACGTAGGCAATGCGCGTGGAAAAAATGCCCTTGTCGCCGGTTAGCTTTTCGTAGACAAAGTCTGCCACCCGGTGGGCTGCTAAGCGCAAATCGCCTGCTGCCACGGCGTGGCTTTGGCCACCGAGATCCTGATTACGCACAGTGTCCCAGACCCGAAAGCGAACATCGTAGCGACCATCAGCCAGCCGGGTTACGCTGCCAGCCACCAGGGCGTCAGCCCCTTTTTGACGCCACTGCGCCACATCAGGCCGGGACGCCTCGTCCCAAGCACCGGCCACGTTATCGGTACCGCGGAACTGACCGCTACGCTCCAGATCAGCCATCACGATGGCAGCCAACTTTTGAGGTGCTGCGTCTTCACCACGAAACGCTGGTATGGCGATGGGTAGCTGTGTCAGGCCCACACCAGATACTTCCACGCGAAATTGAGCAGAGGCCTGCAGGCTGAAAAAACCAACAATCAGTGACAGAAAAAATTTATGCATCGTGTTCCGATTATCCCCAACTGCGAATGACGGTATTGCTGGCTGCAAGACTTTCTTGGTAACCAACAGTTGCGCGTACCTGCCCCGTCTTTTGCCGCTCACGCACTTTGTCGGCGTTCACACCTTCGCGGCCCCGGTCTGACTCTGGATGCCACAGGTGGTATACCTCGGTCGCACAAAAGCCATTTTTGCGGACCAGACCCGCATTGTGAAGCCGCAGCACAAAGTCTGCATCCTCATGTCCCCAGCCAACAAAGGTTTCATCAAACCCGTTGACAGCCTCGTAATCAACGCGCCACACCGCCATGTTGCAACTGCGAATGCCCTTCCAAACAAACGTGGTTTGCCGTCGAAGTCCCAAATCAGGTAGGCGCAATGCACCTGTTAGCTTGCTCGCATCTCCTGCCCAACGCCGGGTCAGCCAATAGCCGAAGGTGCGCCCTACTGGCATTTCGCCGCCGCACAATAAACCGTCGGTGAATGGTCGGCTCAATAGCACCCGACTGCCATTGATGAAGTACCCGGTCTCTTGTAGCTGGCGGTGGCGGGCTATGAAATCCACTTCAGGCACGCAGTCACCATCCAGCAGTACGAGATATGCCCCTCTCGCAGCGGCAACCCCCAAGTTGCGCACCTGGGCAGCAGTAAAACCCACGTCCGGGTGCCAAACATGGGTTACCGGAAACTGCATGGCTTCCGCAGCTGCGGCGATAGCTACCACGTGCTCAGGCTGGGAGCCATCGTCGGCAATCACTACTTCGAACTGTTGATCGGTCTGACGAGCCAGGCCTGCAAGCACCAATGACAGTGCGTCACTTCGGTTGTAGGTGGTGATGACCACCGAAATCAATTCGGGGAATAGCATTTTGGAATAGACTAGGCCGCCTTCGCGGAGAGTGTCGAAAGGCACCTTCAACCTGCTTTGTGAGCGGGATTTTGAACGAAAGTTCAACACACAATTGGATGTTATCACCCCGCATGCCCCTGATTTCCGTTTACATCATTGCCTACAACGAGGCGGAAAAAGTGCGCGCAGCCATTGAGAGCGTGCGTTGGGCCGATGAGGTTGTCGTGGTGGATTCCTGGAGCACGGATGGGACGGCCGAACTGGCAACGCAGCTGGGCACAAAGGTGGTCCAGGTGGAATTCAAGGGCTTTGGCGACCTGCGTAATCGGGCCATTGCGGCATGCACGCACGCATGGATTTTCAGCCTGGATGCAGATGAACGCTGCACCCCGGAAGCGGCGCAGGAAATTCGTACGCTGACCCAAAGTGACGACGCTCTGGATGCCTACTGGACGCCACGGCGCAATTTCTTCATGGGCCGCTGGATCAAGCACTCAGGCTGGTACCCCAATTACCGCCAACCCCAGTTGTTTCGCAAGGGTGCCATGGCCTACGACCAGAAGCCGGTACATGAGGGCTACGTCTTGCATTCCAAAAAAGCGATTGGCCATATGCAGGCTGCAATTTGGCAATTCCCATTCAAGAACATGGCCGAAGTCATGCATAAAGCAAATCGGTACTCATCATTGGGAGCCGAAAAGATCAAGCACAAGAAGATCAGCATATGGTCAGCTTTGCTGCACGCCAAATGGGCGTTCTGGAAGCACTACCTGTTCAAGCTGGGTTTTCTCGATGGCTGGGCTGGGTTTGTAATTGCGCTGGGGAATTTTGAGGGGACTTTTTATCGCTATGTGAAGGCATTGGAGATACAAAAAGGCGAGGCTTGGCGCTCGCCCACCAAGCCTTCATTGCCCCAGCATGACTAAAGCAGACCGCGCGCTGTACCTGCGACTGCTGGGCTTTTTGCGCCCCAACTGGAAGGCTTTCTCCATCGCCGTGCTCTGCATGGTTTTCACTGCGGCAACAGAGCCCGTGTTTCCAGCCATCATGAAGCATCTGCTTGACAGCGGATTTCGCGCCTCGGACGCACGCATGGTGTGGCTCATCCCCGCGAGCATTGTGTTGTTGTTTCTAGCCCGAGGCGTTTTGTCTTTTGTGACCAACTACCTCATGACCTGGGTATCTACACGTTTGGTAGTCGATTTGCGTCGCACCATGTTCGACAAGCTGGTGGGAGCCCCCACGCAAATCTTTCACACCCAGCCCGCGTCGCAATGGATTGCGCGCCTACTCTATGACGTAGACAACATCAACCAAGCGGCGACCAATGTGTTGGTGACCGCAGTTCGTGAGTCTTTGACCGCCGTGGCACTGCTGTCTTACCTAGTCTACCTGGACTGGAAGCTGACCCTCATCACGTTGACCGTGGGGCCGGTAATAGCGATTCTGATTCAAAGCTTTGGTCGCCGCATACGCAAGGCCAGCAGAGCCAGCCTGGAGTCGCTGCGCGCCGTGGCCCACACTGTGGAAGAGACCACTGCGGCCAACAAAGTCATCAAGATCTATGGCGGTCAAGCGCAACAAAAAGAGCGCTTCCATGCCGTGACTGAAAACTTTCGCCGCAGCATGATGAAGGAGGCCGTACCCGCCTCTGCCCTGACTCCCATCACGCATATGACGGCCTCCGTTGCCATTGCGTTCATCATCTACATGGCTCTGAGTCGTGCCATGGGGCAGGCTGGAGACACGGCCGGAGGCTTTGTCTCCTTCATCACTGCTATGCTGCTTCTGATCTCGCCGATCAAGCAGCTCACGACCATCAGCCCCATTCTGCAGCGCGGCCTAGCCGCTTGCGAAAGCGTCTTTGGAGTGCTAGATGCACCAGTGGAAGCGGACGCAGGCCAAGCCCGGCTGCCAGAGTGCAAGGGTGAGATTCGCTTCGAGAACGTGAGCTTCCGCTACCCCGGCAGCGATAAGCTGGCACTGGACAAGATCAACCTGCAGGTACAACCCGGCCAAACCATTGCCTTGGTCGGAGCGTCTGGCGGCGGGAAGAGCACGCTGGCGGCACTGATTCCACGTTTTTACGCACCAGACTCTGGCCGCATCACCGTGGACGGCGTCGACATCGCCACACTGGCACTGACTAACCTGCGCGAACACATCGCATTGGTCAGCCAGGACATTGTTCTGCTCAACGACACCATCCGCGCCAATATCGCATTTGGTCAGTCACGTGGTGCGGACGAGACCAAAGTGCGCGAGGCCGCAATCGCAGCCCATGCCTGGGAGTTTATTTCCCAGTTGCCGCAGGGTCTGGATACGCTAACGGGAGAAAATGGCGCCACACTGTCGGGTGGACAACGCCAGCGTATCGCCATTGCACGTGCGCTCCTCAAGGATGCCCCCGTTCTCATACTCGATGAAGCCACCTCTGCCCTGGACACTGAGTCAGAGCGTGTGGTGCAGGATGCTCTGGCGACTCTCATGCGCAACCGCACCACCCTGGTCATCGCCCACCGCCTCAGCACCATCGAGCGCGCAGACTTGATTTTGGTGCTGGACCAAGGGCGCATCGTGGAATCTGGCGACCATGCCTCCTTGATCCAACGCAACGGCTACTACGCCAACCTGCAGAGGTTGCAGACATGAAGATACCAATACTGATGTACCACCAGATCGACGAGCCCCCGCCGCGTGGCACGGCGCTGCGCGGACTCATCGTGGCGCCCTCCTCGTTTGCCTGGCAAATGCGCATGCTCCGCATGCTCGGCTACAAGGGACTGTCCATGCGAGATCTGGAGCCCTATCTGCGCGGTGAAAAACAAGGCAAGGTAGTGGGCATCACTTTTGACGATGGATACCAGAACAATGTGATCCACGCACTGCCCGTATTGAAGTCCAACGGTTTCACCGCGACCTGCTACGGTGTGAGCAGCATGATTGGCGGGACCAATGCCTGGGACCTGGGGAAAGTGGCGCAGAAGCCGCTGATGACTCTGGATGACTGGCTCGCTTGGCACGGCGCCGGCATGGATGTCGGGTCACACACGCGAGGCCACGTTGATCTCGATACATTGTCTGACACCGAGGCCCGGCAACAGATATCCCAGTCCAAGCTAGAGCTTGAGCGGACCTTGCAATGCGAAGTTCGCCATTTCTGTTACCCCTATGGGCATTACAGTCCACAACATACGGAAATGGCGCGCGAAGCTGGCTATGTAAGCGCTACAACGACACGGCGCGGTCGAGTCAGCCCTGGTGATGAAACCATGACCTTGCGTCGGATCATGGTGGCGCGTGCGACCAATCCGCTGCAGTTCTTTATGAAAATCGCCACCACCTACGAAGACCGCCGCGCATGAAGTCCTTTGTACTGTATTGCAAGAGTTACCGCACTGACCTCAAGCGAGTTGTGCGGCTGGCAGATTCGATCCGACGATACAACGTAGACCGCATTCCCTTCTACATCTCAGTCCCTCAAACGGACATGGCATTATTCCAAGAGCACCTCCAGGGGCTGGATGTTGAGCTGCTCACCGATGAGTCAATCATCGCGCGCAATCCGCACATAGACCCGGCCCGCTTGGCCGGCATGGTGGGCAGCCTCTCGCAACAGATTGTGAAGTCGGAGTTCTGGAGAACGGATATTGCGGTCGCCTACATGTGCCTGGATTCCGACTGCATCTTCATTCGGCCATTCCGCGTACAGGAATTCATCACGGCAGAAGGCATTCCCTACACCGTCATGGACGAGGGCCGCGATTTGTTCTATCCCGTTCTGTCGCGAGGCAAGACCAAAGTCATTGAGGATTTCCACCGCGAGTCAATGGAAGTTCAGCAGGCCTTTGGCCGCCATGGCAAGCACTACAACTATGGTCCCAATTGCCCTATTTGGGATCGCCGCGTGTGGGCAAGCCTGGATCAGCACTATGCCCGTCCGGCAGGACTTTCTTTCCTGGACTTGGTTCTGAGATCCGGGAACGAGCAACGTTGGTATGGCGAGGCACTTTTGAAGTACCGCGCTATCGATTTGCTACCCTCTCAGCCTTTTTTCAAGATGTACCACTACGCGTGGCAACAGAGGTTTGACAAGCGCTTGGGAATTCAGGAACAACAGCTGGAGCGACTGTATTGCGGCGTGGTCTATCAGTCCGCCTGGGAACGTGAAATGGACTGGCCTTCGGAAGGCGGAAACTGGCTCTCCCATCTTGGGCGCCGTGTGCGTCGCGTACTCAATCGCGCATGAACCCCAGCAGTCTTCCCGTATTGCTGACGTCCAGTGTGATCGCCCATGATCGCGGCGTGCGTTTGCAAAACCCGCAGGAGCGCGAACGGCTGGCAATGGAATCCATTCGGCAATGGCGCACCATCAGCCCGGACACTCCACTCGTACTTTGCGACGGCTCCAGCTTCGACTTCCGTCCCCTGGTGGCAGCCCTGCCCGATGGCCACGACATAGAGTGTTTGAATTTTCAAAATGACATCGCGGCAGTCCAGAAACGTGGGCGCGGCTATGGTGAGGGGGAAATTGTTCGACACGCCATCGAGCATTCCAAACTGATCCAGTCAGCCGGATGCTTTGCCAAGTGCACGTCCAAGCTCTGGGTGGAAAACTTTGAAGAATGCCTGCTGCAATGGAATGGTGATTTACTGCTAAAAGCGGTTTTTGACAATGTCTTCACCCCATGGAAACCCACCACCCTGGCCTACATTGACACCCGTTTCTACATGGCAAGCCTTGGCACATACCAGCGGCTGTTCTTGCATGCGCACCACGCTGTTCACGCACAACAGGGCCACAGCCTAGAGGAGTGCTTCAGGGATATTTTTTTGAAAGAACAACCGCCGACTTGCCTGATGTCTCCCCCTCCCGTGATTAGCGGAGTAGGGGGAGGCACAGGCGTGTATTACAAAAACAGTGCCTTGCGTAAACTGAAGGAGCGGTGGAGATACGCTCGGGTGAAGCGTAACCCCTTGTTCAGACCTTGGTTTTCTGAAGTTTGAGGCACCCCTGCAACACCCTGTCCCTACGGAAACAGGTTTGGATACTCCCTTTGCAGAGCTTGCGCGATATATCGGGATCCGTTGATATTCAGATGATTCCTGTCGCGGTACAGCAATTGGCCTTCGAGCGCCATCCTGCAGTCGTCCTTCCCGCACAGGTACTTTTCCAGATTGAAGTAAGTCACCAATGGGGCTTCAACAACTTTGCTCAGCGCCCACGGTGTGTGCGTTACCGCCCCCACATCCGCAGTGCACATGTTTGAAATGAAAATTCTGTCCGCATAGGCACAACGCTCAGCATTGAACGGAAAGATAGGCACATCATCGAGTAGGTACACGACCTTCCCCTGGCTCGTAAAAAATGCCAGTGTGGCCTGGAGGTCTGCGTAAAACGCCTGGGAATCCATGCCCTGTAGTTTGGACGCCCAGTGCGCAGACAGCAAAACGCCTTTTACCGAGTAATCCGCGCGGATTGCCTGAAAAACCTCAGTGAATCCCTGATTCGAAATCAGCGGTAGCCCCTCCCTTGTGGTGTAGGCCAATGTCGTTTCCGCATGCTGTTGCGCCAATCCCGGAAAAAGATGTTCCGCGTGGCTGTCCCCGAGCAGCACATAGCTGGGAATAGCCGGACCAGGATGGCTCTGCGCACAGCGTGAGCTCACGCCCTTCTCATTGACGGCCGCAACCCATCCCCGCTCCGTACATGGATAGGCGTGGTCTTTCAAGTACACAAGAAACTCCTGCTGTCCAACATCTCCCTGGTTCAGCTGCGAGATCTGGGCAGCCGCCCGCCATGGCACACCACCCGAGAGGTAGATATACCCGCTAGCAGCGAGCACCGCAAAAAAAGGCCACAACAACAGCAAGGAAGAAGAGCCCTTCCAGCGGCCGAATCGCACCGGCTTTTCCACCCAGACGTAAGTCGCCCATGCCAGAAAAAACGACAAGATCAAGGCCGGGTTTCGTACTTCAATAAAGGGCTTGCTGTCTTCAAATATGTGGCAGAAGGACAGCAGGACCCAATGCCACAGATAAAGCGGAAAACTAATCTTGCCTATGAAAACCATCGGGCGTCGGGACAACAACGCGGAGTTGACCCAGGACGAGCGGCCGTAGAGCAATAGCATCGCACCGGCGACAGGAAACATAGAAACATATGACGCAAACTCACCAGGCTGGCGCAAGCCATAGAGCGATAGCGCCAGGAAGCCAAGTCCTCCCAGCGCGGCGATATTGTCACCAATAGAAGAACTGCTACTGCGTTCACGCTGCCAAACAGCCAGCAAGGCCCCCCCCAAGATTTGCCAGAAGCGGGTATGCGGCAGATAGAAAGCAGAAGAGGGACTGCTGCTGCCCTCCCCTAAATACAGCGCAAATGAAACCACGAAGAGGATGGCCACAGATCGCAGTCGAAACTCTTTGCGGAGGAAGACAAGAAGAATGGGAAAGAAAATATAAAATTGCTCTTCGACTCCGAGCGACCACAAATGCAGCAGTATTTTTTTCTCTGCGGCTGCATCAAAGTAACCTACGTCGCTCCAATAAAGAAAGTTGGCCGCAAACAGGGAGCCAGCCAGCACTTGGCGTCCCAGCTGCTCGAAATCGAAGCGCAGCAGCGTAAACCACCCAAGAACAAGACTGAAAAACAGCACAGTCACCAAGGCAGGAAAAATTCTCCGAATACGCCGCGCATAAAAATCGGAAAATAGAAAACGGTCTTGGGCTATGCCATCGACGACCAATCCGGTTATCAAGTACCCGGATATCACGAAGAATATGTCCACGCCAATCTGCCCAGCGTTGAATTCCGCAGGATAGCCATGGTATAGAACCACAAGCAACACCGCGACAGCACGCAAGCCATCCACATCGGCCCGATAACTCATCGAACTCCTAGCAACAAGAAAAGAACAGCGACGTTTACTAGACTAACAGTCAGTACGCGCATGGTCAGTCAACACATCAGCCAGTAGCCCGGCAACGATGACCACGGAGAAAGTAATCATCCCTTTGGAACTGTATATCTCTGTGCTGAAGCTTGCGGCCAATTGGCACATGAGAAATGCCAGACCCATGAGGGACGCTTGCGCAGACAAGGGATGTGATCTCAGATGTTTGAAGAACACGTAAAACGGCACTGCAAATACCCAGAAAACGGCAATCAAACCCAGCAATCCAAATCGCACGGCTTGCGTGGTCCATTCACTATGAAACAGGGCGTTATATGCAAAATCGCGGGTATAAGCGGTAGAGAACGTCACCACCTCAGTCGCATCCTTTATCGCTAGATACCCGCGGTCTCCCCAGCCGAACCAGGGGCTTTGAGAGAAATAGTAGGCCCCCAACCGGTAGAACGTGATCCGCATTCCTACCGAAGTGTCCGAGGCGACTCCACCGCGCCAAGGATAACTGGAGACTTCATCCACAAACGCCGCCAGTCGAATGTCCGTGGTGCTGGACAGCAGCAATACCGCAACCAACGGCAGCGCTAAAAAAAGGAGTACAGAGATTTTTTTTCCCGCTGGGTTTTCGAAAAGGGTTCTGGCAATAAGCAACAAAACAAACGGAAACGCCAACCACCCAGTTCGACTGCCGCTTCGCAAGGACAGGTAGGTACCGACCATAAACCCCACAACATTAAGTATGGCCAATTTGCTCAGGCGTCCCTGCTTCAAATTCAGCGCCGCAATAACCAAGCACATTAAGCCCACGGAGAGGTTCATGAAACCGAATGCGAGGGGGTCCATGAATTCAATGGTGGCCCGGTTACCCCATGCGTCGCTCGGCATGACAAATGTGCTGCTTACCCAGGAAAAAAGAACAATCAAGGGGGCGATCCAGCGTAGCGCATCGGAAAATTTGATGCGAAGGTACAGTAGGAAAGCGAATATGGGCACACCCAGAAGCCATCGAGTCTGATCCAGATATTCCTTGGACACAAAAGTCCCTCGGCCGATCTGGGATACAGAAATAGCAATGAAGTAAATGACATACGTGCCTAAAAAAGGCCATAGCTCCACATCGTGGTAAACCGAAAAGTAATTTCGGTAAAAAACCGATGACAGCAGTATCAATACAGCGCAAAGAATCGATACATTGGTGATCCAGTGCGAAACGGAGAGGTAAAACAGCGGGGCAACAACAAGCATGAGGAGAATGACTCGCTCCAGCCACGTGCTCTGAGCGGGCATCCATGGAGTCCATCGGCTCGCGAGAAATTTCATGCAAACACCTTTCTTACCTTGCGCCGCCACAACCACCGCTTCAAGACACTTCTGGGCGCATCGCCCTCCAGCGCTCCGGTGCGCAAACCCGCGCGCAATTGAAGCGGCGGAGTCCACAAACCATTGCGGCGAAGCTCTTCATAACGCGCCAAAACCGCCAAATTCCCCAGCCGGGTGTGCTCAAAACGGGCTGCCGAATGCTTGGCTTGCAGCAATTTCTTGTTGCGCTTGATCAAAGCCCGCGCTTCCTTGCTGCCTTTGAATGTGGCACTGCCAACATGGAGGATGAACACGTCTTCAGTGATCATTTGCTCCAAACCTACCGCCCTCAGCCGCAAACTAAAGTCAAAATCTTCGTAGTAGCCCAGGCCAAACGCTGGGTCTAATCCACCCAGTTGCTCCCATGCATCGCGCCGAATGGCAATACAGAAAAAGTCGCAGCGGTAGGCAGGCATCAACTGGTTGGTGGGATGTGCATGTAATGTTTCACCGATCTGCAACCACTGCGCAAGGGACGCTTCCGGCTTCCAGAGGCGCTGCCCATTGCCCGCAGCATTGGTCACAGGCCCCAGCATGGCAACCGCGGCTGGTGCAGCTTGCACAACCCTCAATAAAGCGTCCAGGGCCAGAGGGGGAAACACCGTATCGTTATTTACGAGCAATAACCAGGTTCCCTGCGCATGGCTGGCTCCCCAGTTCATCCCACCTGCGAAGCCTCGATTTTCCGCGCTCACCAAGCTGCGAAAACCAGGATGGGACGTGCACCAGCGCCGTGTCAAGTCCGCAGAGTCATCAGGTGAACCGTTGTCCACGACCAGTATCTCTACTTCAGGATGATTTTCCCAAGGCAGTAGTGACTCCAGACAGCCGCGGGTAACCGTTTTGAAGTTCCGATACCCCAGAACCACCAGTGACAGAATGGGTTTCATGCCAAAAACTCCCGCAAACGCTGAACGGCGGTGCGTGTCGTATAAGGACTGACTTGGCGGTTGTTTCCAAGACCCTGCAGTCGCCATCTGTCCATCATCTTCTCCAGAACTTCTTCGAAGTTGTCGCCGTCTTGCACCACAAAATGCCCCTGCCCACGCAGCAACTCCACCATCTGCGGATTGCCATGCACCGTCGCCAAAATCGGGCGCTGCATCCACAGGTATTCGTAGAGCTTGGAAGGGATGTACTCGGCACAGATGGGTTCGGTTCCATGCAGCAGCAGCAGTACATCAGCACTGCGCATGCGCCGCAGAATCTGCTCACGACCGGACATGCCTGTCACAGGGTCCGCTTCGATACGGCCCAGGTGGCGCACCAGATCACGCACGGGCGATTGGGTGATCGCGGCCTGGGACACTGCGTCCAGCGGTCCACCCGCAAGTTGCAGCTCCAGCAACGAACGCAACTCAGGGCGTTTGGATACCAAAGCCTCCAGTGCAGAAATGATGGGCGTGAGATTGCGTGTAGCCGACAGCGAGCCAAAATGGCCTATGACCATCTTGGCGCCCGGCACATAAGAAGGTAACACCCTGAACGGCGCATCAATGCCCGGCAACATCATCTTGCCGCGCTCGCCCAGCTGGGGATGGCGGCGTCTGGCGCTGGCCAGGGCTTGTTCGGTAAACCAGATGGCCACATCGGCATCGGTGCAAATCTGGCGTTCTACCTCGGCCTGCATGCGCTCCTGCCCGGTTTTGGGCACGCTGCCCGGCATCACAAGGGGATCGTGTACCTCGGCCAACCAGCGAGCGCCCAGCGCTTTTTTCAAAGCGCGCCCGGCCACATGCGCAGCGAAGGCCCCGCCGGTGGAATAGATGAGGTCGAACTTGCGATGCCGGGCAAGCGAACGCCCCCTGAGATAAGCAGTGAGCCACCACGACCAGGAGCTTTCCACGGGCCGCAGCAGCTTTTCGATGAACATGAACGGCAGCAAAGGAATGGACAAAAGCATCATGACCAACCGATAGACCTTGGGATCGGCGAGCCGCTTGCGCAGCACATGGCGCAGCTCGAATCGGATACCTGCAGCCCCTGCTGGCCAGAGCTGGTGATGTTCGTAGTGGCGATCTTGCTCACCGGACACTCCGCTCAGCACCACCAGCTCAATGCCCGCCGCCTCCAGATGGGGCAGCTTGTCGGTAATGGTCTGGCTGGCAGCGCGACCATCCATGTTGAAGGCATGGGACAGCACCAACCAACGCTGCGCGTAACGCTTTGCGATGCCGGCGTATGTGGCTTCATAAGAGCCAGCAGCACGCTTCCAGGAATGCGCTTGGGCAAATGCCAGCGCCTGGCCGGACATATCCGATGCCAAGCCGCCTTCCGTTTGCAGGCGCTGCACGGCGGTGACGATTTCGGCCACATTCCGGGGATCTTTCAGCAGCAATGCGTTCTCGCCATCACGCAGGTCCTGTGCAATACCGCTATAAGGGGCTTCACTCACCACCACAGGCAGGCCATGCGACATGGCTTCCAGCACCACCATGCCGTAAGCGTCTTCCAGTGTGGGGTGCGCCAGCATATCTGCTGCGCGGTATGCCGTCCCCATATCCCGCTGGCTGCCCAGAAAATGCACGCGCTCCGTCAGCCCCAAGCGCTCGGCAAGCCTGCGCATGGCCGGCTCGCTTTCGGCATGGCCCACCACCGCCAGCTGTGTCTGCGCGGGCAGCTGAACCATCGCTTGAAGCAGGGTCGGCAAACCTTTCTTTACAAAGTCATTTCCCACGAACAGCACCAAGACTGCCTGCATCGGCAGCCCCAGTTGCGCGCGGGCCTGCGCGCGCTGCGTAGCAGACGCCAAACCCGGCACCGTGTCCACGCCTGGCGTCACTACCTCCAGCATCGGGGCTGAATCCGGGTAGGTCACCTGCAGCACCGTCTTCAATGACGAGGAAGCACATACCACGCACTTCTTCAGCGCCCAGGCATAGCGGCGTTTTTCCAGCCACAGGTAGGCCAACAGCCGCGGGCTCGTCATCACCTTGAGCCAGCGCAGCGCCAGCGCAGCGCCCTGCCGGCCGGCAAACAGCGTGTGCTTCACCGGCAGCACATGCACCGTCTGCACATTGCCATGCCAGGTGTTTTCATGTGAGTGCACGATGTCAAAGCCTTGCCATGTCGCGCGCCAGGTCTTCCACGCAAAGTACAGCTGGTTGATCCAGCGCGGCCGCTGCAGCGGCATGGGAATGCGGTGGTAGGTCACACCCGGAAAGTCGTGCGCAATAGTCTGCGCAAACACATGCACCTCGTGGCGCGCCGCCAGTTCTTCGACCAGCGCAATGGAATAGCGCTCGGCCCCGCCACCCGTGGTGGCAAAGTTCCGGCTCAGTACGGCGATCCGTAAACGTTCAGTCACACGCCACCATCACAAAAGCACGATGTCGTACTGTTCCTGCGCCATGGCTGCTTCGCTCTGGAGCGACACTGGCTTGCCGATGAACTCGGACAGGCCGGCCAGGTGCTGGCTTTCCTCGTCCAGAAACAGCTCGATGACCTTGGGCGACGCCACCACGCGGAACTCGCGCGGGTTGAACTGGCGGGCCTCGCGCAGGATTTCGCGGAAGATGTCGTAGGCCACGCTGCGCGGGGTCTTGACAATGCCCTTGCCTTCGCAGGTGGGGCATGGCTCGCACAGCATGTGGGCCAGCGATTCGCGCGTGCGCTTGCGCGTCATCTCCACCAAGCCCAGTTGCGAAAAGCCACCGGCCATGGTCTTTACACGGTCACGCGCCAATTGCTTGCGGAATTCTCCGAGCACAGCATCGCGGTGGTCTTCGCGCGCCATGTCGATGAAGTCGACAATGATGATGCCACCCAGGTTGCGCAGGCGCAGCTGCCTTGCAATCGCTTGTGCGGCCTCCAGGTTGGTCTTGAAGATGGTGTCGTCAAAATTGCGCGCGCCGACAAAACCGCCGGTGTTCACATCCACCGTGGTCAACGCCTCGGTCTGGTCCACGATGAGGTAGCCGCCCGACTTCAGCTCCACGCGGCGCGCCAGCGCTTTGGCCACTTCTTCGTCGATAGAGTACAGGTCAAAAATCGGGCGCTCGCCCTTGTAGTGCTGCAGCTTTTCGGCCGCGGCCGGCATGAATTCCGAGCCAAAAGCCTTGAGCGCATCAAACTGCTCGCGCGAATCCACACGGATGGTTTGCGTGCCCTCGCCCACCAGATCGCGTAATACACGCTGCAGCAAGCTCAAGTCCTGGTGCAGCAGGCTTTGTGCGGGCAGGCGCACCGAAGCGTCTTTGATGCGGGCCCATGCCTTGCGCAGATAGGCAATGTCGTCGCCCAGTTCGACATCCGATGCATCTTCGCCATTGGTACGCAGAATGAAGCCGCCGCCCTCCTTGCCCGCCAGCTTCTGCATGCGGTTACGCAGCTCGTCGCGCTGCGCGGTGGGGATTTTTTGCGACACACCGATGTGATCGTCCTGTGGCAAGAACACCAGCAGACGCCCGGCGATACTGATCTGTGTGGAGAGGCGGGCTCCCTTGGTACCAATCGGGTCCTTGATAACCTGCACCATGAGGGACTGGCCCTCAAACACCTGTTTCTCAATGGGGATCTGCGGTTGCGAGGCGCGCGAAGCGCTCAGTGATTCGCCCTCGGCCGGAGGGTGCCATACATCAGCCACATGTAGAAAGGCTGCGCGCTCCAGGCCAATGTCAATAAAGGCCGACTGCATGCCCGGCAGTACCCGCGCCACCTTGCCCAGGTACACATTGCCCACCAGCCCACGCTCCAGCGTGCGCTCCACGTGCAGTTCCTGCACCGCACCGTGTTCGACGATGGCCACCCGCGTTTCTTGCGGCGACCAGTTGATCAGGATGTCTTGTTGCATGCAAAGCCCACTTCGCGCAAGGCCTGCGCAGTTTCGAACAAAGGGAGGCCCATGATGCCAGAGTACGATCCCTCGATGCGCGCAATGAACGCTGCCGCCCGGCCCTGCACGCCATACGCGCCGGCCTTGCCCATGGGCTCGCCGCTGGCTACATAGTCGGCAATCTCGGCGTCGCTCATCTGGGCAAAGGTCACGCGCGATTCGCAGCAGGCCTGAGCCGTCTTGTCACCCCAGCCAATGGCAATGGCGGTGAACACGCGATGCGTCTGGCCCGACAAGGCGCGCAACATGCGCTGGGCGTCGTTTGCGTCTTCAGGTTTGCCCAGAATGGTGCTACCCATCGCCACCGTGGTGTCGGCACACAATATAGGGCGATTTTGGCCTCCGGCCCTCGTCAAACGTGCGCGAGCAGCTATCAATTTGAGAGCGGTCACACGCTGTACATAGGCATCTGGTGCTTCTCCCACCAACACCGCTTCCAGGCTTTCAGCATCTTCGTCGGGCGTTGGCAGCAGCAGTTCGTGCGCCACGCCAATTTGCGTCAGCAGCTCGCGGCGACGAGGGCTTTGGGAGGCCAGATAAATGAAGTCACTCATTGCCGAGCCTCCATTTTCCGTATGGCGTCTTCAAAATCCGGCATAAACCGCATTGTGCTGGAGTGAGACAAGTGCGATTCATCCCTAAAGTTACTGGAACCGTCCTCAACTAAACGGCACTTTTCATGATCACAAAGGTGCTTGAAGGGATCTATGTAAATAACACTTCCAGTTTGCAAGAGTGGTAAGAGTTCGGACATCATTTTTTCACGAATTGCCAATGCAGGTGACTGGGAACTCATAGGGATCACCATTGAATCAATTGCTTGACCTGCACTAATCTGCTGTTTGGACCACCGCTCGGGAACATCAAACCCTGGGGATGGGAGTGCCCCAATTAAAACGACCTTCTTTCCCTGACTTACAAGATCGCGTATTAACGTGAGAAGGGGCGCATTGTCGATGCCTGCCCACCATTTCCCTAATATTACCGTCTTGATCGCAGCATGACTCGAAATATATTGATAAACCTCTTGATTGAATTTTTCACAAGCAGAGTTTATTATCGCATTTGACTCTATTTTTTTAGCTGAACACGCACTTTGTGTTGCAATAATTCCAGCTACATTATTTCTGGTCGCCGCATCTGAAACAGCAGTCAAATATTGATTTGCATGCGAATCACCCCAAAGCGCCAATTCCGGACTTAAAGCACTTGCGACTCCAAATACACAAAACTGCTCCGAGGCATCTTTTGTTGAATCTCCCCGCCTGAAACATTCATCTCTTGGAGTATTAATGAATGTTGCCTCTGCGGCACGCTGAACGTAAATAGGTAGCCTAAACGGCATTCCGTTCACTGCAACATTTGCGAGACCAAAGCTGAATACAGAAAGGGTACCAACCGAGGCTAAAAATACCAAACGCTTACTGGTCCACCATTGACGTTGTTTGCGAATTGGTTGCTCGACAAATCGCCAGCTCAAACTAGCCAGCAACAATGACAACAAGAGCATTCCAAGCCGGTCTACCCAATATGGGGCACGGCCCGACATGGAAAGCATGTTATTTGAAAATACCCAAACTGGCCAATGCCATAAGTACAGAGAATAAGAAATATCTCCAACACGCTGTAATGGCCAAAACCCTAGTAGCTTACGCGTTAAGTCTGTATTTCCAGCAGCAATTAGCATTGCTGCTGCGAGTGTGGGAATCAATGTCCATATTCCGGGCCAAGGTATAGATGCATCGATAAGACAAAAACTACCAATTAAAAAAACAAGACCAGAAATACTAAGAAGATTGCGTGCGGCAGCATTGAGCTTGCGCATGTGGTAAGTGGCAAGCATGACTCCAATAAAAAACTCCCATATACGGCAAGATAAAAGGTAAAACCCTTTACCCGGAGTTACATGATTTATGTACAAAGCCCACACACATCCGACCAGTAGCACTATGCCAGTAATAAGAAAAAGATACCGCTTGGCAAAGCGCTGCATCAATATCAAAAACACAGGGAGAAATATATAAAACTGCCCCTCAACCGCTAATGACCATGTATGCAAGAGCGATTTGGTATGCGCCGCCGCATCAAAATATCCTCGTTCGCCATCAAATGCTATGTTCGAAACGAAAAAAAGCGCGGAAACCGCATGTCTATTTGTATTGATGTAGTCCTTTGGCAGATCAAAAAACCATCCCCATACCAAACAAACAACAACAACAACAAACAGCGCAGGGAAGATTCGCCGCAACCTCGAGCTATAAAAGCTTGCAAATGAAAAGGCATCTCGCTCTGATGCACTCAAGACCTGAGAAGCCATCAAAAAACCAGAGATCACAAAAAAAACATCTACCCCGGTAAAACCTCCGGAAAAACCGGGCACACCAAAGTGATAGGCCATCACCGCCAGAACAGCAAAGGCTCTAAGCGCGTTGATCTCAAAACGAAAATCAGAACTCTGCATTTGAGGCAGAGACACTTGGGAGATTCGGCTCATCGCTCTACGCTTACTCGCGGTGATAAGGATGGTTGGCGTTGACGGACCAGGCGCGGTAGAGCTGTTCAATGAGCAGCACCCGCACCATGGCGTGTGGCAAGGTCAGGTCAGAGAGGCGAATGCGCTCGTGGGCGCCCTGGCGGAATTCCGGGTCCAGCCCATCCGGACCACCGATCACCAGCGCCACATCACCACCGCCCAGCTGCCATTCCCTTAAGCGCTCTGCCAGCGCCGTGGTGCGCAGGCTGGTGCCGCGCTCGTCCAGCGCGACAATGCGTGCGCCTTTGGGGATGGCCTCTTCAATGCGCTTGCGCTCCGCCGCGTACAGCTGCTCCACCGTCTTGGAGCCGCGTGGCTCGGTTTTGATGGCTTTGAGCTCGACCTTGAGCTCATGCGGAAAGCGCTTGGCGTAGTCGTCCCACGCGGTTTGCGCCCAATCGGGAACCCGCTGCCCCACAGCGATGATGACCAGCCGCATCGCCTGCCTCAGGCTTTACGGGGAGCAGCTTTCTTGGCGGGGGCCTTCTTGGCCGCAACGGCCTTGGCAGCCGTTTTCTTGACTTCCGGCTTCACCACCACCGTTTTCACCGGGGCCTTGGGAGTTGCCGCTTTCTTGGCAGGCGCCTTTTTGGCGGGTGTCTTGACACCGGCTGACTTTGCGGCCGCCTTTTTCAGGGCGGCTTTCGATGGGAAGGCCTCTTCCACACCTTTCTTGGCCGCACTGGAGCGGCGCATGCTGGGCTCGCCAACGGCTTTTTTGGCGGGTGCTTTGGCTGCGGGTTTGGCAGCTTCCGCCACCGCGGGCTTGGCTGCGCCCAGCTTCAGGCGCACAGGCTTTTCGCCCCACAGCTCTTCCAGGTGGTAGTACTGGCGGAAGTTGGGTTGGAAAATGTGCACCACGGCCTGCGCGCAGTCCACGATGATCCATTCGCCGTTGGCTTCGCCTTCAATGCGGGGCTTGGGGAAACCGGCTTCACGCACGGCATCGCGCACGCTGGCGGCCAGCGCTTTGGTCTGGCGGTTGCTGGTGCCCGAGGCGATGATGACGCGCTCAAACAGGGATGACAAGTGCTCGGTGTCGAACACCACTATGTCTTGGGCCTTGACGTCTTCCAGGCCGTCCACGATGGCGCGTTGGAGTTTTTGGGTGTTTTTGGCAACGGTGGAAGTAGTCATCAGGTCGGTCAATAAAGGTGGTGTTGGTCAATATAACGCGCAACGGTTTCAAAAACCAGAGGCACCAGGCTTTGGTCCGTGGTGGCGCGGTGTCGGATGTCGGTGGCGCTGGTGTCCACAGGGGGCATGTTCAGGACCGTCAGGCCGGGCACTTGTGCTTTGAGGGCATCAAACTGGCCTTTGGCCCCCGTTGAATCTGCGCGAGCAGCTACACAAATTATAGCAAGTGCGGGCAGCCGCTCCCAACGGCTCCAGCCTGGCAGCGCGTGCGCCTGGTCTTCGCCAATCAGCAGGTACAGCTGCGCACCCGGATTTTCCTGCTGCAATTCCAGCAAAGTGTCCACGGTGTAGGTCGGGCCGGGGCGTGCCAGTTCTCGCCCGTCCACCACCACCTGCGGTAGATCCGCAAAGGCCAGCTCGGCCATGGCCATGCGGTGGGAGGCGTCGCTGAGCGTGCGGCTTTTGTGCCAAGCGTGGCCCGTGGGAATGATGTGCAGAGCATCCAGTTGCAGCTGGGCTATGGCCGTGACCGCCAGCGCGTGGTGCCCCAAGTGTGGCGGGTCAAATGCCCCGCCAAACACGCCAATGCGCCGGAAGGATGCGGCTGCAGGCACGGTCAAACCCAATCCCTCGCCGTCAAAAAGCGCTCGGTCAGCGCTGCCTCGGGCGAACCCGCGGCTGGCACCTGCTGATAGGCCCAGCTCACCAGCGGCGGCATAGACAGCAAGATCGACTCCGTACGCCCGCCCGACTGCAGACCGAAGTGCGTGCCGCGGTCCCACACCAGGTTGAATTCCACATAGCGGCCACGGCGGTACAGCTGAAACGCACGCTCGCGCTCCGTGTAGCGCGTGTCCTTGCGACGCCGGACGATGGGCAAGTAGGCGGTCAAAAACGCCTCCCCCACGGCCTGCAGCATGGCAAAGCTGCGGTCTTGGCCCAATTCGGAGAAATCGTCGAAGAACACACCGCCCACGCCACGCGGCTCGTTACGGTGCTTCAAAAAGAAATACTCGTCGCACCATTTTTTGAAGCGCGGGTACTTGTCGTCGCCAAACGGCGTCAGTGCGTCCCTGCAGGTCTGGTGGAAGTGCACGGCGTCTTCTTCGAAGCCGTAGTACGGCGTCAAGTCCATGCCGCCGCCAAACCAGCACACCTCTTGCCCCTGCGGGTTTTTGGCGGCCAGCATGCGCACATTCATGTGCACCGTGGGCACATAGGGATTGCGCGGGTGGAACACCAGCGACACGCCCATGGCCTCAAAGGGTGCGCCGGCCAGCTCGGGACGGTGCTGCGTGGCACTGGGTGGCAACTTGGGGCCGCGCACATGCGAGAAACCACAACCCGCGCGCTCAAACACCGCGCCACCTTCCAGGATCTGCGTGATGCCACTGCCCTGCAACGGCTCATGGGGCGCTTTTTCCCAGGCATCGGACAGAAAAATGCCGCCATCGATCTCGGCAATGGCCGCAGTAACGCGGCTCTGCAGGCCCATCAGGTACTGTCGCACCTGGGCGGGGGTCGCCTGCACGCTCATCCCTTGATGGCCCGGTAGCCAATGTCCGTGCGGTACTGCATACCATCAAAGCGGATTTCGTTGATGACCTGGTAGGCCCGTTGCTGCGCCTGCTTCACGCTGTCAGCCAGCACTGTCACGCACAACACGCGCCCGCCGGAGGTTTGCAGCACACCGTCCTTGAGGGTGGTGCCGGCGTGGAATACGGCGGCGTCCTCGCTGTCCTTGGGAATGCCGGTAATGGCATCGCCCTTGCGCGGACTCAGAGGGTAGCCGTGTGCGGCCAGCACCACGCCCAGCGCGGTGCGGCGGTCCCACTGCAGCTCGATTTCGTCCAGCTTGCCGTGCGGGCCAGGCTCGGTGGCGGCCATCAACACGTCCACCAGGTCAGTCTTCAGACGCATCATGATGGGCTGGGTTTCGGGGTCCCCCATGCGGCAGTTGAACTCCAGCGTCTTGGGCTGGCCGTTTTTATCGATCATCAAGCCCGCATACAGGAAGCCGCTGAACGGAATGCCGTCGGCCTCCATGCCCTTGACGGTCGGCAAGATGATCTCGCGCATGGCCTTGGCGTGGATGTCAGGTGTAACCACGGGGGCCGGCGAATACGCGCCCATGCCACCGGTGTTGGGGCCCTGGTCGCCGTCTTGCAGGCGTTTGTGGTCCTGGCTGGTGGCCAGGGGCAGCACGTTCTTGCCGTCCACCATGACGATGAAGCTGGCTTCTTCACCTTCGAGGAATTCTTCAATCACCACGCGCGCGCCACCGTCGTTGTGCGCCACGCCCAGCGTGTTGTCCACCAGCATGAAGTCGATCGCCTCATGCGCTTCGGCCACCGTCATGGCCACTACCACGCCCTTGCCGGCTGCCAGGCCGTCGGCCTTGACTACGGTGGGGGCGCCCATCTTGTCCACATAGGCATGGGCCGCCGCGGGGTCGGAGAAAGTGGCGTACTCGGCCGTGGGAATGTTGTGGCGGCGCATGAAGGCCTTGCTGAAGGCCTTGGAGCTTTCCAGCTGGGCCGCGGCCTTTGTCGGGCCGAAGATGCGCAGGCCGTGGGCGCGGAACTCGTCCACTACACCTGCCGCCAGGGGCACTTCGGGGCCCACCACGGTCAGCGTGATCTTGTTTTCCTGTGCCCAAGTACGCAGGGCCACCACGTCGGTGATGGCGATGTTTTCCAGGTGCGGATCGGTGGCCGTGCCACCGTTGCCGGGGGCCACGTAGACCATCTGGATCTTGGGAGACTGGGCCAGTTTCCAGGCCAGAGCATGTTCGCGACCACCGCCGCCAATAACAAGGATATTCATAGTGCAGCGTTGTGGTAAATCTCTTGGGTGTCGTCCAGGTCTTCCAGAACGTCCAGCAGTTTTTGCATGCGTTCGGCGTCGTCGCCGGTGAGCTCAATGGTGTTTTCGGGGCGCATGGTCACGCCGGCCACTTCGGCCGCCAGGCCTGCCGCTTCCAGCGCAGCCTTCACGGCTTCAAAGTCGGCGTAAGCGGTCAACACCTCGATGGCGCCGTCGTCATCGGTGATGACGTCTTCGGCACCTGCCTCCAGGGCCACTTCCATCACCTTGTCTTCGCTGGTGCCAGGCGCGTAAATTAGCTGGCCCACGTGCTTGAACTGGAAGGCCACCGAGCCTTCGGCGCCCATGTTGCCACCGTGCTTGGTGAACGCAAAGCGCACCTCGGCCACCGTGCGCACCTTGTTGTCGGTCATGGTATCGATGAGGATGGCGGCGCCACCAAAGCCGTAGCCTTCGTAACGGATTTCTTCGTAGGTGATGCCGTCCAGCGAGCCAGTCGCCTTGTCCACGTTGTACTTGATGCGGTCCGCGGGCATGTTGGCGGCCTTGGCCTTCTCGATGGCCAGGCGCAGCCGGGGGTTCATGGCAGGGTCTCCACCGCCGGCACGGGCCGCTACCGTGATTTCACGAACGATGCGGGTCCAGATCTTGCCTCGCTTCTCGTCCTGGCGCCCCTTGCGGTGCTGAATATTGGCCCATTTGCTGTGTCCTGCCACGCGAAATCCTTCAAAAATTCGTTACGCTACTCTCTAGATTGTACTTTTTGGGACATCCATGGCTTCCATCCAAGACGAGGGCATCCTGATTGCCCAACACGGCACCGGCAACTCCACCGTCCAGTGCTTTCTGCGGCCCGACAAGGCCAACCGCCATGGACTCATCACCGGCGCCACTGGCACTGGCAAAACCATCACCCTGCAAACCCTGGCCGAAGGCTTTTCCAGCATTGGTGTGCCCGTCTTCATGGCCGATGTGAAAGGCGACCTGACAGGCATCTCCCAAAAAGGTGCGTTGGGCGACAAACTGGCCAAGATCCTCAAGGAGCGCGGCATTGACGAGCCGGCCTTCTCCGCCTTCCCCACCACGCTGTGGGACGTATTCGGCCAACAAGGCCACCCGGTGCGCGCCACCGTGAGCGACCTGGGCCCCCTGCTGCTGGCCCGCATGCTCAACCTCAACGAAACCCAGGCTGGCGTGCTGCAACTCGTCTTCAAGATCGCCGACGACGACGGCCTGCTCCTGCTGGATATGAAAGACCTGCGCGCCATGTGCCAGGACGTGGGCGAGAACGCCAGCCACTACACCACCGAGTACGGCAACATCAGCGCCGCCAGCATTGGCGCCATCCAGCGCGGCCTCATGCAGATCGAGGAACAAGGCGGCGACCAGTTCTTTGGCGAGCCCATGCTCAATATCGAAGACTTCATGCAGACCGACGGCTCCGGCAAGGGCGTGGTCAACATCCTGGCGGCGGACAAACTGATGCAGTCGCCACGCCTGTACGCCACCTTTTTGCTGTGGATGCTGAGCGAACTGTTCGAAGCCCTACCCGAGGTGGGCGATCTGGACAAACCCAAGCTGGTGTTTTTCTTTGACGAGGCCCACCTGCTGTTTGCCGACGCGCCCAAGGTGCTAATCGAGCGTATTGAGCTGGTGGTGCGCCTGGTGCGCTCCAAGGGCGTGGGGGTGTTCTTTGTCACCCAAAACCCGCTGGACATCCCCGACAGCGTGCTGGCCCAGCTGGGCAACCGCGTGCAGCACGCGCTGCGCGCCTTCACCCCGCGCGACCAAAAGGCCGTCAAGAGCGCGGCCGACACCATGCGCGCCAACCCCGGCCTGGACGTGGCCACCGCCATCACCGAACTGGGAGTGGGCGAGGCGCTGGTGAGCCTGATGGACGAAAAAGGCCGCCCTTGCCTGACCGAACGCGTATTTGTGCTGCCCCCGGCCAGCCAGATTGGCCCAATCAAACCCGACCAGCGCAAGACGCTGCTCGCCGAATCCATCGTCGCTGGCGTGTACGAGAAAGCCGTGGACCGCGAGTCTGCGTTCGAGAAGCTCAAAGGCCGCACGCAGGCCAATATGGGCCATGCGGCACCGGTAGAAGACGACTTTCCGGCTGCAGATACTGCTGCGCCACCACGCGCATCCCGGCGGGGATCTACCCCCACGCCAACAGCAACACCCGCGCCCAGCGGCGGAGGCATTCTGGATAGCATTGGCGACATGCTGGGCGGCGGTGCCCGCCGCTCGCGCGCCAGTGTGGGCGAGCAGATGATCAAGAGCGCCGCCAGCTCCATAGGTCGCGAAGTGGGCCGCCAGATCATTCGCGGGGTGCTGGGCAGCATCCTGGGTGGAAGTCGACGATGACGCTAAACCAACGTACTGAAGATAATGCAGAGTTGCCCACGTACGTACGAATGGGCGCGCTGGTTCTTGCTGCAGTCTGTTTGTATATAGCGATAGATATTGGTGTCACCGAGCTTTCAGCCATTGAACACTCTGGCCTCATCTTGGCTGGAGCCTTCTTATTTTTAGGTGCAACTGGCGTATTGTTTTTCTTGCCTTTACGACTTCGAAAAAAATGGCAATTCAAATGGTGGCTAGCGGTACTGGCCCTGGATGCAATTGCAAATTTGGTAAGACTGCTTCGTTAAATCTGTACGCTGGGCTTAAGCAACCGTCACACTTCAACCTACTAATCAATCAACACAAATAATCATGATCACCATCGATCCCGCAGCCCGTGCCAACGTCACGCTGATTGACCACCCGCTGGTGCAGCACAAGCTCACGCTGATGCGCAAAAAGGAAGCCAGCACTAGCAGCTTTCGCCGCCTGCTCAACGAGCTGGCCGGCCTGATGATTTACGAAGTCTGCCGCGACATGCCGCTGCAGGACTTGGAAATCGAGACCCCGCTGGAAAAGACGACCGGCAAGGTCATCGACGGCAAGAAACTGGTGTTTGCCAGCGTGCTGCGGGCCGGCAACGGCATTCTGGACGGTGTCCTATCGGTGGTGCCCGGTGCCCGTGTCGGCCACGTGGGCCTGTACCGCGACCCCAAGACCCTGCAGGCCGTGGAGTACTACTTCAAGATGCCTAGCAACATGGAAGAGCGCGACGTTGTGGTGGTGGACCCCATGCTGGCCACCGGCAACTCCGCCGCCGCCGCCGTGGCGCGCCTGAAGGCCTGCAAGCCCAAATCCATCAAGTTCCTGTGCCTGCTGACCTGCCCCGAAGGCATCAACACCCTGTACAAGGAACACCCCGATGTGCGCGTTTTCACCGCCGCCATTGACCGCGGCCTGAACGACCACGGCTACATCATGCCGGGCTTGGGCGATGCGGGGGACCGGATTTTCGGCACTCAATAAACAGTAAGTTATTGATTTTATTAAATGTTCAATGTATTGTTTGAATATTCAAAAATACATTGAACATGCCTGCCAGCACCCTTTTTCTCGACCAGTCGGAAAGCCAGAAGCGCCAATACATTGACGCAGAAACGGTGTTCCTCGCACTGGTCAAGGCCAAGAAGGCCGCCGCCGAAGTACGTGGCAGCATGCTGTGGCGTGAACTGCGCGGCAAGCGCACGCTGATACGTACCTCCGCCAGCGGTGGCCAGAAATCTCTGGGGCTCCATGGCGATGAGACCCAGGCCATGTACGACAGTTTTGTGGCGCGCAAATCCGCCGCTGAAGCACGCCTCAAAGCCCTCAAGACCCAACTTGCCACCCAGCAGCGCCTGAACCGTGCGATGCGCGTAGGCCGTGTGCCCAATGTGGTGGTTGGAGTTATCAATGCTTTGGAGAACATCGGCTTGCAGGAACACTTTTTGGTGGTCGGTACTCACGCCCTGTATGCCTATGAATCGGCTGCGGGCGTCCGCATCACCGAGGAAGCCATGGCGACGCGCGATTTGGACATGCTGTTTGACACCCGCAAACACATTTCCTTCCTCACCACCATGAAGAAGCTAGACAGCTCCCTGATCGGCGTGTTGCGCAAGGTGGACCCCAGCTTTGAAGTGGTGGAAGATCAGCTCTACACCGCACGCAACCAGGATGGATTTGAGGTCGACATCATTCGCCGCGCCGCTAAGGACGCCGATCCACACCCTCTGCGCATGGACCAGGTGGTGGTGGCCACCTCTGGCGAAATGGCGCTGATGCGCACCATCCACCCGCTGGACTTTGCACGCATCAAGCAAGGCCTTTCCACCCAGCTGGGGCGCGATCCGAACAAGAGCGGTAAAGATGCACTGCAATCCCGCATCGTCACCGAATTGGTAAACGAATATTTGCCACACTTATTGCTTGCCGGCACTGAGGCCAGCACTTCATAAAGAACCACACCATGCTCGACCTGCTCATCCACAACGCCACCCTGCCCGACGGGCGCAAAAATATGTCGGTGGCGGTGCAGGCCGGACGCATTGCGGAGGTGACGGAAGGGCTCATGGCCCCGGCATCCGAGGTGGTGGACGCCGGCGGCCTACTGCTCTCCACGCCCTTTGTGGACGCGCATTTCCACATGGACGCCACGCTGAGCCTGGGCCTGCCGCGCCTCAACGCAAGCGGCACACTGCTGGAAGGCATCGCGCTGTGGGGTGAGCTGAAACCGCACCTCACCTTTGACGCCCTGGTACAGCGCGCCCTGGCCTATTGCGACTGGGCCGTGGCCAACGGCCTGCTGGCCATCCGCAGCCACGTAGACACCAGCGACGCGAGCATGCTGGCCGTGGAAGCGCTGCTGGCCGTCAAGAAGCAAGTGGCGCCCTACATCGACCTGCAATTGGTCGCCTTCCCCCAGGATGGGGTGCTGCGCAGCAAGGGCGGCGTGGACAACCTCAAGAAAGCGCTGAGTCTGGGCGTAGACGTGGTGGGGGGCATTCCGCACTTCGAACGCACCATGGCCGACGGCGCCGCCAGCGTGAAACTGCTGTGCGAACTGGCCGCCGAACAAGGCAAGCTGGTGGACATGCACTGCGACGAGTCCGACGACCCACTCTCGCGCCATATCGAAACCTTGGCCTTTGAAGCCAACCGCCTGGGCCTGCATGGCCGCGTCACGGGCTCGCACCTCACCTCCATGCATAGCATGGACAACTACTACGTCAGCAAGCTGCTGCCGCTGATGGCCGAAGCGCAACTGAGCGTGGTGAGCAACCCGCTCATCAACATCACGCTGCAGGGCCGGCACGACACCTACCCCAAGCGCCGCGGCATGACGCGCGTGCCCGAGATCATGGCCGCTGGCATGACCGTGGCCTTTGGCCAGGACTGCTGCATGGACCCCTGGTACAGCATGGGAAGCGGTGACATGCTCGAAGTGGCCAGCATGGGCCTGCACGTCGCGCAGATGACCAGTCAGGCCGCCATGGCGCAATGCTTTGACGCGGTGACCCAAAACCCCGCGCGCATCCTGCACCTGGAAGGCTATGGGCTGGAAAAAGGCTGCAATGCCGACTTCGTGCTGCTGCAGGCGCAAAACCCGGTAGAGGCGCTGCGCCTCAAGGCCACGCGCCTCAAGGTCTGGCGCCGCGGCGCGCTGGTGGCGCAAACACCGGCCCGCACTGCGACGCTGAGCCTGGCGGGCCGACCTGCCCAAACCTCGTTTTTACATACGAAATAGGCCGCTAGCCCCCGTAGATATTGCGCCAGCAGCTCCTTATTTCATAGCACCAAGGAGTGACGCTTAAGCAGGCTGCCCACGGTAGCCAAGGCAAACTCCATCTCAGGGCCAAAGGGTTGGGCCACGTTCAAGCGCAGACAGTTGCCGTGCTTGCCCATGGCGCTGAAGAGCACGCCGGGCGTAAACGCCACGCCCTGTCCCACCGCCTGGCGCAGCACGGCCAGCGTGTCCACACCTGGCGCGCACTCCACCCACAGCCACCAACCGCCCGCGCTGGTCACCCGGCAGTCCAGTGGAAAGTGCCGCTGCACCGCAGCCAGCACCAGCGGTAAGTTGGCGGCCAGCCGCTCGCGCAACTTGCGCAGATGCGGCGCAAACGCGCCCGACTGCATGTACTGGGCCAGCACCGCCTGCTCAAACAGCGGCGTGACCAGCGATTGGCTGAGCTTGAGCGACGCAATGCGCGCATGGTGGCGCCCGCCCACCACCCAGCCCACGCGGAAGGCCGGCGCCAGGCTTTTGCTGAACGAGCCACAGTAGATCACGCTGCCATGCCGGTCCCAGGCCTTCACCGGTTGCGGGCGCTGGGCCTGGTTGCACAGGTCGCCAAAGGCGTCGTCCTCGATCAGCGTCACCCCAAAACGCTCCACCAGTTTCAGCAGGCGGCGCTTGTGGCTCTCGGGCATGGCGCAGCCCAGCGGATTCTGAAAATTTGGCATGGCCACCACCGCGCGTATGCCGCTGTGGTGCTCCAACGCGTACTCCAGCGCCTCCAGGCTCATGCCCTGCTCTGGCACACAGGGCACCTCCAGCGCTTTGAGGCCCAGGTTCTCCAGCATCTGCAGCAGGCCGAAGTATGCGGGTGACTCCACCACCACGGCGTCTCCGGGCTGCGCCACGGCGCGCAGTGCCACGGCCAGCGCTTCGGTACTGCCGTTGGTAATCAGCAGGCCTTCGGGTTCCACATCCAGGCCCAGAGCGGCCAACCAGGGGATCAACGCGGCCTTGAATTCGGGCAGGCCTGTGCCCGTGGGGTAGGCGCCCAGCGCGCGCGGGTTGCTGCGCAGCACCCGCTGCCCCATGCGGGCCAACGCCTCCACCGGGTACCAGTCGGCCGCAGCGCTCGCCAGGTGCAGACCCATGCGCAGCGGCTGTGCGGTCAACGAATACAGCTCGCTCATGCGCTGCTGCAGCGAGGCGAAATGCTCAAACGCAACGGCCGGAGCGGCAACAGGAGCCGCCACCTTGACACTGGGCCGCGCCGCGCGCTGGGCCCGCCAGTCGGCCACAAAGATGCCGGACTTGGACCGTGCCTGCACCCAGCCCTGGGCCTCCAGGTGGCGGTAGCAGCGCACCATGGTGGAGGCACTGACACCAAACGCCGCAGCCCCCTCGCGCACCGAGGGCAGGCGCTCGCCCGTGGGACGGCGGCCGGCCTGCATGTCCTGCACCAACTGGTCTGCCAGCGCTTGATAACTGTATTGCATTACAAACCTATGAATTTCCAATCTGTATAGCATACAGATATGCGGTTCTGTGTGCCTCTCCAGCGGCCTCTCGCCCTACATTGGAATCATGAATCCTGTACCTGCCCCCTCCTCCCTGACGACCGAAGCCGACGCCCCGCACTGGGCCCGCGCCAAAGATATGTTCCCCGCTGTGCTGGCGGGGCTGATCGCGGTGCTCATCTCCTATGCCGGCCCGCTGCTGGTAGTGCTGCAGGCGGCCCAGATGGCGCACCTGGAGCAGGCGCAGCTGGCGTCCTGGGTGTGGGCCATCTCCTGGGGTGCGGGTGCCTGCAGTGTGTGGATGAGCTGGCGCTACCGCGTACCCGTCATCTGCGCGTGGAACACGCCGGGCGCGGCGTTGCTGGTGACTGCATTGGTCACCGTGCCGTTCAACCAGGCCGTGGGCGCCTACCTGTTTGCCGCCGCAGCCATGCTGCTGGTCGGGGCCACAGGTCTGTTCGAGCGGCTCATGGCCGTCATCCCCAAAAGCCTGTGTGCGGCCATGCTCGCGGGCATTCTGTTGCGCTTTGGGCTGGACGTGTTTGGCGCTGCCCGCAGCGAGGTGCCCGGAACGCCCTGGCTGGTGGGCACCATGTTTGTGGGCTATTTGCTGGTCAAGCGCGTGTCGGCCCGCTACGCGGTGGTGCTCACGCTGCTGCTGGGTGTGGCGCTGTGGCGTACGCTGGGTTGGGGTGAGGCGTCGTCCCCCCTGGCAACCGGTGCCGGCTGGACCTGGAGCCTGACTACACCGGTATGGACCACCCCTGCGTTTTCGCTTAGCAGCATCGTCAGCCTGGGCGTGCCGCTGGCCGTGCTGTGCCTGACCGGCCAACAGGTGCCCGGCATTGCCGTGCTGCGTGCCGCCAACTACCAGGCGCCCACCAGCAAGCTGGTCACCGGCACCGGCTTGGCCAGCCTGTTGATGGCCCCGTTTGGCGCCCACGGCGTCAACCTGGCCGCCATTACGGCCGCCATCTGCACCGGCCCCGAAGCCCACCAGCGCACCGAGCGGCGCTGGGTGGCGGGCGTGGCCTGCGGCGCGTTCTACCTGCTGATTGGCAGTTTTGCGGGCTCACTCACTGGCCTGTTTGCGCACCTGCCTCATGCCATGGTCACCACCGTGGCTGGCCTGGCGCTGCTGGGCGCCATCCAGGGCGGGCTGGTCAACGCGCTGAACCAGCCGCAAGAGGCCGAGGCCGCGCTGGTGACCTTTCTGGTGACTGCGTCCAACGTCACTCTGCTGGGCCTGGGCTCGGCCTGCTGGGGCATCGTGTTGGGGCTGATAACCTATGTGGCGCTGCGCCCGCGGCCTCAACCCTCACATTTTCATACCAAATAGGCCTCTAACCCCCATGAACATTGCGCAAGCAGCTACCAAAGATATAGCAATCACCATCGCCGCGGCGCAAAGCACTTCCGTTCCGCTTGACGTGGCAGCCAATGTGCAGGAGCACCTGCGCTTTGTGGAGGCGGCTGCCGACCATGGCGTGCAGTGGCTGGTGTTCCCCGAACTGTCTCTCACCGGCTACGAACTGGCCGCCATGCCAAGCCTGGTGCTGCACGCCGAGCATGCGCTGCTGGCGCCCCTGCGCGAAGCTGCCCGCCGCACTGGCATGGCCATCACCGTGGGCGCGCCCGTGGACTCGGGCAATGCCCTGCCCGCCATTGGCGCCATCACACTGCGGCCCGATGGGCAGCACAGCGTGTACCGCAAGTTCCATTTGCATGACGGTGAGAAGCAGTTTGCAGCGCCAGGGTTGGAGGCGGTGCATCTGCAAAACGTGGGCGCGGCCAGCATCGCCAGCGCCATCTGCGCGGACACCAACTTTCCATCACACGCGGCTGGCGCGGCGCAAGCCGGTGCGAATGTCTATGTAGCAGGAATACTGACGTCTGAAAATGGCTACGCGGCCGAGGCGCCGCTCTGGGCCAGCTATGCGCGCGACCACCGCATGGTGGTGCTCATCGCCAACCACGGCGGGCCGTCGGGTGGCTATGTGTCGGCGGGGAAGAGCGGGATTTGGGATGCGGAGGGGACGCTGATAACACAAGCGCCAGGAACTGAGGACTGGCTACTGGTTGCCAATGCCATTTAAATGGTGGAGAGTTCAGCGAAAGAGACAAAAATTTAACACTGGATTAGTGGGAGCGAGTGATGCACATCAAAACTTTGCAAATACAAAACTACAAGAGTTTCTGGCAGTCTGAAGAAATTCCGTTCGAACAGGGGTTCAACCTCATCGTTGGACAAAACGATGCAGGCAAGAGTGCACTGTTGGAGTGCCTTCTACCTGGGATCGAAAACAAACCTCATAGAAGCATGCTGACTGCCCCTGAAGGCCATATTCAAGATGTTCCAGAAAGCACTGCTACAAAAAGAATTCAGCTGACCAGCGGTGATTTAAAAGCCTACCTGAGTAGCTCTAGAGATCTAGGGGTACCCGGAAACGGCAATGAATCGGATTCAGTAAAGCAACGATTTACCGAAAGGGTTGAAAGTGGTGGTGAATTCAAAGGAACTTGGATTCAGCGCAATTTTCAGGATGGAAACTTTGAACCCCCATTTGCCGGCGGTTCTCCATTGCGATTCAAGAACACGAAATGGCCAAGTGGCATTGAGCTGGGTGAGCACCACGTAACCGGTGGAGGGAATTGCTTGCAAGACATTGGCTGGCGGATTGGTGAGGATATCTATGGTTTTAAGGCGGAGCGCTACAGGGTTGGCGCCAGTACTGCAAATGGGAATCGGGTTTTGTTACCCGACGCATCAAACTTGCCGGAAGTTCTGAACAAATTGGCGGAAGACCCCGCGACAGAAAAAGAGCTTCTCAATAACGTCCGAACAATATTTCCTCACATAAAGCACATATCAGCTGCATTGGAGGGAAACAACACTGCACATATTCGTATCTGGACGCATGACATCTCTACAAGGCGTAGAGACCTTGCAATTCCACTGGCGGACAGTGGTAGCGGGATCGGCCAGGTGTTGGCCATGCTCTATGTTGTTGTGACTGCCGACCGTCCCAAAGTCATCCTTATTGACGAGCCACAAAGCTTCCTTCATCCCGGTGCAGTGAGAAAGCTTTTTGAAATTCTCCGAACACACTCGCAGCATCAATACATTTTGACAACCCACGCCCCCATGGGGCTAGCAATGACCGGCTCAGAAAACATGCTTCTGGTTAGACGTGGTGAAGAGCAATCAACAGTAACGCGCTTAGATCCGGCCACCCAAGAAGGAGTGAGCATATTTCTGTCTGAAGTCGGCGCCCGCCTAAGTGACGTCTACGGCGCTGACAACGTCCTATGGGTGGAAGGGAAAACTGAAGAGCGATGCTTCCCTATTATTTTGAGAGATGTCGCGCATCAAAAGATAAGAGGTACGCAAATACTGGGGGTAGTCAATACCGGTGACTTGGAAACGGAGCACGCAGACAGGGTTGTAGAAATCTATCAACGCTTGAGCAACAGTGCTTCTGTCCTACCGCCAGCACTTGCGTTCGTTTTTGACAGTGAAGGTCGATCCCAAAAGGAAATGGACGACATTTCGCGTCGAGCAAACGGACTTCTGAAATGGCTTCCCCGACGGATGTACGAGAACTATTTAATTGACTGCCAAGCGGTTTGCGCTGTGATCAATGAAGAGGACACCACTCGCATGGCGCCACTCTTGGAAGAGACAGTCAAGAGTTGGCTAACGGATCATGGGGCTAATTCAAAATTCTTCCCAAAAACAGGCGCGTCATCCAACTTCGGCACAGAAGAGTGGAACAGAGATGTGCACGGGGGCAAGATTCTTCAGGACTTGTTCGGTGAGTTCACGGAACAGCGTGTGCGATACGACAAGGTAAGGCACGGGGAAAAATTGACCACCTTGTTGTCAACTAGACCGACACCGTCAATCAATGAGTTAGCCGTATTTCTCTCTTCATTTTTCCGAGAGTAATTGATAGTCCGTTCATTGAAGAATCGACCAATTCATCGGCGGCTTCACCGAACGGCGTGGCAACGCGGTACGCTAGGGCCCCGTTCATCACACCGCCCTGCCCCATGCCCAACTACTGGCTCATGAAAGCCGAACCCGCCGAAGCCTCGGTCGACGATGTGCTGGCCATGCCCAACGCCACCGTGCCATGGACCGGTGTGCGCAACTACCAGGCGCGCAACTTCATGCTCGACGGCATGCAGGTGGGCGACGGCGTGTTGTTCTACCACTCCAGTTGTGCCGAGCCCGGCATCGTGGGCATTGCGCGCGTGGCGTCGGGTGCGTACACCGACCCCACGCAGTTCGACGCCAAGTCGCCCTACTTTGACGCCGCCAGCAAGCCCGAGGCGCCGCGCTGGCGGCTGGTGGATGTGCAGGTGCTGCGCAAGACGCGCAACCTGACCCTGCTCGAGCTGCGCGCAGACGCTGATCTGCAAGACCTCATCGTGCTGAAAAAAGGCAACCGTCTGTCCATCACGCCGGTAGAGCCCCGGCACTGGCACACCATCCTGCAGCGGCTTGGCAGCCCGGGTTTACAAGAGGCGTTTTAGGCCTCTAGCCCCCGTAGATATTGCGCTGGCAGCTACTGAATATGTAGCAAGTAGAGTAGATTCTCAGACAGGCGCCTCAAGGACGGCTCAGAATTTCAATCGCTTTCTGATTCCTATGCAAACGTGCCGTGTCCAGTGCGGTACGACCAGTGCTGTTTTTAGAATTTCTTTTGGCACCAGCCTTGAGCAATTCATCCAAAAGCCCCTCTCTATCGAAGGCAGCGTCGATTAGCGGCGTACTTCCATCTAATCTCCTTAGATTGGAATTGGCTCCACCTTTCAACAGCAGACTTAGCATCTTTAGGTTGTTTTTACTGATGGCTTGGAATATGCAATAGCACTCGTCAACATTGCGACCAAAGTTTTGCATCAAAGAGGCAAGAAGAGCTACTGCATCGGTGTTATCAGCAAAAACCCCGTTGGACAACGGACTGTCCATATCTTCGTTAGTGGCGTATAGATCAGCACCGGCCGCGATTAGTTTCTCAATTGACCCAACCGAGCCGTTAATCATTGCTTTGTGCAGAGCAGTACTTCCGTCCGCCGATTTTTCGTTTATTGCTGCATTTTGTCTAAGCAACGTTGCGACGATCTCATCGTGCCCGAATAGTGCCGCAATCATCAAACCGGTCTCGCCACGAGCATTTTTTGCTTTTACTAAATCCGGTTTTTTCTTTAAGGCCGTCGATACATCATCTTGCGAACCTGACTGAACGTATTGAAAAAACAACGCCTCTTGCGCTGCTTCAGGTGTTTGCGATTGAGCATTTAGAGCCGTTGCCAAGACGAAAGCACATACATACAGTTGAAATTTGTAGCTCATTTTTGATTCAATTGCTCCTATTGGTAATCCAAGCGACAAAAATTCAGCCCTGCTTGCTCTCCAGCAACTTCACCAGCGCCCACAGCACCCGGTTCGCCGGCGTGGCAATGCCCAGTGCCTGGCCGCGGCGCACCACCAGGCCGTTGAGGTAGTCGATCTCGCTCTTTTTGCCGCGCGCCAGGTCTTGCGCGGTGGATGAGAACTGCCCCGGCATGGTGTCAAAAATCATGCGTACGGCCGCGTCCACGTCGCCTGCCACCTGCACGCCCTCCGCTTCGGCCACAGCCAGGCATTCGTTCACCACATCGCGCATCACATCCTGCACGCCCTCACCCACCGCCGTTTTGCCATAGGGCAACTGGGTGATGGCGGAGACGGCGTTGTAGGCACTGTTGAGGATGAGCTTGAGCCAGAGCGCGCCGCGCACGTTGTCGGACACCTCGGCGGCAATGCCGGCCACCACCAACGCCGGGGCCACGTGGGCCGCCGATGGCTCGATCACCAAGTCGCCCCGCCCATGGTGCTTCACGTGGCCGGGGCCGGCCATCTCGGTCGCCACGTAGACAACCGCAGCCGCCACGGTGTGGTGCGGCAGCACGGCCTGCAGGCGGTCGGCGTTGTCCACGCCGTTTTGCAGGCACAGCACGGTGGCGCTGTGTGCCAGGTGCGGCAATATTTGCGCACCCGCGGCTTCGGTGTCGGTGGACTTGACGCAAAACAGCACTAGGTCCGCGCCCTCGACCGCACTGGCGTCGGAGCTCGCCGACAGGCGCACCTGTTCGTCAAAGGTTTGGGTCTCCATGCGCAGGCCGTGGGCCTGGATGGCTTGCACATGGGCAGGCCGGGCAATCAGCGTCACGGCATGGCCGGCGCGGGCCAGCATGCCCCCAAAGTAACAGCCGACGGCGCCAGCGCCCATGACGGCAACGCGAAGGGGGGCAGCAGCGGGAGAAGACGGTGGCATAGGGCAACTCGCAGGTGGGTGGGTACGCGCCATTCTAGGCAGCCCCGCCTTCCCCTACACTCGTACCCAACACTCCCAACCCCACCACACCATGACACTCGCAACCGATCTGGAACGCTTGGCTCTACAGGAGCAACGCCTGCAATTCGATGCCTTTGACCAAGCCACGGCATGGACGCTGGGAACAAATATCAAGGCGCTGTGCGAAGCGGCCGGTGTGGCGCTGGCCATTGAGATTCGCCTGGCCAAGGAAACGGTTTTTTACTACGCCATGCCGGGCACCGGCCCCACCAATGCCGACTGGGCACGCCGCAAGCGTAACGTGGTGGAACTGCTGCACACCAGCTCCTACGCCGTGGGCCTGAAGCTGGAGCAGGAAAAGAGCACGCTGGAGGCCAAGCAAGGCCTGCCCCTGCGCGACTACGCCACACACGGCGGCAGCTTTCCCATCCGCGTGCGTGGCGTAGGCCAGGTGGGCGTAGTCACCGTGTCGGGCATTCCCCAGCGTGAGGACCACGCCGTGGTGGTAAAGGCATTGGCCACGCTGTGTGGTGTGCCACTGGCCGAGGTGGCACTGGACTAAACCTGCGAAGGCTGCGCTTGGGCCATCAGAAAGGTGGCCTCAAACTCTTCGGCCGGAATGGGTTTGGAATAGAAGTAGCCCTGCAGCAGATCACAGCCCTGCAGCGTACAAAACTCCAGCTGGGCCTGGGTCTCCACGCCTTCCACCACGATCTGCATGTTCAGTGCCTTGGCAAAGGCGATGATGGCCATGAATAGCTTTTCGCTCTTGCCGCCCTCCCCCAAAGCGGACACAAAGCCCTTGTCAATCTTCAGGATGCTAATGGGAAACAGTTTGAGATGGTCCAGCGACGAGTAACCGGTACCAAAGTCGTCCAGCGACATGGCGACACCCTGGGCAGAGATCTCAGACAATAGGGACACCGTGTCCGTTGTCACCTCGATCAACATGCTCTCCGTGATTTCCAACTCCAGCGCATTGGCTGGCAGGCCGCTCTGCGCCAATGCGGACATCACAGTATGCGGCAGTTGCGCCTGTTTGATCTGTACCGCAGACAGATTGATGGCCAGCGTCAGATCAGCCAAGCGGGGGGAATAGCGCTCGCGCCATGCCTTGAGTTGTCGGCAGCCCTCATGCAACACCCAGGCACCTATGTCGACGATCAGGCCCGTTTCTTCGGCAATCGCCAAAAAGGCGGCGGGTGACAGCACGCCCAGACGAGGATGGTGCCAGCGCAGCAGCGCTTCCATGCCACGCAGGCTGCCATCCGCAGAGCGAATTTGCGGCTGGTAGTAGATTTTGAGTTCGTCTTTCTCCAGCGCGCGCTGTAAGTCATTCTTGATGACCGAGCGGAACTGCACCGCCTCTTGCAGGGACACGGAATAGAAGCGGCTTTTGTTGCGGCCATCCAGCTTGGCTTGGTACATAGCCAGATCGGCGTACTTCAGTAGGTCGGCCGCGTTGTCGGTGATGTTGCCCAGTACCGCAATGCCGATGCTGGCGGTGATGGTCTGCTCGCTAGACCCAATAAAGATGGGCTCGCGCAATCTGGCATTGATGCGGTCGGCCAGCACGATGGCTTGTTCATCGTGGTCCAAGCTGGTCATCATCACCACAAACTCATCACCCCCCAAACGGCACAGCAGGTCACCATCGCGTGCAATGAGCGTCAGGCGGCGTGCCACCTCCACCAGCAGCTGGTCCCCAGCGTCGTGCCCCATGGTGTCATTGATGCTTTTGAAATCATCCAGATCTAGCAGCAGAATGGCCAGCCTACCGTCACTGCGGCGCACACGGGCCAGTTGGGCCTCCAGCGAGCGCTCAAAACCGCGGCGGTTCATGAGCCCGGTCAGCGCATCGTGCTCGGACAGGCAGCGCACCTGCTCCAGGCTGTAACGCAGGCGCTCTTCAATCTGGAAGCGTTGGCGTGCCTGCACCACCACCCGGGTCAGGTGGCGGCTGTTCACTTCATCTTTCAGCAAGAAGTCTTGCGCGCCCGCCTCCAGGCACTCTTCGGCTAGGCTCTCGTTCTCATACCGGCTGAGCATCACCACGGCCACACTGTCATAGGCACCGCCCCGCAATGCACGCAGCACTTCCAGTCCATTTTGGTCGGGCAGGCGGTAGTCGAGCAAGATCGCATCGAACTTTCGGTTTGACGCCATCTGCAGCCCTGCAGCTGCAGTCTCCGCATAGCTCACATCGCAGGGCACAGCGCTTTTGCGCAGGGTGCGCGTAATGGCAAGCCGATCCAATTCATCATCGTCAATCAACAGCAGCGAGAGTTCAGCAATCATGGATACCTTCATCGCTAAGCGATCAACTCCACCACACGCCAGTAGCCATGCAGCATCTCCATGGCACGCAGGACACCATCTCCCACCTGGCTCTTGATGATGTAACCCGCGATGTTGTGTTGGTAGGCAATGGCCTTGTCCTCCTCCGCCTTGGAGGTGGTCAGCACAAACACCACGGCGCTGGACAATGCAGGGTCTTTGCGGATCTCGGCCAGCACTTCCAGGCCATTCATGCGCGGCAGGTTCAGGTCCAGCAGCACCAGATAGGGCCGGTGGGATGCGTTGCACTCGCGCAGCTTGGCTAGCCCTTCCATGCCATCCCGCGCACGCACAATGGGATTGGTGATCTGCAGCTTCTTCAGTGCCCGCTGGATGCCCATGACATCCACATCATCGTCATCCACCAGCAGCAGGGTGACATCCTTATCGGTTTTATTGGCTTGCATTGTGGTTCTCCTCAGTCGGGCTTGATGGGCCAGGTAAAGCGGAACGCGCTGCCCAGCTTTCCGTCAGACTCCAGCGTGACAACACCCCCCACCGTCTCTACCGCCTTCTTCACGATGGCCAGACCCATGCCACTGCCCTCGACTTCGTCACGGGGCTTCAGTGTCTGAAAGATGGTGAACACGCGTTTCTGGTGTTCGGGGGGAATGCCGGGGCCGTCGTCGCGTACCAAAAATTCGTAGCCACCGGCACAGGGCTGCGCCTGCACCCAGATGGTTCCCTGCGGTTTGTCATGGTGCTTGATGGCGTTGTTGATCAGGTTGCGCAACACCAGTTCCAGCGGCACCTTCTGCGTGCGCAATACGGGCAAATCCTGCGCGGCAACCAGTTGAATATTTTTCTGCGAGGCCGCCAGCTCAAAAATATCGCGCACCAGGTTGCCGGTGTTCACGGCTCCCACCGGATTGTCAGACTGCCCCACGCGCGAGTAGGCCAGCAAGTCGTCCAGCAGCATTTCCATGCGGCCTATACGGCTGCGCATCAGGCGCAGATGCTCTTGCGTCTCGTGGCTCAACGAATCGCCCAGGTCCTCGGCAATCCAGGTGGCAAGCTGATCCACCCCGCGCAGGGGCGACTTCAGGTCGTGCGAGGCCACATAGGCAAAGTTATTCAGATCGTCATTGCTACGTGTGAGCTGCCCCACCAGGTTGCTCAGCTGCAGCTCCGACTGTTTGCGGGCCGTGATGTCCACAATGGCGGACAAAACCTTGAGCCCTGTGGCGGTCATGATGGGGTTCAGGCCAATTTCTACCGGGAACTCACTGCCATCCTTACGCAGGCCATACAGGTCGCGGCCACTGCCCATGGCGCGCGGGCTTGGGTCAGAAAAATACGCCGCGCGGTGGTGCGGGTGGCCTCCGCGAAACCGCGCGGGCAACAGCATGTCGATGGACTGGCCCAACAGCTCGGAACGGGAGTAGCCAAAGATGGCCTCGGCCTGGGAGTTGACCATTTCAATCACGCCCGACTTGTCAATCATGACCATGCCGTTGGGCGCCATTTCCACCACCTGGCGGAACTGTTCCTCCTGCCGCTTGCGCTCTGACAGATCGACGATGGCCGACACCACCTTGATGCCCTCTGCACTTTTGATGGGAGTGAGACCAATTTCGATGGGGAATTCGCCGCCGTCCTTGCGGCGCCCAAACAGGTCGCGGCCAATGCCCATCAGCCGTGGACTGGGCTGGGCCACGAAGCTCGCCCGGTGGGCCGGATGCACACGCCGGAAACGCTCGGGCAGCAGCACCTCAATGGCCTGGCCCAGCAACTCTGTTCGGGAATAGCCAAAAATGGTTTCGGCCTGCCGATTCACCATTTCGATCAGGCCGCCCTCACCGATCATGACAATGGCGTAAGGCGCCATTTCCACAATCTGGCGGAATTGCCCCTCCTGCCCCTGCACCACCGCATCGTCCATGCACCTCCCCCGCTTTTTTTAAAAAAGCAATGCAAATAAACCCTGCGCGCGGCGTTGCTCTTTATAAGCTTAAGGCTTTGGCAACATGGTGCCGCGCGTTGGGCTGACTATGGCGGATTCTTGATCTTTGTCAAGACACCGGATGCTGGCCGAGGTGACGCTGGATTAACTAGAGCGCACCGCGAGTGAGCTTGGCATAGTCTGCTTCAAGCTTGGTGCGGTCCACGGTTTTCAGCGCAGCGTCAAAGGCGTTGCGCAGCTCCAGGCCCGCAGGTGTGCGCTTGAAGCACACGTGCAAGGACAGCTCCGCAATCGGCTTGGCACCAAACGTAATCTTGTCGGCACCGCCGGTGTGCGACAGGGTGTAGTCCAGCACATTCTTGTCAATGACGATGCCCTTGATCTTGCCGCCGCTGAGCTTGTTGACGTTGATGGCATCGCTGGCCGCCACTTCCACGCGCTGGTGCTTGTCCTTCACCAACTGGTCAAACGCCTCACCGTTGGAATAGCCATCCACCACGCCCAGGCGGTAGTCGGCCAGGTCATTCAGCGTACTCCAGTTGATAGGCGCACTGCGCAAGGATGCAATGCCAAGCACACTCATGCCCATGGGCTGCGACAGATAGCAGGCCTGCTCACGCTCCTTGCTGTAGTACTCGGGAAAGTAACCGTCAAAGTTGGGATCCTTCTCGCCCTTCTCCAGCGTGACCGACCACTCGAAGGATGCGGTCATCAGCCGGTAGCCCGCCGCCTTGGCCACCACCGAGGCCACGCGGGTAGATACCCCCGACTGGGGCAGCAAGGTGCCGGTATAGGGCGGCCACTCCAGGGTGGACAGACGGATGAGCTTGGTGGTCTGCGCGAACGCGCCCGACGCCATCAGCAAAGACAACCCCAAAGACCAACCCAGGCACCGCATATGCATTCCCCGATCAGGCCGACAAACACTTGCCGTAGCCTGAGGTGAACCTTATCGGCATGTGCCGGGCAAAGATTGGCGCTGTGCGACCCGAATTGCCTCAATTGCGACGCGCGATCGCACCCCAAATTGGGATCCTATTTTGGTGCGTTGTCGCCGAGATACTTTTGGTAAATGGCTTTGAAGTGCCCGCTTTTCTTGAGGGCGGCCAAACCAGCATTGAAGTCGTCACGAATCTTCGCATCGCGAAACACTGGGCGGTAGGCCAGGGCCTCACGCATCACGTCCACCTCCATCCCGGAGTTGGTTTCAGGAAAACAAAACGGGGGGATGCGATCGCCAAACGCCAGACTCCCCCAGAACACCAAGGTTGCCAGCGTAAAAGTACGCATGGAGTGCCTCCCTTTCGATTTCAACGCCGCCGCGCGGAGCGCACGCCGCTCAGCTCACCCACAATCTTCAGCACCCGGGCTAGCTTGCCGGACTCGGCCACTTCCACGGTAAATGTCATCCATGCCGTGCCTTTGACGGACTGGGTTTGCACGCCGATGACGTTCATTTTTTCCTTGGCAAACACTTCGGAGATGTCACGCAGAAGGCCCTGGCGGTCATGCGCCTCCACCGCCACGTCCACGGGGTAGACATTGCCGTCTTTGCCTTGGGGCGTGCCCCACTCCACTTCGATCAGGCGGTCGCCGCTGCGGTTCACCATGTTGCGCAGGTTGGAACAATCTGAGCGGTGCACGCTCACACCCTTGCCGCGCGTGACAAAGCCGCTGATGAGGTCGGGTGGTGCGGGCTTGCAGCAGCGCGCCAGCTGCGTCATCAGCGAATCGATGCCCACTACCAGCACACCGCCCTTGCCACCGGCCGCGCGCGGCTTCTTGAGCGGCATGTAGTCATCTTGCGTAGCGGCCGGCTCGGGCGGGCGCAGCAGCATCTCGATGTTGCGCAGCGAAAACTCATCCTTGCCCACCACCTCAAA
Organism: Rhodoferax saidenbachensis; assembly: GCF_031457975.1. Lineage (GTDB taxonomy): Bacteria > Pseudomonadota > Gammaproteobacteria > Burkholderiales > Burkholderiaceae_C > Allorhodoferax > Allorhodoferax saidenbachensis_A. The sequence goes on from NZ_JAVDXO010000001.1 coordinate 600,436, forward strand.
CAGCGCGTCGGCGTTGTTAAAGCCCAGCTGGCTGGCCAGGTCGTCCAGCTTGATGGCGGTCTTGCCCTCGCGCTGCAGCAGTTTTTCCACCGCCTCGCGGCCCTTGGCCATGGTCTCGCCCATGGCCAGCGCGTTGAACCAGGCACGCACTTTGGCGCGTGCGCGGTGGCTCACCAGGTAGCCCAGCTCGGGGTTGAGCCAGTCGCGCGAGGGACCGCCTTCTTTGACCGCAGTCACTTCCACGGTCTGGCCATTTTTGAGGGGCGTGTTCAACGGCACCATGGCACCGTCCACCTTGGCGCCGCGGCAACGGTGGCCCAGGTTGGTGTGCACGCTGTAGGCAAAGTCCACCGCAGTGGCGCCTTGGGGCAGTTCCACAATGGCTGCGTCGGGCGTCAGCACATAAATGCGGTCTTCAAACATGCCCGCGCCGTCGCCCCCGGCATGCGCACCCGACAAATCACGCTCCCACGCCAGCAACTGGCGCAGCACGGCGATCTTGGCGTCGTACTCGCCTGCCGCCGTCACGCTGCCACCGTAGCCCTTGGCACCGGCCTCTTTGTAGGCCCAGTGCGCGGCCACGCCGTGTTCGGCATGGTCGTGCATGGCCTGGGTGCGAATCTGCACCTCAATGGGTTGGGCACCGGCGTCCCTGACGACGGTGTGCAGCGACTGGTAGCCGTTCGGCTTGGGTCGAGCGATGTAGTCGTCAAACTCATCGGTCACCGGTGCAAACTGGCTATGCACCCAGCTTAAAGCGGCATAGCAGTCCGGCACCGCGGGCACGACGATGCGCAGCGCACGGATGTCATACACCTGGTCGAAGCCCAGCGACTTGCCGCGCATCTTTTTGACGATGCTGTAGATGTGCTTGGGTCGGCCTTGCACCGTGGCCTGGATGCCCTGCGCGGCCAGTTCATCTGCCAACTGCTGGCGCAGTTTTTCGATCGAGGCCTCGCGCTCGGCACGCTTTTCGTCCAGCAGCTTGGCGACCTGTTTGTAGGTCTCGGGCTCCAGAAAGCGGAACGACAGGTCTTCAATCTCCCACTTGACTTCCCAGATGCCCAGCCGGTTGGCCAGCGGGGCAAACACCTGCAGCGCCTCGGACGCCAGACCCGGCGGCACGGGCAGCTTGGTGGCGGCAAAGTGGCGCAGTGTCTGCAGCCGCGAGGCCAGGCGCAGCATCACCACGCGCAGGTCTTTGGAAAACGCCAGCAGCATCTTGCGCACGCTCTCGGTCTGCGCTGCGGCGGTTTGCGCCATGGGTGCCGCGTTGCCGCTGTGGCTGGCCGAGTTCTGTGCCACGCGCGCCATGCGCTGCAGGCGCACCAGCTTGGTGGTCTCCAGCGCCAAGTCGGCAAAGTTGTCGCCAAAGGCCTTGGCGATCACCTCATGGGGTTTGTTCAGGTGGTCGCAGGCATAGACCAGGTAGCTGGCAGCCTGCATGGCTTCAGACCCGCCGATGGTGCGCAGGATGGCAGCCACGGCGTCGGCGTGCAGCAGCACGTTCTCGCCGGTGTCCAGAGTTTGGGTGGCCAATAGGGGCTCGGCAAAGGCACGCGCACGCGCCAAGGCGCCGGCCTGTTCGGGCAGGCTGTCCGCGGTGGCCGCGATGACCTGCGGGGTGGCCGAGGCACTGTGCTCGGCATACAAACTTTTCATGCAGGGCTCACATCATCCGGGGCATCTCACCCCAGTAAAAAACTCGTTACGGTGTTGACCTGGTCAGGTGCGATCAGGGTGGGAGCATGGCCCACACCGGCAAATTCAACCAGCCGCGCCTTGGGGCCGCGCTGGGTCATGGCCTGCGCGGTGGCGGTTGATAGCAAATCGGAATTGGCACCGCGCAGCAGCAGCGTTTGCGCCGTAATGCTGTCGTACAACTGCCAGAGCTGGGCCTCGCCCTGCGCGGCAATCTCTTGCGTCACCGCACCAAACGGCACGGCGATAGCCGGGTCGTAATGCAGGGCCACGCGGCCGTCGGGGGCTGGCTTGACCATGTGGCGCGACAACTCCAGCCACTGCGCCGGGGTGTGTGGGCCAAAGCTTTGCGAGATGGCCCACATGGCGTCGGCCGCCTGCTGCAGGCTGTCGAAGGTTTGCGCCTTGCCCAGGTAGGTGCCAATGCGGGCCAGAGCCTCCCACTGCAGGGTCGGGCCTACGTCGTTGAGCACCAAGCGGCGCACCGAAGCACCCACGGTCTGCGCATGGGCACAGACCGCTAGACCGATGAGGCCGCCCATACTGGTGCCCACCCAATCCAGCGTGGCGGGTTTCAGGTGGGCCAGCAGGGCCAGCATGTCAGCTGCGTAGCTGGGCAGCTGGTAGCCCTGGGGGTCTTTGAGCCAATCGCTCTGGCCGCGGCCCGCCACATCGGGGCAGACCACGCGCAGCGGCTGCGGACTGCGCGCCAGCAGCGCCTGGGCCAGCACGTCAAAGTCGCGCCCCTGGCGCGACAGGCCATGGACGCAGACGATGGTGTGGGTTGCCTCAGGCGCACCCCACTGCCAGTACGCCATGCGGTGCCCACCGTTGGCGTCAGCGCAGGGTACGTAGTTCAGCGTAGGGTCAGCCATGGTGGAATCACTCGTTTGATAATGACCACATCCTAATGGAAACCCCCTACTCTTTTGGAAGGAAGCAGCATGTTGAAAGGTAAAACCGCCATCGTGACCGGATCCACCAGCGGCATCGGTCTGGGCATCGCCAAGGCGCTGGCCGCCCAGGGCGCCAACATCGTGCTGAATGGCTTTGGCGATGTGGACGGCCCCAAGGCAGAAATCGCCGCGCTGGGTGCCCAGGTGGGTTACCACGGGGCCGATATGAGCAAGCCCGCCGAGATCGAAACCATGGTGCAGTACGCCACCACCACCTTTGGCGGTGTGGACATTCTGGTGAACAACGCCGGCATCCAGCATGTGGCGCGGGTAGAGAACTTCCCAGTGGAAAAGTGGGACGCCATCATCGCCATCAACATGAGCAGCGCCTTCCACGCCACGCGCCTGGCCCTGCCCGGCATGCAGGCCAAGAACTGGGGCCGCATCATCAACGTGGCCAGCGTGCACGGTCTGGTCGGTTCGGCCGAAAAGTCCGCCTATGTGGCGGCCAAGCACGGCGTGGTGGGCCTGACCAAGGTGACCGCGCTGGAGAACGCCACCAGCGGCGTGACCTGCAACGCCATTTGCCCTGGTTGGGTGCTCACGCCCCTGGTGCAAAAGCAGGTGGATGCGAAGGCCACCGCCCAAGGTATCAGCAATGCCGATGCCACCAAGCAGCTTCTGGGCGAGAAGGAGCCCTCGCTGCAGTTCACCACGCCCGAAGAGCTGGGCGCGCTGGCCGTGTTCTTCTGCTCGCCCGCTGGCGACAACGTGCGTGGCGTGGCCTGGAACATGGATGGCGGCTGGGCCGCACAATGAGAGACCTTTAGGCCTCTAGCCCGCGTGGAATATGCGCAAGCAGCTCCTGTTTTTATAGCAAAACGTCTAGCTGGACTGCTTGAACGCCATCACGGCCTGGTTGCGCAGTGTGCGAAGCAAGGCGAGTTCCTTGTCGTCCAGCTCCAGCGCGCCGCGTACGGCTTTGTCAGCGTAGATCAGGCCAAACGGCGCGCCCTTGATCTGCAGGGGCAGCAGAAGGAAGGTGGGCGCGTTGATGTGCAGGCGGTACCAGTCGGGCAGGCGCTGCACGATGCGCGCCTCCGAGGCATCGCTGATCATGGTGTCCGCGCCCTTCACGCTGACCACACCAAACAGGTCGGGGCTATCCGATTTCAGATGCGTCTTGAACACCTTGACGCAGCGCTCCACGCCCTCCCCCAGGCCAAAGCGGCCCACCATCATCTCGGTCTTGGAGTCGCGCATGCAGAAGATGATGCGATCGAACTCCATGGCGCGGTACATGGTCTCCAGAATCATGCGCAGCACGTCACTGAGCTTGAAGTCCTCCACCATGGCGTTGGTGATGTCCTGAATACCGGCAGCCAGGGTCTCAGCCACCTGGCGTGCGCGCAGCGATGCGATCTGGTCGGAGTCGGTTGCGGGCGTGGCCTGCAGCTCCAGGCTGCCAAACTGTGATTCTTCGGGTTTACTCGGGCGCAGCATCTCCACAGGCGGCTCGGCGGGTTTGAGCAGCTTGGCGGCGGCGGACCCGGGTGCGACCCGGATCTCCATGGCCGCGGCCAGGTCCACCAACTTCTGGCGTGCCTTGTTGGTGGCGGCCAGCACCTCTTTGGCGCTGACCCCCATGGCGGCCATGTACTTGCGGGTCACCAGCGACAAGCGCGCCTCCCGCTCCTGCGAGTCGCTGTGCAGCAGCACATCGGCCATTTCGTTGGAGGCCAACGCCACCCAGCGCACGCGTTCGTTGCTGTCGGCCGGTGCGCGCTGGGGCGGCTCACCCGCGGGCTTGCGCATGCAGTGCTGGATGTCTTCTGGCAGGCTCCAGGCCCTGGCAATGCCCAGCCCCAGTGCCTCAAAGCTCAGACCCAGCACGCTGATGGCCGCGGATATTTCGGACAAGGGCCGACGCGGGTCTTGCATGAGGCCACGCACGCGCGATGCCTCTTCGGGAAAGTAAAACAGCACCAACAGCCGCCCCAAGTTCTGGAACATGGCACCAATAAACGCCTCCTCGCTCTCGCGCACCACGGGGCACAGCTCGCCACCAATGCTGCCCGCCAGCAGGGAACGCAAAAACTCTTCCTTCAGCTGTGCTGCATGGGCTTTGTCCTGCATGTGCTCTAGCAGCACCAAGCTCAGCGCCATATTGCGGATACCGTTGAAGCCCACCAGCGTGACCGCGCGCGACACCGTGCTGATGGTGCCACTGCGCCCGTAGTGCGCGCTGTTCACCAGCCGCAGCAGCTTGTTGGTCAGCGCCACGTCCTTGAGGATTTCGTTGGTGACGCTGCCGACACTTTCCGTTTCGGACGCCGCCATGCTCTGGATGCGCACGACCGAATCGGACATCGCCGGGAAGTCGCTCTTGTGGCGCATGCGCCGCAGCAGAAAGTCCAGCGTGTCGCTGCTGTTGGTGGTTGCGCTGGGGGAGCCGGTCACACTTCCTGCGGTAGATTGCGTCCACTGCTCCAGCTCGGACTGGAACACCCGGGCACTCACAAAGCGCTGGCGCGCGTCGTGGGCCAGGGCGCGGTTGACGATGGCACGCAAGCGGTCGTCCACGCCCGGCACGGTGTCCTCTGGCAGTAGCAGCTGTTCGTGCATCACGCGGTAGACCGCGCGATACGGGTCGGCCTCGTCGATCAGGCGCTTGCCTGTGAGCAATTCGGCCAGCACCACACCAGCCGAAAAAATGTCGGTGGACGGGGACGGTGGGGCACCGTCAGCCGCTTCGGGTGACAGATAACCAATCGTGCCACCCACCACCGAGGGCTCTGTGCTGCTGTTGTCGCGAATGCGGGCAGCAATGCCAAAGTCCATCACGCGGGCACGCCCAGCCCCATCAATGAGCACATTGGAGGGCTTCAAGTCTCGGTGCACCACACCGGCGGCATGGGCCGTAGCCACGGCGTCCAGCACGCCCATCATCCACACCACCGATTGCGGTACGGGCGGTGCGCCGCGCTCGCGCAGGATCTGCTCCAGCGTCTGACCGGCCACATACTCGAACACCAGGTAGGGCTGCTGTGCGTGGATATCGGCCTCAAAGACCTGAACAATGTTGGGGTGCGTCACGCGCCCTACGCTGCGTGCCTCTTGCAGCCAATGGGCAACGGCCTGCGCGTCGGAGCCTTCACCGGGGCGCATGACCTTGATGGCTACTTCGCGTTCCATGCGGGGGTCAAAGGCCCGCCACACGGTGGACTGTGCACCCTGCCCCAACACCTGGCGCAGTTCAAACCGCCCTAACACGCTGCCAACCGACAACGCCTCGGTAGCGGGCAAATGGCTCTGGGCAAAAGACGGGGATTCAGGCATATCGCTAGCTTCTGGCTGTTATGGAAAGGGCCCAACGACGGTGCCCTCGACGGCAAAACACATGCTGGAGTATGGCACCGCCAGCCCCATTTTTGGAGCTTGAATATCAGCCTACGGCAAACCCTGCCGATGACTGCGCAGCACGCACAAACGCGACAAACTCCGGCGAGGGAATGGGCCTACTGAACAAATAGCCCTGGAAGATATGGCAGTCGTGTTCCAACAGAAAGTCCCGCTGCCCCTGGGTCTCCACGCCTTCGGCCACCACAGCAAAGCCCAGGCTCTTGCCCAGGGTGATGATGGTGTTGGCAATCGCAGCGTCATTCGGGTCGGCCAGCACGTCACGCACAAAGGACTGGTCGATCTTGATTTGCTCCAAAGGGAGCCGCTTGAGGTAGTTCAGCGATGAATAGCCCGTGCCAAAATCGTCCAGCGAGAAGCTGACCCCAATGGCCCGCAAGGCCTCCATCTTGTGGACGATGTCGTCCATGTCTTGCACCAGCATGCTCTCGGTCAGCTCCAGCTTGAGCCGCTGCGGATTGGCCCCCGTCCGCTGAAGCACCGCCTGCACCTGGTCCACAAAATCCTTTTGGTGAAACTGGCGCGCACTGACATTGACCGACAGGTTGAGCTGGGCCAACTCGGGCATCTGTGACCAGGTCACCAACTGAACGCACGCAGTGCGCAGCACCCAAGCCCCCAGTGGAATAATCAGCCCGGTCTGTTCGGCCAGGTCAATGAACTCGCCGGGGCTGATCAACCCCTGCTGCGGGTGCTTCCAGCGCAACAGCGCCTCGGCGCCCAGGACGCGTCCTTCGGACGTCACCTGCGCCTGGTAGACCAGAAAGAACTCTTCGCGGTTGATACCCTTGCGCATATCTATCTCCAGCCGGCTGGACTCGGCCACATCGGTCACCATGATGTGTACCAACGCGTACAAGCCCAACATGGCAAACGCGGTGTTGGTCCAGGTGCCTGAGATACGGATTTCGTCGGGGATACGGTACGGCGTAGACAAGCCCCACACCGTGCTGGCCACCACCACATAGGTGAGGAACAGAACACCCACCACGGTATTGCGAATCCAGGGGGATTCATCACGCAACACCAGCATGGAGGCCAATGCCAGCACCAGAAAGTAATGATGGGTGGAGCGCGGTGCCACCGAATCGGGGATGTCAAAGACAAAGGAAAACACGCACAGCATGGTGTAGATCCCACCGGCCATCAGTGCAAAGGCCAGACGGGTGCGCTGCTTCACCGTCAGGTAGGCCACCGCCACACCGAGGGACAGCATGCCCAGCTCGATCGCGACAATGGACCAGACACCCCGCAACACAAAGAACACCGACCACACCGCGCCGATGCTGACCATCAACGCTGCCCCGGTAAAGAGCATGCGCCGCACGCGACGGTGGTGCTGGTCCAGGGTATTGGTTGACAGACCCATGGTGTTGCGAACTCAGGCTTGCGCGCTCAGGTAGGCTTCAAACACGTCAACAGGCAATGGCCGGCTGAAGTAGTAACCCTGGTAGGCGCTGCAGCCGTTCTGGGCCAGAAAATCCCGTTGTGCGGCGGTCTCTACCCCTTCGGCAATGACTGCCAATCCCAGACTGTTGCCCAACGCGACGATGGTGCGGGCGATGGCGGCATCGTTGGGGTCGGTCAGCACGTCCTGCACAAAGGACTGGTCGATCTTGAGCTGGTCCAACGGCAAGCGCTTCAGATACGACAGCGAGGAGTAGCCGGTGCCAAAGTCGTCCAGCGAGAAGCCGACGCCACGGGCACGCAGGGACGTCATTTTGGCAATCACATCGTCCACGTTGTCTACCAGCAGGCTCTCGGTCAGCTCCAGCTTGAGCCGCCGCGGGTTGGCCCCGGTGTAATCCAGCATGGCCAGGATGTGGTCGGCAAAATCCTGCTGCCGGAACTGGCGTGAGCTCACATTGACGGCCAGCACCAGCGGCTCAGTGTGCGGAGCTTTGGCCCACTCCACCAATTGGGCACAAGCTGTCTCCAGCGCCCAGCTACCCAGCGTCAAGATCTGCCCACTCTCTTCAGCCACCGGGATGAACGATCCCGGAGACACCAGCCCCCGCACAGGGTGGAGCCAGCGCAGCAAGGCCTCTGCTCCAAAGACGCGGCCCTGGGCATTGACCTGCGGCTGGTAGTACAACAAAAACTGACCATACAAAATGCCTTGGCGAATGTCCGCCTCCAGCTCTGCGCGCTGGGACACCGCGGCCTGCATCAGGGGATCAAAAAACCGCAGGCCGTTGCGCCCGGCGTTTTTGGCCTGGTACATGGCCAGATCGGCCTGTTTGAGCAGCTCGTCAATACCCACCTCATGGCCGCTGTAGAGCGTAAGGCCTATGCTGGGCGTGCTGTGGTACTCATGCCCCGCCAGGCCAAAGGGCGCATTCAGCGCCGCGATCAGCTTCTCGCCCACAGCCGTGGCCTGGGCGGCGGCCACTTCGCGCATGGCGTCCAGCCCTTCGAGCATCACCACGTATTCGTCACCCCCCAGCCGGGCTACGGTGTCTTCTTCACGTACCGCTTCCATCAGGCGCTGCGCTACCTGCTGCAGCAGCAAATCGCCCTTGTCGTGTCCCAGGGTGTCGTTCAGCGTCTTGAAATGGTCCAGGTCAATGAACAGCAAGGCGCCGCAGGCACCACTGCGGGCGCTGCCTGCCAACGCGTGCTGCAAGCGGTCCATCAGCATGCGCCGGTTGGGCAAGCCTGTCAGCGGGTCGTAAAACGCCAGTTGGCGGATCTGGTCTTCCGCAGCCTTGCGCTGGGTAATGTCAGTGACCGTGGCCACATAGTGGGTCAGCTGCTTGCTCTCATCGGTCACAGCGGTGATGTGCATCCATTGCGGGTACACCTCGCCATTTTTGCGCCGGTTCCACAGCTCGCCTTGCCAGGTGCCATCACGCGCCAGCTTGTCGTTCATCTCGGCATAAAACGCGTTGTCATGCCAGCCGGAGCTGAACAAGCTGGGCGTCTTGCCAATCACCTCATGGTCTTCGTAGCCGCTGATGCGGGTGAATGCCTGGTTCACCCGCAGAATCTCGCGCTTGGCATTGGTTACCAGCATGCCCTCCTGCGCCTCAAACGCTGTGGCCGCTACGCGTAGCTCTTCCTCCGTGCGCTTGCGGTCGGCCAGATCAATGTCGAAGCGGAAAAACTCGGCCTGCTCCGCCGGGTTGTGCACCGCCGCATGGCTGGAGAACACCGGCACGTCCTTACCGTTTTTGTGCACCAGGACCAGCTCTGCAGGGACGATGACCTCGCCCGAACTCGCCATGTCCTGTAATGCATCCCGCATGGGCTTGCGCAGGGCATTCGGAACAATGGTCTCGAACAGGTTGCGCCCCACGGCTTCCGCTGTCGTGTAGCCATACAGGCGCTCGGATGCGTGGTTCCAGTACGTAATGGTGCCATCGGGCGTGTAGCCCTGCACGGCCACAGAGGGCAGGTTTTGCAGCAGGTTGCGAAAACGGGCCTCAGACGCTCGCAGCTCGTCCTGCGCAGCCGAGCGCTCTGTCACGTCGCGGGCCAGCAGCACTACGGCGCGGCGCTTGTCCAGCCGCTCGGCCAACGGGTGGGTTCGGCCTTCAAACCGCCGCATGCCCCGTTGGGTCTTGATTTCATACTCAAACATCTGGGTAGCCTGCAGCTCCAGGGTTTTGAGCACCTGGTCCAACAGGCGGTTGGCCTCAACCACCGGCAGCACATCGTGCAAGCGCCGCCCCAGCAATGAGTCCCCGCTAGTGACCCGCAAGTTGCTGCGGCTGGACAGCACCTCAACAAATTTCCCATCCTCGTCCAATAGAAACAACAAATCCGGAATGGCGTGTACCGTGGCCTGCAGGCGGGCTTGGTGGGTGTCCAGCGCTATTTCCGTTTCAAAGCGAGAGCGCACGTCTTTGAGGACCAGGCCCATCAAAAGACTGGCCGGGGTAAATACCAGCAGCAAGGGTATGCCCACCGTGGCAATCGCCTTGGGTGCCACATCCGGTGGAAGTTGGAAAAACAGGCTGACTTCCAGAAGATGCACCAACAGTCCAAACCCCAGCAGCGTCGGCCAGCCCAGGTTCACCCAGCTGGCCCGATGGGCGTAGTAGTAGGCGAGGCCCATCGCATAGCTGATGAATACCACGGCCGTGCCCACATTGGCACCAACACCGCCCAAGTACCAGCGGTAGCCGCCTGCTATGAGCGCTGCAATGGTTCCCGTCAAGGGCCCGCCGAACAAACTGGCCATACTGATCACCACCGAGCGGGCATCGAAGATAACGCCCGGGGTCATCACCAGGGGCGTCATCATCCCGATGACGCAAATGCCGCCAAACAGCACGCCGCTGGAAATTTGGCTCAACCGCTCCTGCCCGCGCAGAGCGCGAATGCTTAGGCTGTGCAGCAGGCTCAGCGCCAGCAGAAGGACGACGCCTTTGACCAGCTCTAACACCATAGGGCAAGCCCCCCGCCCGGTACGCAATAGCACGCCAAAGCAAATACCCCTGAAGTATTGTTCAGGGCATTATGGCGTGGGTAAGGCAGTTTGCGGGGCCCTAGTCTCAGGGCCTGGTGGAGGGAGATTCAGGGGCTTTTTTGCTGGGTCCGGAGCTGACGGCGCAGTTCGGCACGCTCCTGGGCCGTCAACTGGCGTTCACTGCTGACCGGCGCTGCACTGTCTTGCACTGGCACATTGCGGCGCTGCAGGGCTTCGCGCAGTTCGGCTCGGCGTTGCATCGCACCCTCATTCGCGGCAGGCGCGGTGTGGCCAGTCCCGGCTGCCACCAACAATGGAAACGCACACAGCAGTAAAGTAACTTTGGAATGGGACATAGTGGATTAACGCGCGACCAGGTGCCGCTGCTGACATTGTGAAAGCCGACCCTGCGCACGCCAGTTGCTTATTTGTAACATAGTGTCAACCCATGCGGGTAGACCGCGGTAGTGGCCCGCCAAGCCGCGCAAAATCGGCTTTGTTACAAATTCAGAAAAGGAAAGAGGCCCATGCAACCGACCGGAACCCGCCCCAACAAGATCTTGGTGGTCGATGACGATGCCCGCATCCGGGACCTGCTGCGCCGTTACTTGACGCAGGAAGGCTTTGACGTGCTGATTGCCGAGGACGGCAAGTCGCTGACCCGCATCATGCTGCGCGAAACCGCTGATCTGATCGTGCTGGATCTGATGATGCCTGGCGAAGATGGCCTGTCCATCTGCCGCCGCCTGCGTGCTGCCAATGACCTGACCCCCATCATCATGTTGACCGCCAAGGGCGAGGACATTGACCGCATTGTCGGTCTGGAGGTGGGCGCCGATGACTACCTGGGCAAGCCCTTCAACCCACGCGAACTGCTGGCCCGGATCCACGCCGTGCTGCGCCGCCGCCCAGTGACCGAAGCGCCAGGTGCACCGTCTAGCGACAACGAGGTGGTGAAATTTGGCGCCTTTGTGTTTGACTTGGGTGCTCGCACCCTGAGCAAAAGTGGCCAGGAACTGGCCCTGACTACCGGTGAATTCGCCATGCTCAAGGCCCTGGTGCGCCACCCGCGCATCCCCCTGTCGCGCGAAAAACTGGCCCAGCTTTCCCGCGGCCGCGAGTTCGAGCCGTTTGACCGTAGCTTGGACGTACAAGTGTCCCGCCTGCGTAAACTGGTCGAGAGCGACCCCACCACCCCGCGTTTCATCCAGACGGTGTGGGGTGTGGGCTATGTGTTTGTGCCAGACGAAGCGGTTTGACCCCTCCAATAAGCAGTGTCACAAACCAATCCCCCTGACTTTGACCCCAGCGCCGTCGCGGCGCTGTCTGCAGACGAACCCACCGGCATCCACTGGCCGTTTGCGCGGCTCAGCCTGTTCTGGCGCACCTTCTTTCTACTGGCGATTTTGCTGCTAGGCAGCATTCTGGCCTGGTTGCAGACGCTGCGGTCGCTGGAATTTGAGCCACGCGCGCTGCAAACGTCCCAGCAACTGGCCTCCCAGGTCAACCTCAGCCGTGCCGCACTGATCCACGCCGATGCCATTGCCCGCGTCTCGCTGATCAAAACCATGAAGGACGAGGAAGGCCTGCGCATCGTGCCGCGCGAGCCCAATGACGAGTTCAGCCTGCTCGACAGCGACACCCTGAGCCGCCGCGTCGCACAGGACCTGGCCGAGCGCCTGGGCAAAAGCACGGTGGTGGCCAGCCAGGTGAATGGTCAGATGGGCATATGGGTCAGCTTCATGATCGATGGCGACGACTACTGGCTGCAAGCCGACCAGAGCCGGTTTGCGCCTGCGGGAGGCACGACCTGGATGATCTGGCTTTTTGTCGCTGCCGCTTTGTCTTTGGCCGGTGCAGCCTTGATTGCCCGGCTGATCAACCGCCCGCTCAAGGAACTGTCGTTTGCTGCCAGCCGCGTGCGCGAAGGCAACTTCAGCGCCAGCCAGTTGGATGAGCACGTCAACACCAGCGAGATCCGCGAGGTGAATATCGGCTTCAACCGCATGGCCCAGAAACTGGCCAAGGTGGAGCAGGACCGGGCCGTGATGTTGGCTGGTATTTCCCACGATCTGCGCACGCCACTGGCCCGCCTGCGCCTGGAAACCGAGATGAGCGTAGCTGATGAAAGTGCCCGTGCCCACATGGCGGCAGACATCAGCCAGCTCGACGCCATCATTGACAAGTTTCTGGACTACGCCCGCCCTGACCGGGTTGCACTGGCCCCCGTGGTGCTGGGCGACGTGGTCGAGACCTGCGCGTATTCCTTGCAAAAACTTCCCGACGTGCGCATCAAAATCGATATGGAAGAGGACCTGCTGGTGCTAGCCGACGAGGTGGAGCTGGGCCGGGTGCTGTCCAACCTGCTGGAGAACGCCCGGCGTTATGGCAAGTCGGTTAACACCGGCATTGCCATGATCGACATTGCCGCCATTGCGCGTGACAAATGGGTGTTGATCAAGGTGCGCGACCACGGCATTGGTGTGGCAGAAGAGCAGTTACACCAGCTGACCCAGCCGTTTTACCGCGGCGAGGCTGCGCGCACAGCGGCCAATGGTGCAGGCCTGGGCCTGGCGATTGTGGACAAGACCATCCAGCGCATGGGGGGGACGTTCAAGCTGGGCAACTCGAGCACCGGTGGCTTGTCTGCCCAAATCCGGCTGCAGCGCGCTACGCGGCTTTGAACAACAGCACGACGGCGCGAGCCTCCATGGCTCGCCCCTCGCCCACTGGCCCCATTTTTTCGGCCGTCTTGGCCTTCACATTCACCTGCCCCACATCCACACCCAGCACCGTGGCAATGCGCTCACGCATGGGAACGATATAAGGCGCCAGCTTGGGCGCCTGCGCAATGATGGTGCTGTCCAGATTGCCCAGCGTGTAGCCCAGCGCACGAATATCCGCCGCCACCTTGGCCAGCAGCACGGCCGAGTCCGCACCCTTGTACTGGGCATCCGTATCAGGAAAATGCTTGCCAATGTCGCCCAGTGCGGCGGCGCCCAACAGCGCATCGGTGATAGCGTGCAGCAGCACATCGGCGTCTGAATGGCCCAGCAGCCCCTTGCTGTGTGGCACCTCCACACCGCCCAGCATGAGCTTGCGCCCTTCCACCAGTTGGTGGGTGTCCCAGCCTTCGCCGATTCGAATATTCATAGTGTTGGGTTCCTGTGTCAGGGGGCTGGGGTCACGGCAAACGTGGTGACATCCATGCCCGAAATGGAAACTTGTATGGACTGGAACCCCAGTCCGGCCGTGTCTGTCAATTGCTCGCGCACGCGCTGGGTCACCAGCACCTCTCCCGGGCGGGCAATGTCTTCGCCCAGTTTGTAGGCCAGGTTGACGGCGTCGCCAAAGCAGTCCACCTGCTCCAGCAACAAGATCTCGCCCACATCAATACCCACACTGAACGCCAGCAGTGGCGCCTGCCCCTCCACCACAGCCGCATTCACCATGGCCAGGGCCGCGGCCACCGCATCCGCCACGTCGTCAAACACCGCGAGCAGGTTGTCGGCCTCGTTCTTCACCACCTCGCCATGGTGGGCCAACACCAGCGGCCGGGTGATCTTGTGCATGCGGCGGATCTGGCACAGGTAGGCCAAGATGCCATCGCGCCGCACCGTCAGCGTGAAGCCACTCATGTCCAGCGCCAGCACCGCCTTGCGGCGTTGGAAGGTGTCCAGAATCATCTGCTCCACGCCGGGCTTGCGCGCCTCGGGTGTGGCGATCAGGGTGTCCAGCAAGGCGGCAAAGGCGTGCATGGCGGTTTACTCCGGTGTGCGGGCGGCCAGCAGGGCCTGGGCCAGCGCAAAGTCTTGCGGGTAAGTGACCTTGAAATTCTGGGCGCTGCCCTCCACCAGGCGTGGCTGCAAGCCCATGAACTCCATGGCGCTGGACTCGTCGGTCACCGCGTCGCCCGCGGTCTGCAGCGCGTCTTGCAAAGCCCCCAGGCGAAACATCTGCGGTGTCTGGGCCAGCCACTTGTCCGCCCGGTCCACGGTGTGGGCCACGCGGCCACCCCGCTCCTGCTTCAGCGTGTCTGGCAGCTTCAGCGCCAGCAAACCGCCCACGGGGTCGTTCTCGCACGCATCGATCAGGGCATTGATCTGCGCGGGCGTGATAAGGCAGCGTGCAGCGTCGTGTACCAGCACCCAGTCATCCGCCCCCGCACCCTGCTCCCGCAAGGCATTAAGACCATTCAATACGGTTTGAGCCCGCGTAGATCCTCCGCAAGCAGCTACCAAAACCATAGCACTCTGCTGCTCAAAGAACGTATCAGCCTGGTTCACCACCACCAGTGTTCCTGCCAACCGGGACACTGCAGCGAAGGCCGCCAGCGTGTACAGCACCATGGGCTGACCGGCGATGGGTTGGTACTGCTTGGGGCCAGCTGCGCCCGAGCGACTGCCATTGCCTGCACAGGGAATGAGCGCCCATAGGCGCGGATACGTCGCGCTGGAAGTGGAAAGAGTTTGTGGGAGGACGGCATTCATAAGGGTGGCCCATTCTAAAATCGAACCCATCCATGGATTTACCTAAACTGACCTCGGGCAAGCGCTTCACCTTGCCCCGCCCTGCCGGCTCTGCCGACGCCCTGCTCTTGGCCCGCTTGGGCGAACGTGAAAAAGCCGCCGGCCGGCCCATGACCGTGGTGACTGCCAACGCCAGTGACGCCCAGCGTCTGCTGGAAGAAATCGCTTTTTTTGCCCCCACGCTGCGCTGCGCGCTGTTCCCCGACTGGGAAACCCTACCCTACGACACGTTTTCGCCGCACCAGGACCTGATCAGCGAACGCTTGGCCACCCTGTGGCGTATTAGCCAGCGCGACAAGGAAACCGGCGCCGACGTCGTCATCGTGCCCGCGACCACGGCGCTGTACCGCTTGGCACCGCCCAGTTTTCTGGCTGGTTACACCTTCGAATTCAAGGTTAAGCAGAAGCTGGATGAGGCCCGCCTCAAGGCCCAACTCACGCTGGCCGGCTACAGCCACGTGACCCAGGTGGTGAGCCCCGGCGAGTACGCGGTGCGCGGCGGGCTGATTGATCTGTTCCCCATGGGTAGCGCCGTGCCCTACCGGGTGGACCTGTTTGACGACGAAATCGACAGCATTCGCACGTTTGACCCCGACAGCCAGCGCAGCCTCTACCCTGTGCCCGAAGTGCGCCTGCTGCCCGGGCGCGAGTTTCCCATGGACGACGAGGCGCGCACCAAGTTCCGCAGCCGCTGGCGCGAACTGCTGGACGGCGACCCGACCAAGAGCCGTATCTACAAAGACATTGGCAATGGCGTGGCCACCGCTGGCATCGAGTACTACCTACCGCTGTTTTTTGAAGAGACAGCCACCGTGTTTGACTACGTGGGCGCAGACGCCACCGTGGTACTGCACGGCGACCTGGAACCGGCCTTCCAGCGTTTCTGGCAAGACACCAAGGACCGCTACCGCCTGGTGCAAGGCGACCCGGACCGCCCCGCCCTACCACCCGAAGCGCTGTTTTTAGGCACCGAGCAGTTTTATGCCCGGGCCAACGCCCACGCCCAGTTGGCCATTCGCGCACCGGGTGAAGGCGACGCGTTTGTGGAGTTTGCCGGCCTGCCCCCCCTGTCGGTGGAGCGTGGCACGGAAGACCCGCTCTCCCGCCTCAAGGCCCATGCCCGCAACACCCAGCACCGCATCTTGGTACTGGCCGAGAGCGATGGCCGCCGCGAAAGCCTGCTGGACTTTGTGCGCGCCAGCGGCATCTCGCCACCGGCGTTTGACTCGCTGGCCGAGTTCCAAGCCAGCGACGAGAAGTTTGGCATTGCCACCGCAGGCCTGACGGCGGGCTTCAGCTGGCTGGAATTCGGCATCGACCTCGTCACCGAGACCGAGCTGTTTGCCTCTGGCCCCACCACACGCCGCCGCAAGAAGCAGGAGCAGGTCAGCGATGTGGAAGCGCTGATCAAGGACCTCTCCGAGCTCAATGTGGGCGACCCGGTGGTACACAGCGCGCACGGCATCGGGCGCTACCGCGGTCTGATCAACATGGACATGGGCAACAAAAACGCCCAAGGAGAGCCCGAGCTGCAAGAGTTTTTGCACCTGGAGTACGCCGACAAGGCCACGCTCTATGTGCCCGTAAGCCAGCTACAACTCATCAGCCGTTACACCGGCGTGAGCGCCGACGAGGCACCGTTGCACCGGCTGGGCAGTGGCCAGTGGGAAAAGGCCAAGCGCAAGGCCGCCGAACAGGTACGCGACAGCGCGGCCGAGCTGCTCAACATCTACGCGCGCCGCGCGGCACGCGAAGGCCATGCCTTCCGCTACAGCCCGGGCGATTACGAAACCTTTGCCAACGACTTTGGTTTTGAAGAAACCGCAGACCAGAAGGCCGCCATCCACTGCGTGATCCAGGACATGATCAGCCCCCGCCCCATGGACCGCCTGGTCTGCGGCGACGTGGGTTTTGGTAAAACAGAAGTTGCGTTGCGTGCGGCCTTTGTGGCGGTTACCGGTGGCAAGCAGGTGGCGTTTTTGGCACCGACCACGCTACTGGCCGAGCAGCACTACCAGACGCTGGTGGACCGTTTCGGCAAATGGCCCGTGAAGATTGCCGAGATGAGCCGCTTTCGCAGTGGCAAGGAAATCACCGCGGCGCTCAAGGGCGTGGCCGACGGCACGGTGGACATCGTGGTGGGCACGCACAAGCTGCTGAGCCAGGACACCAAGTTCGCCAACCTGGGCCTGCTGATCATTGATGAGGAGCACCGCTTTGGCGTGCGCCACAAGGAGCAGATGAAGGCCTTGCGCGCCGAGGTGGACGTGCTCACGCTGACGGCCACCCCGATTCCCCGCACGCTAGGCATGGCGCTGGAAGGCCTGCGCGACCTCAGCGTGATTGCCACCGCCCCGCAGCGCCGCCTGGCCATCAAGACCTTTGTACGATCTGAAGGCAATGGCGTGATCCGCGAAGCCGTGCTGCGCGAACTCAAGCGCGGCGGGCAGGTCTACTTTCTGCACAACGAGGTGGAAACCATCGAAAACCGGCGCCAGAAGCTCGAAGAGCTGCTGCCCGAAGCCCGCATTGCCGTGGCCCACGGCCAGATGCCGGAGCGCCAGCTGGAAGCCGTGATGCGCGACTTCATCGCCCAGCGCTACAACCTGCTGCTCTGCTCGACGATCATTGAAACCGGTATTGACGTGCCCACGGCTAACACCATCGTGATGAGCCGCGCCGACAAGTTTGGCCTGGCCCAACTGCACCAGCTGCGTGGCCGCGTGGGGCGCAGCCACCACCAGGCCTATGCCTACCTGATGGTGCCGGACATCGAAGGCCTGACCAAGCAGGCCCAGCAGCGGCTGGATGCGATCCAGCAAATGGAAGAACTGGGCTCGGGCTTCTACCTCGCCATGCACGACCTGGAAATCCGCGGTGCGGGTGAGGTCCTGGGTGAAAACCAGAGCGGCAATATGCTCGAGGTCGGCTTCCAGCTCTACAACGAGATGCTGAGTGAGGCCGTGCGCTGCTTGAAGGCCGGCATCGAACCCGACCTGCTGAGCCCGCTCAACGTCACCACCGAAATCAACCTGCACGCCCCGGCGCTCTTGCCTGATGACTACTGCGGCGACGTGCACCTGCGCCTGTCGTTCTACAAAAAGCTGGCGACGGCCAAGAACACCGACCAGGTGGACGCGCTGCTCGAAGAAATCGTGGACCGCTTTGGCAAGCTGCCAGCCCAGGCGCAAACACTGATCGACGTGCACCGCCTGCGTGTGATTGCCAAGCCCTATGGCGTGGTCAAGGTGGATGCGGCGCCCGGCGTGATCACCATCACCTTCAAGAAAGACGCCCCCATCGACCCCATGGGCGTGATTGCGCTGATACAGAAAAACAAGCACATCAAACTGGTGGGCAATGAGAAGCTGCGCATCGAACGCGAGCTTCCCGAGGTGAAAACCCGGGTGCAAATGGTGCGGGATGTGCTGCGCAGCCTGGGCACACCCGTCACCAGCATTTCGAAATCGAATGCCTAGGCCCGGGCCTGCCACAGAATCAGTCCCTTTTCCGGCTACATTTTCGGCACAACTTTTTACGGGGAGCCCATGGATCAAGAAAACACCAATATCACCGCTACGAATGTCGTGGAACTGGGCGGTAAATCGTGGACGGCCTATTTTTGGTCCGGGATTTTCGCCATCGTCCTGCTTCTGCTATCCGTCGCTTTCCTGGGAGCCAACATTTTTGGCGGCCTGATTGTTCTGAGCGTGTCCCTGCTCATCATTGCGCTGCGGTTCTATTCCATCAAAAGCCACCGCCTGTACATGGATGACATCGGTGTCTGGCGTTCGTCCGGCATCTTGCCCTGGACCAAAGGCACCAGCGGCGTGAAGTGGCGCGACCTGGATGAGGCGGTGTTCTTCAAATCCATGTTCAGCTGGATGTTCAAGTCTTACTCCATCCGTATCGGCCATCGCTTCACCAAGGACAGCGAAGTCTTTCTGGACCACTGGGACCGGGGCGACAAGGCTGTGATGGCCATCAATGCCCGCCACCAGGAACTGGTGCGGGCCAACGCGCTGCACTAGTCCCTGCTGCTATACCCCTGTCACCTGTATATGCCCCAAGAACTCGCCCCCGGTCTCGTCGTCCAGAACCTGCCTGCCGCACTGAAGCTTGCCGACTACAAGCTCATCGCCTTCGACATGGACTCCACGCTCATCAACATTGAGTGCATCGACGAGATTGCCGACGCCGTAGGTCGCAAGGCCGAGGTGGCTGCCATCACCGAAGCGGCCATGCGCGGGGAGATCACCGACTTCAAAGACAGCCTGCGTCGCCGGGTGGCTTTGCTAAAAGGGGTCACAGTGGCTGACCTGGAAGTCGTCAAGCGCGAACGCCTGCAGCTCAACCCGGGTGCGGCCGCACTGGTGGCGGCCTGCCAAAAGGCAGGGCTCAAGGTGCTGCTGGTCAGCGGTGGTTTTACTTACTTTGCCGAACATGTGCGTGCGCTGCTGGGCATCGACTACACCCGCTCGAACGTGCTGGAAATCGCCTCGGGCCCCAACTGCGGCGTGTTGACTGGTGGATTGGTGCAGCAGAGCTGGGGCGACATCTGCGACGGTGCGGAGAAACGCCGCACCCTGCTCGAGGTGGCTTCGCTGCTAGGCATAGAGCCCGCACAGTGCATTGCTATGGGCGATGGCGCCAATGACCTGCCCATGATGGGTGCCGCTGGCCTGTCAGTGGCCTACCACGCCAAACCCGCCGTACGTGCCCAGGCCCAGGTCGCCATCAATAGTGGCGGTCTGGATCGCCTGCTTGAAGTGCTGACGTAAATCTGTACGGCCCAAGCCGCTTAGGCTTGGTGCACCTCCGCCCGCCCTTGCTCGACCGTGAACGCTGCCAGCGTCTGCACGTCGGCGTCTGCCCGCGTCACGTCGTCCACGACGCGCAGCGTCACACTAAGCTGCTTGGGTGTGAACTCAGCCACACCGTAGCCACGCCGCTCACGGTCGGCAAATACAAAGTGCGGGTTGTCCTCCAGGGTGTCTGCCATGCCTTCGTTGGTGCCACCGCGTGAAGTGATACTGGTGCCGCAAAATTCCACACCCACGACCGCACTGTCGCGGCGCGCGTAGTCGGCTTTCACATGGCCCACCCAATTGGAATGCACGTCACCGCCCAGAAACACGGGGTTGCTGACCTGATGGCGCTGCAGGGCCTCGGTCACACGCGTGCGGGCGGCGCCGTAGCCGTCCCAACCGTCGTTGGACACGCTGACCCCATCGCCAGGTTTGAAGTCGCGCTGGCCAAACACGGTCTGTTGCCCCAGCACGGTCCATTGCCCGCCACCAGTAGCCAAAGACTGGTCGAGCCAGCGCTCCTGCGCGGTGCCCAGCAATGTGCGGCGCGGGTCTGCCAGCGCCGCACAGTGGGCTGGGTTCACGGTGCTGGAACCTGGCCCGCCCCCCTTGGTACAGGCCTGCGGGTCGCGGTACTGGCGATCGTCCAGCAGGTGCAACGTGGCCAGACGGCCAAAAGGCACGCGGTCGTAGAGGCGAAGTTCGCGGTGGGCGCCCCACACAGCATTGAGCGCACGGCCTAGCGCAGCGGCGCGCAACGGCATGTGCTCGTAATAGGCTTGGTAGGCGGCCGTGCGGCGGGCCATAAAGTCAATGCCCTCGGGTCCGCGGTTACCTGGTGCCTCCCCCGCGTAATCGTTCTGCACTTCGTGGTCGTCCCAGGTTAGCAGCCAGGGGCATGCCGCATGCATGGCCTGCAGATGGGAGTCAGTCTTGTAAAGGGCGTAGCGTGCGCGGTAATCATCCAGGCTAACGGCGGTACCGCCTGACGCACTGCGCACCGCCTTGCTGCTGCCCGCATATTCGTAGATGTAGTCGCCCAGAAACATCAGCGCATCGAGCTGCTCGCCCAGCATATGGCGGTAGGCGCTGTAGTAGCCGTGTTCCCAGTGCTGGCAGGACGCATAGCCCAGGCGCAGCCGGTTGGCGGCCGCGCCTGGCGCGGGGAATGTGCGGGTGCGCCCCACGGTGCTGATCGCACCTCCAAGCATGAAGCGGTAGTGGTACCAGCGGTCCGGCTCCAGACCCTGCACCTCCACATGCACCGAATGGGCGAGCGATGGCAGCGCCTGCGCTTGGCCGGATTGCACGGGGCGTCGAAACTGTGCGTCATGCGCCACTTCCCATCGCACGGTGACGGGTTCGGCGCCCCACGAGGCCTGGGCCTGCGAATGGCCTTGCACTAACCGGGTCCACAAGACGACGGAATCATGCGTGGGCGAGCCGCTGGCCACGCCGAGTACAAAGGGGTTGCTATCTACCCGGGTCTGGCTCCAGGCGCTGCGCGGCAGCCACAGCGTGCTGGCGCTGCTGGCGGCCCAACCCAGGAGTTGCCGCCGGTCCAGCATGGCGGAGTTGCTTAGCCCTGCGCCGCGATCTGGCGCAGCGCCTGCTCAAACACCTCGGGCGGCTGGCCGCCGGAGATGAGGTGGCGGTCGTTAATGATGACCGCTGGCACCGAGTGGATGCCCTGGTCCAAGTAGAGCTGCTCCTGCTCGCGCACCTCTGCGGCGTAGTCGTCCGTGGCAAGCACACGCTGGGCTTCGTCCACATCAAGGTCCGCAGCCCGCACAGCGCGCAGCAGCACCTCATGGTTGCTGGGGTCCTCGCCATTCGTGAAGTAGGCCGCAAACAGCGCCTTCTTCAGCGCCAGCTGCTGGCCCGAAGTTTCGGCCCAGTGCAGCAGGCGGTGCGCATCAAATGTGTTGTAAATGCGGCCACGCTTAGCCATATTGAAGGTGAAACCCAAGGCTTCGCCGCGCTGGCGGATGTTCTCGCGGGCGGCCGCGGCCTGTTCAGGCGTGGATCCGTATTTTTTGTGCAGGTGTTCGGTGATGTCCTCGCCTTCAGACACCATGTTGGGGTTCAGCTCAAACGGCTGGAAATGGATGTCCGCCTGAACCTCGTCGCCCAGCCGACCCAGCGCAGTTTCCAGGCTTTGCAGGCCAATGGCGCACCAGGGGCAGGACACATCGGACACAAAATCAATTTTCAGGGTGGCGGGCATAACGGTTTCTCGCTCAAAGATCAGGATATCGGGGCGGCCCCAAGAACTACAAGGCCTGGCCCAGGCGGCCAATGCCCTCTTCAATCTTGGCCACATCCGCCGTGGCGAAGCTCAGGCGCAGGGTGGTCAGGTCAGGGTCGTGCGCGTAAAACGGCGCACCGGGCACAAACGCCACCAGCTTGTCGATCGCGCGCTTGGCAAATTCGCTGGCATTGTTTTCCTTGCCATTGGCGCCCGTCAGGCGAGCCCAAAAGAACATGCCGCCCTTGGGCTGCTCAAACGCAATCGCATCACCCAGTTCACGCCGCAGGCATTCGGCCATCACACGGGCGCGCTCGGCGTAGGTGGAGCGTACGGCTTTCAGGGCCGTAGGCAGGCGGTTCAGAGTCAGGTAGTGGGCGGCCGTGGCCTGGGTCAGGTTGCTGGTGTGGGCATCGCTGAACTGCTTGCACATGGTGGCGCGGCTCAACAATGCGGGCGGTGCAATCAGCCAGCCCACGCGCAGGCCGGGGCTCAGCACTTTGCTGAAACTGCCGCAGTGCGCCAGCCAGTCGCGGCTGCCGGGCACGCTGTCGCTCAGGGCCAGCAGGCTGGGTGGCGGGGCCTGGTCAAAGAACAGTTCGCCGTAGGGGTCGTCTTCCACCACCAGGGTTTGGGTGCGCACGGCAATCTCCAGAATGCGCTTGCGACGTTCCAGGCTCAGCATAGCGCCGCTGGGGTTGCCAAAGGTGGGGATCAGGTAAACCAGCTTGGGTTTGTGCTCTTCAATCAGCGCTTCGAGCT
This sequence comes from Rhodoferax saidenbachensis, assembly GCF_031457975.1. Classification (GTDB taxonomy): domain Bacteria; phylum Pseudomonadota; class Gammaproteobacteria; order Burkholderiales; family Burkholderiaceae_C; genus Allorhodoferax; species Allorhodoferax saidenbachensis_A. The sequence goes on from NZ_JAVDXO010000001.1 coordinate 623,214, forward strand.
TGTCCACATCCACGCCGTTGGCATCAATCGGCGCGCCAATGACCTGCGCGCCGTAAAGGCGGAAGCACTGGATAGTGGCCAGGAAGGTGGGGGCCTCCATGATGACCTTGTCGCCGGGCGAGATCATGGTCTTGCCGATCAGGTCCAGCGCCTGTTGGCTGCCGGTGGTAACGATCAGGCCATCGGGCGCCACGGTGGCACCCTTGCTGACCATGTGGGTGCTGATGCCTTCGCGCAGCGACTGGTAGCCCTCGGTGGCGCCGTACTGCAGCACCGGGCCGGGGCTGTTCTTTAGCACCGCGTCGGTGGACTCGCGAATGCCTTCCACATCAAACAGTGCGGGGTCGGGAAAGCCACCCGCAAAACTGATGATGCCGGGCTTGCCCAGCAGTTTGAACAGCTCGCGGATGGCGGAGGTTTCTACATTGTTCAGGCGGTCGGCAAATTGCATAGGGCTCTCTTTCGGCAAACGAGGGGCAAAAAATAGTCGACCATGCAGTGCAGATTGCGGCGTGCGCACATGGCTTTGGGTTAAATTGTCACCGATTGGGTCGCAACTTTTTTGGGAGAAACCATGGCCAACCTCGATTCATTCTTTGAATCCATCAAATTGCCTTCCATGTCCGAGGTCGCGCATGCGCTCATCCAGAGCCTGAACGACGACAACGCCTCGGTCCCCCAGATACGCGACCTGATCGCCAAGGACCCCGCCCTGTCGGCCAAGCTGCTGCGCCTGGCCAACAGCGCCCAGTTCGGCCTGCCACGCGGCGTGGGCACGCTGGACGACGCCATTACCATGGTGGGCATGTCCAAGGTGCGCACCCTGGCACTGGGGGCCTGCCTGAGCGAATCCTTCCCCTCCCTGCCCGACCTGGACCGAACCGAGTTCTGGCGCTCCAGCATGGCCTGCGCGGGCTACGCCCAGTGGCTGGCCAACCGCCTGAACATTGACGGCCAACTGGCCTGGCTCACCGGCATGATGCTGCGCCTGGGCGAGCTGCTGATTGCCCAGGCCGATCCGTCCACCCTGCACGAAATCGAGAAGCTGCCCCATATTCCCGGTGTGCGCTGGCAGCGCGAGCAGCGGCTCATCGGTTTTACCGAAGGCCAAATCACCGCCGAACTGGCCCGCCGCTGGAACTTCCCCATGCAAATGGTGCAGGCGTTGCAACGCTCGGCCGACCCCATCACCGAGCAAGCCTTCTCCCGCCTGGGCGCCATCGTGCACCTGGCCGGTCTACTGGCAGAAGAACCCCACCGCGATGCAGAGGCCGTAGACATGCTGCCCAAGGACGTGATTGCCGCGCTAATGCTCGACGTGGACTGGCTGCGCACCAAGTTCCCAGACGAAGCGACCTTTCTGGATGTCAGCACCCAGTGACACCTGCTGCGATTGAAACCTTTTTTGCCACCCTGAAGGCCGCCAACCCGCACCCGCAGACCGAGCTGGAATTCAGTTCGGTGTTCGAGTTGCTGGCAGCCGTGCTGCTGTCGGCCCAAGCCACCGATGTAGGCGTGAACAAGGCCACGCGGCGGCTGTTTGTGGTGGCCAACACGCCGCAAAAAATTCTCGATCTGGGCATTGAAGGCTTGGAACAGCACATCAAGACCATCGGCCTGTACCGTAGCAAGGCCAAGCACCTGATGCAAACCTGCCAGATGCTGGTGGAGCTACACGGCGGCCAGGTGCCGCGCACGCGTGAGGCGCTGGAAGCCTTGCCTGGCGTGGGCCGCAAGACCGCCAATGTGGTACTCAACGTGGCCTTTGGCGAGCCAACCATGGCGGTGGACACGCACTTGTTCCGCCTGGGCAACCGCACCGGGCTGGCCCCGGGCAAAACACCGCTGGAGGTGGAGCACAAGCTGCTCAAGCGCATTCCGCCTGCTTACATGGTGGACGCCCACCACTGGCTGATCTTGCACGGCCGCTATGTGTGCCAGTCACGCAAGCCACTGTGCTGGCAATGTGGCGTGGCGGCGGTCTGCGGCTTTACACTCAAGACTCCCGCACCCCCAGGCTAAGCCCCATCCACCATGGCGGACATAAACTCTTTCATCCAGACGGTCAAACTGCCCGTGATGCCAGAGGTTGCGCACGCGCTGATCCGCACATTGGAAGATGATGAAGCCGATGTGGTCATGGTGCGCGACATCATCGCTAAAGACCCAGCCCTCACCACCACCCTGCTGCGCATGGCCAACAGCGCCATGTTCGGCCTGTCACGCTCCGTCACCTCGCTGGACAACGCGGTCACCGTGGTCGGCATGGCGCAGATCCGCGCACGCGCCCTGGGCATTTGCATGGCGCAGGGTTTCTCCCTGCCCCCGTCTATCAACCGACAAGAGTTTTGGCGCTACAGCATGGTGTGCGCGGGCTATGCCAAATGGCTGGCCAGCCAGACTGGGCTGGACGAGGCCCAGGCCTGGCTCACCGGCATGATGTTGCGCTTGGGTGAACTGGTCATTGCGCTGCACAACCCTTCGTTGATCGCACTGGTGGATGCGCAGCCCTGCCCGGCTGGCGAACGCTGGCGGCGCGAGCACCTGGTGCTGGGCTTTGACGAGGGGCAGATCACTGCCCTGGTGGCCATGCGCTGGGATTTTCCCGACGAAGTGGTGCAAGCCCTGGGCCACTGCACCGACGCCACAGCCGCGGTACGGGTGTCGCGCCTGTGCGCGGTGGTGCATCTGGCGGGCTGCCTGGCCGATCAGGCCAGCAGCCTGGCTACGGTGCAGGACGGGCTGCGCCAGGCGCCGACTGGCGTGTTGGCGTATCTGAAGCTACCTGTGGAGCGTCTTGTAGGGCAGTTGCCCGACCCGGAAGACTTCAGCGATATTTCCAGTTTGTTTGCCTGAGCGGCGCCGTGAAGAGAGTGATTCTTTGAAGCTGGACATTCGCACCATTCTGTTCATGGCCGCCTTCATGGGGCCGCTCATGGCCTTCGTACTACTCTCGCTGCGGCGCAACTACCCCGTCAGCGTGCGTGGCCTGGGTTGGTGGGCTGGCGGCACGCTGGTGATTTTTATCGGCATTGTGCTGGTAGCGCTGCGTGACATACTGCCTCTGCTAGCGACGGTATGGGGCGGCAACAGCCTGCTCATTGGTGGCACCCTCATGTGGCTGCTGGGCACGGAGAAGTTTTTGGGTCTGCCCACCAGCCTTCGCACAACCGGTGCGCTGGTACTGGTGGCATCGGCACTACTGGCGTACTTCGTGCAGGTACAACCCTTCTATGAAGCGCGGGTCACGGTGATAGACACCACCCTGGTTATGCTGATTGTGCTGCACAGCCACCGCCTTGCCCAGCACAACCGCTTCGATTTTTCAGGACGCTTTTTGGTGCTGTCGCTTATGGCCACGGCCTGCGCCTGGGTGGTTCAGGGCGCGGGTGCGCTGTCGGGCTACACCGAAGGCAACGCCATGGTGTCCAACAACTTTAACGCCGTGATCAGCGCGGTGCTGACCTGCTGCACCCTGCTCACACTGATCGGCTTTGTACTGCTGGCCAGTGAGCGCGTGCGCGATGAGTTTGAACGCCTGGCCACCAAGGATTCGCTGACCGGCGCGCTCATGCGCCGCGCCTGGGACACTGCCGCCCAGCTGGAGATGGACCGCTGCCGCCGCCATGGGCGCGACCTGTCGCTGATCGCCATGGACCTGGACCATTTCAAACAAATCAACGACACCTACGGCCACTTGGCCGGTGACAAGGCGCTGATCGACTTTGTGGTCCGGGTCAACACCCATTTGCGCCGCCAAGACCAGCTGGGCCGTCTGGGCGGCGAAGAGTTTGTGCTGCTGTTGCCCGAAACCTCGCAAAACGACGCCGTGGTGGTGGCTGAACGCATCCGCGCCGCTACCGCCAACTCGCCCGCCCACCCGCGCTACACCGTCAGCATGGGCGTGGCAACGCTGCAGCCCAGCGACATGTCGCTGCAACACCTGATGTCCCGGGCCGATGCTGCCATGTACCGCGCCAAGGACCAGGGGCGCAACCAGGTGGTAACGCAATGAGCCACCGGCCCAGCCGCACCATCCTGCGCTGCTGGGCCGCACTGTGCAGTGTGCTGCTGTGGGCCGCCGCCCAGGCCGCAGAGCCCGCCAAACCCGTGACGCCGGTGCGGCTGTGCTTTGAAAGCGCCACTATCCAGCCCTGGCGGACCGCCGAGGGACGGGGACTGAACTTTGAACTGCTGCAGCAGGCCAGCCAGCTGGTGGGCGTGCCCTTCACCTACCAGGCCCTGCCCTGGAAACGCTGTCTAGCCAGTATGCAGGCCAACGAGGTGGATGGGGCGTTTGCCGCCAGCTTCAATGAAGAGCGGCTGGAGATGGGCGCCTACCCTGGTGGCAAGACCGTAGATGCCTCCAAACGCATGCACATCGACCGCTTCGTGCTATTGCGGCGCAAAGGTAGCCAGGTGCAATGGGATGGCAAGCAAATCAGCAACCTCAATGGTCCGGTAGGGGCGCAGCTGGGTTATTCCATCGCGGCCCAACTGCGTAGCTGGGGCGTGGCGGTGGAAGAAAACAACCAGGGTGCGCTGGCGCTGGCGCATCGCCTGATGCTAGGCCGCGTGGCTGCGGTCGCCATGGGCGGCAGCGATGCGTCCATGGTCTCGGTGCAACCCGATGTGGCCGCGCAGCTGGAGGAGTTGCCCATTCCGCTGACCGAGAAGCCCTACTACCTGATGCTGTCGCACCAGTTGCTGGCCAACCAGCCCGAGCTGGCCCAGCGCATCTGGAAGGCGATAGAGACCGTGCGCAACAGCGCGGCCTACAAGCGGCAGGAACGCCAGGCCCTGGAGAACATGCCCAACTAGGGCGCGCTCAGGGGAGAAAGCGCAGCCACTGGCCGAAGGCTGGCCCCTCGCGCGGCCAGTCCCCGGCGTACAACACCGTGCGCTGCCCCTGTGCCAACAGGCTGGCCGCCCGCGCCACGCCCGCGTGCGTAATCCACACCTGGGCCTGGCCCGCTGCGCGCGCGGGCAGGCAGGCATCCCACACCTGGGCCACGCGAGCCATGAATTCGGCCACTGACTCTTGCCCGCCAAAGCGGTGCGCCCAGAAATCGGCCGTCCAGGCGTCCATGGCGTCTTGGGCGATGTCGGCCCAGGCCACGCCCTCAAACAGGCCAAAGTGCATTTCCACCAGCCGCGGCTCGGGTTTGAAGGTTAAATCGGGCCGTAGCCCCCGTAGATGCTGCGCGAGTAGCTTACATCTTTGTAGCACCGATACATGCACCTCGGCGCCCTGCGGCAGCTCCTGGGCCAGCGCCTGGGCAGCGTGCGCCGTGGCTTCGGGCTCGGCCGGCAGGTCCAGCGCGCCGTAGCACAGGCCGGGTGCCACCCGCGGCTGCGCATGGCGCACCACCCACAGCGTCATGCCAGGCCGCCGCGCGACGCGGCGCCCCAGGCCAATGCCAGGCCCAGGTAAAACGCCAGTTCGCCCACCTGCTGGGTCGCGCCCAGGCAATCGCCGGTAAAGCCCTGCAGGCGGCGCGCAAACCAGCGCAGCATGGCCACCCAGGCCAGGCCACTGGCCAACACACCCGCGACCAGCCACAGGAGTACGGTGGACCACGACAACCCAGGCACTACAAAAACCATAGCTGCTTGCGCAATGGCGACCAGGGCTAGAGCGCTAAAAGACCATGAACATGCCACCCACAGACTGCCCAGGCTGATCTGGTCCGCCAGCGGTTTGGACTTGGAACCGGCGGCATCGCCCACATGCGGCAGCAGGCGAATCGTCAGCAGTGGCCAGAAGCGGGACACCACATGGCCCGTGAACAGCGCCACACACAACACGGCACCGTGCAGCGAACCTAAGAGCGCCAACAGGCTCACTTTGGCCAGCAGCGCCAGCACCACGGCAATGGCGCCAAAGGCGCCCACGCGCGAGTCCTTCATGATCTCCAGCGCGCGCTCGCGGTTCTGCGTGCCACCCAGGCCATCGGCCACATCGGCCAAGCCGTCTTCATGGAAGGCGCCGGTGATGAGCACACTGGCCACCGTGCCCAAGACGGCGGCCACCAGCGGTGCAAATGGGCTGGCGGGCAGCAAAGCCAGCAGCAGCCAAGTCCCCAGCGCCACCGCGCCCCCCACCAACGCACCCACGCCCGGCAGATGCGCCGCACTGGCGCGCAACATGGCCGGGCTAAAGCCCACCCAGTCCGCCAGCCGTCCGGTCACCGGCACACGCGTGAAGAACTGCAGCGACAGCAGGTAGTGGCGAAGGAAGCTGGCCATGGACCGTGGCTTAGTGCGTGGTCACCGGATCGGCCGATTTTTCGGACACACCGGCCGACGCAAAGCTCGCCATGTCCCGCAGAACGGTGCAGGCCGACTGCAGCAACGGCCAGGCCAGCGCAGCGCCCGAGCCTTCGCCCAGGCGCAGGCCCAGGTCCAGCAGGCCCTGCACACCCAAGTGCTGCAACATGAACTCATGGCCACGCTCACCCGAACGGTGGGCAAACACGCAGCGTTGCAGCACCAGCGGCTGCAGCGCATGCGCCACCAGCACCGCGCTGGTGGCAATGAAGCCATCCACCACGATCACGCGGCGCTCCGCCGCCGCCTGCAGCACCGCGCCCACCATGGTCGCAATCTCAAAGCCACCAAACGCCGCCAGTGCGTCCAAGGGTGCGGTGGCATTGGCGTGCAGGGCCAGCACTTCGCGCAGCACTTCGGTCTTGCGTTGCACCGCAGGGGCGTCCAGCCCGGTGCCAGCACCGGTGCACACGGCAATGTCCAGCCCAGCCAAGCGTGCGAGCAGTAGCGATGCGGCCGAGGTATTGCCAATGCCCATCTCACCCAGCAGCAGCGCATTGCCCGGTAGGCCCTTCACCAGGTCCATGCCGTGTTGCAGCGCTTCGTCGCGCTGCGCGGCCGTCATGGCGGCTTGGGCTGACGAATCTGCGGTGCCCAGTTCCGCGCCTTGGGCCTTGCGCACCTGCAAACCGGGGCGTGTACTGCCTGCGGGCAAACCGGCCAGAAAATCGCGCTTCACACCACAGTCCACCACCGTCAGCGCAATGCCGTTCTGCTTGGCCAGCACGCTGACCGCGGCGCCACCCGCCAAAAAGTTCTCCACCATCTGCCAGGTCACATCGCTCGGAAACGCCGAAATGCCGCGTGCGGTGAGCCCATGGTCGCCCGCAAACACCACCATCTGCGGTTGGTCCAGCACGGGGGCGGTGCTGCCCAGAATCTGGCCGATCTTCAGCGCCAGGTCTTCCAGACGGCCCAGCGAACCCAGGGGCTTGGTTTTGTTGTTGATGGTCGCGTGCAACGCTTCGGTGAGGGCAGCGTCGTGGAGATTGACAAGGATAGGGAGTGTGGTTTGCATGGTGGTAGAGGGAAATGAAAAGAAAGATGGGAAAGGGACTTTGAATTCAGGGGCCTGCATTCAGGCGGTTTTGTATGTCAGCATCGCTCACCCCCGCCAGGCACCAGGCAGCGACCCGCTGGGCCTCCGGGGCGGTTCTGTGGTGCATAGCATCTTTGGCCTCTGCCGTGAGCAGGGTGGCTGGAATGCCGACGCTGAGCAACCTTTGCTGGAACTCCTGTTGCGATTCAAAAGCGACTGAACGGTCCCGCGGATCGCCCAGCACAAAGATGCGCCGCCGGCTATCCGGCAGCACACCGTTGACGTGGTCAATCGGGTCGTACACATCACTCAGTAGCTGGCCGGTTTGGTCCAATCCACGCAGCGCTTCTTTGCTGGCCAACAGGCGAGCGCGTGTTTTCATGCTGACCGCGCCACTGCCCACCACCGCACAGTCCGTATCGGTGCGCCCGAGGGTCAAGGCGGCGCCCACCAGGCCACCACCGCCACTCAATCCGGTGAGCAGGATGCGGTGGTAGCCGTAGCGCTCTTTGATGGTGGTAATGGCCGCATTGACTAGATACGCCTCCATGGGCAAGCGGCGCTCGCGCACGTGGCTCATGCCCGTGCTGCCATACACGCCCGGCCGGGCGATGCGAATCACCGGCAAACCAATGTCTTTGGCGGTTCGGTCCGCTTGGGCAATCTGGGCTTTGTAACTACCCGTCTTTTCATAAACCTCACGATTTTGGTCTGGGTGGTCTTCCAGACCCATCACGTCGCCGTGGATAAAGAACACCGCCGTCTGGGCGCCTTGGGCTTTGGCGCTGGGGAAGTAGCGAATACAGCCCTGGGCTGAACGATCCACCTTGCGCCCCAGGAAACCCGCCTCCACCCACCGAGGAGCCACCCACACGGCATGGGGGAGCGCAAGGCATTCAACCTGGCTGATGGTCTTGGGGCGCAATACGTCATCAAACAAAAACACCTCGTTGTCGCTTTGGGCCAGGCACGCCCCACCCGCCAGAGCCCACAGCAGTGCCATGCCCCATCTCAACGTGTGTAGAACAGTCACGAAGTCTCCACCAACAAATCCTGCAACACACCTTCAGAAAAGTGCGCTGCGATGTAGTCCGCCAGCCCGTCAAACACGGTCTCCAGCGTGGGCACGGTGCCGCCCAGTTGCGCGCCAAACAGCGCTTGCAACACGGCGGCGTCTTCAAACAGGCCGTGCAGGTACAGACCCAGCACATTGCCTTTGGCGTTGCACCAGCCCAGCCCGTCGGGCAGCACCGCATGGGCCACGTCACCCGCTGCGGCCATGGCGGCGTGTTGCTGGGTCTGACCATGGTGGATTTCGTAGCCTCCCACGGGAGCGTCAGCCAGCGCGGCCCAGCGGCCGGGGATGTTGGACGCGAATCGGGTGCTTGTATGGCGCACGGTCTTGTCTTGCGCAAACACCGTCACCAGCGGCAGCAGCCCCAGGCCCGGCGCATTGCCATCAATGCCATGCGGGTCAATCAGCGCCTCGCCCAACATTTGCAGCCCACCACACACGCCCAGTACCGCCCCACCCTGCTCCGCATGTCGCGCAATCGCCGCATCCAGCCCTTGCGAACGCAGCCAGGCCAGGTCGCCACTGGTGTGCTTGGAGCCCGGCAGAATGATCCAGTCCGAAGACGTGAGCCCGGCCAGCTCCGAAGGGCTGCGCACCCACTGCAAACGCAGCCCCGGAATGTTCTTCAGCGGCTGAAACTCGTCCAGGTTGCTGATACGTGGATAGGCCACCACCGCCACCGTCAGATTCACCGCGCCCTTGACCACACTGCGGTCGTCAAACACGCCGTCTTCCTCCGGCAGGCCGTGCTGCCACCACATGGGCAAGGTGGCCACCGTGGGAATGCCGGTCAGCTCCTGCAGCATCTGCGGTGCCGGAGCCAACAGCGTGGCATCGCCACGGAACTTGTTGAGCACAAAACCCTTGATGAGGCCACGCTGGTCTTCGGGCAACAGCGCCCAGGTGCCATAGAGATGGGCAAACGCGCCGCCGCGGTCAATATCCGTCACCAGCAGGCAGGCCGCATCGCCATGCTGGGCCACGCGCATGTTCACCACGTCGCTGGCGGCCAGATTGATCTCGGCGGGAGAACCCGCGCCCTCGATCACCACCACATCGTTCGCGGCCCGCAGCGCATCCAGCGCCGCGGCGATCTGCGGCCAGACCTTGAGGCTGCGGCCGCGCCAGGGCATGGCGCTCAACTCCTCATTCACCTGCCCCATGAGCACCACCTGGCTGTGCGTGTCGCGCTCGGGTTTCAACAACAGCGGGTTCATGCGTACATCGGGCACGGCGTTGGCGGCCAGGGCCTGGAAGTACTGGGCGCTGCCGATTTCACCCTGGCCGTTTTCAGAGGCAACCACTCTTGCGTTGTTACTCATGTTCTGCGCCTTGAAAGGCGCAACTTTCAGCCCCTGGCGCGCGTAGTAGCGGCACAGCGCAGTGGTCAGCCAGCTTTTGCCGGCTCCGCTGGTGGTGCCCAGCACCATGATGCATTTGGCGGTCATGGAAGTGCGCGAATCCATTGCAGCACCTGGGCTGCAGCCACATCGGGCGTGCCCATATGGTCGGCGTCTACCGCCAGGTATTGCCTGGCCGGATGCGCCGGTGCCTTGCTGTAGGCGTAGTCGGGCCCCATGGCGGACAGCGGGTCTTGGGCGCCTACCACCCACAGCAGGGGCACCGGCTGTTTGAAGCGCGCAGCCGTGGCCGGCATATAGCCCAGGCCCTGCGGGTCAAAGTAGCTCAGCAGCACGTCCGCACGCATGCGCACCATGCGTGTCTTTCCCTGGTTGAGATCTTCCATGTCCAGGGTTTCTGCACCCTTGCCTTCGGCCACCCAGACCCGCGCCTGGTCCACCGCCGCCTTGCCAATGCCGCGCCGGTAGATGACCTCGGGCGCATGGCCCGGTGCGAGCGCAATCAGGCCATCCACATCGCCCACCTCTGCCATGTACGCCAGCACACCATTGGCGCCCAGGCTGTGCCCCGCAAGCAGCACCCGGGTGTATCCCTTGCCACGCAGGGCGCGAACCTCTGCGGCCATCTCCTGCAGGGCTACAGCGTACGGCTGGTCGTAGTTGCGCCGGCGCGACCAGGGCATCTCAAGCAATTTGGTATCGCACACCGGCTCCAGCTGTCGGCCCAAACCCGCCAGGTTACCGGGCTGCCCCCATTTGCCATGTATGAGCAGCACCGCGCACGGTTTGCCTTGCGCACTGGCGGGCAGCGAGAGGTTGCACAGTCCCAACAGTACGAGCCATACGGCAATGGCATAGACCCTGGTGCGAAAAAAGACGGTTGGCATGGTCGGCTCCTAGCGGTTCAAGATGCTGAGCAAATGGTCTTGCGCGGCCGGCGGCAACACACCCAGCCGCACCCAACCCGGCAACCCGAACGAGGTGGCGTCGCGCAGCTTGATGCCTTGCGCGCGCAGCGTGGCACACAGGGCCACGGTGTCCACATCCAAAGGCGGGCGGGCACAGAAAAATGGGGTGTCGCTGGCCTGCAAGATCCAGCCTGCGGCGTGCAACAGACTGGTCTGGCGCTGCTTCCAGGCAGCCAGCGTTTGCAGGCTGGCCTGCAACCAGGCTTGGGTGTCGGCTTGCGTCCAGGCCATGAGCAAGGCGACTCCATGCGCACCCAGCACCCACGAAGGCGCCAGGAATTCCAACTGCTGCACCGCCGCTTGCGCCTCCAGTGGCGCGATGGCATAGGCGGCACGCACGCCGGTCAGGCCCAACGCCTTGTTGGGCGAAAACAGCTGCCAGAGCTGCTGGCGCTGGCTGGCGCCCAGGCTGGGTTGCCCCTCCAGGCGCAGCGGCGCATAGGCGCTGTCCAGCACCACGGTGCCGCGCAAACTGGCCAGCGCCGGGCTGTGCGCCTGCCCCAGTGGGCTGGACGGCTCACAGGCCCAGACCAATGTGGCGGCATTCGCATCGGCCACCACCGGCAGGCTCCAGGCCTGCGCCGCATGCGCGTAGTCGCCATAGGCGTGTGTGGGCAGGCAGACGCTGCGCGCGCCTTGCCGCACGGCCCAGGCCGTGATGCGAAAAATGAACTCGCTGGCGCTGCCCGCCAAGGCGATTCGCCAGGCCTCCACACCGTGGAAAGCAGCCAGCGCGGCGCGCACGGCGGTGTAGCCCGCGTCGGGGTAGCGCGTGGCGTCGGCCGCCTGCACCGCGGCCAGCGCTTGCGGGCAGGGGCCGCAGGCGTTGCTGTTGGTGGAAAAGTCATACAGCGGCGCCCCCAAGGCGTCTGGCCCACCGTGGATACGGGGAACCTGGTTCATCGCACCGCCCCCACCACTATCAAAACCATAGCTGCAAGCGCAATAACGACGAGGGCTAGAAGTGATTTTGATGCATAAACGAGGGCAAAAGCAGTATCCTCCGCACCCGCCGCCCTGCCCTGCGCATTGAGTACATAAACGCCAGGTTTGCGCAGCGCCACGCCCAGGTTCAGCGCCATGGCCGCCATGGGCCAGCCGCTGTTGGGCGATGGGGTTTGCCGCGCCTCGGCCCGCAGGCGGCGCGCCAGCACGGCGCCGCGCACGCCGGCCGCCAGCAGCAACAGCGCGGCGGTCATGCGGGCGGGAAGCCAACTCAAAATATCGTCCGCCCGCGCCGCCCATTTGCCGGCCCACTGCCAGTTGGCACCTTGGTAGACACTGGGGTAGCCCCACATGGCGTCGGCCGTGTTGGCAAAGCGGTACAGCGCTGCGCCCGGCAGGCCCAGCAGCACAAACCAGAAAATGGGCGCCACCACGGAGTCGTTGAGGTTCTCGGCCAGCGTCTCGATGGCGCTTTCGCGCACCTGCGTGTCGCTGAGCTGGGCCACATCGCGGCTCACCAGCCAGCGCAGGCGTTCGCGCCCGGCCTGCAGCGATTCGGCCAGCGCAGCCTCCACCGCGCGCACCTCGCTCTGCAGCATGGCCCAGGCCAGCAATGGCTTGAGCAGCAGGCCCAGCAACAGCCCCTGCCCCCACCACGGCAAGCTGTGCAGGGCCCATTGCAACGCAGCAGCTGCTCCTGAAACCATAGCTGCCCCCGCAGACCAGACGAGGGCTGCGAGCCAAAATGCCTTGTAATCGGCCACGCCGGGCTGCTGCCGGGTGTGGCGCTGCAGCCAGCGGCCCACGGCGCCCAGGTAGTTGCCCATCCACACCACCGGGTGCAGGCGCACAGGCGGCTCGCCCCACCAGCGGTCTACCGCCAACGCGACCAAAATGGCTACATTGATTGCCAGGAGGCTCATGGCGTGTGCACCGTGGACGTGCCACTTGGGGCGCCAGCTTCCGACCCCAAGGCCTGGCCCCAAGCGTTTTCAAACAGCAGGTCATCCAAGGCACAGCGCTTCGCCCAACGCTCCTTTTGCAGCATGGGCTCTTCGTAAAAGGCATGTACAGGTCCGATGCACAGCAGCGCGATAGGCTCGGCGCCCGCCGGCATGTGCAGAAGTGCGGCGACCGCAGACGGGTCAAACAGGGACACCCATCCCACACCCAATCCCTCAGCACGGGCGGCCAGCCAGAGGTTTTGGATGGCGCACGCGGCCGACGCCAGGTCCATCTGCGGCAAGGTGCGGCGCCCGAATACATGGGCCTCCCGGCCATCGGCCAGCGCCACAGCCCACAGCTCGGCGGCATCGCGCATGCCCTCCACCTTCAGGCGCATGAACGCATCTTGGCGTTCTCCCAGGGCTTGGGCGGTTTTCACGCGTTCCTGCTCGACCAAGGCATGCAAATCCGCGCGCACAGCGGCATCTGAAATACGCACAAACCGCCATGGCTGCATGAAACCCACGCTGGGCGCGTGGTGCGCCGCCGTCAGCAGCCGCCGCATCACCTCAGGCGCCACGGATCCACCGGCAAAGTGACGCATATCACGCCGCTCGAAAATGGCCCGATACACCGCCTTGCATTCGGGCTCGGAAAAACCCGAGGCAGCGGCATCGGAGGGCATGGGCGTTACCGCCATAGGTGGCGAGCCCTCAATCTGCACGGTAGTCCGGGCTCAGTTGCACCGTCTCGCCAATGATCAGCAAGCCGGGCTGCGGGCCATAGGCTGGCGCACGTGCCACCAGGTTGCGCAGGCTGGTGGCAATCACCGTTTGCGTGGGGCGCGTGCCATCGCGCACGATGGCCGCGGGCGTGTCGGGCGACAGGCCGTGGCTGATGAGCTGCTCGGCGATCTGCGCCAGCCGCTGCACGCCCATGTAGAACACGCGCGTTTGCCCTGGGCGTGCCAAAGCCGCCCAGTCGTGCGTGGCGTCGTCATCGGCCAGGTGGCCGGGCAGGAACACACAGCTGCCGGCCAGGTCGCGGTGCGTGAGCGGAATACCCGCCGCGGCCGAGCAACCGCTGGCCGCTGTCACGCCCGGCACCACCTCAAACGCAATGCCCGCAGCCTGCAGCGCCTGCACTTCTTCGCCCCCGCGGCCAAACACATAGGGGTCACCGCCTTTGAGACGCACCACGCGCTGGCCCTGGCGCGCGTGCGCCACCAGCAGGTCGTGGATACCCTCTTGCGGCACCGCGTGGTTGCCAAGCGCCTTGCCCACGTAGACGCGCTGCGCTGCAGGAGGAATTAGCGCCAGCACCTCGGGCGAGATCAACCGGTCGTGCACCACCACTTCGGCCTGTTGCAGCCGGTCCAGCGCGCGCAGCGTCATCAGGTCGGCCGGGCCGGGGCCTGCACCGACGATGGAAACAAAACCCGTCACACCGCTCACTGCGAGGCTTGCACCGCGCCCGCAGCGGGCGCATCCGCACGCGGCAACACCGCCAGCAAGGCCGGACGCACCCAGCGCTGGAAGGCCAGGCCGCCCACCAGACCCAGGCTGGCCCAGAACGACAGCGCCACCCAGGTGGTCGCCCAGATGAACTGCACACCCAGCTGCTCCAGCGCGGCATGGGCCTCAGGCCCAAAACCGGCCAGGGGGTCGCCCTGCAGCTTGGGTGCACCCACCACAAACGGGAGTGCCAGCAATGCAACCGCCACCAGCCAGCGCCAGGATGCGCGGGCAAAGCCGGCCACCGCGCAAGCACCTGCTGCGCTGCCTACTGCCAGCACCCACCACACCTGGCGGGCCTGCAAGGGCGCGGCTTCCATGCCGGGCACTTCGGCGTGCAAGCCCAGCGATGGCCAGAGGTGAAAGCTCAGGAAACCCGCAGCCGTGACCACGCTGGCAAGGCGCAACGATGGCACGGCGGCGCCGCGCTGGTACAGCCACACACCCATCACCGCGAACGCCAACAGCGTCATGCTGAGAGCGTGCAGGATGTTGGCCACCCAGGTCCAGCCGATGCGCTCGGCACCGTTCTCGGGTTCCCATTCCTTGGCTGCGCCGTGCTCGTGGTCATGCGCTGCCACGCCTTCGGCGTGCGTATGGGTCGCTGTTGCGGCGTCGGCCACAGGTGCCGCAGGTTCGGCCTTTTGCTCTTCATAGACCTCGGCCGCCAAAATCAGCGGCGCGGCCTGCCAGCGTTGCACGCCGGTTTGCACACTGCCCACCACCACGGCGGTGGCCAGCGCCGCCCAGATCAGTCGTTGAAAAATCATGGGGTTCTCCCGGTAAAAGGCCAGGTCAGTGGCAGGGTTTGACGGTGATGTGGCGCACATCGTGCGCAGCGTTGTGCGCCAGCGGGCTCTCGGCAAAGGCCACGCCATAGAGCACGACCAAGCCCAGTGCGGCGGCACCCAGCAGAGGGCGCAGCACGGCCAGGCCGGGATTGTGGGTAGCAGCGGGGGTGTGGGTCAACGTTGTCGGTTCAGTCATAGCAATCTCCTTGGGGTGGGTAAAAAATCAAACGTAATGGATTTGCACGGTCATGTCGAGCCGGGGCCGCTCTGACCTAGGGGGGGCAATCGGGCAAGGATACCGCTGCGCAGACGCTCCGGCCGCGCGTTGCGGGCCAGATTGCCGTCGGCACTCTGCAAGTGCTGCTGCGCACAGACAATGACCTGCGACGCAGTCTCGGTATCAGAAGTCAGGTCGCCAAAGTAGTAGGTGTATTTGCCGTGGGCCTGCAGGGTTACGGTGCAGGCACGGGCGCAACCGCTCATGCAGGCCAGGCCGCGCACCTGCAGGCCCTTGTGTTCGCCAGTGTCCAGCTCGCACTCCAGCAGCGCGTCTTGCACGGCTTCGAACAGGGCCAGGCCCGCGGCCGGCAACTCGCGCGAGGCGCCGGGCGGGCGGCAGGTGGTGCAAACAATGATTTCGGTGTCAGACATCGGTAACTTGTGTTTCAGAAAGTGGGGGCCAGGTGGTGCTCGGCACCCCAGCGCGTGGCCCAGGCAGCGCAGCGGCCCAGGGTCTTCTTCGGATCGTCAAAGTCGACAATGACCAGGTGCTGCGGCGTCAGCGGCGCCTGCGGCTGCTCCAGCGTGCGGCCATCGGTCAGCAGCCACAGCCAGCATTCGGTGGGGCCACTGATTCTTAGTGTGCGCTGCAGCAGGCGGTCGGCCTGCACCAATGCCTCAGCCAGTGGCGTGCCACCACCACCACCCACGGGGCGCAGGCGTTGGCTGCCCGAGGCACGCGCGCGACCCGGCGGAAGCAATAGTTCCACGCCCTGCCCGCCAAAACGCAGCAGCGCCACATCGTCGCCCTGGCGTGCCGCCTGTTCAATCATGAACGCGGCATGGCCTTTGGCCAAAGCGAGGCGGCCACGCTGGCGCATGGAGCCTGAGGTATCGAGCAGGATGCAATGCAAGCGGCCAGCGCGCAGCGCAACCGGCTGGTGGCGCAGGTGCGTGCGCTGCAGCGGCGCCGGGCCTTTGGCCACCACGGTAGGCAGCCAAGCAATGGCACTGCTGCGCTGTCGGGCGCCAGGCGCTGCAGTAGTTGCAAAAGAGGTTTGGGGTGGAGGCCACCGCCAGCTGCCAGGCCCGTTGCGCGGGCGGCGGCTGGGGCGGCCTAGGCTTTTTTTGGCGGCCACCCGGCGATTTTTTGGACCTTGGCGGTGCCTTCTGGCTGGGCGGGCAAAGCGCCCCAATCGCCTTGCGGAGCAGATGCGGCGAGTAGGTCTTTACGCGGCTCGGGGTTTTGTTTCGGTTGCTGTGGTGCAGCGGAGTTGTTCGGCGCTTGTGCCGCACTGCCCTCGGGTCGACGATGCGCCAGTGCAAGTTCAGCCACGGCGTCTACATCGGCCGTTGCGATTTCGTCACGACCTTCCAGCGCGGCCAGCGCACGGGCCGCCCGCAGCATCACCAAGTCAGCGCGCATGCCATCCACACCGGCAGCAATGGCGCAGGCCGCCGCGTGATTCAACACTTCGTCCGACCATGTCAGGCGCGGCAATACAGCGCGGGCTGCCACCAGCGCAGCGCTCAAGGCGCGTTGATCTTCTGCATGTTGTTCGCCCAGCGCGTCGGGGTTTTCATCAAAGCCCAGCCGCGCACGCAGGATGGCGGTGCGCTGTGCGGCATCTACGGGGTTGGCCAGCGCCACCGACAGGCCAAAGCGGTCCAGCAGCTGCGGGCGCAGCTCGCCCTCCTCCGGGTTCATGGTGCCCACCAGCACAAAACGCGCGGCATGTTGCTGCGATATCCCATCACGTTCCACCGTGTTCACCCCGCTGGCGGCCACGTCCAGCAGTGCATCCACCAGCGCATCGGGCAGCAGGTTGACTTCGTCCACATAGAGCACGCCGCCATGCGCACGCGCTACCAGACCCGGAGCCAAACGCACCTGGCCGTCGCGCAGCACGTCTTCCACATTCAGCGTGCCCACCAATTGCTCCAGGCTGGCGGCCAGCGGCAGCGTCACAAACGGCGCACCGGGCAGCAGCGCGGCCAGGGCACGCGCGGCCGTGGACTTGGCGGTGCCACGCGGGCCGCTGATGAGTACCCCGCCAATGCTGGGGTCGATGGCGGCAAGCTGCAGTGCGCGCTGCAGTTGCGGCTGGCCTACCAGCGCGGTGAAGGGAAACGCCGCACGCGTGGCGGGTTCCAGGGGAATGTTCTGTGCAGAAGTGTTCATGGTCGCGCTCATGGCAGGGGTCCTTCTCCGTGTTCTTCCAGGCGGCGCTCCAGCGCCAGCAAATGGTCTTCAATGCGTTCGCGCTGGTCGCCCGGCGCCTCCCACAGGCCACGCTGCATGGCCTCCAGCAGGCGCTCGCCAATGCTGCGCAGCGCACCGGGGTTGTGCTGCTGCAAAAAGGCGCGGTTCGTGTCGTCGTGCAAATAGGCGTCGGCCACCAGCGCGTACTGGTGGTCACCCACTACACCCGTCGTTGCGTCAAACGCAAACAGGTAGTCCACCGTGGCGGCCATCTCGAACGCGCCCTTGTAGCCATGGCGGCGCACGCCCTCCAGCCACTTGGGGTTGACGGCGCGCGAACGCACCACGCGCGCCACCTCTTCACCCAGCGTGCGGATGCGCGGCGCACCGGGCACGCTGAAGTCGCCGTGGTACAGCGCAGCCGCCTCGCCGGTCAGGGCTTCGACGGCCACGGCCATGCCGCCCTGGAACTGGTAGTAGTCGTCCGAGTCGAGCACGTCGTGCTCGCGGTTGTCCTGGTTGTGCAGCACTGCGTCCAGCCCGGCGATGCGCTGCTCAAAGCTGCCGAGCGCGGCCACACCATGCTCGCCCTGGCCATAGGCAAAGGCCCCGGCGCGCAGATAGGCCTGGGCCAGATCGTTGCCATCAGTCCAGCGGCCGCTGGCCATCAGCTCTTGCAGGCCGGCGCCGTAGCCGCCGGGACGTGGGCCAAAAACGCGCCAGGTGGCTTCGCGCTCGGCCGCCTCGGCACTCAGGCCCTTCGCCTGCGCATCCACCGCCTCGCGCCGCACACGGGCGCGGATGGGGTTCACCTCGTCGGGCTCGTCTTCCTCGCTGATCGCGGCGACGGTGCGCACGGCGGTGTCAAACAGGTCAATCACATTGGGGAAGGCATCGCGGAAGAAGCCCGACACGCGCAGCGTCACATCCACGCGCGGCCGACCCTTCAGGCTCATGGGCAGCACCTCGATATCCACCACCCGGCTGCTGCCATCGGCCCACTTGGGCCGCACGCCCAAGAGCGCAAACGCCTGGGCAATGTCTTCGCCGCCCGTGCGCATGGTGCTGGTGCCCCAGACCGACAGACCCACCTGGCCCGGCATGCTGCCGTGGTCTTGCAGGTGCCGCTCAATCACACGCTCGGCCGCCGCCGCACCCATGGCATAGGCGGTTTGCGTAGGCACGGCGCGCGTGTCCACCGAATAGAAGTTGCGGCCTGTGGGCAGCACATCGGGACGGCCGCGGGATGGTGCGCCACTGGGGCCGGCGGGAACGAACTTGCCCGATAGGCCGCGCAGGCATTGCAGAATTTCTTGCGGGCCGCAGGCGTCCAGCCGTGGGCGCAGCACGGCGTGCATGCGTTGCAAGACCGGTGCGGTGTGGGGCCAGGCCGCGGCATCGAATGCTCGCTCGTTCACCACATGGTCTAAGACCAGTTGACGCGCCAACAGCTCCAGCCGCTCCCGCGTGTGGCCCGCATGGCGCCATGCTTCGGCACTCACGCCCTGCAACACGGCGGGGAATGGGCCATTCCAGGGCGCAGCCCATTCCGGGCTCAGCGCGCTAAAGCCCTCTACACCGTCCAAGAGCAGGTCTTTCGCCAAAGCCACCAGTAGGCTGCGCTGCCCGGGCGCCGTGCCACCCGGAAAACGCACCAGCGCCACCAGCGTATCAATCTGCTGGCGGCCTTGCGGGGATGTGCCCAAGATGTGAAGGCCATCGCGGATTTGCGATTCCTTGATCTCACAGAGGTAGGCGTCCAAGCGCTGCAGCAGCGCCTCGCGGCCCGCGTCATCAGCGGGCTTGGCAAAGCCCAGGTCGGTGTGCAGGTTCTCCGTCAACACGCGGTCCAGAATGTCGCCGCGCAGGCGCTGGGCACGGCGCGGGTCCAGGGACAGGGCCTCGTAGTACTCGTCCATCTGCCGCTCCAGCTTCTGCAGCGGGCCGTAGGTCTCGGCACGGGTCAGGGCCGGCATCAGGTGGTCGATGATGACGGCCTGGGTGCGGCGCTTGGCCTGGCTGCCCTCGCCGGGGTCATTGACGATAAAGGGGTACAGATGCGGCAGCGGGCCGAGGATGGCGTCGGGCCAGCAGTTGGCGCCCAGCGCCACGCTTTTGCCGGGTAGCCATTCCAGGTTGCCATGTTTGCCCACGTGCACCACCGCATCCACAGCAAACTGGCGGCGCAGCCAGAAATAGAAGGCCAGGTAGTTGTGCGTGGGCACGAGGTCGGCATCGTGGTAGGTCGCTACCAGATCCAGATCGCGCCCGCGTGCGGGCTGGTTGCCCACAAAGACATTGCCGTAGCGATGGCCCGACACCATGAAGCGGCCGCTGCGCACCATGGGGTCTTGCTCCGGGGTGCCCCACAGCGCGTTCACCGCATCGCGGCTGGCGGCGTCCAGGCGGTTGAAGTCGTGCAGGTAGTCGGCCATGGCCAGGCTCTGGCTGGCGGGCCGCATGTCGTTGGCATCCAGGTTGTTGGTCACGCCAGCCACTAGCGCCGCCATCAACGCGTCGCTGCCTTCGGGCAAGGCGCCGGTGGCGTAACCCGCGCCCTGCATGGCGTGCAGCAGGGCCACGGTGGAGGCCGGTGTGTCCAGGCCCACGCCGTTGGCCAGACGGGAATCGTCGTTGGGGTAGTTGGCCAGGACCAGCGCCACACGTTTGTCCGCATTCGGCTTGTCACGCAACACGCACCAGCGGCGCGCCAGCTCGGCCACAAAGGCCATGCGTTCGGGCTCGGGCTGGTAACGCACCACGTCTACCTCGGTACGCTCGTCGCGCCAGGCCAGACCCTTGAAACTGATAGCACGCGTGCCAATGCGACCGTCCACCTCAGGCAGCACCACCTGCATGGCCAGATCGCGCGGCGCCAGGCCATGCGGGTCGGCCTGCCACTGCTCTTGCGCGCAGCCAGCGGTGATGAGTTGCAGCACCGGCGCATCGCCGGCCAGCGGTTCCATCTGCGCGCCATCCACGCTGTCCACGTCATCACCATCGAGTGCGGTGATCGCAAAGCTGGTGGCGTTCAGCACCACACCCACGCCGTGCAGCGCGGCCAGGGACTGCAACAGAGACAAGCTGGTGGGGTTCTTGAGCGAGTCCACGGCCACGGCCACGCTGTTCAGGCCTTGGTCGTGCAGCGCGGCCAGCATGGCGTCAAACACCGCCGTGTTACCCGCCTGCACATGGGCACGGTAGAACACCAGCAGCGCGGCGGGGGCTCCGTCAAGCCAGGCTTGGGGCGCAGGCGGCTGGTAAACCATGGCCGGTGGCAGCGCAGCAGGCGGTGCAGGCCGAACCCCCAAGCCAAACGCGCTGTGACCTATCAATTCAAAAAAGTTACGGGCGTTGTCGCGGCCGCCTTCGCGCAGGCTGCGCCAGAGTTGGCGGCAGTCCTCCTGCGGGGCGGTGCTGCGCAGCAGCAGCTGCAGGTCTTCACTCGCGTCGCCCGAGAACAGGGCCAGCCACTGGCCGCGTTCGCGTGCCAGTTCGCGCACACGCTCCACCACGTAGGCCCAGTCGCTGGCCGCACCCAGGTGGTCGATCACCACCACGCGCGCATGCTGCAGCACCTCGTCCACATACATATCCGCCGACGCGGGCTGGCGCAGCCACATCAGGTTGGCCAGGCGCACCGTGGGAAAACCTTCGGGCAACGTACCCACTGCATCGGCCAGCAGCGACAACGTGGTGTCGGCCGCACTCAGCACCACGATGTCGCCCGGCGTTTGCGCCACGCGCACCACGCCCTGGCCACCGTCTTCAACGTGGCCGCCGGGGCGGGTGGAGAGCAAATGCATGGAGTCTTTCTTTCTGTCAGTGTCTTAAGCTGCGACGGGTGCTGCCAGCGCTTCGCTCAGTTCAGCTTGCAAGACTGCCGCATTGAGTTCAGAGCCAATCAGCACCAGGCGCGATTTGCGCGCTTCGTCCGCACGCCAGGGGCGGTCGAAGTAGCTGTCAAACCGTGTGCCCACACCCTGCACCACCAGCCGCATGGCCACGCCGGGCAAGGCCACAAAGCCCTTGGCGCGGTAAATCTCATGGCGCGCCACCACACCCTGCAGCGCGGCCAGCAGGCCTTCGCGGCTGGTCACATCCAGCGTCACCTGCACCGAGTCAAAGGCGTCGTGGTCGTGGTCTTCTTCCTCGTCGTGGTGGGTCTTGCGCTGGTCGATCTGGTCTTCCACCGCGCGCTCCAGGCCCAGCAACACACCCATGTCGATGCGGCCATGCTGCGCATGCACCAGCTTCACGCCGGGCAGCGTCTCGGCACGGATAGCGGCTTCCACACCCACCAATTCTTCGGCCGTCAAACCATCCGTCTTGTGCACGATCACCAGGTCGGCCGTGGCCAACTGGTCTTCAAATAACTCGTGCAACGGGGAGTCATGGTCCAGGTTGTCGTCGGCACGGCGCTGGGCGTCCACGGCCACGGGGTCGTCGGCAAAGTCGCCTGCCGCTACCGCAGGCGCGTCCACCACGGTTACCACGGCGTCCACGGTAAAGGTGTTGCGCAGCGCGGGCCACTGAAAAGCCTGTACCAGCGGCTTGGGCAACGCCAGACCCGAGGTCTCGATGATCAGGTGGTCAATCTGGTCGCGGCGCTTGGCCAACTGCTCCATCACGGGCGCAAACTCTTCCTGCACGGTGCAGCACAGGCAGCCGTTGGCCAACTCATACAGCTGGCCGTTTTCTTCGCCGTTCTCGTCGCAGCCAATGCCGCAGCCGCGCAGCAGTTCGCCGTCGATGCCCAGTTCGCCAAACTCGTTGACGATGACGGCAATGCGGCGGCCTTGCGCGTTGGCCAGCAGGTGGCGCAACAGCGTGGTCTTGCCGCTGCCCAGGAAGCCGGTGACGATAGTGGCGGGAATTTTTCGGGTTTGCATTCGAGGGTCCTTCAAGAAAGATTTAACGGGGCGGCAGTGCCTTGAGACACTCCACCAGCATCTGCGCGGCCTCGCCCAGGCGCGGGCCGGGGCGGGACAGCAGGTCCATACGTTCGGTGTCCAGCAGGCACAGCTGCTGCTGGCGCACGGCCGGCAACGCGCTCCAACCGGGGCGGTCTGCCAGGTTGGCCAGTGTGGCACGCGGCCCGATA
This sequence comes from Rhodoferax saidenbachensis, assembly GCF_031457975.1. Classification (GTDB taxonomy): domain Bacteria; phylum Pseudomonadota; class Gammaproteobacteria; order Burkholderiales; family Burkholderiaceae_C; genus Allorhodoferax; species Allorhodoferax saidenbachensis_A. The sequence continues at coordinate 645,708 of NZ_JAVDXO010000001.1, forward strand.
ATCAGGTCCGGCGGGCGGCGCAGCAACGCCTCGGGGTTGATCTTGGGGAACAGGCCCAGCTCGCCGCTCACCACATTGACCAAGCCCAGTCGGGCCACAGTCTCGCCAATAAAACTCTTGTCGCTGGCGGCAGAGGCCCCTGCCCCCACTTCCACATAGACACTGCGCCCCCGCAAGGCAGCGGGCATGCGGCTTGCAGCGGCGTCCAATTCGCCGTCGATGCGGGCAATCAGCTCAGTGGCGCGGGCGGGTTCGCCCAGCGTCTCACCCAGTTTGACCAGCATGCGTTTCAAATCGGCATGGGTGCGCGCATCCAGCATCATCACGGGCACACCCAGCGCCTGCAGGCGCTCGCCCGCACGGCTGCGCGGCCCCAGCAACACGAGGTTGGGCCGCAGCGTCACGATGCGCTCTATCTGCGCGTCTTCCAGCCCCCCCACCTTGGGCAGCGCCAGTACGGATGTGGGCCAGGTGGAGTGACGGTCGGTCCCCACCAGTTGCGCGCAGTGGCCCAGCGCGCACACGGCTTCTGTCAGTGAAGGCGACAGCGTGACGATGCGCGACACAGGCTGTGCGGTCTGCGCCATGGCTACACCCGCGAACAGGCCGAGGGCCAGCCCCAGACCTCGCAACACGCATCGGAATACCTGAAGGTTCATGTCAATCTTCAATGCCACGTTGCGCAGGCACACCCGCTTTGAAATGGTGCTTCACCAGCGTCATCTCTGTCACCGTGTCCGCCAGGTCCACCAGCTCTCCCGGCGCGTTGCGGCCGGTCAACACCACATGCACATGCGCTGGGCGCTCGCGCAGGCAGGTGAGGATGGTCTCCAGTGGAATCCAGCCGTAGCGCAGCGGGTACATGATTTCGTCCAGCACCACCATGAAATGTTCACCCGCGCGAATCGTGGCCTCGGCCTTGGCCCAGCCGTCCAGCGCCAACTGGGCCGAGTGGTCAAGGTCCTTGCTCTTCCAGCTGAAGCCGTCGCCCAGGCCTTCGATGGGGATGCCCAACTGCTCAAACAGGCGGTGCTCGCCAAAGCGCGCCGTGGGCACCTTCATGAACTGGTAGACCTTGACGGCCTTGCCGCGGCCATGCGCGCGCAGGGCCAGGCCAAAGGCGGCCGTACTCTTGCCCTTGCCATGGCCGGTGTTGACGAGGATCAGGCCGCGGCGTTCGGCCGTGGGGACGACGCGTTCGTAGTCGACCGGTGGAGTTTCAATTTGCATGGGAGCCCTCTTGGGAGGTTGGGTAACTTTGGGCAGCGCAATCCACTGCCCCTGGACGGGGTGAACGGCAATGCGTCCGTCGAATACATCTTCCATGGCGCGGTGCGTGGCCAGATCGGAGCAGGCGCCTTGGTGGGTCACGCGGCCTGCGGCCATGACCACCATAGTGTCGGCCTGCAGCGCCATGGTGATCTCATGCAACACGCTGACCACGGTTTTGCCCTCGGCCACCAGCGCGCGCACCACATCCAGCCAGTCGGCCTGGTGCGGCGGGTCCAGGTTGGCCAGGGGCTCGTCCATCAGCAGCACCTGGGCCTGCACGGCCAGGGCGCGGGCCAGCAGCACGCGCTGGCGCTCTCCGCCAGACAACTGGCCCAACGCACGCTGGCGCCAGTCCCAGGCGCGGGTGGCGCGCAACGCGCTTTCGACCGCCGCATGGTCGGCCACATTGGGCGGCGCCAGCCAGGCTTGGTGCGGCAAGCGGCCCAGCATGGCCACGTCCCACACCGTCAAATCGTCGGCCGAGGTTTCGTTCTGGCCCAGCCAAGCCAACTGGCGGGCACGCTCACGGTGCGGCAGGCTGTGCAGCGGTTGGCCCAACAAACTGACGCTGCCACTGTGCGGCAACACGCCAGCCAGGCATTTGAGCAAGGTGGACTTGCCGGCGCCGTTAGGGCCCACGATGCTGGTCCACTTTCCGGCTGTGATGTCCAGACTGATGCCATGCAGGATGGCTTGCTTTTGCAAGCCATTTCCGAGGCTAGCCCCTATGGAATCTGCGCGGATAGCTATGGTTTTAATAGCACCTGTCATGCTGCACGCCCTCCGCCCAGGCTGCTGCTGCGGTGCATCAGCCACAGCAAGTAGCCGCCACCCAGCACCGCGGTGAGCATGCCCACGGGCAGCTCCTGCGGCGCAATCAGTCCGCGTGCCAGCGTGTCCGCCGCCATTAGCAACACGCCGCCCATCAGGCTGGACAGCAACATCAGGTGCGCATGCGTGGTCTTCACCACCGAGCGCACCAGGTGCGGCGCTGCCAGGCCCACAAACGCAATCAATCCGGTTTGCGCCACCGCCGTACCGGTAGCCAGCGCCAATACAGCCACCAGCGCCGCGCGCATGGGCGCCACGGGCAGGCCCAGGCTGATGGCCGTGGCGTCGCCCAAACTCAGACCATCGAGCACACGCGCCAGCAGCCAGGCCGCCAGCACACACACGCCCCACACGCTGACCATGAGCACACAGGATGTCCAACCCACAAAGGCGGTGGAACCCAGCATGAAGGCCTGCATAGCTTGCAGCGATTCGGGCGAGAACAGCAGCACCAAATGTGTCATGGCACCCAGCACAACGCCCACCACCACGCCCGCCAGCAGCAGGCGCAGCGTGTGGCCCACACCGCGCGACAGCACCAGCGTGAGCATCACGGCAAACACAGCGCCCAGAAACGCCGCACCGGTCAGCCCCAGACGCACCCACAGGCTGCTGGAGAACACGCTGACCGCCACGCCTCCGCTCATCATGCTGCCACCCAACATGCCCGCACCGCCACCGAGCGCTGCCAAGGCCAGCGCGACACCCAGGGAAGCGCCTGAGGCGCTGCCGAGCAGATAAGGATCAGCCAACGGATTGCGAAACAAGCCCTGCGCCACGGCACCGGCCAGGCCCAGCAAGGCGCCAGCCGCCCAGGCACCCAGCGTGCGCGGCAGGCGGATCTGCCAGACGATTTGCTGCGCCATGGCGGTTTGCTGCGGGTCCTGTGTGGGGTTCAGCAATGGGCCAATCAGGTTCTCCAGCCCGGCACTGCCCACGCAGATACCCAGCGCCACCAGCGCCAGGGCGCCCAGTACGCCAGCCCACACCAGCCAGAAAACGCGCGTGGACATCATGGTTTGGCTCCCGGGGCTTTTGTGCTCAGGCACTTGGCCATCAGGCGGGCGCCTTCCGCCATGCGCGGGCCGGGGCGCACCAGCATGTCGGCCTCGTCAGGCGGGAAAATGCAGACCCGTTGCTCACGCAGCGCACGAATGCTTTGCCAGCCCGGCCGCGCGGCCAGGCCATCGGCACTGCGCTGGCCGATCATGATGAGGTCGGGGTTGGCACGCACGATGTACTCAGGGTTGAGCTTAGGGAAGGGGCCGAGGTTGGCAGGGACGATGTTTTTGGCGCCCAGACGTGCAAGCGTTTCGCCGATGAAGGACGACTCGCCCGCCGCATAGGGGCCCTGGTTCACTTCAAAGTAGACCTTCACGTTGCGCACGCTGGCTGGCAGTGACTGGGCCGCGGCCGAGACGCCCGCGTCGATCGCGCGCCAGATGCGCGCCGCGTCTGGCACCTCCAGCAACTGGCCCAGCTTGAGCATCACGCGCTGAACATCGGCATGGCGTTTGGGCTCCATCGCCAGCACCTGGATGCCCAGCGCTTGCAGCCGCTCGCCCGCGCGCGACGAGGTGGCCATCAGCACCACATCGGGCTTGAGGGCGACGATCATCTCGATGTTGGGGTCCAGCCCGCCCCCCACCTGCGGCAGCTTTTGCACGCTGGCCGGGAAGTTGGAATAGCGATCCACCCCAACCAGGCGATGGCACTGGCCGAGTTCGCACACGGTTTCGGTGAGCGAAGGTAAGAGGCTCACGATGCGCTGGGGTGCGGCTGGCAATGTGACGGTGACGCCGCGGTCGTCGGTGATCTGCAGGGCGTGGGCTGCACCACTGAACACGCAGACAAACATGATCAGCCATTGGGCCAGGCGGTGAAGCGCCACTGCGTTTTGCTCCGTGTCCCCCGCCCGCTTTGCGGGCTCCTCCTTGACCTGCGCAAAACGCAGTGGCGCTTCGCCGCTTCGCAGGGTGAGGAACCTGATAAAAATGCCGAAGCCTTGGTGCGTCATGCTGCGTCCTTCAAGGTCAGCGGCAGGCCGGCGGCCATCAGCGTCACGCGCTGGCAGGTGGCGGCCACGTCCTGGTTCAATTTGCCCAGCGCATCCACAAAGGCGCGCACCTCACGCCCCATGGGGATCACGCCCAGGCCGATCTCGTTGCCCACCAGCACCACGGGGCCTGGGGCTTGGGAAATTGCTATCAAAAGAGGAGCTTCTACCGCACTATTTACGGGGGTTAGAGACCTATTTTTCTCAGAATCCGCAGGCATCAACCGGTTGGTGAGCCACAGCGTGAGGCAATCCACCACCACCAAGGTGTCGGGCTGGCTGTGCTTTTGAATTGCCTCAGCCAGCGCCAACGGCTCTTCCACGGTTGCCATGCCAGGCACACGCTCTGCGCGATCGGCCTGATGCCGCGCAATGCGCTGGCGCATTTCGTCATCCCAAGGCTGGGCGGTGGCAATCAGCACGGCGCGGTGGCCCAATCGTTGGTCCAACCACTGGCGCGCCAGCAACTCGGCACGGCGCGACTTGCCACTTTTCTGGCCACCCAGAATCAGCTCGCTTTTGGCTATCGTCATCGTGTTCACGGCGTGAAAGCTCCTGCAAGGTCGGCGTCCATCCACTGCAAGATGATCCGGTGCATCCTGGCCACGCCATCGGTCAACGCGGCGGGGCCGGGCTGCAGGATGTCGGGCGACTTGATTTCAAACAGCTGGTTATGGCGCACGGCATTCACGACACCCCAACCTTCCCGCACCACCACGTTCTCGGGCCGGAATTTCTTGCCACACCAGGAGCCCAGAATGATGTCGGGGTTGCGTCGAACGATCTCGCCACCGTCCGCAATGATGCGGTTCTTGCCCAACGATTCCGCCGCCAGCTCCGGGAAACAATCGTCGCCCCCGGCGATGCCGATTAGCTCCGACACCCAGCGGATCGCGCTGATGTGGGGGGTGTCCCATTCTTCAAAAAACACCTTGGGGCGGCGCGCACCGGCCGCCAATTTGAGTGCCACAGCCGCCTGCATGGCACGCAAATCGGCCTGCATCTGCGCAATGCGCTGCGCGCCCTGCTCCGCCTCACCCACCATGGCGGCCAACTGAAACAGCATGGAGAAAATCTCGGCCACGCTGCGCTGGTTGAAGATGGTGACCTGCACGCCGCGCTTGACCAAATCCGCCGCAATGTCGGCCTGCAGATCAGAGAAACCCAGCACGCAGTCGGGCTGCAGTTCCATGATCTTGTCGAGCTTGGCGCTCAAAAAGGCGCTGACACGCGGCTTCTCATCGCGCGCACGCTTGGGCCGCACGGTGTAGCCCGAGATGCCCACAATGCGCGCCTCCTGGCCGAGCAGGTACAGCCACTCGGTGGTCTCTTCGGTCAGGCAGACGATGCGCTGCGGACCGGGCTGGAAATGCAGCAGGTCCGTCATGCAGCCACCTCCACCGGCGCGGCAAACAGCTCCACCACCGCGTCGGGGCAGGATGGGAACCAGGCATGGAAGTAACTGGCCCGCACGGAGCCCACTTGCCACACAGCTTCACCGGCATCGTCAGACGGCTCCATGTTCGGGCGCGAGGTACGAACGGTGGCCTGCAGCGGCGTGGCCGTGGTCGAATAATGGAAGGTGTGACCACGCAAGGTGCCGCTTTCCAGCGCCAACTGCTGCGGCCCCAGGCCAGCCAGCAACTTCTGCATGCTCACCTCGCCGGGCAACACGCCCCATTGCGCATGGCGCTGGCCGTCCAGCGTAACCAGCGTGTCAAACAGCGCCATCATGCCGCCGCACTCGGCCCAAACGGGTTTGCCGGCCGCCACGTGTGCCGCCAGGCTGCCGCGCAATGCGGTGTTGGCCGCAATCGTCTCGGCATGCAGCTCCGGGTAGCCACCCGGAATCCACAGCCCATCACACACGGGCAGCGCTGCGTCGGCCAGCGGCGAGAAAAACACCAGCTCGGCCCCCAGCGCGCGCAGCGTGTCGAGATTGGCCGCGTAGATAAAACAGAAGGCAGCGTCGCGTGCAACCGCAACCGTCCTGCCACGCAACGCTGGAAGGCTTGGTGGCCGTGCGTTCTGCGGAGGTAAAGGAGGAGCCCGCAAAGCGGGCGGGGGACACGCAGCAGAACGTGCGGCCACCAAGCCTTCATCCCCAGCAGCAGGCGCAGCAAATTCGACAGACCACCGCTGAAGATCGTCTAAGGTCATCTGCCCCAGAGGCGTAGCAGCCAACGCATCCGCCGCCACATCCAGCCGCTCCATCGCATCCACCACTTCAGTCGCCACCGTCAGTCCCAGGTGGCGCTTGGGCAGGGCCAAGTTCGCATTGCGCAGCACCGCACCCAACCACTGGTCTTCTGCCACACTGGCCTGCAACATGCCCGCATGGCGCGCATTGGCCACGCGGTTGGCCAACACGCCAGCCCACGGCATGTCGGCGCGGTAGTGCTGCAAACCAAACGCCAGTGCGCCAAAAGTGCCCACCATGCCAGACGCATCCACCACCGCCAGCACCGGCAAGCCAAAGCGCTGCGCCAGGTCGGCCGCGCTGGGTTCCCCATCAAACAAACCCATCACACCTTCCACGATGATCAGATCGGCCTCCAAGGCGGCCGCATGCAGGCGCGCGCGGCAATCGGCCTCACCGGTCATCCACAGGTCCATCTGGTAGACCGGCGCGCCGCTGGCCAGCGCATGCCAGCAGGGGTCCAGAAAATCCGGCCCGCACTTGAACACCCGCACCCGCCGTCCCTGGCGCGTGTGCAGGCGTGCCAGCGCCGACGTGACCGTTGTCTTGCCCTGCCCGGAGGCGGGCGCGGCGATCAGGATGGCAGGACAAGAAGCCTTGGTGTGCATAGGTCTCAGGGCGCCCACTTCAGGCCCACATACAGGGTGCGGCCTGCGGTGGCATAGGTGTCAGCGAGTTGGTACTTGGTATCCGTCACATTGTCCATCCTCAGCAGCAGCGACCACTCGCGCGACACGGCCCGCTGGGCCGACAGGTTCAGCAGCACATAGCCCGGCAGCACGGTGGTATTGGCAACATCGTCAAAGCGCATGGACGACAACTGCAGCTCTCCGCCCAATGACCAGCTTTGCACACGGGTGTCCAGCCCCACCACGGCATGGTGCGTAGCGCGGCGTGGCAAGAGTTTGCCGCTCACGCTATCGCGCGGGTCTTGCAGGTCCAGAGAACCCCACAGCCGACCCAGATCCAGCGCACGCTGTGCACTGAATCCCACGCCCTGGTACTGGGCCTGGGCCGTGTTGGAATAGCAGCCCGTGGCCGGTACCGGGCAACCCGCAGCCGTCGCACCCGACAGAAAGCTCAGCAGGTTGGTCAGCGTGTTGCGGTACACCACCACGCCAAAGGCGTTGGCGCCCTCGGTGTAGTGCACGCCCAGCTCCACATTGCGGCCAGACTCGGGTACCAAGGTAGACACGCCGTATTTGCTGAACCGCTGGTACAGCGTGGGCACCCGGAACGAGGTGGCCGTGCTGGCCGACACACGCCACTGCGGCGTGACGGCGTAGGCATAGGCGGCTGACGTCGTGGTCTGGCCACCAAACTCGCTGTCATTGTCATTGCGGGCGCTGAACTGGAAGGTGTGCACCTCACCCGACCAGGCGTAGCCCACGCCGGCCCCCGCCTGGGACTTACCCTTGTCAATGCGCGGCGTGCCCGAGAGTTGGAAGGCATCGTTGCGCTGTTCCAACGTGGCGCTGAAGATTTGCGGGCCCATGCGGTATTCGTTGAACCACAGAGCGCTATCAATCTGCGTGCGGTTGTTGGAGTCCGCAGGCAGGTCGCGCCCCTGGTCCAGGCCCTGACTCAGGCTCACTTTGGTCGCATAGCGCTCGGTCCACTGCGAACTCCATTGCAGGCTTTGCGTGGAGTTGCTGTTGATGCTGCGGTAGTCCTTGGTCAGGCCACCGTCGTACTGAGCGTCCATGCGGCTTTGCAGTGCGGTCAGCTCCAGGCGCTGGTCCGGGCTGAACTGCAGGCCCAGGCGCACGTTGCCGCTGTTGCTGAGGTAGCCATCCGAATCCGGGTTCTGGGTGCTGACAGTCCGGATATTGAAGCCGTCACTGGTCGCACCGGAGATGCCAAAGGAATAGTCCAGCATGCCCGAGCCACCACGGGCTGCGAAGTCCAAGGTTTGCGTATTGTTGCTACCGTAGCCCAGTGCAAGCGAAGGGGTAAAACGGCCCTCCCCTTTTTTGGTGAATATCTGGATGACTCCGGCCACCGCGTCAGACCCATAGACCGCACTGGTGGGGCCGCGCACGATTTCAATGTGGTCGATTTGCGAGAGCGGGATGGTGTTCCAGTTGGCCCCACCGCTCACGTTTTGCGAATCCAGTCGCACACCGTCCACCAGCACGGCGGTGTGTTTGCTTTCCCCACCACGTACAAACACCGAGGTGGCATTGCCTACCCCGCCAGTGCGGACAATTTCCAGCCCGGGCACGCGAGCCAGCACGTCGGCCAGGCCGACCGGGCCAGCACGCTCCAGCGTTGCACGGTCAATGATGGTGACATCCGCCACCACATCGCCCACCGGCCGCGCCAAGCGCGTCGCGGTCACAACCACCTCCTCGAGGGGCACGGACGACTCGACCTGCGCGCTGGCAGCAGAGCACGCCCATAGGGCGAACAGGAGCGCCGAACATCGCACTCCAGAAATACACCATGTCATGAAAGCAAAACCCGAACAGGAACCCTCCCCGGCTTCCCCGCCAGGGCATGGGCGTCACGGAGGCACGCCAGGCGCACCTCCACCGCGTTGGCCGGTATCCGGGCTGGTGGATGCAACCTCCATCGCCTTCCCAAGCGCGTGTTCAATACGCTCAGTGGCCGTGATGGAAGCGGAGTGCGGGAACTCGTCCACTTACCGTTGCGGGGGCAGCGCAGGTTAGGTTCGCTGATGCCAGCATCACCCTCCTGCTTCCCGTTGAACTGCGGCGTGTGAACCACACCGCGAGCACCAACCCGCGCATTTTACGCTGCCCCAGCTTTCGCTCACCCTACAATGCGGCTTCTATGTCGAACCAGACCCCCATCGACCAAATTGCCGAGCGCGTGGAACGCCTGCTGGTGCGCTACGAGGAGCTACAGCGCACCAACGCCCTGCTGGCGGCCCAGGTGGAAACACTGACCACTGAGCGGGATGCTCTGAAGTCCCGCCTGGGCGCCGCGCGTGCCCGCGTGGATGCCCTGCTGGAACGGCTGCCCGACACCCTGGCCACGCAAAAAGACGCGACATGAAACAGCTAGAAGTTCAAATCATGGGGCAGAGCTACCTGCTGGGCTGCCCGGAAGGCGGCGATGCCCGTCTGCTCGAAGCCGTCGAGCGCGTAGACACCGCGATGTGCAAAATTCGCGACGCCGGCAAGGTGCGCGCACGGGACCGCATTGCCGTGCTGGCCGCGCTGAACCTGGCCTTTGACCTGTCGGAACGCCCTGCCGCTGCGGCGGTTGCCGCAGCTGCCACATCACCCAGTCCTGCGGCCACTTCGGCCGACCATGCGGGCGACGGCCAACTGCTGCTCAGCTCCCTGCTGGAACGCCTGGACGCCGCACTCGGCGAAGACGGCCGTTTGCTCTAAACCGGGCCGCCAAGGCCTACAATTGCAACTGTCTGCGGTGCTGCCGGGCTTTATATTTCCTGAACCAATGCTCATTGAGCCCGGGCTTGGAACATTGCCTTGCTAGCGTGATCATCTCGCGTCAGATGAACCCAAAGCCGGTGCTGACCTCGCCCACCTAAACTTCGGTTTAGGGTGACGGTCCGGTGGATCACACCGCAGACACCTTATTCATCCCGCTCAAAAGCCCAGCGCACCAGGCCTGGGCGGCGGCGTCAGCCGTACAGCCAAGGCTTCAAATTCAGCCACAGGCAAGCCCGGTGAGCACAAAAACCCTTGGAACGATGCGCACTGCAGTGCACTCAGGTAGTCGCGCTGCGCCTCGGTCTCCACCCCTTCCGCCACCACCGAGAGCTTGAGCGCACGCGCCATGGCCACCGTGGCGCCGACGATGGCGCGGTCGCTCTCGTCTTCGGGCAGGCCCATGACAAAGGTGCGGTCGATCTTGAGCTTGGAGATGGGAAATTTCTTCAGATACGCCAGGCTGGAATAGCCGGTTCCAAAGTCGTCAATCGCCAGACTCACGCCCAGCCCGGCCAGCGCATGCAGGCGGGTCAGCGCCTCGTTGGCGTCTTGCACCAGGATGGACTCGGTGAGCTCCAGCTCCAGCAGCGCGGGATTCAGCTCCGCATCGGCAATGCAGGTCGCCACACGCTCGACAAAGTCAGGTTGCTGGAACTGCAGGGCCGACACGTTGACCGACACCACCAGCGGCCGGCCGGCGCGCTGCCATTTTGCGGCTTGGCGCACGGCTTCCTGCATGACCCAACTGCCAATGGCGATGATGAAACCGGACTCTTCAGCCAGCGGAATGAAGGTACCGGGCGAGACATTGCCGAGCTCGGGATCCGTCCAGCGCACCAGGGCTTCGGCACCCAGCAGACGACCGTCGTCCAGCGCCACCTGGGGCTGGTAGTGCAGGCGGTACAGGCCCGACTCCATGGCGCGGCGCATGGCGTGATCGAGCTTCATGCGCGACAGCAGGTCCACATTCATCTGCGGCTGGTAAAAACGGAAGTTACCGCGGCCACGTTCCTTCACGCGGTACATGGCAGTGTCGGCACACTTGATCAGGTCGTCCAGCGATCGTCCATCGGCCGGGTACATGGCCACACCGATGCTGCAGCCCAGCGAGAAGTTCATCTCGTCCACCAGAAACGGCTGGGCCAGTGCGTCCAGAATGCGCCGTGCAGCCACCTCGGCACCCAGTGCATCGGCATCCTGCAGGAAGGCCACGAACTCGTCCCCGCCCATGCGGCTCAGCGTGTCCACGTCACGCATGCAGCGCAGGATGCGCTCGGCCACCTCGATCAGCACGCGGTCGCCAAACGCATGCCCCAGCGAATCGTTGATGTTCTTGAAGCGGTCCAGGTCGATGAACATCACGGCAAAGGTGCCGCCGCCGCGCTCGGCCAAGCGCAGCGAAAAGTCCACGCGCTGGGCCAGCAACAGGCGGTTCGGCAGGCCCGTCAGCACATCGCGGTAGGCCAGTTTTTCAATGCGACGCTGTGCTTCCAGGCGCTCCGTCATGTCCTTGAAATGCCCAACGGTGTTGACGATGGCGCCCTGCGCATCCGTCAGTGCCACCCACGACACTTCCACGGCGACCGAGGCATCGCCCACCGTGCGCCAGACCTCGCCGGTCCACATACCATGGGCCAGCAGCGCCATGTTGATGTCTGCAAACAGCTCGGGACGCTCGGGGTCATGGAACAGCAGTTGGGCAGACGTGCCCAGCAAATGCCCGGTGTAGGCCCCGGTCAGCTGAATGCAGCGTGGATTGGCCTGCACCACGGCAAACGCTGCGTCGGTGATGAACACCGCATCAGGGCTGGACTCGAACACCTTGGCTGCCAGACGCAGCTGCCCTTCAGAGGCCACGCGGGCGGAGATGTCACGAAACGAGTACACCTGCCCCTGCACCCGGTGGTGGCTGGTCTGCGGCACGCTCACGCGCTCCAGCGTTGTACCGTCGGTCAGACGCAGCACACCCGTCCCCCCGGTGCCGGCGTCGGCCTGCAACGGGTGCGCAATACCCCCGTCCTGCAGCATCTTCGCCATGTGGCTGGCCAGCGCGGGCTGGTCCGCTGCTTCCTGCAGGGCCACGGGCAGGCGCCAGAGCTCGGCAAACCGGCGGTTGTAATTGCGCACCTGGCCTTGCAGGTCGGTCACCAAAATGCCGTCGCCGGTGGATTCCAGCGTCGCGCGCAGCTCGGCCAGGCGGTTTTCCAGCTCGTCTTCGGCGTATTTTTGCGACCGCATGTCGCGCAGGCCCACCACAAACACAGGCTCATCATCCTGCAGCCACACACGGCTAACCTTGCGCTCCACGGGAATGGCATCGCCATCGGCGCCGCGCAGCAGGGTGTTGGAATGGATGCTGTGGGTCAGACCCGCAGCCACGTCTTCCCAGAAAAACATATCTTCCGGGGTGGCCGTCAGGTCAATCGCAGGCAGCCCCACCATAGAAGTGGGCGGCAGCCCCACCAAAGACGCCGCCGTCTGGTTCACAGCCAGAATACGCAGGCTTTTGGGATCGACCAACCAGACCGCTTCGAGCATGCCTTCAAGTAAGCTTGCCCAAGCGAGGGTTGTCATGCAGCAGGTTCCGGCGACTCGGGATCGGTGGCCTGTTCAAAGAAATAGCAGATGCGTTGCCGCGGTGCCAGGTAGTCTTGCGCCGACGCCGGCAAGGCCGACGGCTTGAGGCTGCGGCGAATGCCCAGATGGGGCGCATGCTCCAAGTCCAGGATCAGCGCCTCCTGCTTGGGCACGCTGGGGTCGTGCACGATCACGCGTGGCTTCAGCGGTCGCGCCGAATTGACCGACACCACGATGGCATAGCGGTCATCGATCAGCTGCACCACCGAGCCCGGCGGGTACACGCCCATCATGCGAATGAAGGCGCTCAGCGCAGCAGCGTCAAACCGGGTTTTCAGCTGCGCAAAAATCAGTGACAGCGCTTCGTGTGGCGTGAGCGCGGCGCCGGGGCGGCTGGGGTTGCAAAGGTTGTCGTAGCGGTTGACCAATGCCAGGATGCGCCCGGCCACGGACATGGCGTCGCCCTTGATGCGGGCCGGAAAGCCACTGCCGTCCACCAGCTCGTGGTGCTGCACCATGGCGTTTTGAGCACCCGGACTCAGCTCCATGGCCTTGGCCAGCAAGGCGCCCTGGGCCACGTGCTCCTGGTACATGCGGTACTCGACGGACGAGAAGTTCTCCTCCACCCAGCGCACGCGGTCCGGCACTTTAATCTTGCCAATGTCATGCAAAAACGCGGCCAGACCTAGGTCCAGCATGTCACTGTGCGGCAGGCCCATGGCCTTGCCGAGCAGCAAGCAGACGATAGTCACGTTGACTGGGTGCATGGACGATTTGTCGCCCGCGGCCTCGGACAGCAGGCGGATCGACGCCTCCCCGTCTTCGAGCAACTCGGTGACATAGGAATTGACCATGGCGTGGCACTGCTCGGCCATCACTTTGGGCTGGGTCTGCACTTGGTCCAGCGCCTTGCGGTATAGGCGCACGGATTCGCCAAACCGGCGCTCGCACACCACCAGGCTGCGCTCTTGGGCCGAGACGGCCAGGGCACGCAGGCGGCGTTGCTCCTTGTCACGCAATGCCGCTTGCAAGCGCTCTTCCGTGGCCGCCGACAGGGCGGCAGCCGCGACGGTGGGGGTTCCATTGAAGCTGGCGAGTGCTTCAGGATCGCTCTTAGAAGGCACATAGCGCACGCGCACTTGCCCCAGTTCCCGGATGGTGTCGATTTGCTTTTGTGAAGAAATCTTGAAGCTACCCGTGGGAAACGGATGCGACATCCAGCCCACGTCCAGCTCGACATACAAGCCGACGCGCAGCAGTTTGGTATCTACCCAAACGGACTCTTCTGTGTTCATATTGTGTTGGTTGCTATCGCCTTGGGCCTGTCAGCCCCACGTTGGTGACAGGCCGGATCCGCACTGCGGACCCACTTTCTTGACAGCTGTCAAGCTGGCTCGAGCATACCCCACGCCAGGAGGGAGAACCGCCACAGGGGAATGCGGTTTTGGCATATCCGCCACAGTGAAACGCATCCACGCTAGAGATAGGCACCTAAGCCGCCATCAGGTTACAAAAAAGCCCGCTTCTGCGGGCTCTTTTGCATCGCCGGCACAAGGCCGGCAACAGCGGGCATCAGCCCATGTGCAGACCACCGTTGACCGAAAAATCGGCACCGGTGGCGTAGCCGCCTTCGTCCGATGCCAGCCAGGCAATGATGGATGCGATTTCGGATGGTTCACCCAGGCGTTTGACTGGCACGGTGGCCACGATTTTGGCCAGCACGTCTTCACGGATGGCCTTGACCATGTCGGTGCCGATGTAGCCCGGGCTCACGGTATTCACCGTCACGCCCTTGGTGGCCAGCTCTTGCGCCAACGCCATGGAGAAACCATGCATGCCGGCCTTGGCGGCCGAGTAGTTGGTCTGGCCGGCCTGGCCTTTTTCACCATTCACCGACGAGATATTGATGATGCGGCCCCAGCCTTTTTCCACCATGTCGGCCACCACTTGCTTGGTGACGTTGAACATGGAGTTGAGGTTGGTTTCGATCACCGAATCCCAGTCTTCGCGCGTCATCTTCAGGAACATGCGGTCTTTGGTGATACCGGCGTTGTTCACCAGCACGTCAATCGTGCCGTGTTCGGCCTTGGTCTTGCTGAACGCTTCGACGGTGGACTCCCACGCGCCCACATTGCCCACCGAAGCGTAGAAGGTGTAGCCCAGCGCCTTTTGCTCATCCAGCCACTTGGTGAAATCGCGCGTGGGGCCGCAGCCGGCGATGACCTTGAAGCCCTCTTTGTGCAGACGCTGGCAGATGGCGGTTCCGATGCCACCCATGCCGCCGGTGACGTACGCTACTTTTTGTGTCATTTTTGTGTCCTCTTTTTAAATTCAACTGCTATAAAAACAAGAGCTGCCAGCGCATATTCCATGAGGGCTAGCAGCCTAAAACCTATTTATCGCTCGACCGCCAAGGCCACGCCCATGCCGCCGCCAATGCACAGCGAGGCCACGCCCTTCTTGGCGCCGCTGCGCTGCATTTCATGCAGCAGCGTCACCAGAATGCGGGCGCCGGACGCGCCGATGGGGTGGCCAATGGCGATAGCGCCACCGTTCACGTTCACCTTGGTGGGGTCAATGTCCAGCAGCTTGTTCACAGCGCAGGCTTGCGCGGCAAAGGCTTCATTCAGTTCAAACAAGTCCACGTCCTGCGCCTTCCAGCCCGCGCGGGCCAGGGCACGCTGGGTAGCCGACACGGGGCCCAGGCCCATGAGGGCGGGATCCAGACCGGTAGTGCCAAAGCTGACGATGCGGGCCAAGGGCGTCAGGCCCAGAGCCGCAGCCTTTTTGGCCGTCATGACCACCACGCCGGCAGCGCCGTCGTTGATGCCGGAGGCGTTGCCAGCTGTCACAGTACCCGCCTTGTCAAACGCGGGGCGCAGACCGGCCAGGGCTTCGGCGTTGGTTTTCTTGTTGATGAACTCGTCCGCATCAAACACGATGGGGTCGCCCTTGCGCTGAGGAATGGACACAGGAACGATTTCAGTCTTGAACTTGCCAGCCTCTTGTGCCGCGGCCGCCTTTTGCTGGCTGCCCAGCGCCAGCGCGTCTTGCTGTTCGCGGGTGATCCCGTTGGCCTTGGCCACGTTTTCAGCGGTGATGCCCATGTGGTACTGGTTGTACACGTCCCACAGGCCGTCGGTGATCATGGTGTCGACCATCTTCCAGTCGCCCATGCGCTGGCCGTCGCGGCTGCCCAGCAGCACGTGGGGCGATGCGCTCATGTTTTCCTGGCCACCAGCGATGACGATCTCGCTGTCGCCCCAGGCCACCGACTGGGCCGCCAGCATCACGGCCTTGAGGCCGGAGCCGCACACGGCATTGATGGTCAGCGCAGGGGTTTCTTTGGCCAAACCGGACTTGATGCCAGCTTGACGCGCGGGGTTTTGGCCCACGCCTGCGGCCAGCACCTGGCCCAGGATCACTTCGCCCACGGCGTCTACAGGCAAGCCACTGCGTTCCAGCAGGCTCTTGATAACGATGCTGCCCAGCTCGGTGGCGGGGGTTTTGGCCAAAGAACCACCAAATTTGCCTACAGCAGTGCGGGCTGCAGCAACGATAACGATGTCTTCCATAAGGTGTCTCCTTTTATTTAATCAACCAAAAATTCTCAAGCCTTGGCTTGAACGTAGCGCCCGGGAGCTGCTTCGATGGCTTTGTACTTGCCTTTGCCATAGGTTTTGGGCGCAGCAATTTGCTTGCCAGCATAGCCCTTGAGCCACTGGGACCAGTCGGTCCACCAGCTGCCAGCATGCTCGGTCGCGCCCTCCAGCCACTGTGCATGCGTCTTGGGCAGTTTGCCGTCGGCGCGTATCCAGTGGCTGCGTTTGTTCTTGGCCGGCGGGTTGATCACGCCAGCAATGTGGCCGGACGCACCCTGCACAAAACGCTTTTTGCCTGGCAGCACCTGCGTAGAGGCATAGGCCCCGCCAATCGGCACGATGTGGTCTTCGCGCGAACCGTAGATGTAGACCGGGATATCCAACTGGTGCAGGTCCAGCCTCTCGCCACAGACGGTGAGCTTGCCGGGCTTGACCAGGTTGTTTTCCAGGTAGGTGTTGCGCAGGTACCAGGCGTACCAAGGGCCCGGCAGGTTGGTGCTGTCGCTGTTCCAGTACAGCAGGTCAAACGGCGGCGGGGTTTCGCCCTTGAGGTAGTTGCCCACCACGTAGTTCCACACCAGGTCGTTGGGGCGCAAAAAGCTGAAGGTGCTGGCCAGGTCCTGGCCCTTCATGAGGCCGCCCTTGCCGAACTCGGCTTCGCGGTATTTGACGAAAGCCTCATCAATGAACACGTCCAGGATGCCGGTGTCCGAGAAATCGAGGAAGGTGGTGAGGAAGGTGGCGCTGTCCACGGGGTTTTCGCCGCGCGCGGCCAGCACGCCCAGCGCCGTGCCCAACATGGTGCCCCCCACGCAAAAGCCCAGCGCGTTGATGGTGGGCGAGCCGCTGATGTCTTTGGCTACGCCGATGGCGCGGATGACGGCGTGCTCGATGTAGTCGTCCCAGGTCTTGTTGGCCAGCGTGGCGTCGGGGTTGCGCCAGCTCACCACAAAAGTCCGGTGGCCCTGCTCCACCGCGTAGCGGATGAGCGAGTTTTCGGGCTGCAGGTCCAGGATGTAGAACTTGTTGATGCACGGGGGCACCAGCAAAAACGGTTTCTCAAAAACCTTGGTGGTCAGCGGCTTGTATTCGATGAGCTGGAAGAGTTCGTTTTCGAACACCACCGCGCCTTCGGTGGTAGCAACGTTCTTGCCGACTTCAAACAGGCTCTCGTCCGTCATGGATACATGACCCTGCTGGATGTCGTGCACCAGGTTCTTCATGCCTTTGGCAATGCTCTCGCCCTTGGTCTCGATGGCTTTTTTCTGCGCCTCGGCGTTGAAGGCCAAAAAGTTGCTGGGCGCGGCGGCGGCCATCCACTGTTCTATCGCAAAGCGGATGCGGCTCTTGGTCTTGGCATCGGCGTCCACGGCCTCGGCCAAGCCCATGAGCGTGCGGGCGTTCAGCAGGTAGACGGCGGCGGCATAGGCGGCCACGGGGTTGTCACCCCAGGCGGGCGCGGCAAAGCGGCGGTCGGTGTTGGCGGGGGCCTGGGTCGGGTGGGTCAACCCCTGGCTAAACAAGCCCATGGCCTCTTGCAGGTACTGCTGTTGCAGTTCCTGCAGTTTTTCAGGGGCAAAGTGGATTTCGGGTGCCTTCTCGGCCATTGCGGGAAAGCCCGCGCCGGCAGATCCCAGATCCATGCCCTGGAAGGATTCCAGCGCCTTGGACCAGCTCTGGGTGAATGCCTGCTGAAATTGTTGCGTTGCCTGGGCCAAAAAGTCGGTATTGGATTGGGTCACGCCGTCACCTTGGGTTTTAGTATGTCTAGTCTAACGCCCAAGTATGGCAGTCCTGCGGCTGCGTTATCCTGACATAACGCAAATTGAAACTCTATGTACATCGTTCCCATTGCCTGGCTCTATGTGGCCCTCATGATGAGCGTGGCCGAAGCCACCAACACCACCGGCACCGTGCTGGGCGCCATCGTCACCTTCATCCTCTACGGCCTGCTGCCTACAGCGCTGATGGTGTATTTCATGGGTACGCCGGGGCGCAATCGTAAGCGCCGGGCCCAGGAGATGGCCGAACGCGAGGCGGCCATTGCCGCCCATGCGGCGGCGGCCGCTGCGTCAGCCCAACCAGATGCAGGCGGCCAGCCGCCCGCTGACCCGGTCGCGCCGGTGCGAAAAGAAGCGTGAGGGATTGCTGACGGTGCACCAGGGCGTGCTGCCGTCGTTGCCGTAGACCGCGTTCACCCCCGCTGCCCGCAGCCGCTGGCGCGCCAGAGCAGGCAGGTTGGTCAACCACTTACCCGGGCCGGCTGGCACAAAACAATCGACGGCCCCGGGCGCTCCCTCCACAAATGCCTGGCGCACCTCGTCCCCCACTTCAAACGCCGTGGGGCCTATGCAGGGCCCCAGCCACGCTATGATTTCAGGAGCTGCTTGCGCATACTTCACGGGGGCTAGAGCATTATTTGAGGCATAAACCTCAGCCAGCGTGCTCTCCACCACCCCCACACCGCCCTGCCCGGCCAGCCCACGCCACCCCGCGTGGGCGGCGGCCACCCAGGTGCCCGTGGCGTCGCACAGGAGGATGGGCAGGCAGTCCGCCACCATGATGGTGCAGGCCACGCCCGGCTGCGTCGTCAAGCAGGCATCCGCCACCGCGCCATCGGGCGTGTCGGGCGCCAGGGGCTGCACGTGCGTGCCATGCACCTGCTCCAGAAACACCGGCCGCACGCCCAGCGCACGCCGTAACACGGCGCGGTTGGCCAGCACATCGGCCCCATCGTCACCGACATGGGTACCCAGGTTCAGGCTGTTATAAGGTGGGCGGGACTGTCCACCACTGCGCGTGGTGCACAGCGCCTTCACCCGGGCGGGCGCAGGCCAATCGGGCACCAGCCAGTCTGCGGGAACGCTCATGGCGTGAAGTCCGGGCAGCGGCTGGGCTGGGCCGCGTCAAACGCGGGCAGCGCCATGCAGGCATCAAACGCGGCCATAGTCTTGGGCAGGCCGCTCAGGTCGGTGTCAAAGCGGCGGGCGTTGAAGATTTGCGGCACCAGCAGGCAATCAGCCAGCGTGGGCGCGTCGCCATAGCA
Source organism: Rhodoferax saidenbachensis (assembly GCF_031457975.1). GTDB lineage: Bacteria > Pseudomonadota > Gammaproteobacteria > Burkholderiales > Burkholderiaceae_C > Allorhodoferax > Allorhodoferax saidenbachensis_A. The sequence continues at coordinate 664,717 of NZ_JAVDXO010000001.1, forward strand.
AAAGGCCGTGGGGCGCACTCCTTGGGCGTCCAGCGCATCCAGTTGGCGCTCAAAAGCCAGCAGCCCCTGGCGCACCCAGTGCCGGTACCAGGTAGTTTTTTCATCCTCGTCGCACTGCAGGGTGCCGGTCAGGTACTTGAGCACGCGCAGGTTGTTGAGCGGGTGGATCTCGCAGGCAATGGTTTGCGCCAACGCCCGCACCTGGGCACGGCCCAGGGCGCTCGCGGGCAACAGAGGTGGCGTGGGCCGCGTCTCTTCCAGGTAATCGATGATGGCCATGGATTGGCTCAGCATGTGGCCATCCACCTCCAGCACGGGTACCAGCGCGTCGGGCGAGCGCGCCCGGTGAGCGTCCTGCAGCTGTTCGCCACGCACCAGGTGCACGGGGATGTAGTCAAACGGCAGGCCCTTGAGGTTGAGCACGATACGCACCCGGAAGGAGGCGGACGATCGGCAATAGTTGTACAGCTTCATGCCCGCGAGGATAAACCCGAAGCCGTTACCATTGGAGACCCCATTACCGTCATTCCCCCCGCCTGGAGCCCCCATGATTCTGGAACTCGCCGACATCCGCATCCACCCCGGCCAAAACGCCGCCTTTGACGAAGCCATTGCCCGCGGCCTGCGCGACGTCATCTCCAAGGCCAAGGGTTTCCAGGGCTACAAAGTGAACAAGGGGATCGAGAGCCCCGAACGCTACATCCTGCAAATCTTCTGGGACACACTGGAAGACCACACCGTCGGGTTCCGCGAGGGCGAGTTGTTTCCCCAGTGGCGTGCCATCGTAGGCCCCTTCTTTGCGTCGCCACCCGTGGTGGAACACTTTGACCTGGTGGTGAAGTCGGTTTAAAGGACACGCGCCATGAGCTTTGTTGTCACGCCTCCCGCCATTCCCTCCATCCCCGTGGTGGGCGAGTCCGCACGCTTCCCCATCCACCGCATGTACTGCGTGGGCCGCAACTATGAAGAGCACGCCAAGGAAATGGGCCACACCGGCCGTGAGGCGCCCTTCTTCTTCATGAAGCCAGCCGATGCCGCCCTGGTGGCTGAAGCCGGCCAGACCGTGGCCATGCCCTACCCCACGCTGACCAGCAACCTGCACCACGAGGTGGAACTGGTCGTGGCCATTGGCAAGGGCGGCGCCAACATTGCCGCAGCCGACGCCCACCAGCACATCTACGGCTACGCCGTGGGCCTGGACATGACGCGGCGCGACCTGCAAAACGAGATGAAGAAACAGGGCCGCCCCTGGTGCATTGGCAAGGGCTTTGACTTTTCGGCGCCGATCGGCCCCATCACCCCGGCGGCCCAGGTTCCCGGCATCCACAGCGCGGCCATTGCGCTGCAGGTGAATAGCCTGGACCGCCAGCGCAGCACCATTGCCAAGTTGATCTGGAACATTGCAGAGACTATCGAGCAGTTGTCTGCCGCCTGGACGCTGCAGCCCGGTGACCTGGTCTTCACGGGTACCCCCGAAGGCGTGGGGGCCGTGGTGCGCGGCGATGTTCTGCTGGCCAGTGTGGACGGCCTGCAGCCCCTGCAGGTGCAGTTGGTCTGAATCCCATGCTGCGCGCCCCTATCCAACATTGCAAACAGTGCGGCACCGCAGTGACCTACCGCGTGCCCGACGATGGCGACACCAAGGTGCGCGCCGTCTGCCCGGCCTGCGGCACCATCCACTACGAGAACCCGCTGAACGTGGTGGGCACCGTGCCGCACTGGGGCGACCAGGTGCTGCTGTGCAAGCGCAACATCGAGCCGCGCTTTGGCAAATGGACGCTGCCCGCGGGTTTCATGGAGCTCAACGAGACCACGGCCGAGGGTGCCGCGCGCGAGACCGATGAAGAGGCGGGCGCACAGTTTGAAATGGAAGGCCTGTTCACGCTGCTCAACGTGGCGCGTGTGGGCCAGGTACACATCTTCTACCGTGCCCGCCTACTCAGCGACCAGTTCAACCCCGGCACCGAGACCATCGAGGCCAAGTTGTTCCGCGAAGGCGAAATTCCCTGGGACGAGATTGCGTTTCGCACCGTCAAGGAAACGCTGGAGCGCTACTTTGCTGACCGGCGCGCCGGTCACTTTGGCATCCATGCCGTTGACATTGTTTGACCAGCTAGCGGGCCGCTGGCTTGACGAAGGCCAGCGCGCGCAGCTGCAGGCCTGGGCCTACCGCATCGGCATCTATGTCGTCTTCAACCTGCTAGACGAACCCGTCTGGCTGGCGCTGATGTTTTGCTGAAGGCCGCCATGCTGCCCTGTTTTGTCATGCTGGACCTGGAGACCACCGGGGGCAGCGCTGTGCGTGATCGCATCACCGAGATTGCCGCTGTACGTGTCGAAAACGGCGTGGAGGTGGACCGCTGGAGCACGCTGGTGAACCCCGGCGTTTCCATCCCCTCCTTCATCCAGAGCCTGACCGGCATCACCGATGCCATGGTGGAAGACGCGCCCACGTTTGCCCAAGTTGCCCCCCGGCTGCTGGAGTTGTTGGACGGCGCCGTGTTCGTGGCCCATAACGTGGGTTTTGACCACGGCTTTGTGGTGAACGAACTGGCCCGGCTGGAGAAGCCGCTGAAGGTCGAGAGGCTGTGCACCGTGCGCCTGTCGCGCAAGCTGTACCCGCAGCACAAGGGCCATGGGCTGGACGCCATCATGCAGCGCCACGGCCTGCGCACCCTGGCCCGCCACCGCGCGATGGGCGATGTAGAGGTGGTGCTGCAGTGGTTGCAACTCGCCCAGGCCGAACTGGGCACCGAGGCCGTACAGCGCGAAGCCGCCGCACTGCTGCAGGGCGGCACCAGCGTGCCACCGCAGCTAGAGACGCCGGTGGAAGACATCCCCGACACCCCCGGCGTCTACCTGTTCTACGGCGAAGGCCGCACCCCGCTGTATGTGGGCAAAAGCGTGAACATGCGTACCCGCGTGCTGGCCCACTTCCAGAGTGCGGCCAAAGTGGCGCGCGAGGCGCGCATTGCGCAAGAGATTCGCCGCATCGAATGGCATGACACCGCCGGCGAGTTGGGTGCGCTGTTGCTGCAAACGCGCCTGGTCAAGGAACTCAAGCCGCTGCACAACCGCAAGTCCAGCAAAAAGGCCCAGGTGGACCTGGTGCAGCAAACCCTGCAGGGCTGGCCCCACGCGGGCCGCATCGGCATCCGCGAGCACCACGCGCGCACCGGCCGCACCGATGTGCATGTGTTTGACCAGTGGTGCCATGTGGCCACCGTGCACTCTGCCGAAGACCTGGATGACGTGCGCCACAGCCGGCAAGCGCTGGCATTTGACCTGGAAACCTACCGCGTGTTGGCCAAACGCTTGGCAGCACTCACGGGCCGCGATAGCACGGTCTTCCCCCTGGAGAACGCCCATGGCTAAACGCAGCCTGCCCTTGCGCACGCAGATGGCCGACGCCATTCTCGAGCTGGTGGTACAGGTGCCCGCCAGCGACGAGCCTACGCTGCAACACCCCGCCGAGCGGGCCCACACCATCGCACGCACCGCCGCACGCAAGGCCAGCCTGCTCGCGGGTTCGCTCTCGCTGCCGCCAGGCTGGCTGGGCTGGGTCACCGTGCTGCCCGAAATGGTGGGGGTGTGGAAGCTGCAGGCGCAAATGGTGTCGGACATCGCGGCGATCTACGGCCAGCACACCACGCTAACGCGCGAGCATCTGCTGTACTGCCTGTTCAAGCAACTCTCGGCCCAGCTGTTTCGCGACATCGCCGTGCGCATGGGCGAGCGCGTCGTCGTGCGGCCCACCACCGTCAAGGTGCTGCAAGCGCTGGCGCAAAAGCTGGGCGGCATGCTCGCCGTGGCGGCGCTGCGCAAGGGCGCATCGCGCTTTGTGCCGCTGCTGGGCGCGGTCAGCGTGGGCGCCTATGCCTATTACGACACCCTGCAGGTCGCACAGAATGCCGTCGCCTTGTTTGACGACAAAACAGGGGCCTAGCCCCCGTGGACATTGCGCAAGCAGCTATAAAAACAGAAGCAACCCCATGGCCAAACTCTTCTTTCGCTACTCGGCAATGAATGCCGGCAAATCCACCTCGCTGCTGCAAATCGCCTACAACTACGAAGAGCAAGGCCAGACCGTACAGCTGTTTACCGCCGGCATTGACGACCGCAGTGGCAAGGGCCGTATCGCCTCCCGCCTGGGCCTGCAGCGCCAGGCAGATGTGTTCGACGCAGACACCGACTTTCTGTCCCTGCTGAGTAGCCGGACCGAGCTGGCCTGCGTGCTGATCGACGAATCCCAGTTCCTGCTACCCGCCCAGGTGCGCCAGCTACACCAGTTGGCCCATACGGCCGACATCCCCACCATCTGCTTCGGCCTGCGCTCCGACTTTCAGGGCAACCCGTTCCCCGGCGCCGCCTACCTGCTCACGCTGGCCGACGACATCGAAGAAATCAAAACCATCTGCGCCTGCGGCCGCAAGGCCACCATGAATATCCGCCTGGATGACCACGGCCACCGCGTGCGCGAAGGCGAACAAGTCGAGATTGGCGGCAACAACCGCTACTTGCAGGTGTGTGCGCGGTGTTTTTACAGCGAGCATGTACGGGCCAAATTCGCCCTCGCCAGCGCCAAGAAAAAAGCCGCTCACCAGTGACGGTGAGCGGCTTTTGCCTGGGGTAGTGGTGGAGCTGGGGGGATTTGAACCCCCGTCCACAAGCCTTCTTCGAACAGTTCTACATGTGTAGCCATCTGGTTTGAATCTCGCTCCCTACATCGCGCAGTGGCACGCTATGCAAGACGCCAGCAACCTATTGTCTCGACCCACCCTAAGTTACCCAAGGCAGGCCCAGCCGAATGAAATTAGCCCACAGCCTGGATGGCTTGCGCCACCCTTGCCCAGCCTATCGGCTTGCTGTTGTGAGCCTCACTAGCAATTAAGCAGCGAGTGCGAAACGTTCGTCGTTTGCAGTTAGTTTGTTTGAATCTGTTTTACGAGCGCATTCAGCTCGACATGCCCTGCTGCGCGTCCGAACCCGTGTCGAAACCAGTGCAGCCCCTGAAACTCTATTTTAGGTGGGTTCTGCAAATTGCAAGACCCCACAAAGACAAAAGGGTTAGCTGGAATTTCCAGCTAACCCTCGTCAATTTTTGGTCGGTGTGAAAGGATTCGAACCTTCGACCCCTTGCACCCCATGCAAGTGCGCTACCAGGCTGCGCCACACACCGATCGAGCCTCAAATTATAACCCGGCTTCAGGGTGTTTCTCAGGCTGCCTCGGCAAGAAGTTCACGAATTTCAAATAATTCGCGCTTGAGTTGCACGAGCTCCATCGCAGGCACATCCAGACTGTCCATGCTTTGGCTGTCTTCAAAGTCTTCGAGATCCATGTCGTCGACTTCGACAACTTCCAAACCTTCCAACATGACCTCGCCATTGCGCTTCTTGTCGCGCTCGCTTTGCAACAGTTCCTGCATTTTGTTGCGTGCGCCGCTGATGGTGAAGCCTTGGTCGTACAGCAAATCGCGGATCCGGCGGATCATCAACACCTCGTGGTGCTGGTAGTAGCGGCGGTTGCCACGGCGCTTCATAGGGCGCAGCTGCGTGAATTCCTGCTCCCAATACCGTAGCACGTGGGGTTTTACACCGCACAAATCCCCCACCTCACCGATGGTGAAATAGCGTTTGGCGGGGATGGGGGGGAGCGTTTTCTCCATTGAAATCAATGCTATACGAGGCAAAGCGCAGAGGTTACTCTAACTTTCCCTAACGTGCAAAGCCCAAATGGATACCGCCACAAAATAAGGCGGGACTGTGGCTTAAATCACGGGTGTGATTTTGTTCTCGTCCTGGATTTGCTCTTTGAGCTTGTGGCTGGCATGGAAGGTCACTACGCGACGTGCCTGGATCGGAATCGCCTCTCCCGTGCGCGGGTTGCGGCCTGGCCGCGGCGCCTTGGTGCGAATCTGGAAGTTGCCGAAGCCGGAGATTTTCACATCCGTGCCATCCACCAGGCTGGCCGCGATCAGGTCAAAAAACGCGTCGATCATGTCCTTGGACTCGCGCTTGTTGAGACCGATTTGCTCGAACAGCATATCGGCCAACTGGGCTTTGGTCAGCGCGGGCGTTTCCAGGCTTTCAACAGAAAAATCCATGGTGGCTAGAACCTTCTCTGTGGGATGGTCAGGTCAAACGCGCTGGCGGGCAGCAACCGCCGCAACCAGTTGGTCCACCACGGCTTTCACCGTGGTTTCAATTTGCTCTTCGGTCAGGGTCGCTTCGTCGCTGTTCAGCGTGAGGCGTACCGCCAGGCTGCGGTCGGTCGCGCCGTCTGCCACCACAGCATCCTTGGCCAGCTTGGGGCGATACACATCGAACAACTGCGCGTCGCGCAGCAGGCCCGATGTAGGTGCGGCCCACACGGCGGCCATCAGCGCAGCATGCGTCACGCTGTCGCCCACTACCACGGCGATGTCGCGTTGCACGGCCTGGAACTTGGCCACCGGCTTGAATTCGGGCACGGGGCGGGCCAACACGGCCTCAAGCGCCAACTCAAACACCACGGGTGCAGTCGCCAGCTCATACGACTGGCGCCACTTGGGGTGCAACTCACCCACATGGCCGATCACCTTGCCGTCCAGCACCACCTGGGCACAGCGACCGGGGTGCATGGCGGGATGGATCCCCGGTGCGAACTCGGGTTTCAGCGGTGCCAGCAAGGCTTCCACATCGCCCTTGGCGTCGAAGAAGTCCACACTCTGCTCTTTACGGCCCCATTGCAACGCATCGGCACTGCCGCCTGCCAGACCTGCAATGCGCATGGGCTGGTCAAAGCCTTCGACGGTGGCGTCGGTGCTTTTCACCGAAGCGTCGCGCAGGAACACGCGGCCCAGTTCAAACACACGCACGCGCGGCGCCTTGCGAGCGGCATTGAAGCGCAGCACCTGCACCAGCGATCCGATCAGTGACGAGCGCATCACGTTCATCTGGCTGGCAATCGGGTTCAGCAACTTGATGGGGTTGGGGTTGCCGGCCAACTCATGCTCCCAACGCTCTTCCACAAAGCTGAAGTTGATGGTCTCCTGGTAGCCCAGGGCGGCCAGGGCGCGGCGTACGGCAAACGGGCTGCGCTGCGCTGCGGCACGAATCTTGGCTGTGATGGGCGCCAGCGGCGGTGTGTGGGGCAGGTTGTTGTAGCCCACCAGACGGGCCACTTCCTCGATCAGGTCTTCCTCGATCTGCAAGTCGAAACGGTAGCTGGGCGGGGCCACAGTGACCGTGCCCTCGCCTTCCGTCACGGGCAAGCCCAGACGCGTCAAGGCGTCGACGCATTGGGCCTGGGTCAGCGGCATGCCAATGACCTTGACCGCACGGGCCACACGCAGGGTGACTGGCGCAGGCGCTGGCACCTGGGCGGTTTGGTCGTCCATGGGACCACAGGTGGTGTCTGGCGTACCGCAGATATCGATGATCAACTGGGTGATGCGCTCGATGTGCTCCACGGTCAGCGCGGGGTCCACCCCGCGCTCGAAACGGTGGCCTGCATCAGTGGAGAAGTTGAAGCGACGCGAACGGCCCGCAATCGACTTGGGCCACCAGAAAGCAGCTTCGACATAAATATTCTTCGTGTCGTCCGACACGGCAGTGGCATCGCCACCCATGATGCCGGCCAGCGACTCCACTTGAGAATCGTCGGCAATCACGCCCACTTTGTCGTCCACCGTGACAGTGTTGCCATTGAGCAACTTGAGTTGCTCGCCGGATTTTCCCCAGCGAACATCCAGACCGCCATGGATCTTGTCCAAGTCAAAGATGTGAGACGGGCGGCCCAGCTCGAACATCACATAGTTGGAAATGTCCACCAGCGGGGTCACGCTGCGCTGGCCGCAGCGGGCCAGGCGGTCCACCATCCACTGGGGCGTCTTGGCTTGGGTGTTGACGTTGCGCACCACGCGGCCCGAGAAGCGGCCACACAGATCTGGCGCGCTGATCTTCACCGCAACTTTGTCCTGGTTGGTCACGGCCACAGGGGCAATGGGGGCCGTGATCAACGGCGCGCCGGTCAGGGCGGCCACTTCGCGGGCCACCCCGTACACGCTCAGGCAATGCGCGAGATTGGGCGTGAGCTTGAGGGTGAACAGCGTGTCATCCAGATCCAGGTACTGGCGAATGTTCTGGCCCAAAGGCGCGTCCAGCGGCAGCTCCAACAGGCCGCCATGGTCTTCCGACAGTTTGAGTTCGCGCGCTGAGCACAACATGCCCTGGCTCTCTACGCCGCGCAGCTTGCCGACCTTGATCAGGAAGGGCTTGCCGTCCTCACCGGGCGGCAGCTCGGCGCCCACCAAAGCGCAGGGAATGCGAATGCCCACGCGGGCGTTAGGGGCGCCGCAAACGATGTTCAACAACTCGGGTTGGCCCACATCCACCGTGCACACGCGCAGACGGTCGGCATTGGGGTGCTGCTCGGCGGTTTTGATTTCACCGACGACGATGTTTGTGAACGGGGGCGCGACCGGTTTCAGTTCTTCAACTTCCAGACCAGCCATGGTGAGCGTCTCAGCCAACACGGTGGTCGAGATCGGGGGATTGCAGAAGGCGCGGAGCCAGGATTCAGGGAATTGCATGTTCGGACTGACGAATGTGTTCTGATGGGATTACTGGAATTGCGACAGAAAGCGGACGTCGCCATCAAAGAACAGGCGCAGATCGTTCACGCCATAGAACAGCATAGCCAAGCGGTCAATGCCAGAGCCGAAGGCAAAGCCGATATAGCGCTCCGGGTCCAGACCCATGTTGCGGATGACCTGCGGGTGCACCTGGCCAGAGCCGGAGACTTCCAGCCAACGGCCTTTGAGCGGGCCGGTTTCGAACATGATGTCGATCTCGGCGCTTGGTTCGGTGAATGGGAAGTAGCTGGGACGGAAGCGCAGTTGCAATTCGTCCGTCTCAAAGAAGGTGGTGATGAAGTTCAGGTACACCGACTTCAAATCCTTGAAGCTGATGTTTTCGCCAACCCACAGGCCTTCGACCTGGTGAAACATGGGCGAGTGGGTTGCGTCACTGTCGACACGGTAGGTACGGCCCGGCGCGATCACACGAATCTCGGGCATGGGGCCGCTGTACAAACCGGCGCCAGAATCACCCGCAGCAGCGCGGTGTTTCTTGACGTGCTGTACCGCATAGCGGATCTGCATGGGGCTGGTGTGCGTGCGCAGCAGGTTGGGCGCAGTCTCGGAACCACCTTCCACATAGAAGGTGTCGTGCATGGAGCGCGCGGGGTGATCTTCGGGTGTGTTGAGGGCGGTGAAGTTGAACCAATCCGCTTCAATCTCGGGACCCTGGGCCACTTCAAAACCCATCGAACCAAAGATGGCTTCGATGCGCTCCAGCGTCAGCGACACGGGGTGCAAACCGCCCTGCCCGCGCTGGCGCCCTGGCAGCGTCACGTCCAGCGCCTCGGCCTGCAGCTGCGTTTGCAGCTCGGCATCGGCCAGGGCTTGGCGGCGTTCGGTCAGAGCCGCTTCAATCGCCTGCTTGGCCACGTTGATCGCAGCACCGGTTGACTTTTTCTCTTCCACGCTCAACGCGGCCATGCCTTTCATCAGCTCGGTCATGCGGCCGGACTTGCCCAGAAACAGGGCTTTGGCATTTTCCAGATCAGCAGGCGTCACAGCTTGGGCAAAAGCCGCTTTGGCGGTGTCAACGATGGCGTTCAACTCGGTCATAAATTCTTGTGTGACTGTTTATGTCATTGAAAAAGGGCTAGTGCTTTTTCAAGCGCTAGCCCTTGTTTCTGGTGCGCCGAATGCTACAAAATAAGTAGCAATCAGCCGCGAACTCAAGCAGCCAGTTTGGCTTTCACTTGTTCCACGATGCCAGCAAAAGCAGCCATGTCATGGATCGCGATATCGGACAGAACCTTACGGTCGATCTCGATATTGGCTTTCTTCAGACCATTGGCAAACTGGCTGTATGTCAGACCGCATTGACGGGCCGCAGCGTTGATACGCGCGATCCACAACTGACGGAACACACGTTTCTTGGTACGACGGTCACGGTAGGCATATTGCCCAGCCTTCATTACCGCTTCTTTGGCGATACGGAAGACATTACCGCGGCGACCACGGAAACCTTTTGCAAGGGCCAGAACTTTTTTGTGGCGGGCGCGAGCCGTTACACCACGTTTGACGCGAGGCATGTGATTACTCCTTGTTCGTCGTTAATTAAATACCACGACCGGGCAGCATCTGTGCCATGTGACCCATATTGGTCTCATGAACTCCAGTGGAGCCGCGCAAGTGGCGTTTATTTTTGGTGGTCTTCTTGGTCAAGATGTGACGTTTGAAGGCTTGACCGCGCTTGACGGTTCCACCTGGACGGACGCGGAAGCGTTTCTTCGCCGCGCTCTTGGTCTTCATTTTGGGCATGTTCATGCTCCTTTTCATTTGTGCTCGTGAGGCGTCTGGAAAACTACTTCCAGCCTTGTTGGCCCCGAGCCACTTTTTAAGTGGTGCGTTTTACCGCCCCACTGGTTGGCGAATCCGAAGATTCGCCGTTCAACCCGGCAGGTGACCAGACCTGCCGAGAGAATTTATGCCGCAGATTCCGCTGCGGGCTTCGGTGTACCACCACCAGGCTTTTTACGGCCTGGGGCGATCATCATGATCATCTGGCGACCTTCCAGCTTCGGGAATTGCTCCACGAGGATGGTGTCACCCAGTTCGTCGCGCATGCGCTGCAGCATCGCCAAACCAATTTCCTGGTGGGTGATTTCACGACCCCGGAAACGCAAAGTGATCTTGCACTTGTCGCCTTCGGCCAAGAAGCGCCGGATATTGCGCATCTTGATGTTGTAGTCGCCGTCATCGGTACCCGGACGGAACTTGATTTCCTTGATCTCAATGACCGTTTGCTTGGCTTTCGCTTCCGCCGCTTTTTTCTGTTCCTGGTATTTGAACTTGCCGTAGTCCATCAACCGGCACACAGGCGGGTTGGCAGTTGCCGCAATTTCAACCAGATCCACGTCCAGCTCGCCTGCCATACGCAGGGCTTCCATCAGGCTGACGACACCAAGAGGCTCATTTTCGGGGCCAGAGAGGCGAACCTCTGGGGCCATGATTTCCCGGTTAAGACGGTGTTTGCGTTCTTCACGCTGACGGCGGTCACGAAATTCAGTAGCGATGGCTCAATCCTTCACAATTTTTGCTACACAAATAGTAGCGATTGCCGCACAGCACACGCCGTCAAACCGGGTTTTCTTGGGTAGAACCTCAAGCCGCTGATTTGTTGGCAATGTCACTCGTGATTCTTTGAACAAAGGCATCAAGGGACATTGCACCGAGGTCTTGACCACCCCGGGCGCGCACTGCAACAGCGCCTGCTGCCATCTCTTTGTCGCCAATGACGACCAGATACGGCAGCTTTTGCATCGAATGCTCCCGTATTTTATAGGTTATTTTCTCATTGCGCAGATCTAAATTGACCCTAAGCCCTTGATTTTGCAGCGTTTTAGCCACGGACCGGCAATAATCGGCCTGCGCATCGGTGATATTGAGCACCGCCACCTGCACCGGGGCCAGCCAAGCTGGCAAGGCGCCAGCGCTGCCTTCAATCAAGATTCCGATGAAACGCTCCAGGCTGCCCACAATGGCGCGGTGCAGCATGATGGGGCGGTGGCGCGCACCATCTTCGCCTACAAATTCTGCGTCCAGGCGCTCTGGCATGTTGGGGTCGATCTGGATCGTGCCGCACTGCCAGGGGCGGCCCAGCGCGTCCTTCAACGTGTATTCGATCTTGGGTCCGTAAAAAGCGCCCTCGCCCGGCAGGTATTCAAATTCGCAACCGGAGGCACGCAGGCCTTCGGCCAGGGCTTCCTCGGCATGATCCCAGCTCTCCTCGGTGCCGATGCGTTGCGCGGGGCGAGTCGCAATCTTGTAGATGATGTTGTGAAAACCGAAGTCTGCGTAGACCTTTTGCAGCAAGGTGGTGAAATTCGTCACTTCTTCCTGGATCTGGTCTTCGGTACAGAAGATATGGCCATCGTCCTGCGTGAAGGCACGCACACGCATGATGCCGTGCAAGCCGCCGGATGGCTCGTTACGGTGGCAATTGCCGAACTCGCCGAAGCGCAGTGGCAGGTCGCGGTAGCTCTTGATACCCTGCTTGTAGATCAGGATGTGGCCCGGGCAGTTCATGGGCTTCAAGGCGTAGTCGCGCTTTTCGGACTCCGTCACAAACATGTTCTCGCGGTATTTGTCCCAATGGCCCGTTTTCTCCCACAGGCCCTGGTCCAGGATCTGTGGGCCCTTGACTTCCTGATAGCCGTTGTCCTGGTAGACCCTGCGCATGTACTGCTCTACGCCCTGCCAGAGCGTCCAGCCCTTGGGGTGCCAGAACACGGTGCCGGGCGAGTGCTCGTCAATGTGGAACAGGTCCAGCTCGCGGCCCAGCTTGCGGTGGTCGCGCTTCTCAGCCTCTTCGAGCATCGTCAAATGCTGCTGCAGCTCGTCCTTGGTGGCCCAGGCTGTGCCGTAGATGCGCTGCAGCATCTCGTTTTTGTGGTCGCCGCGCCAGTAGGCACCGGCCACTTTCATCAGCTTGAAGAATTTCAGCTTGCCGGTGCTGGGCACGTGAGGGCCGCGACACAGGTCTTCGAACTTACCTTCGCGGTACAGCGATACATCCTGGTCCGCCGGGATGCTTTCAATGATCTCGGCCTTGTAGTGCTCCCCCAGGCTCTTGAAATACGCCACGGCTTCGTCACGCGGCAGCACGCGGCGCGAGACGGGCTCATCCAGCGAAGCCAGTTGCGTCATCTTCTTTTCAATGGCGGCCAAATCTTCGGGTGTAAACGGGCGCTTGTACGAGAAGTCGTAGAAGAAGCCGTGCTCAATCACCGGGCCGATCGTGACCTGCGCATCGGGGAACAACTCTTTGACCGCGTAGGCCAGTAAGTGGGCGGTGGAATGGCGAATGACTTCCAGGCCGTCGGCATCTTTGGCCGTGATGATGGACAGCGCACTGTTGGCGGTCATCTGGAAACTGGTGTCCACCACTTTGCCGTCTACTTTGCCGGCCAGCGCCGCCTTGGCCAAGCCAGCGCCAATGGAGGCCGCTACTTCGGCCACGGTAACCGGGCCGGGGAATTCACGTTGGGAGCCGTCGGGGAGCGTAATTTGAATCATGGTGTGCCTAACAAAGAGTCGAGAGCCAAAAGAAAAAGCGCGGAACGGTCCGCGCTTTACTATGAATTTGGTAGCTGGCAGCGCACAAGGCGCGCGGACTACGGCCTTATTCGCTGATGAATGTCGCCGGTGTAGTTCGCGGTGTCATAACCAAACTGCCTTTCTCGCTCTTATACAAATGTGGAGCCCGCATTTTACCCAATAAAAAAGGCCGGGCGCCTTGTGGGTAGCCCGACCTTCATTCCGCAGCAGATAGCTTAGTGGAATTGCTCTTCTTCGGTGGAACCGGTCAGCGCCTTCACGGAGGAAGAACCGCCCTGGATCACGGTGGTCACGTCGTCGAAGTAACCCGCGCCCACTTCCTGCTGGTGCGACACGAAGGTGTAACCCTTGTCACGCGCTGCGAATTCAGGCTCTTGCACCATGTTGACGTAGTGCTTCATGCCTTCGCCGTTGGCGTAAGCGTGGGCGAACTGGAAGGTGTTGAACCAGTTGATGTGGATACCGGCCAGCGTGATGAACTGGTACTTGTAGCCCAGCGCGGACAGGTCTTCCTGGAAGGAAGCGATCTGGCTGTCGTTGAGGTTCTTCTTCCAGTTGAAAGACGGCGAGCAGTTGTACGACAGCAGCTTGCCGGGGCAGGCAGCGTGCACGGCTTGCGCGAATTCACGGGCGAAGCCAATGTCTGGCACGCCGGTTTCGCACCACACCAGATCGGCGTAGGGAGCGTAAGCGACACCACGGCTGATGGCTTGTTCCAGGCCGTTCTTGACACGGTAGAAACCTTCTTGGGTGCGCTCGCCGGTCAGGAAAGGCTTGTCGTTGGCATCGTGGTCAGAGGTGATCAGGTTCGCAGCTTCCGCATCGGTACGGGCCAGCACGATGGTGGACACGCCCATCACGTCGGCCGCGAAACGTGCGGAAATCAGTTTTTCGCAGGCTTCCTGGGTAGGAACCAGCACCTTGCCACCCATGTGGCCGCACTTCTTCACGGCAGCCAGTTGGTCTTCAAAGTGAACGCCAGCAGCGCCCGACTGGATCATGTTCTTCATCAGTTCGAAGGCATTCAGCACGCCACCAAAACCGGCTTCTGCATCGGCCACGATAGGCAGGAAGTAGTCGATGAATTCCTTGTCACCGGGGTTGATGCCACGGCCCCACTGGATTTCGTCAGCACGCTTGAAAGTGTTGTTGATGCGGCGCACCATGGTGGGCACCGAGTCGTAGGCGTACAGCGACTGATCGGGATACATGGTCTCAGACGTGTTGCCGTCAGCGGCAACTTGCCAGCCTGACAGGTACACAGCCTCAAGACCAGCCTTGGCCTGTTGCATGGCTTGACCGGCGGAGATGGCGCCGAAGGCATTGACGTAGCCCTTCTTGGCGCCGCCGTTGATCTTGTCCCACAGTTTTTCGGCGCCGCGCTTGGCCAGCGTGTGCTCGATAGGCAGCGAGCCGCGCAAACGCACCACGTCGGCAGCGCTGTAACCGCGCTTCACACCCTTCCAGCGGGGGTTGGTCGCCCAGTCTTTTTCCAGTGCAGCGATTTGTTGTTCGCGGCTCAATTGCTCGTTGATGGATTGCGGCATGTGAACACTCCTAGGTTGGTTAAACGTTGCGGTCCGGTTTGGTCATGCAATTCCGGTGCCGATGGATGAATTCTAAGTCTTATATAAGACACATTATCAATCTTATGTCTTATATAAGACTTAAATTTAACTGTTTAAAAACAACAACTTAGTGAATGAATATTAAATAGTGAAATGTTTGACATGCATGTGAAATTCAAAAATCGCTATGCCGTCAATTAAAGTTCGTAATGTGGAATGAAATGACGCATCGCAAAATAGTTTGCCCCATTACGCCGCCCACAAGCACTGACGCAGTGCCAAGACAAAGTAGGGGCACGCAATTTTTAGCACTGCCTGGGAAGAAAACTGGCTCAAGCCCCCGCGGAATATGCGCGAGCAGCTATGAAAAAGAGAGCAGTTGTGGACGCACTCTCAGGTGCACTCACACGGGGCTGTCGATGCGAATCCAGGTGGTTTTGGTCTCGGTGTACTTGTCCATGGCATGCAGGGACTTATCGCGCCCTACCCCGCTTTGCTTGTAGCCACCAAACGGGACGGTGATGTCGTCCTCGTCGTACTGGTTCACATGCACCGTGCCGGCGCGCAGGGCGCGCGCCACGCCATGGGCCTTGTTGATGTCACGCGTCCACACCCCGGCTTGCAGGCCGTAGATGCTGTCATTCGCCTGGCGCACCACCTCAGCCGCATCGGTGAATGCAGAAACCGCCAGCACCGGCCCGAAGATCTCTTCGCGCGAAATCGTCATGTCGGGGCGCACGCCGTCAAAGATGGTGGGTTGCACATAGCAGCCGCCGCTGGACTGCAGCACCTGCTCCCCGCCGGCGATCAGCGCAGCGCCCTGCTGCTTGCCGCTGTCAATGTAGCGCAGCACAGTCTCCATCTGCACCTTGTCCACCAATGCACCCATCACCGTTTCGGGCAGCAAGGGGTTGGCTGGCGCATAGCCTGGCACCAGCGCCAAGGCTTTTTCCAGAAACTGGTCCTTGATGCTGGCCTCCACAAACAGGCGCGACGGTGCATTGCAGCTCTCGCCCTGGTTGAAGAAGATACTGCCCACGGCGGCCTGCACCGCGCGGTCCAGGTCGGGGCAGTCGGCAAACACGATGTTGGGCGACTTGCCGCCCAGCTCCGTCCAGGCGCGCTTGATATTGCTTTGGCCGGCCATCACGTGGATCTGCTTGCCCACGCGCGTGGAACCGGTGAACGCAATGCAATCCACATCCATATGCAGCGCCAACGGCGAACCCGCCTCGGGGCCTAAGCCGGGCACCACGTTCAGCACCCCGGCGGGGATGCCCGCTTCCAGCGCCAAGTCACCCAAGCGCAGGGCCGTGAGTGGCGACTTTTCGCTGGGCTTGAGCACCACGGAGTTGCCCGCAGCCAGCGCAGGCGCGATCTTCCAGGCCGCCATGATCATCGGGTAGTTCCACGGCACGATGACGCCGACCACGCCCACGGGCTCGCGCGTGATCAGGGCCAACGCGGTGTCGGGCGTAGGGGCGATTTCGTCGTACACCTTGTCCACCGCCTCGCCGTACCAGCGCAGGCAGTTGGAGGCGCTGTTCACATCCACCGCGCGGGCGTACTTCACGGGCTTACCCATGTCCCAGGCTTCGGTCGCAGCCAGTTCGTCGCCGTGCGCCAGCACCAGATCGGCAAAACGGATCAGCACGCGTTTGCGCTGCGCCGGGGCCAGACCACGCCAGCGCTTGTCGTCAAACGCAGAGCGCGCACTGCGCACGGCCAGGTCAATGTCGGTGTCAGCGCAGCGCGCCACCTGCGTCAGGGTGCTACCGTCTACGGGAGAAATGCAGTCGAACAACGCCCCACTCTGCGCAGCCACGCGGGCCCCGTTGATCAGCGCGCGTCCATCAAACGTCATAGCAGGCATGGCAATGTCCTAGTGGTGCGCAGCCAGCAGCGGCGCAGTGGGTTAAACCGGATTTAGGGCGGCAACTTCCGCACGCGCGGCCGCCGCAATCTCGCGCTCACGCTTACGCGACTGGCGCGCCACCCAGACGCTGTAGCCCACGATGACACAGGTCACCGTGGTGATCAGCAAGGTGGCAGCGGCGTAAATGGTCGGGTTGATACCGCGGCGCGCGTAGCTGAAGATCACCTGCGGCAAGGTGCTGACACCGGGGCCGGACAGAAACTCGGAGATCACCACATCGTCAAACGACAGCGTGAAGGACAACAGGAAGGCCGCAAAGATCGCCTGCGCAATCTGCAGCAGCGTGATCAGCAGGAACACCTGGTGGGGTCGTGCACCCAAGTCCATCGCGGCTTCTTCGATGGAACGGTTCATTTCCAGCAGGCGCGACTGGATCACCACCATGCCGTAGGCCATGCCCAGCAGCGTGTGACCCAGCACAATGGTCAGCATGCCGCGTTCGGGCCAACCCAGGAAGTTCTGGGCGCCGACCATCAGCAACAACAGCGAGAGGCCAATCACCACCTCGGGCATCACAAGCGGCGCATTTACCATGCCGGAGAACACCGTGCGGCCAATAAAGCGGCGATAGCGCACCAGCACAAAGGCCGCAAACGTGCCCAGCACGGCCGACAACACGCCGGTGATGGTGGCTACTTTGACCGACAGCCAGAAGCCCTCCACGATTTTGGTGTCACGTGTGAGTGCGTCGTACCAGCGCAGCGAGAAGCCGGTGAAGTTGGCGTCCTGCCGCGTGCTGTTGAAGGAGAACACGACCATGAACAACAGGGGCACATACAAAAACACGTACACCACCGTCAGCCACAACTTGCCAAAATTCTTTTCCACAAATGCTTTCATCACGCGGCCCTCAATGACGCCCACCAGATTGCTCGGAAGCCTCGCCGGTGTAGTGGTAGTACATGGCCAGGGGCACGATGATGATGGCGATCATCACCACCGCCAGCGCCGTGGCGCGCGGCCAGTTGTTGGCGGTAAACATTTCGTCCCACACCACGCGTCCAATCATGATGTTCTCAGGCCCGCCCAGCAGCGAGGGAATGACAAACTCGCCCACCGCGGGAATGAACACCAGCATGAAGCCCGCCACAATGCCCGCCTTCGACAGCGGCACGGTGACCAACCAGAACGCCTTGAACGGCGAAGTGCCCAGGTCGTAGGCGGCCTCCAGCAAACGGAAGTCCATCTTCACCAGGTTGGCATACAGCGGCAGCACCATGAACGGCAGGTACACGTAGGTCATACCCACCAGCATGGAGACATTGGTGTACAGCATCTGGATGGGCTCGTTGATGATGCCCAAATACAGCAATGCCTGGTTCACCACGCCCTGGTCGGCCAGAATGCCCTTCCAGGCATAGACGCGCAACAGAAACGACGTCCAGAACGGCAGCATCACCATCATCAGCAAGGCGGGCCGCACCGTGGGTTTGGAGCGTGCGATGAAATAGGCAAACGGGTAGCCGATGCCCAGGCACAGCAGCGCCGTGCACAGCGCGTACCAGAGCGAGCGCAGGTAGGCCTCGATGTAGAGCGTGCGGAACAGGCCGCCCTCCTCCCCGTTGCGGAAGATGGACCAGTAGTTCTCGTACTTGAGCTTGAGCAGGCCGGTCTGCGTGTCCCAGATGGGCTTGAAGGGGTGGATGTCCCCCGCCATATCCACAAAGCTGATATAGGCCAGGATGAGGAATGGCAGCAGGAAGAAGACGGTGAGCCAGGTGAACGGCACGCCGATCACAAAACGCCGGCCTGGCATGGGGAAGCGGGATGGGGACTGCATGTCGGGCCTAGTCGCGCAGCACGATGCCGGAGCGGTCACCCCACCAGAAGAAGACGTTGTCTTCCCAGGTGATGTCGCTGAGCTCCTGGCGCCGGGTATTGGCTTCCATGATTTTCACCTTGGTGCCGTCGGTAGCCACCACGATGTAGGTGTTGTACGAGCCGAAGTAGGCAATCTCCTTGACCTGACCTGTGAACACGTTGTGCTCAACATTGGGTCGTGTCTTGCTGATCTCGATTTTCTCGGGCCGCACGGCAATGCCCACGGGCATGTTCAGCGTGCCACTCACGCCATGGCCCACCTGGATTTCGCCAATGCCGGTGACAGCCGCGCAACGGTCATGCTCGTCCACGCTAAGGTGGCCATCAAAGATGTTCACGTTGCCAATGAAGTCCGCCACAAAGCGGTTGGCCGGGTGCTCGTACACCTCCTCGGGCGAGCCCACCTGCAGCACGCGGCCCTTGCTCATCACCGCAATGCGATTGGCCATGGTCATGGCCTCTTCCTGGTCATGGGTCACCATCACGCAGGTCACTCCCACCTTCTCGATGATGTTGACCAGCTCAAACTGGGTTTGCTCGCGCAACTTCTTGTCCAGCGCGCCCAGTGGCTCGTCCAGCAACAACAACTTGGGCCGCTTGGCCAGGCTGCGGGCCAGCGCCACACGTTGCTGCTGTCCACCCGAGAGCTGGTGCGGCTTGCGCTTGGCATAGGCGCCCAGCTGTACCAAGTCCAGCATCTCACCCACGCGCTGCTTGATTTCATCGCGCGGCAAACCCTCACGCTTCAGGCCAAAAGCCACGTTTTCCCAGATGTCCAGGTGCGGAAACAGCGCATAGGACTGGAACATCATGTTGATGGGTCGATCGTAGGGGCGCAGATTGGCGACATCCTGCCCACCCAGCAAAATACGACCCGAGGTGGGCGACTCGAATCCCGCCAGCATGCGCAACAGCGTGGACTTGCCGCAGCCCGAGCTTCCCAGCAAGGCAAAAATTTCACCCTGGCCGATGGAGAGCGATACCTCGTCCACCGCCAGCGCTTCGTCAAAGCGCTTGACCAGTTTTTCGGTCACCAAGTAACCCGCGTTGTCCGCTTGTGCTGTCATCAATTGATCCCTGCTGAATACGACCGCGCCATGAAAAAGGGCTGTTCATACACACGTACAAACAGCCCCCTTGCTGGCATTACACCAAGACTTTACTTGCCTTTTTTGAACGCGTTGTAGGCGTTGGCCAGTGCCTCACGGGCTTCGTTGCTGAAGCTGCTGGGAGGAACCATTTTGGCCAGGTAGTCTGCGTCCACGAAGATGGTCTTGTTGCTGGCGATCTCAGGCTTGACCTTGTCCACAGCAGCCTTGTTGCCCGTGTTGTAGGTCATTTCATTGGCCATTTGCGCGGCGTTCTCGGGGCGCAGGTAGAAGTCGATGAAAGCGTGCGCGTTGTTGGGGTGCTTGGCGTCCTTGGTCATCGCAATGGAGTCAATGAAGATCAGCGCGCCAGTGCTGGGCAGCAGGGCTTCGATCACGTCCTTGGAACCATTGTCCTTGGCACGGCCCGCGGCAATGTTGATGTCACCCGCCCAGCCGATGGCAGCGCAGGCCTTGCCGCCTGCAATGTCGTCAATCATCGTGGCGCTGAACAAACGCACATCCTTGCGCACCTTGGCCAACATGGCAGTAGCGGCCTTGTAGTCTTCCGCGTTGTTGGAATAGGCATCCTTGCCGATGTAGTGCAGGGCTGCGGGCAGGATTTCGGTGGGCGAATCCAGGTAGGCAATACCGCAGGACTTCAGCTTGGCCGTGTACTTGGGGTTAAACACCAAGTCCCAAGCGTTTTCAGGCATGGGCATGCCCCCCAGGGCTTTTTCGACCTTGGTCTTGTTGATGCCCACCGTGGTGAAGCTCCAGGCCCATGGCACCAAGTGCTTGTTCTCGGGATCGGCCTTGGTCATGACGGCCAGCAGCGCGGGGTCCAGGTTGGCCAGGTTTTTGATCTTGGATTTGTCCAGGGGCTGCAGCAGACCGCCTTCGATCTGGCCCTTGGCGAACACGGTGCCGGGCACCACGATGTCGTAACCAGTGTTGCCTGCCACCAGTTTGGCTTGCAGGGCTTCGTTGGTCTCAAAGGTGTCGTAGTTCACCTTGATGCCGGTTTCCTTCTCAAACGCCGCCACCATGCCTTCGGGGATGTAGTCAGGCCAGTTGTAGATGTTCAGGACTTTTTCTTCCGCATTGGCTGCAGGCGCAGGTGCGCTGGCCACTGGAGCGGGGGCAGGAGCGGCCGCAACGGGCTCCTCTTTTTTGCCACAAGCCGTCAAAACCAGCGCCGCTACGGCGACGGAACACAGGGTGTACTTCATGTTGGAGCTCTCCGTTACAAAAATAGAGGAAGAAAAGTCAGAAATATGCGAAGCAAAAAACAGACCAAAAGATTATAGAAGTGCTTAGACCAGCCCACGGGCCTTCAGATCCACCAAAGTGCGGTCCAAAGCCAAATGGATCAGGCGCATCAGCTCGTCAATATCGGTTTTCGTCATCACCAGCGGTGGGGCAATGATCATCCGGTCGCCCACGGCCCGCATGATGAGCCCGTTTCCAAAGCAGTGCCCCCGGCAAACCATGCCCACGCCGTCGTCAGCGTGGAACCGTTCCAACGTCTTCTTGTTCTTCACCAGCACCAAACCGCCCACAAAGCCGCAGGTCTCAGCGTGGGCTACCAGCGGGTGGTCGTTCAGCTCGGCATAGCGCTGCGCAAAATAGGCACCGATGTCCCCACACACCTTCTGGGGCAGCTGCTCGGCTTCCATGATGTCCAGGTTGGCCATCGCGACCGCGCAGGCCACGGGGTGGCCGCTGTAGGTGTAGCCGTGGTTGAACTCACCGCCCTGCTCTATCAGCACCTGGGCCACGCGGTTCCCCACCATCACGCCCCCCAGAGGCACGTAGCCGCTGGTGACTGCCTTGGCAAAAGTCACCAGGTCAGGCTTGTAGCCAAACTTCTCATAACCAAACCAGTGGCCCAGGCGGCCAAAGGCGCAAATCACCTCGTCGCTGATGAGCAGGATGCCGTACTTGTCGACAATGCGCTGGATCTCAGGCCAATAGGTGCTTGGTGGAATGATGACCCCGCCCGCACCCTGCAGCGGCTCGGCAATGAAGGCAGCCACCTTATCAGGCCCCACCTCCAGAATCTTGGCCTCCAGCCAGCCCGCCGCACGCACGCCAAACTCCTCGCGGGACTCGCCGGGAATCGCGTTCTCAAAGTAGTAGGGCTGCTCGATGTGGGTGATATTGGGGATCGGCAAGTCGCCCTGCGCATGCATGCCGCTCATGCCACCCAGCGAGGCACCGGCCATGGTGCTGCCGTGGTAGCCGTTGATCCGGCCAATGATGACCTTGCGCCGCGGCTGGCCCAGCAAATCCCAGTAGCGGCGCACCATGCGTACGTTGGAATCATTGCTCTCGCTGCCACTGCTGGAATAAAACACGTGCTGGAAGCTGCGGTCACCCACAGCAGGTGCCAGGGACGCCAGGCGGGCGGCCAGTTGCACGGCCGGCACATTGGTGGTCTGGAAGAAGCTGTTGTAGTAGGGCAGCGTCATCATCTGCGCATGGGCTGCGTCGGCCAGGGCCTTGCGGCCATAGCCCACATTCACGCACCACAGGCCGCTCATGGCGTCCAGAATCTGGTGGCCCTCGGAGTCCCACACGTAGATGCCCTCGGCGCGCGTGATCACACGGGCGCCGCGGCTAGAGAGGTCTTTGAAATCAGTGAACGGGTGCAAAAAGTGCGCGCTGTCCAGTGACTGGATCAGGGCGGTATCAACGGAGGTGGTCATGGCGGTCTTTGCAGGTTGAAATGGACTCAGACGTGGAGTAACAAGTGTTCCCGCTCCCACGGCGAGATCACCTTCATGAACTCGTCAAACTCCAGCTCCTTGATCTCGGTATAGACCGTCACGAACTCCTTGCCCAGGATCTCGTGCAGATCACTTTCCTTGCGCAACCAGTCCAGCGCCTCGCCCAAGCTACGGGGCAAGGCATAGGGCGACAGGTAGGCGTCGCCGCGCATCTCGGGCTTGGGTTTGATCTTGTTTTTCAGGCCCAGGTAACCGCAGGCCAGCGTCATGGCCATGGCCACATAGGGGTTGGCGTCGGCGCCGATGACGCGGTTCTCCACCCGGCGCGCAGCGGGTGATGAGATCGGCGAGCGAATGCCCACCGTGCGGTTGTCATAGCCCCATTCAATGTTGATGGGCGCTGCCGTGTTGCGCGACAGGCGGCGGTAGCTGTTCACATAGGGCGCCACCAGCACCATGGCCGCAGGAATGTAGCGCTGCAAACCGCCGATGTAATGGAAGAAGGCCTCAGACGGCGTGCCGTCTTCGTTGCTGAACACGTTCTTGCCTGTCTGCACATTCAGCAGACTCTGGTGCACATGCATGGCGCTGCCGGGCTCGCCCGCAATCGGCTTGGCCATGAAGGTGGCGTACATGTCGTGGCGCAGCGCCGCTTCGCGCACCGTGCGCTTGAAGAAGAAGACTTCATCGGCCAAGCCCAAGGGCTTGTTGTGGAAGAAGTTGATCTCCATCTGCCCGGCACCCACCTCGTGGATTAGCGTGTCCACGTTGAGCTCCATCTTGTCGGAGTAGTCGTAGATCTCTTCAAACAGCGGGTCGAACTCGTTCACCGCGTCGATGCTGTAGGCCTGGCGTGAGGTCTCGGCGCGGCCGCTGCGGCCAATGGGGGCACGCAACAAGGTGTTGGGATCGGTATTGCGCGCAGTGAGATAGAACTCCAGCTCGGGTGCCACGATGGGCTGCAAGCCGTCGGCTGCAAACAGGTCACACACCCGGCGCAGCACGCTGCGCGGGGCAAAGGGCACCAGCTTGCCTTCGTGGTCAAAGCAGTCGTGAATGACCTGGGCCGTGGGGTCGGTGGCCCAGGGAACAATGCGCACCGACGAGGGGTCGGGCCGCAGTTGCATATCCTTGTCGGTGGGGTCGACCACGTCATAGTACGGGCCGCTCTCGGGAAACTCGCCAGTCACGCCCATGGCCACGATGCCTTGCGGCAAGCGCATGCCGCGGTCTTCGGTGAACTTGGCACGCGGCAAGATTTTGCCGCGCGCTACGCCCGTCAAGTCGGGCACCAGGCATTCCACCTCCGTCACTCGCCGTTCATTGAGCCATTGCTCCAGATCGTTGAAGTTCATTGGTTTGTTTTCACTCATTCCCTACTCCTTGCTGTATGCACCGCAAGAGGCGTGCCCATCGCGGGTGGCAACGCGGTGCTGGCTTGGCCACAAGAGCCTGATGCCATTGTGCTGCATAAATGCACCAGCCAAGTGCATGGCCCTGCCCTCACCAAGGCCGCGTGTTGCATGGTGTATCGTCGTGCGCTTGTTTCTCACCCTGCGCCCCACTGCATGACCCATACGCCCGCTGTCCTCGCCCATCCGCCACGCTGGATCGCCTACAGTTTTCTGGCACTCAGCATGGCGCTGGTCGGCAGCTATGTGGCCCTGTCCAAGCCGCTGGTCACAGCCCTCCCTGTTTTTCTATTGGCCTGGTTGCGCTTCGGCATCGGCGGGCTGGCCATGGTGCACTGGCTCAAGCGCCCGGCGTCTGAACTGCCCATGACGCCGACCACGCGCAAGCTGGTGTTTCTGGAATCGCTGCTCGGCAACTTCCTGTTTTCCATCTGCATGCTGTTTGGTGTGAGCATGACCACGGCCGTGTCTGCGGGCGTGATCATGGCGTCCATCCCCGCTGTGGTTGCACTCATGAGCTGGGTCTTTTTGAAGGAACGCATTGGCCTGCGCACCTGGGCTGCCGTGGCCTGCAGTGCGCTGGGCATCAGCCTGCTGGCGCTATCAAAAGGAGAGCTTTCTGCGCAGCACTCATCGGGGCCAGAAGGTGATTTGGCACATAAGCAAGTGCTGTTGGGCAACCTGCTGGTGTTTGGTGCTGTGCTGTGCGAAGCTGCCTATGCGGTGATTGGCAAGAAACTCACGGGCGCCTTATCGCCCAAGCGCA
This sequence comes from Rhodoferax saidenbachensis, assembly GCF_031457975.1. GTDB lineage: Bacteria > Pseudomonadota > Gammaproteobacteria > Burkholderiales > Burkholderiaceae_C > Allorhodoferax > Allorhodoferax saidenbachensis_A. The sequence continues at coordinate 689,216 of NZ_JAVDXO010000001.1, forward strand.
TCACCGCGCTGATCAACCTCTGGGGCTTTGCGCTGATGACGCCCATGGGCCTGTACATGGCCTGGCGCTTCAACTTTGCGTCGGTAGCCACGGGGTCGTGGGTGTTGCTGGTGTTCTATGCCCTGGCTGCCAGCGTGTGGACCGTGTGGCTGTGGATGACGGGCCTGAAGACCGTGCCCGCAGCCCGGGCTGGGGTGTTCACGGTGATGCTGCCTATTTCGGCCGCCATGGTCGGCGTGCTGGTGTTGGGTGAAAGTCTGGGCGGCATGCAGCTGCTGGCGTTTGGCATTGCGCTGTTGGGTGTGGTGCTAGCCACCCTGCCCTCGCGCAGCGCAGTGGTTACACCAGCGGCGTAGCTGACACGACGATGCCGTCTTCGTCGGCATAGAGCCAGTCACCCGGACGTACCCACACGCCCTGCAATTGCACCGCCACACCAGCTTGACCCTGGTTGCGTTTCTCAGTAGGCAGCGGCATGGGCGCCAGCGCGCGGATGCCCACGGCCTGCGTCGCCAGTTCCGCGGTATCGCGCACGCAGCCATCGATCACCACACCGGCCCAGCCATTGCGTGCCGCGGCCGCCCCCAGATTGCCGCCCAGCAAGGCTTTGCGCAGCGAGCCGCCACCGTCCACCACTAGCACCTGGGCCATGCGGCCGGTGGGCGTGTCCACCCAACCCTGCGAATCCACTGCGGCTTTCACCAGCGTGTTGTCCTCAAAACACTTCACCGTGACCACGGGGCCCGCAAACTTCAGCACCTGACCAAAGTCGCGAAACACCGGTGGCAGCACCCGAAAGGCACCCGAAGTGTCGCCCTTGTGGGCATCGCAAAGGTCACAGGTTGTAAATGGCAGGGGCATAAGGGGCACTCCTTTTCAGTGTTGCGGGCTATTCTCCAATGGAAAAAACAACATTCCCCAATGAAAATTGCAGTTTCTCCCTTGGAAACGCGCTTTTTTGCCATTAGCATCCGGGTTACCAGTGAAGAAGCAGTTTTTTGCTGGTGATTAATCAATCTTCTAGAAGGACAATCAATCATGGCAACTGCGAAAAAAGCACCGGCAAAAAAAGCCGCACCCGCAAAGAAAGCGGCTCCTGCAAAGAAAGCAGCAGCACCAGCGAAGAAAGTCGCTGTGAAAGCTGCTCCAGCAAAGAAGGCGGCTCCCGCCAAGAAAGCTGCTCCCGCTAAAAAGGTTGCAGCCAAGAAGGCCCCCGCCAAGAAGCGCACCGTGAACGCCGCGTTCATGAAGGCACTGACCCCCAGCGCCGCATTGGCCGCCGTGGTGGGCGCTGCTGCTCTGCCTCGCACTGAAGTGGTGAGCAAGCTGTGGACATACATCAAGAAGAACAAACTGCAAGACGCAGTGAACAAGCGCAACATCAACGCCGACGCCAAGCTAAAGGAAATCTTCGGCAAAGCCCAGGTCACCATGTTTGAGTTGGCTGGCCTGATCGGCAAGCACCTCAAGTAAGCAAGACCTGCAATGCGCTAAAAAGGCCGGCTAACCCCCGGCCTTTTTTTGTTGGCATCAGCATTGCTAGTCACTTCGGCGACTGGTAGCCAACCTCATAAGGGAAACTCACTAGTCCTTATTGGCCCGGATCAACACTTTGCACTGCAGTGCACGCCTAGAATTCGCCCCTTCATGCTGCGCTTCCTACTTACCCGATTGAGCCTCGTCATCCCCACGTTCTTTGGGATGACTCTGCTCGCTTTCTTTCTGATCCGCCTGGTTCCAGGCGACCCTATTGAAACCTTGGCGGGCGAGCGCGGCATTGATGCCACGCGCCACGCGGTACTCCTCAAGGAATATGGTCTGGATCGGCCCGTCATGGTGCAATACGGCATCTACATCGGCAAGGTGCTCAAGGGGGATCTGGGCAAGTCGATCATCACGCAAGAGCGTGTGCTCACAGAATTTGCGACCTTGTTTCCTGCCACCATCGAACTGGCAACCTGCGCCATCATCTTCGCTTTACTAATAGGCGTTCCAGCTGGCATTTTGGCGGCGGTCAAACGCAACTCCATCCTGGACCACGGCGTCATGGGCGTGTCGCTGGCGGGCTATTCCATGCCCGTCTTCTGGTGGGGCTTGTTGCTGATCTTGTTGTTCTCGGTACAGCTGGACTTGACGCCCGTGTCGGGCCGGATCAGCGTGCAGTACTTCATTGAACCCACCACGGGCTTCTTGCTGATAGACAGCCTGCTCTCCAACGACAAGGGGGCCTTTCTGTCGGCGCTGTCGCACCTGATTCTGCCCACCATCGTGCTGGGCACCATCCCGCTTGCGGTCATTGCGCGCATGACGCGCTCGGCCATGCTTGAGGTGATGGGTGAAGACTACATCCGTACCGCAAAAGCCAAGGGGCTGACTGGCCTGCGCGTGGTGGCGGTGCACGCCCTTCGCAATGCCCTGATTCCCGTCATCACGGTCATCGGGCTGCAGGTTGGCCATTTATTCACTGGCGCCATCCTCACCGAAACGATTTTTTCCTGGCCCGGTGTGGGCAAATGGCTGATTGAAGCCATCAGCCGGCGTGACTATCCTGTGCTGCAGGGCGGCATGCTGCTGCTTGGTGTGGTCGTCATGACCGTGAACCTGTTGGTGGACATCACCTACGGCATCATCAACCCCCGCATTCGCCACCAAAAGTAATGACTACTACCGCTATTCATACGCCGGTGGCGTTGCAACCCGCCCACCCGTTGCAAGAATTCTGGCGCTACTTCAGAGTCAACAAGGGCGCCATGGCGGGGCTCGCCATCGTGACCTTCGTGCTGCTGATGGCGCTGTTTGCCCCCTGGCTGGCACCCTACGCTCCCGACCTAACTAACAACGCGGCCTTTCTGAAGCCCCCGGCTTGGCAAGATGGCGGCTCCTCCGCCCACCTGCTGGGGACCGACGCTATCGGGCGCGACATTCTCTCGCGCCTCATGTATGGTGCCCGCCTCTCCCTGGTCATCGGCATTGCCGTGGTGTCCATTTCGGTGATCGTCGGCACCGTATTGGGCCTGGTTGCTGGTTACTTCAAGGGCCTGCTGGAAATCGCCATCATGCGGGCCATGGACATCATCCTCACGCTGCCCAGCCTGCTGCTGGCCATCGTGATCGTGGCGATCCTCGGGCCTGGCCTGGTGAATGCCATGCTGGCGGTGGCCATTGTGGTGCTGCCGCACTATGTGCGCATCACGCGCGCCGCCGTGATCGCCGAAACCTCGCGCGACTACGTGACAGCTGCGCGCATGACCGGCGCCAGCCACCTGCGCCTGATGTTCAGCGAGGTACTGCCCAACTGCACCGCCCCGCTGATTGTGCAAGCCTCCATGGGCATTTCCACCGCCATTCTGGATGCGGCCGCACTGGGCTTTCTGGGCCTGGGTGCGCAGCCCCCCTCCCCCGAGTGGGGCACCATGCTGGCCGATGCACGCGAATTCGTGCTGCGCGCCTGGTGGGTCGTCACCCTTCCCGGCATGGCCATTTTGATCACGGTGCTGGCGTTCAACTTGCTTGGGGATGGACTGCGCGATGCGCTAGACCCCAAACTCAAACGTTAAGCCGAAAAGAGAACAACGCCTATGGCATTGCTTGAAATTGAAAACCTGTCCGTCGAGTTCCCGTCGCACAACGGCGTGATGCATGCGGTGCAGGATGTCAGCCTCACACTCGAGGCTGGAGAAGTGTTGGGTGTGGTGGGTGAGTCCGGTTCTGGCAAAAGCGTCACCATGATGGCGCTGATGGGCCTAGTGGCTTTTCCGGGCCGCGTACAGGCCAAGACGCTGCGCTTTGATGGCCACGACCTGCTGGGTCTGAGTGACCGCGAACGCCGCCGCTTCACCGGCAAAGACATGGCCATGATTTTTCAGGACCCCACCACCAGCCTGAACCCCTGCTTCACCGTGGGCTACCAGCTGGCCGAAACGCTGAAGTTGCATTTGGGCATGGACCGCAAGACGGCGCACAAGCGCTCCATCGAGCTGCTCGAACAGGTCGGCATTCCGGCTCCTGAGAGTCGGCTCAAGGTCTACCCACACCAGCTATCGGGCGGCATGAGCCAGCGCGTGATGATTGCCATGGCGATTGCCTGCAACCCCAAGTTACTGATTGCGGATGAGCCCACCACTGCGCTGGACGTGACGATCCAGGCGCAAATTTTGGACCTGCTCAAGACGCTGCAAAAAGACCGCGGCATGGGCCTGGTACTGATTACCCACAACATGGGGGTGGTGTCCGACATGGCGCAGCGCGTGGCCGTGATGTATGCTGGCCAGGTGATGGAAGAGCGCAGTGCCGACGCGCTGTTTGCCGCACCAGCCCACCCCTACACCGAGGCGCTGCTGGCCGCCATGCCCGAGCGCAGCGTGCACCAGAGCCGCTTGAACACGATTCCCGGCATGGTGCCTGGCCTGCATGACCGCCCCAATGGCTGCCTGTTCATGCCACGTTGCCGCCATTCGCGCGAAGGGGCCTGCGACCAGCGCCCCGCCTTGACTCCCTGGCCGGGCGGCCAGGTGCGGTGCCACTTTGCCCTTGGTGCTGAACAGGTGGCTGCATGAGCGCGCCCACTATGCCTCCCGTGGCGCCCGTCGTGCAGGCACAGGGCCTGCGGCAGGTTTACACCATTCGTCGTGGTTTTCTGCGTGCGCCCGACCATCTGCAGGCTGTAGCCGGAGTTTCCTTCTCGGTGCAGCCAGGCCGCACCCTCGCCGTGGTGGGCGAGTCGGGCTGTGGCAAGTCCACGCTGGCTCGCATGGTGTCGCTGATCGAATCGCCCACCGAAGGACAGCTGATGCTGGCCGGTGTAGACACGGCCCAAGCCGATGCCGCGCAGAAAAAGCTGCTGCGCCAAAAAGTGCAGTTGGTGTTCCAGAACCCCTATGGCTCCCTGAACCCGCGCAAACGCATTGGCCAGATTCTGGAAGGTCCGCTGGAAATCAACACAGCAATGACCGCAACCCAGCGACAAGAAAAAGCCCGCGCCATGCTGGCCAAAGTAGGCCTGCGGCCTGAGCATTACGACCGCTACCCCCATATGTTCTCGGGCGGTCAGCGCCAACGCATTGCCATTGCGCGCGCGCTGATGCTGGACCCGGCGCTGGTGGTGGCTGACGAGCCCGTGTCGGCGCTGGACGTGTCCATTCAGGCGCAGGTGCTCAACCTGCTGGCCGACCTGCAAAGCGAGCTGGGCCTGGCCTACCTGTTCATCTCGCACGACCTGGGTGTGGTGCGCCACATTGCGCACGACGTGCTGGTGATGTACCTGGGCCAGGTGGTTGAGCAAGGCGACAAAACCACGTTGTTTGAGCGCCCGCTGCACCCCTATACCCGCGCCCTCATGGCCTCCACACCCGGCATGCACGCGCGGGGCGTGGCCAGCCAGCGCATCGTGCTCAAGGGCGAGCTGCCCTCCCCGTTGAATCCGCCAGCAGGCTGCGTGTTTTCCACACGCTGCCCGCATGCCAACGCGCGCTGCCACAACGAGCGTCCGGAACTGCAAACGCTGGATGGCAGGCTAGTTGCTTGTCATGAAGCGCTAACCCTTAGCCAACTCGCTGCATAGGCAGCATTAACCCCCAGAGGAGTAACTTCCATGAACCTGAACCCAAAGAAAGCCGTCGCGACACGCCGCACCAAAAGTGCGCTGCTGTGCGCATTGGCGTTGCCCGCTGCTCTGGCACTCGCGCCGGTCGCAGCCAAAACCTTGGTGTACTGCTCAGAAGGCAGTCCTGAGAACTTCTACCCAGGCGTCAACACCACCGGTACCTCGTTCGATGTGACGGAACAGATTTACGACAATCTGGTGCACTTTGAGCGCGGCGGCACCAAAGTCGGACCCGCTCTGGCTGAAAGCTGGACCATCTCCAAAGATGGCCTGGAGTACACGTTCAAGCTCCGCAAGGGTGTGAAATGGCAATCGAACAAAAACTTCCAGCCCAGCCGTGACTTCAATGCCGACGACGTGATGTTCATGATCGAACGCCAGTGGAAAGAGAACGATCCCTACTTCAAGGTTACCAGTCCCAACCATGCGTACTTTGGCGATATGGGCATGCCCAAACTCCTGAAGTCTGTGGACAAAGTGGACGAGTACACCGTCAAGATCACGCTGAACAACCCTGAAGCTCCCTTCCTGGCCAACTTGGCCATGCAGTTTGCAGGCGTGCAGTCCAAGGAATATGCGATTGCCATGCTGAAGGCAGGCACCCCCGAGAAGATCGACCAGGACCCACTGGGCACCGGCCCCTTCCAGGTAGTGCAATACCAAAAGGATGCGCTGATCCGCTTCAAGGCGTTCCCCCAGTACTGGGCGGGCAAGGCCAAGATCGATGACCTGATTTTTTCGATCACGCCAGATGCTTCCGTGCGTTGGGCCAAGCTGCAAAAGGGCGAATGCCATGTGATGCCCTACCCCAACCCGGCCGACCTGGACGCCATGCGCAAGGACACCAATGTCACGGTGATGGAGCAACCTGGCCTGAACATTGGCTACCTGGCCTACAACACGACCAAGAAGCCGTTTGACGATGTGCGCGTGCGCAAAGCCATCAACATGGCAATCGACAAAAAGGCTATCGTCTCCGCCGTGTACCTGAGCACCGGTGTGGCTGCAACCAATCCGATTCCTCCAGGCCAATGGTCTTACAACAAGGCCCTGAAGGACGACGCCTTCAACCCTGCCGAAGCGAAGAAGTTGCTGGCCGCGGCGGGCTACCCCAACGGTTTCACCACCGACCTGTGGGCCATGCCCGTGCAGCGCCCCTACAACCCCAATGCCAAGCGCATTGCCGAGTTGATGCAAGCCGACCTGGCCAAGGTAGGCGTGACCGCTGAGATCAAGAGCTTTGAATGGGGCGAGTACCGCAAGCGCATGCAAAACGGCGAGCACCAAATGGGCATGTTGGGTTGGACCGGCGACAACGGTGACCCCGACAACTTCTTGAACACCCTGCTGGGCTGCGCTTCGGCCAAGAGCAATGGCTCTAACGTGGCCAAGTTCTGCTACCAGCCGTTTGAAGACTTGGTGCAAAAAGCCAAGGTGGTGTCCAACCCCGCTGAGCGCACCAAGCTGTACGAAAAAGCCCAGGTGATCTTCAAGGAACAAGCGCCTTGGTTCACCATCGCCCATGCAGTGCAGTTGGCACCCGTGCGCAAAGAAGTGTTGGATTACAAGTTGAGCCCCTTTGCTCGACACACCTTCTACGGTGTGGACATCAAATAAGCTCCACCCTCACTGCTAGTCCCAAGGGCCGGTTTTCACCGGCCCTTTTTTTTCGGCTACACGCCACAGGTCTAGGGAAAGTACCAATCGCTGGTGCTGCATACGCGCCATAAGATAGCGCTATCCAAAACAAACCAATCACATGAATTCCATCGTCATCATGGGGGTCGCCGGTTGCGGCAAGTCCAGTTTGGGCGCTGCGCTAGCACAGGCCGATCACCTGACCTTGCTGGAGGGCGACGACTACCACAGCCTCGCCAGCCGCGAAAAAATGCGCCAGGGCATTGCCCTGACCGACGCCGACCGCGACGGCTGGTTGGCCACGCTGGGGGATGCCCTGCGCGCCCAACCCCAGGGCCTGGTGGTGACCTGCTCGGCCCTGAAACGCAGCTACCGCGAACGCCTGCGCCAGGCGGCTCCCGGTCTGCGCTTTGTGTTCCTGGACATTGACAAAGCCCAGGCCCAGGCGCGGGTCGTGGCGCGCGCCCCGTCTCATTTCTTCTCCACCAGCTTGGTGGACAACCAGTTCGCCACGCTGGAGTCCCCCGTGGGCGAAGCCGGGGTGCTGCGCGTGGACGCCCTGCGCCCGCTGGCCGATTTGCAAACCGAGGTCAGCGCCTGGCTGCACCCCACTACCGAGGCCTTATGACAGCACCCCCACCCAACCGGTTTCAACGCTGGTCCAACCACCTGCTGGCCCTGTGCCTGGGCGTGATGGCTGTGGCCGTTTTTATCAACGTGGTGCTGCGCTACGGCTTTGGCAGCGGCGTAGCCGCCAGCGAAGAGGTGTCGCGCCTGCTCTTTGTCTGGATGGTGTTTATAGGCGCCACCGCCGCCTACCCTGCCGGTGAGCACATGGCCTTCACCAGCCTGGTGGGCGCGCTACAACCCCACCCACGCGCTATGGCCACCATGACCGCACTGATCCGCCTGCTGGTGCTGGCGGCCTGCGTGATGCTGGCGATAGGCGCCTGGCAGCAGGTGGTGGTGGGCTGGGGCAGCTACTCGGTGGTCATGGGCTACCCCACGCTGCTGCTGCCTCTGCCCGCGCTGCTGTGTTCTGTCGCCATTGGCGTCTTTGCGCTCATCGAACTTATCAAACGCACGCCGCTGGACCTGGGTCACGCCGCAGAACTGGACTGAACACCATGAGCAACGAAGGACTCGCCTTTCTGGTTTTTTGTGTGGGCATGCTTGCCCTGATGGGCATCGGCATGAACATGGGCCTGGCACTGGTGTTGACCGGTGCTGGCATGGCCTGGGTGCTGGAGTTTTGGGACACCCAGTTGCTGGCCCAAAACCTGGTCGCCGGGGTGGATAGCTTCCCCCTGCTGGCCGTGCCCTTCTTCATCCTGGCCGGTGAGCTGATGAACTCCGGTGGCATCAGTCGGCGCATCATCGCCATGGCACAGGCTTGGGTGGGGCATATCCGCGGTGGGCTGGGTTTTGTGGCCATTGGTGCTGCCGTGCTCATGGCCAGCATGAGCGGCTCAGCGCTGGCCGACACGGCCGCGCTGGCCACCATCCTCATGCCCATGATGCGCCAGCAGGGCTACCCCATGCACACCTCGGCCGGGCTGATTGCGTCGGGCGGCATTATCGCGCCCATCATCCCGCCCAGCATGCCGTTTGTGATCTACGGCGTGACCACCAACACCTCGATCTCCGCACTGTTCCTGTCGGGCATCGTGCCCGGGCTCATCATGGGTGTGGGCCTGATCGTGGCCTGGAAGCTGGTGCTGCGCAAAATGGATCTGCCTGAGGGCCAGCCCCTGCCGCTGCGCGAGCGTCTGCACGCCACGCGCAAGGCCTTCTGGGCCATGCTCATGCCCATCATCATCATTGGTGGCATGAAAACCGGTGTGTTCACGCCGACCGAAGCCGCCGTGGTGGCCGCGTTCTACGCCCTGGTGGTGGCGCTGTTTGTGCACCGCGAGATGAACGTGCGCGAAGTGCACGGCGTGCTGGTGCGTGCTGCCAAGACCACCGCCATTGTCATGTTCCTTTGCGCGGGTGCCCAGGTGGCCAGCTACATGATCACGCTGGCCGACCTGCCCGGTGTGCTGACCGGCTGGCTGGGCCCGCTGGTCAACAGCCCGCGCCTACTCATGCTGGTGATGATGCTGGTGCTGATCCTCGTGGGCACAGCGCTGGACCTGACCCCCACCATCCTGATCTTTGCACCGGTGATGTTGCCGATTGCGGTGAAGGCCGGCATAGACCCCGTGTACTTCGGCCTGATGTTTGTCCTCAACGGCGCCATTGGCCTGATCACCCCGCCGGTGGGCACGGTGCTCAACGTCGTGGCCGGTGTGGGCAGGCTGCCGCTGCACCAGGTCATCAAGGGCGTGAATCCGTTTTTGATCACCTACACGCTGCTCCTTTTCCTCTTTGTTCTGTTCCCGCAAATCGTGACTGCGCCCGTGGCGTGGATGCGCTAGCCCCCGTTCCCTCTCACAACTCCAGGAGACAACCATGACCCACTTCCCCACCCTGCTGCGCCGCACTCTGGTGGCCGCTGCCAGCGCCGCGCTGCTCAGCGCCTCGTTTGCCACGCTGGCGCAAGACATCAAACCGCGCCTGATCCGCTTCGGCTATGGCCTCAACGAGCAAAGCAACCAGGGCCGTGCGGCCAAGGTGTTTGCGGACGCCGTAGAGAAAGCCTCGGGCGGCAAGATGAAGGTGCGCGCCATCGGCGCCTCCGCGCTGGGCCCTGATGTGCAAATGCAGAACTCGCTGATTGGCGGTGCGCAGGAAATGATGGTGGGATCCACCGCCACGCTGGTGGGCATCACCAAAGAAATGGCGCTGTGGGACACGCCTTTCCTCATCAGCAACGCCAAAGAGGCCGACACCCTGCTGGATGGCCCGATCGGTGACAAGATCCGCGCCAAGCTGCAAGACAAGGGCCTGGTAGGTCTGGCCTATTGGGAAAACGGTTTTCGCAACCTGACCAACAGCAAGCGCGCCATCACCAAGATGGAAGACCTGGGCGGCATCAAGTTGCGCGTGATGCAAAACAATGTGTTCCTGGAAAGCTTCAAGACCCTGGGCGCGAATGCCGTGCCCATGGCGTTCTCTGAACTGTTCAGCGCGCTGGAAACCAACACCGTAGACGGCCAGGAAAACCCGTTCAACACCATTCTGTCGAGCAAGTTCTACGAGGTGCAGAAGTACATGACGGTGACCAACCACGTGTACAGCCCCTGGATCGTGATGGCCAGCAAAAAATGGTGGGACCAGTTGTCCAAGGACGAGCAAAAGATCCTGAGCGACGCCGCCATCGCCAGCCGCGACTTTGAACGCAAGGACACGCGCGACGAGGCCTCCAGGGCTGTGGCCGACCTCAAGGCCAAGGGCATGCAGGTGAATGAGTTGTCCCCCGCCGAAGCCGGCCGCATGCGCGACAAGCTGACCCGCGTCTACGCACTCATTGGTGCTGATGTAGGCATGGACCTGTGGAACGAAACCCAGGCCGAATTGGCCAAGCTACGCAAGAAATAAGCCTATAGCCCCCGTATTCATTGCGCGGGCAGCTTCATTTTTAATAGCAAACCTTGATAAAGGCCCCGCCATCAGGCAGGGCCTTTTGCTTCGTACAGGTTCAGCGCCACATGGTGCACCGTTTGCAGGGTCACACTCATCGCTGCAGCGCCGTCTGCACCAGGGCCGCCTGGGTGAGCGCGGCAAGGCTGCCGCGTGTGCTGATCAGCTCCGGCTCCAGCACCACCTCGATCACGGTGCCATTGGACCGCGCCAGCGCGGCCAGCAGCTCAGCCTCAAAGTCCGCACTCTTGCGGATGGTCACGCCCGCGTAGCCATAGGCCCTCGCCAGCGCCGCAAAGTCGGGGTTGTGCAACGCTGTGCCCGCCACACGCTGCGGGTACTCACGCTCCTGGTGCATGCGGATGGTGCCGTACATGCCGTTGTTGAGCAGCAGGATGATGCTCTTGGCCCCATGCTGCACGGCCGTGGCCAGCTCCTGGCCGTTCATCAGGAAGTCACCATCGCCGGCAATCGTGAACGCCACTCGCCCAGTGGTGATGGCCGCAGCGATACCGGCGGGCACCCCATAGCCCATGGCACCGTTGGTGGGCGCCAGTTGCGTTTTGTGGCCTGCCGCTAGGCCGGTGTAGCGGTAAAAGCGGTGCAGCCAGCTCGCAAAGTTGCCAGCGCCATTGGTCAGCACCGCATCTGCAGGCAGGTGCTTTTGCAGCGTGGCGATCACGCTGGGCATGTCCACTAAGCCGCGATCGTTGTCGGCGGGCAAGTCCTTGATCACGCTGGGTACCAGGTTGGCCTGGTAGTCGGCGCTGCAGCCCGTAGTCCAGGCCTCCCAGGGCACATTCACAGGGGCTGTCAGCACCTCCAACGAACGGGCGGCGGCACGCATGCTCGCGTGGATGGCCAGGTCGGCCTGGTACACGCGGTTCAGCTCTTCGGCGCTGGCGTGGATGTGCACCAGCGTTTGCGCTGCCTTGGGCGCCTGCAGCAGCGTGTAGCCGCCCGTGGTCATCTCGCCTAGCCGCGGGCCGATGGCGATGATGAGGTCGCTCTCGCGCACGCGCTTGGCCAGCGCGGGGTTGATGCCAATGCCCACATCGCCCGCGTACTGCGGGTGATGGTTGTCAAAGGTGTCCTGAAAGCGAAACGCATTGCCCACGGGCAGGCGCCAGTTCTCGGCAAAGCGCTGCAGCGCCTGCGCGGCCTGCGGCGTCCAACCACCGCCACCCGCGATGACAAAGGGGCGCTCCGATTTCAATAGCAGCTGGCGCAGATTCCGCAAGGCCCCGGGGTCACTCCAGGCCTCCACCGGCTCCACGCGGGCCAGTGGCTGGGGTCGCTTGCCTGCCGCATCGGGCACCAGCGCCTGGGTCAACATGTCTTCGGGCAACACCAGCACCACGGGGCCGGGGCGACCGTTCATGGCGGTGGCAAAGGCGCGGGCAATGTACTCGGGAATGCGTGCCGCATCGTCAATGCGCTCTACGCGCTTGGCCATGCCCAAAGCGCTGGGGCCAAACATCACGCGGTAGTCCATCTCCTGAAAAGCTTCACGGTCGCGTTGGTCACTGGCCACATCGCCCACCAGCAGCAGCATGGGCGTGGAATCCTGGAACGCGGTGTGCACGCCAATGCTGGCATTCGTCGCCCCCGGCCCGCGCGTCACAAAACAGACGCCGGGGCGACCGGTGAGCTTGCCGTGCGCCTCGGCCATGAAGGCGGCGCCGCCCTCCTGCCGATTCACCACAAACTGGATCTGGTCGCGGTACACATGAAAACCGTCCAGCACGGCCAGATAGCTTTCACCGGGCACACCGAAGGCATGGGTGACGCCTTGTTCCACAAGGCATTGGACCAGCAGGTGGCCGGCGAGTTGAGGGGGAGACCGTTCGGGGGATGAATGGGGTGTCTGCATGTCCGCCATTGTGCCGCTGCAAGGCATGCGTTTTGCGCACGACCCTATGCCATTTCCGCCAAGGCCAAGCCGCCAACCAGGTGCCAAGCTTGGCCATGGCCGCGTGCACGCAAGGCCTGCATCGCCTGCAGGCTGCGCCCTCCGCTGCGGCAGAAAAACACCAATGGGCGGTGGCCCTCGCTCAACCACGCGGGCATGTGTTGGCCCAAGGTGGCAAGCGGCACATTGCGCAGCTGCTGCGTGGGTGCGGGCCAAGGCAGGCTGTGTCGACCCACCGCATGCTCGAATGCTTCGCGTACATCCACCAGCAAAGCATCGGGGTGGCTTTGCAAAAAAGCGGGCAAGGTGTCGGCGGTCAGCGCGCCCTCTTCCGTATCGGGGCCGAGTGCAGCAGTCACCGCGGCACTGGTTGCAGACTGCGACAAAGACGTTGAGCTGTTTTGCAACGCCGCACCACAGCGCGCAATGCGCGCACAGGCTTCATCAATCAGCGCCTCATCACTTAGCGCACCAATGGACAAACGTGCTGCGCCCTCAGCCTGCCAGGCTGGCAGACCCATGGCGCAGAGTACAAAGCTGGGCTCGGCCTTGGCCGCGCTGCAGGCACTGCCTGCGCTGATGCGCATGCCAGCGGCGTCAAACAGATTCAGCAGCGCTTTGCTGGACAGGCCCGGCACCGAGAAATTGAGTGTGGTGGGCAACGAGCCTTCGAACGGCATGTTGAACACTACGCCGGGCAAGGCCGCGCGCAGTGCATCCGCCAGCCGCAGGCGCGCTTGCTGCAAAAAGGCTGTAGAGCGGAACACTGAGCCCTCCTCCGCGTGCCCTGCTTCCAGAGCTTGCAGCACGGCACCCAAGGCCGCAATGCCAGGCATGTTTTCGGTGCCAGAGCGCTGGCCGCCCTCCTGCCCACCACCCACCATCAACGGTGTGAAGGGGCTGCCAGCACGCACATAGAGCATGCCAATGCCCTTAGGCGCATAGAGCTTGTGGCCGGAGAACGGTGCGTAGTCGATGCGGGTGGCTTGCAGGTCCACATCCAGCTTGCCCAGTGCCTGCACACAGTCCACCAGCCACAGGGCGCGGGACTCCGTCGCATGCAACAGCTTCTCGATGCCGACAATGTCTGACACGACGCCGGTTTCGTTGTTGGCCGCCATGGTGCACAGCAGGCCAGCATTGGCGATGTGGGCTTGGAGAAAGACCATGTCATGCAGGCCATGGCGGTCCACCGGCACTTCCACAATGGGTAGGTCCAACCCCAGCACGCGGTTCCAGTGCGCCAAGCTTTGTGGCACAGCCTTGTGTTCGGTAGCGCCCACCAGCAGCGGGCCGTCCACGCGCTCGCCCGCATCGCGGCGTTCGCGCAGCGCGCACAGGGCGGAGAGCACAGCGGTTTGTATGCCTTCGGTCGCACCACTCACAAACAGCAGGCGCCCTGCTCCCACGCCCAGCAGGCGGCTTGCATGTGCCCGCACCTCGTCCACCAGCGCGCGCGCGCGCAGACCCGTGCAGTGGCTGCTGCTGGGGTTGCCAAACTGCGCGCCCATAGCCTGCAGCGCCGCATTGCGCGCGGCAGGCAGCAGCGGCGTGGTGGCGTTGCAGTCCAGATAAATCTCGGTCAGCGGGGTGTGCATGGCGGTCCTCAGAAGCAGGTGGGAATGCTGCAAATCTTAAGTTGACCTACCGCGAATATTCGTTTCAAATTTACCGATAAATCGCTACTTTGTAGAATAAACGTTCCTTTAATACGTAGATAAGCAGCATGAAAGAACTAGATCGCATGGACCGCACCATCCTGAGCGCACTGCAGGAGGACGGCACGCTCTCGGCCGCCCAGTTGGGCGAAAAGGTGGGGCTGTCGGCCACGCCTTGCTGGAAGCGTGTGAAGGCCATGGAGGAAGCTGGCCTGATTGAGAAGCGCGTGGCCATCGTGAACCGTGAACGGGCCGGTTTGCCGGTGACGGTGTTTGTGAGCCTGCGCACCAATCGGCACGACGAGGCCTGGCTGCGCAAGTTTGCGGCCTCGGTGTCCAGCATGCCAGAGGTGATGGAGTTCCACCGCATGAGCGGCGATGTGGACTACCTGCTCAAGGTGGTGGCAGCCGACATTGCTGGCTACGACCGCTTCTACAAACGGCTGATCCAAACCGCGCAGCTGGCCGGCGTGTCGTCCGCCTTCTCCATGGAAGAGATCAAGAGCACCACCGCACTGCCGCTTTGACCTGCCAGGTTCAGGCCACCGCCATCGTAGCCTCGTCAATGCCGACAGAAACAGCGGCCATGGCATCCGCCACCCGCTCCACATTGTCTGCACGCAGGCCCGAAATACACATACGACCGGAATTCACCAGGTAGATCGCATAGGTCTCGCGCAGACTGCGCACCTGCTGCACGGTGAAATTGGTGTAACTGAACATGCCGCGCTGCGTGAGCAGGTAGCCGAAATCACGCTCTGGCGAGCGTCGGGTCAGTGCCGCGTGCAGCTGGTGGCGCAGGCTGCGAATGCGTTCACGCATGGCGGTGAGGTCACACTCCCAGGAAGCACGCAGCTGCGGGTCCTCCAACACGCGGGCGACCACGCGGCTGCCATGGGCGGGTGGGCTGAAATAACTCTGGCGCACGGTGGATTTGAGCTGCCCGAGCACACGCTCGGCCTGCGCGGCATCGGCACACACCACGCTGAGCGCACCACAGCGTTCTGCGTACACGCCCATGCTCTTGGACAAGGTGTTGGCCAGCAAAAAACACATGCCCGATTGCGCCAATGCCCGCACCGCGTACGCATCCTCTTCCAAGCCGTCGCCGAACCCCTGGTACGCCAGATCCAGAAAAGGAATCAGCGCCTTCTGTTGCAGCACCGGTATCAGCAACTGCCACTGTGCGGGCGTCAGGTCCACCCCCGTGGGGTTGTGGCAGCAGGCATGGAGCAGCACCACACTGTGGCGGGGCAAGGCCCGCAGCGTTTCCAGCATCGCATCGAAACGCAGCCCACCGTCCGCGCCGTAATAGGGGTAGCTGTGTACGCTCAGCCCGGCACTTTCAAACAGGCTGTGGTGGTTGTCCCAGGTGGGGTCACTGAGCCACACGGCGCTGGAAGGGAACCACTGACATATGAACTCGGCCCCGGCCTTGAGTGCGCCGCTAGAGCCCACGGTTTGCACGGTCGCCACCCGCCCCTGGGCCAGGACTTCATGCCCGGCACCAAAGAGCAACTCCTGCATGGCATTGCGAAAACTGGTGCTGCCTTCCATCGGCAAATAGGGTTTGGGCTGCCGGGTTTCAGCCAAATACTGCTCGGCCTCGCACACGGCGTGCTGCGCGGGCACCTGCCCCTGCTCATCGCAGTAAATGCCAATCGACAAATTGACCTTGTGTGGCCGGGTGTCCCGGTGAAATGCCTCGTTCAGTGCCACGATGGCATCACCCGCAAACGCTTCTACGTGTTGGAACATCTTTCAGTCTCCCGTTAGCTGAGCCCGCTGACGGGCAAGGCGACACCGTGCACGGCACAGGCTGCGTCGGACGCCAGAAAAGCGATGGCCTGGGCCAAGTCGTGCGGCGCCACCCAGCGCGTGGGATCGGCCTCCGGCATTGCGGCCCGGTTTTCCGGCGTATCGATGATGGACGGGAGCACGCAGTTGACACGGATGTTCTGCTCCCGCAGTTCAGCAGCCATGGATTCGGTCAAGCGGATGACCGCGCCCTTCGACGCGGTGTAAGCCCCCATGTGAGCGGCACCGCGCAAGGCAGATTGCGCGCCCACATTGACAATGCTGCCACCACCCGACGACAGCATGCCGGGCACGACGGCCCGCACCATATTCAGCAACGTACGGACATTGATGTCCATCAGGAAATCCCAATCGCGGTCCTGGGTTTCGTGTACGGGCGGTCCCATGCGGAAGCCGCCTGCCAGGTTGCACAACACGTCAATGCGCCCAAACTGCTGCTGCGCCGCCACGACCGCCTCCTGCACTTCCGCGGGCTGCAGCAGATTGGCAGGCAATAGCAAACGGCGATCGGTGGCCTGGCCGTAGCGTTGCACCAGCCCGTCACGCCGCAAGTCCAGCAGCGCCAGACGGGCTCCGCGGGCCGACAGCAATTCAGCCACAGCCGCGCCGAGGTTGCCCGCAGCGCCGGTGATCAGCACAGTTTTGTTGGCAAAGTCCATCTCACTTACCTCCGCGTCGGGCATCGTGATACATCCCCGTGCCACGGGTCAGCACCACATCGTCGGGCAGCACCTGGCCCGGTGCGTACTCCGGCTGATGCTGCACCTGGGCGTACAGCGGCGCAAAGTCGATGTTGGCCAACGACAGCAACTCATCCAGATGGTTGATGACGAAATACGTCTCCTGAAAATCATCGATGCGGTAGCGTGTGCGCATCACACGCGGCAGATCGAAACGCACGCGGTTGGGCGAGGCATCGTCCAGCGCGAACACGGTTTCCGAAGCCGAGGACGCAATGCCCGCACCGTAGATGCGCAAACCATCCTTCTGTTGCACCAAGCCAAACTCTACGGTGTACCAGTACACACGGGCCAGCTTGTCCAGCACGCCCAGCTTTTGTGCGCGCAGGCCGCCCTGTCCATAGGCCTGGATGTAGTCAGCAATGGCCGGGTTCATGAGCATAGGCACATGGCCAAACACGTCGTGGAAGACGTCGGGCTCCTCCAGATAGTCCAGCTCATGCGGCTTGCGGATGAAATGCCCGGATGGAAACCGCCGGTTCGCCAGGTGTTCAAAAAACACCTCGTCAGGCACCAGCCCCGGC
Source organism: Rhodoferax saidenbachensis (assembly GCF_031457975.1). Lineage (GTDB taxonomy): Bacteria > Pseudomonadota > Gammaproteobacteria > Burkholderiales > Burkholderiaceae_C > Allorhodoferax > Allorhodoferax saidenbachensis_A. The sequence goes on from NZ_JAVDXO010000001.1 coordinate 706,633, forward strand.
ACGGCCACCACTTGCCAGCCCGTGCGCTGCATCAGCACATCATTCAGGCGCCGAAAGTCTGGAATGGCGTCGGCCGCTATCGGCAAATCACGCATGCCCTGCACAAACTCGTCGCACGCCCGGCCCGGCAGCAGGCGGCTCTGGCGTTCGAACAGCGTTTTCCAGGTGGCGTGCTCCTGCGCGCTGTAGTGCTCCCAGCCTTGGTCGATGGTCCAGTCCGCACGTGTGGGCACCAGCCCGGCGGCCAGACCGTGCTTGCTAGACATTGTCTCGGCGTTCATGCTGCATCTCCTTGGGAACGGTCTATGTATGCCGTATCGATCACACGCGCCAGGTCCAGGTCGCGTTGCGACAGACCTTGCACGTCGTGCGTGGTGAGGGTGATCTCCACGCGGTTGTAGACATTGCGCCATTCGGGATGATGGTTGCGCTTCTCGGCCACAATGGCTATCTGGGCCATGAAGCCGAAGGCCTGGGCAAAGTCTGCAAACAGCAGGGTGCGCGCCATCAGACCGCCGCGCTCGGCGCTGAAATTCCAGTGAGGCCAGTCCGCCTGCAGGTTGGCAAAACTGCTCGGGTTGATACGTTCCATACCACCCTCCTTCACAGGCTGCGCGCGGCCAGCACAGTGCCGCGACATTCGCCAAAACCAATACGCCGCACACCTGCGCGCTCGCAGCTGCCGCGCAGAATGATGCTGTCGCCGTCCTGCAAGAAGGTACGTGTCTCGCCATTGGCCAGCGTGAGCGCTACCTTGCCACCCTGGGTGAGCTCCAACAGCGAGCCACCCTGCTCCGGCGCCGGACCCGACAGCGTGCCGGTGCCCAGTACGTCGCCACCGCGCAGGTTGCAGCCGTTCACCGTATGGTGGGCCACCAGTTGCGCCAGCGTCCAGTAGGCGTCTCGCATATTCGATTGCGACAGGCGTTCTCCCGCGCTGCCGGCCTCGCGCATGGTGGGCGTCTGCAGCCAGACTTCCAGTTGCACGTCCAAAGCACCCGCGCTGCGGTTGTTAGCAGAGTCTAGATAGGCCATGGGCTGTGGGTCGTCTGCACTGCGAGTGAAGGCGGCGCGAAACGGCGCCAACGCCTCCATCGTCACCAGCCAGGGTGACACGGTGGAGGCAAAGTTTTTTGCCAAAAACGGACCCAGCGGCTGGTACTCCCAGGCCTGCACATCGCGGGCGCTCCAGTCGTTGAGCAGCGTGAGGCCAAACAGGTGGTCTTCTGCATCCGCTATGGAAACAGGAGCGCCCAGCGCATTGTCCATGCCGACCCAGGCCGCTATTTCCAGCTCATAGTCGAGCCGCGCCGTAGGGCCAAAGTCCGGCACCGTGGCGCTGGGCTTGAGTGTCTGGCCACGCGGACGGTGGAACTGCTGGCCGCTGGCGCCAATGCTGGACGCGCGGCCGTGGTAACCAATGGGCACCCACTTGTAGTTGGGCAGCAGCGGGTTGTCGGGGCGGAACAGCTTGCCCACCGTGGTGGCGTGGTGGATGCCGGTGTAGAAGTCCGTGTAGTCGCCCACCTCGCAAGGCAGGCCCAGCTCCACCTCAGTCTGGCGCAGCAGTGCGTCAGACCATACCTTTTGCAAGGACGAACCCGCGCGCAGGCCTTCCCAGATCGCCAGTCGCAATGCGCGGCGCGCGGCCACGGGCGCCGCCATCAGGCGCGCCATGTCGTTGTGGTCAATCAGCCCGGTAGCGTGGAGGTCCAGCACGCGGTCACCAATGGCCACGCCAATCTGCCAGGGCTCCAACCGGTTGTGGCGGAAGCGGCCGAACGGCAGGTTCTGGATGGGAAAGTCCGTGTCCGCCGCGTTGGCTGACTCCACCCAGCTTTGGGTGGCGGGGTCGTGCGTGGCGTCCAGCGCAATGACGGGTGCGCTCATGCCTTGGCTCCCAGCTCTTTAGCGTGCAAAAACGCCGCGTGCTTGGGCGCCCGCTTGGTCACGCTCCATTCTTCCAGCATGGCCCACTTCACCGCGTCGGCCTGGGCGATCTTGGCGGTCTCTTCAGGGTCCGGGCAAGCCAGCTCCAGGCGGTGACCATTGGGGTCGAAAAAGTAAATGCTGTGGAACATGCCGTGGTCAGTCACGCCCAGGACATCCACGCCATTGGCCTCCAGATGCGCCTTGAACTCCAGCAGCTCCGCACGGTCTTTCACGCGGAACGCAATGTGCTGCACCCACTCGGGCGTGTTGGGGTCACGGCCCATGGGCGGCTGCGTGGGCAGCTCAAAGAAGGCCAGCACATTGCCCATGCCGGCGTCCATGAAGATGTGCATGTAGGGGTCGGGCGTCTTGGTACTGGGCACCAGGTCTTCGGCGATGGCCAGCACAAAGTCCATGTGCAGCATCTTCTGGTACCAGAGCACGGTTTCCTTGGCGTCCTTGCAGCGGTAGGCCACGTGGTGGATGCGGTCGATTTTCATGGGATCTCCCTATGCGGTTTCGAGTGCGCCGCGCTGGATCTGGTCACGCTCCAGCGATTCAAACAGTGCCTTGAAATTGCCTTCGCCAAAACCTTCGTCGCCCTGGCGCTGGATGAACTCGAAGAACACCGGGCCCAGCTGCGTTTGCGAGAAGATTTGCAGTAGCAGGCGTGGTGTTCCGCCCTCGGTCGATCCATCCACCAGAATACCGCGTGTCTGCAGCTCAGGCACGGGCTGGCCGTGGCCCGGCAGGCGGCCTTCCAGCATCTCGTAGTACACGTCATTGGGCGCTGTCATCAGCGGTACACCGGCCAGCGCAAGTTTGTCCACGGTGGAGATCAGGTCGTCGCAGATCAGCGCGATGTGCTGAATGCCCTCGCCATTGAACTTCATCAAATACTCTTCGATCTGCCCGCCGCCCTGGCGCGCTTCTTCGTTGAGCGGAATGCGTATCTTGCCGTCCGGTGCGGTCAACGCCTTCGATGTCAAACCGGTGTACTCGCCCTTGATGTCAAAGAAGCGGATCTCGCGGAAATTGAACAAGCGCTCGTAGTAGTCGGCCCAGAAGGCCATGCGGCCGCGGTAGACGTTGTGCGTCAGGTGGTCGATGAGCTTGAGGCCATGGCCCACGGGGCGACGGTCCACACCTTCGATGAATTCAAAGTCGATGTCGTAGATGGATTTGCCATCTTCATAACGGTCAATCAGGTACAGCGGTGCGCCGCCAATGCCCTTGATGGCGGGCAGGTTCAGCTCCATGGGGCCGGGGCGCAGCTCCACAGGTTGGGCGCCCAACTCCAAAGCGCGCTTGTAGGCCAGGTGCGAATCCTTCACGCGGAACGCCATGCCACAGGCGCTAGGGCCGTGCTCGGCGGCGAAGTAACCCGCCACGCTTTTGGGCTCGCGGTTAACAATGAAGTTGATCTCGCCCTGGCGGTACAGCACCACGTCTTTGGAGCGGTGCTTGGCCACCAACGTGAAGCCCATGCGCTCGAACACCGGCTCGATCACACCAGCGATGGGCGACGCAAACTCCACAAATTCAAAACCCATCAGGCCCATGGGGTTGTCAAACAAATCGGCCATATTCATGCTCCTAAAACACTGTTCTTGAAGCCTTGATTGTGGTCAATTGGTGGTGCAAAGGGTGTGCAAATTGCAGGCTCTCATTCGACATGGATGCATAATTTATGCATGAAACCTGACAAACACGAAGATTCGCTGCTTGATGGCTTTGATATCAGCCTTCTTGCCGCACTGCAGCGCGATGCGCACGCCACCCACCAGCAAATTGGGGAGCAGGTGCATTTGTCAGCCTCCCAGGTCAGCCGCCGTGTGCAGCGGCTGCAGGCCCAGGGCATCATCCGCCGTTATGTGGCCCTGCTCGAACCTGTGGCCATTGGCCTGGGCGTGCGCGCCATCTCCTATGTCACGCTGACCCGCCACAGCGGTGATGAAGGCCTGGCGTTTGAGCGCGAGATTGCCAGCTTCCCCGAGGTGCTGGAGTGCTATTCGGTGGCCGGTGAATCGGACTACATCCTGCAGATCGTCGCGGCCGACCTCAGCGTGCTGTCTGAGCAGGTGCTGCGTCGCCTGACCCGCATCCAGGGCGTGGGCAGCATCCGCTCCAACATCGTGCTCGCCCGCATCAAGAGCAGCACCGAGCTGCCCCTGGCGCACCTCAGGCGCGGTGCCTAGACCATCAAACGGTAACCCACGGCTGTTTCTGTCAGCAGATGCTGCGGCTGGCCAGGATCGACCTCCAGTTTCTGCCGCAAGTGGCCCATGTAGATGCGCAGGTAGTGGCTCTGGTCGGCATGCGATGGGCCCCACACCTCGCGCAACAACTGGCGGTGCGTCAACACGCGGCCCGCATTGGCCACCAGCACGAGCAGCAGGCGGTATTCAATGGGGGTGAGATGCACCTCGGCGCCCGCGCGGCGCACCAGGCGGGCCTGGCGGTCCACCTCTACCTCGCCAAACACAAACAGCGAATCGTCGGCTTTGCCTTCAGCACTGGCCGCGCGCGGACGGCGCAGGTTGGCGCGCACACGGGCCAGCAGCTCGCCCACGCCAAAGGGCTTGGTCAGGTAGTCGTCGGCGCCCGCGTCCAGTGCGGCAATCTTGTCGCTCTCGTCGCTACGGGCGGAGAGCACTACGATGGGCACGGCCGACCAGCTGCGCACATCGCGAATGACGTCCAGCCCGTCGCCATCGGGCAGGCCCAGGTCCAGCACCAGCAGGTCGGGCTTGCGCGTGGCGGCATCACGCAGGCCGTGCTGCGCGGTCTCGGCCTCAAACACCTGCCAGCCTTCGGCCTCCAGCGCCGCGCGCACAAAACGGCGGATCTGGGGCTCGTCTTCAATCAGTACGGCAACAGGCGCAGGGGTAGACATGGGGCTTAGATTTCGTCGGCTTCGGTGGGAGCCAGCGGCGGTGCGCGTCGTGGCAAGGTGATGGTGAATTCTGCACCACCACCATCGGCATTGCGGGCGCCAATGCGGCCTTTGTGCGCGTCCACCACTGCTTTGCAAATGGCCAGGCCCAGGCCCACACCACGCGTGGAAGATTCATTCTTGCCGCGCGTGAATTTTTCGAACAAATCGGCCTCCCTGCCCTGGCTGGCTGGCGGCAGGCCGGGCCCGTAATCGCGCACCCGCAACTCCAGGGTCTCAGGCGTCACCTGCGCAGCCACCTCCACGACCGGTGAGCGCGCCGGTGTCATCACGCCGTATTTGGCGGCGTTCTCCAGCAAATTGACCAATAGACGCTCCATCAGGCCCGCATCAAACTCCACCAGCGGCAGATCGGGGGCAATGGCGGTGTGCACCGCCAGCGGCCCCAGTGCGTGCCGCGCGGCGCGGATCGCCCCCCCCACCACCTCCTCTACCGACTGCCATTCCAGCCGCAGCTCCACCTGGCCGCTCTCCAGCCGGGCCATTTCCAGCAAGTTACCCACCAGTGCCCCCAACTCGCGGGCCTCGTGGTTGATGGCGTCTGCCGACATCTTCTGGTCTACCGTGAGTGGCACCGAGCTGGCCAGCGATTCCGCCTGGCCAATGAGTGCCGTGAGCGGCGTGCGCACATCGTGCGACATGGCGGCCAGCAGCGTATTGCGCAGGCGCTCCGATTCCATTTGCACCACGGCCCCCTGCGCCACGTCCACATAGTGCACGCGCTCCAGCGCAATCGCGATTTGCCGCGCCAACGTGTCGAGCTGCTGCACCTGCTCGGGAATCAGCAGCCAGCGGGCTTGGGCCGGTTGCAGCGCTAACACACCGCGCACCCGCATAGGAGCTTGCAGCGGCACATAGTGCCAGGGGTTGGATGGCAGGGTACCGGTGGCCAGCCCGGCGTGCTGGCTGTTATGGAATGCCCAGTCGGCAATGCTGCCATCCAGTCCTGGTGGCAGGTCTGCGGGCAGCGCCAGTTGGTCGCGGGCGTCGGGCAACAGCATCTTGGCCTGGCCACCAAACGTCCGCTGCACTGCGGCCTCGCCCAATTCCACCACTTGCTCGGTTTGAAGCGCAGCGGACAGTTCGCGCGTAAGCTCAAACAACGCTTGTGCACGCCGCTCGCGGCTGGCGGCAACATTGGCAGAAAACCGCAAATTGGCGGTGAGCTGGCCAATCAGCAGGCCTACCACCAACATCACCGCGAACGTCACCAGGTACTGCACGTCACTCACTGCAAACGACAGGCGCGGCTGTACATAAAAGAAGTCAAACGAAGCCACTGCCAGGACCGCTGCCAAGCTGGCTGGTCCGCGCCCCAGCTTGACCGCAACCAGCACCACGCACAGCAAAAACAGCATGACGATGTTGGCCAAGTCGAACAATGGCAGCATGGGCAGCGTAAGCACTGTGGTGAGCAAGCAAGCGGCGACTGCACCTCCGTAACGCGGCCACTGCGCATGCCAACGCGCGGCGGTAGGCTCGTCTTCAGGACTGCGACCCAAGGGCACTCCCAACTTGCGCACGCTATCAGTAGAGCCCACTTCCACGATGTCCAGCGTGGGCGCCATATTGGCCAGTTGGCGTGTCAGCGTGGGGCGCAGCAGGCGCCACGCGCTGCTCCAGCTCCGCTGCGCCGGGCGGCCCAGCACCACGGTGGCGCAGTTCAGGGTTTGTGCGTGCTGCAGCAACGCACTGGCAATGCCATCACCGGTAAGCACCGCGGTGCTACCGCCCAACTCTTCGGCCAGTTTGAGCACGGCCAGGGTGCGGTCGCGGTCCTGCGCGGTCAGCCGCTGCAGCGCCGGGGTTTCCACATAGGCGGCATGCCAGCGCGCATTGAGCTGCCCAGCCAGACGCGCGGCGGTGCGCACAGCGTGCTCTGCGCCGGCGTGCGGGCCCACACAGACCAACAGCGCGCCCGAGGTATTCCAGGCCGGCTGATCGGTAGCGTTCTGCTGGCGCGAGGTCTGCACTAGGTGCTGGCGGTAGCTGCGCACATCGTCGCCCACATGCTCTGCGGTACGACGCAGTGCGATCTCGCGCAGCGCGATCAGGTTGCCTTTGCGAAAAAAGTTCTGGCTGGCGCGTTCGGCCTGCTGCGGGATATAGACCTTGCCGGCTTTCAGGCGGGCCAGCAGTTCGTCCGCCGTCACATCCACCAGGACAATTTCGTCGGCACCGTCCAGCACGGTATCGGGCACGGTCTCATTCACGCGCACGCCAGTGATGGCGCCCACCGTGCCGTTGAGGCTTTCCAGGTGTTGTACGTTCAGCGCGGTCCAGACGTCGATGCCGGCATCCAGCAGCTCCTGCACGTCCTGCCAACGTTTGGGGTGGCGCGAGCCCGGGGCGTTGCTATGGGCCAGCTCGTCCACCAGCAATACATCGGGCTGGGCGGCCAGGGCGGCGTCAATGTCCAGCTCCAGCAGCACCTGGCCACGGTAGGCAATCTCCTGCAGGGCCAGCACATGCAAGCCGGTCTGCAGCTCCATGGTGTCCTTGCGGCCATGGGTTTCCACCACGCCCACCAGCACCCGTTGACCCGCGCGCTGCGCGCGTTGTGCGGCGCTGAGCATGGCGTAGGTCTTGCCCACGCCCGCGTTGGCGCCAAAGTAGATGCGCAGCTTGCCGCGCTGCTGCGTGGCCTGCGCCTCTTGCAGCTGGGCCAGCAGGGCATCTGGGTCGGGCCGGGAGTCGGAGGGGCTTGCCATTTACTTAGTGTGCATCAAGCGCCAGGTTCAGTTGCAGCACATTGACCACAGGTTCGCCCAAAACGCCCAGCAGTGGGCGTTCTGTGTGTTGCGACACCAATGCTTGCACGGCTTCCGGGGAGAGCTTGCGGGCTGCTGCCACGCGGGCCAGTTGGTACTGCGCCGCGGCGGGACTGATGTGCGGGTCCAATCCGCTGGCCGAGGCGGTCACCAGCTCAACCGGCACGGGCGCTGTGTTGGTCGGGTCGGCGGCCTGCAGTGCTTGCAGACGGCCTTTGGCCGCGTCCACCAGTGCTGGATTCATCGGCCCCTGGTTGGAGCCACTGGAGGCGGCCGCATTGTTACCAAACGGGCCGGTGGCCGACGGGCGACCCCAGAAGTGGCCGGGGTCGCTGAAATTCTGGCCGATCAGGGCGGAGCCGAGTGGTTTTCCGTCCCGCAGGATCAGGCTGCCATGCGCCTGGCGCGGGAAAACGGTCTGGCCGACCGCTGTGACCACCAGCGGGTAGGCCACGCCGGTAACCAGGGTGAGCGCCGAAAACAGAACCAGCAGTGGGCGAAGTGTTTTGTTCATGAGAAGACTCCTTAAACCAGATTCAACGCGACGAGCAACAGGTCAATGGCCTTGATGCCGATGAAGGGCACGACCAGGCCGCCCAGGCCGTAGATAGCCAGGTTGCGGCGCAAGAGTGCGGCGGCACCTACAGGGCGGTATTTCACGCCCTTGAGTGCCAACGGAATCAGCACCACGATGATCAGCGCGTTGAAAATCACCGCTGACAAAATGGCCGAATTGGGGCTACCCAAGCGCATCACATTCAGCGCGGCCAGCTGCGGGTACGTACTCACAAAAATGGCCGGGATGATGGCGAAGTACTTGGCCACGTCATTCGCAATGGAGAACGTGGTGAGCGAGCCGCGCGTCATGAGCAGCGCCTTTCCGGTTTCCACAATCTCCAGCAGTTTGGTGGGGTTAGAGTCCAAATCCACCATGTTGCCGGCTTCTTTGGCGGCCTGGGTGCCGCTGTTCATGGCCACAGCCACATCGGCTTGGGCCAGCGCGGGGGCGTCGTTGGTGCCATCGCCGGTCATGGCGACCAGGCGGCCTTCGGTCTGGTAGCTGCGGATCAGCGTGAGCTTGTCTTCGGGTGTGGCCTCGGCCAAGAAGTCATCCACGCCAGCCTCGGCGGCAATGGCTGCGGCCGTGAGCTTGTTGTCACCGGTGATCATGACCGTCTTGATGCCCATTCGGCGCAGTTCGCCGAAACGCTCCTTGATGCCAGCCTTGACGATGTCTTTGAGCTCCACCACACCCAGCACGCGGTTGCCGTCGGCCACAGCCAGCGGCGTGCTGCCGCGGCGCGACACCTCGTCTGCAGCGCGCAGCACCTCGGTAGGCATGCTGCTGCCCTGCGCCTCCAGGTATTTGCGCACGGCATCTACAGCGCCCTTGCGCAGTTGGCGAGTGCTGCCGTCGGCGCGGGCCACGTCCATGCCGCTCATGCGGGTCTGCGCGGTGAAGGGGACTTCCTGGGTGGCGCCCACCAGGGGCTCCATCTGCACCTTGCTTTGGGCCAATGTCACGATGCTGCGGCCTTCCGGCGTTTCATCGGCCATGGAGGCCTGTGCGGCGCACAGGGCCAACTGGGTCAGATTGATACCAGGTGCCGGAATGAACAACGCGGCCTGGCGGTTGCCGTGGGTGATGGTGCCGGTCTTGTCCAGCAACAACACGTCCACATCACCCGCGGCTTCCACTGCGCGGCCCGAGGTGGCAATCACATTGGCCTGCATCATGCGGCTCATGCCCGCCACACCCACGGCCGACAACAGGCCGCCAATGGTGGTGGGGATCAGGCAGACCAGCAGCGCAATCAACGCGGTGATGCTGACTACGGTACCGCTGCCCGCGGCTTCCACACTGAAAATGGAGAACGGCAGCAGCGTGACCGTGACCACCAGGAACACGATGGTCAGCGCGACCAACAAAATGGTTAGTGCCACCTCGTTGGGTGTCTTCTGGCGCTTAGCGCCCTCCACCATACCAATCATGCGGTCCAGGAACGACTCGCCGGGGTTCACACCAATGCGCACCACCAGCCAGTCCGACAGCACCCGCGTGCCACCGGTAACGGAAGCGAAGTCGCCCCCCGACTCGCGCACCACCGGGGCAGACTCGCCGGTGATGGCGCTCTCGTCCACCGTAGCCACGCCTTGGATGACTTCACCGTCCACGGGAATCATGTCATTGGCTTCGACCAGCACCACATCGCCCTTGCGCAGGTTCTCGGCCTGCTCTGGCAACCAGGTGGAACCATGCACGGGCTCTTTGAGCTTCTTGGCCCAGGTGCTTTTCTTCAGCCCCTTGAGCGAATCGGCCTGTGCCTTGCTGCGGCCTTCGGCCAGGGCTTCGGCGAAGTTGGCAAACAGCACGGTGAACCACAGCCACACGGCCACGGTCAGGATGAAGCCGGGCGAATCACTCACATGGCCTTGCAGCGCCTGCAGACCCAAGAGCGTGGTGACGATGCTGCCGATGTAGACCACAAACATCACCGGATTGCGCCACTGCACGCGGGGGTCCAGCTTGGTGAAAGCAGCCCACACAGCGGGCTTGACCAGTGCGGGGTCCATCAGGGTTAAGGAGGTTTTGCTTGTCATAGGTTTCTCTCGCAAATAAGGGGGGCGTTCAGAATTCGCCGCCGGGCCGCCCCAAGGCGAATGGGTCCCCTTGGGGGGCAGCGACCCGCGAAGCGGCGGAGCGTGGGGGCATCACTGTGCGGGCCAGAGCATCAAGTGCTCGACCACCGGGCCCAGGGCCAGCGAGGGCACGTAATTCAGCAAGCCCACCAACAGCACCGTGCCGATCAGCAGCACCACAAACAGCGGACCGTGTGTGGGGAAAGTCCCGGCCGTGGCAGGTAAACGCTTCTTGGCGGCCAGCGCGCCGGCAATGGCCAGCACCGGCACGATCACGCCAAAGCGGCCGAACCACATGGCTACCGCCAGCAGCGCGTTGTAGAACGGCGTGTTGGCCGACAGGCCCGCAAAGGCGCTGCCGTTGTTGTTGGCGGCCGATGTCAGCGCATACAGAATTTCAGAGAAGCCATGGGCGCCCGGGTTGGCAATGCCCGCCTTGCCGACGTCGGCCAACACCGCAATGGCGGTACCTGCCAGCACCAGAATCGGGGTGACCAGAATCGCAATCGAGGTGAGCTTCATCTCATGCGACTCGATCTTCTTGCCCAGGTACTCGGGGGTGCGGCCAATCATCAGGCCAGCAATGAACACCGCCAGGATGGCGAAGATCAGCATGCCATACAGCCCGGTACCCGTGCCGCCAAATACCACTTCACCCAACTGCATCATCACGATGGGCACCATGCCACCCAGGGGAGTAAGAGAGTCATGCATGGCGTTCACCGCGCCACAGGACGCGGCGGTGGTAATCACCGCAAACAGGCTGGTAGCGTTGATCCCAAAGCGCGTTTCCTTGCCTTCCATATTGCCGCCGCTCTGCAGGCTGCTGGCGGCCTGGTCCACGCCCAGTGCAGCAATCTGCGGGTTGCCCATTTGCTCGGCCGGGGTGATGGCAACCACGGCAATCACAAACATTACCGTCATGGCAGCCAGCACAGCCCAGCCCTGGCGCTGGTCACCCACCTCGCGGCCAAAGGCAAAACACAGCGCCGCGGGGATCAAGAAGATCGCCAGCATCTGCAAAAAGTTGCTGAGTGCTGTGGGGTTCTCATACGGATGGGCCGAGTTGGCATTGAAGAAACCGCCGCCGTTGGTACCCAGCATCTTGATGGCCTCTTGCGACGCCACCGGGCCCATGGGCAGGGTCTGCGTGGAGGTGCTGGCGTCTTCCATCACCGGTGCGCCCTTGTCATCCAGTGCGGGCTGGCCATCAGCGCCCAGCTTGGGCTGCTGGAACTGCGTGGTCTCCACGGTTGTGACGTCTTGGTAAGCGTCAAAGTTCTGGATCACGCCCTGCCCCACCAGAAAGATGGCAAACACCAGCGACAGCGGCACCAGCAGCCAGGCAGTGATGCGGGTGATGTCGACCCAGAAGTTACCGATCACGGCCGTAGAACGGGCTGCGAAGCCGCGGAACAGCGCGAACACCACGGCAATGCCGGTGGCTGCGGACAGGAAGTTTTGCACCGCCAGGCCCAGCATCTGCGTGAGGTAGCCCATGGTGGACTCACCCGAATAGCCCTGCCAGTTGGTGTTGGTGACAAAGCTCACCGCGGTGTTGAAGGCCGAGTCCACCGACACGGCGCCCATGCCGGCGGGGTTGAGCGGCAACACCGCCTGCCAGCGCTGCAGCAGGTACACCACCAGCACGCCCAGCGCATTGAACGTCAGCAGCGCGATCGTGTACTGCTTCCAGGGCATGGACTGGTCCGGCGAAGTGCCCGCCAGCCGGAACAGCGGCGCCTCCAGCCGCAGCATCCACTGCGGCAGGCGGCCGGAACTCAAACGCGCAATCCAGATGCCCAGGGGCCAGGACGCGATCAATAGGGTCGTGAGAAAGAGGGCCAGCAGCCCCCAAGCGGAGCTGCTCATCAAAAGTCCTCCGCGCACACCAGTGCGTAAACCAAATACGCCAGCAGCAAGGCAGCACAGGTGCCGCCCAGGCCGTAGACCACATGCAATGTGTTCACCGTTTCCATCAACTTTCTCCATCAAGATTGGATGGAGGAAGTGTGGTCAGGCGTGCGTAAAAACGGGGTTTAGATTGGGAACGGGGGTATAAAAAAAGCGTAAAACTGCACCAAAAATCCGGCCCTACACTTGGCGATTCACCATGAAGGAGAGACTATGAAAAAAATCTGCGCAGGCATCGTTGTAGCTTTGGCATTTGTGGGCAGCGCACACGCACAAACCACCCGCGAGCTCGCTTTCAAACTCGCGGAGGCCGCAGTGGACGACTCTTTCAAGGAAGTAAGACCAATGCTGATGGCCGCCTTTGACAATCTGGAAAAGGACGCAAGCGCCAATGGAAAATCGGACCGCACATTGAGCATTTTCATCGAAGAAGTCAAAAACTCATTCAACCGGGAAAACTTCATCAAGGCCATAGGCGACGTGTGGGAACGCGAAATGACTCGGGCCGAACTGCAAGAGGCATTGAACTTTATGACATCCCCAACGGGTCGCAAATTTCAGGTCGTCAGCAAGACCATGAAAGAGCCACGCAACCTAGCACCCATCTTCCGAGAGGCCTGCAACCGCGCCCGCAGTCGAGTGCAGGCCATTGCCACCAACCCCGCTGAACTGGACCGGGTCTGCGCCCAGTTCCAGTAAGCCTTACTTAGCCGTACGTAGCCCCACGCCCAGCGCGGCGCCCACGCTCAGCAACAGCACCAGCGCCGCGCCCAGCAGCGTGGCACCGTACCAGCCACGGTCCATGAACACGCCGAAGACGATGGGCGAGATGGCGAAGCCGGTGTCCAAGCCCGAATACACCAGGCCATAGACACGGCCGGTAGCGCCCTTGGGTGTGGCTTTCTTGATCATCATGTCGCGCGAGGGGCCGCCAATGCCGACCGCAAAGCCGGTGATCGCCAATACCACCATGGTGCCGGTGGCACCCAGCAAGCCGGTGCCACACAGGGCCAGTAACACGGCGCCAGCCGCCATGGCCATGGCCACCACACGGTCCGAATGCTTGGACTTGGCCGCCACAAAGCCGCCAATGAACATGCCCACCGCGCCGCATAGCATGTAGGAAGAAATGGTCAGCGTGGCCGCTTCAAAGCTTACGCCGTGCATGGCCTTGAGGATGGACACCGCGTAGCTTTGCACCACGGCCAAGGTCATAGTGGAGAGCAAAAAGAAGCCGAAGCACCACCACACCACGGGCAGCTTCATAAAGGCCATGTCGTGCTCGGTCTTGGCGTGGGCCGCCACACGCGGCGCTACCGTGGTGCTCAGGTGTTCACGCTGCACCACCAGCAACGCCAGGATGGCGGCGTACATCACGGCGGCAGCCAGGTAGGCATTGCGCCAGCCCATGAGGGCGCCCAACCCGGCGAAGAACACGGGGGCCACGGCCCAGCCCAGGTTGCCGGTGAGCCCGTGCGCGCTGAAGGCATAACCCAGCCGCGGGGTGGACACACGCTGGTTCAGGATGGTGAAGTCCACGGGGTGAAAGGTTGCATTGCCCAAGCCTGCTAAGGCAGCCACCGCAAACAGGCCCGTGTAGCCGGTCACCATGGACGCAGCCACACAGGCCGCGATGAAGATGCCCATGGCGATGAACATCAGAGGACGCGCTCCCACCCGGTCCACTACAAAGCCGGCGCAGGCTTGGCCCACGCCTGATACCACGAAGAACATGGTCATCAGCAAGCCCAGCTGCGAGTAGCTGAGCCCGAACTCTGTCATGAACACGGGGAACAACAACGGCAGCAGCAAGTGGCCGAAGTGCGAGCTGGCGTGGGCCAGGCCCACGAGGCCAATCACGGTGGCGTCCTGCTTCATGGAAACAGAGGGGGCGGCGGGGGCGGAGGAAAGGGTTGCGGTGCTCATGGGGGCATCGTACGGGCGCAGGCAGTTTCTTGATTACGACAAAAAGACAATAATTGTCGAAATTCTGCCAAACCTGACTCAACGATCAACGCCCATGAAACGCAAGGCCCCGCTCCATCCCGTGTCTTTTGACACCTCCGCTCAGCGCCCGCCTACGGTCGAGCGCCCGGTGCGCAGCCGGACCCGCTCACTGGCCATGGACGCGCACATCAAGCCCCACCAGCACCCCTGGTCGCAGTTCACCTACTGCGCCAGCGGGCTCATGCAGGTCACGGTGACGCAGGGCGAGCGGCAGACCACCTTCATCGTGCCGCCCAGCCGCGCGGTGTGGATTCCCCCGGGTGTGCAGCACAACGTGGTGGTGCTGGAAACTGCCGAGCTACGCACTGTGGACATGGCGCCCAGCGTGCTGCCCGCCAGCTGGACCGAATGCCGCGTGCTGGTGGTGAGCAAGCTGCTGCGCGAACTGATCCATGCGCTGGAAGGCAGTGAACCTGGCCCGCGCGATGACGCCCTGATGGCCCTGACCGCCGATGAAACCACCCGCGCCGACACCCAGGCCCTGGGCGTACCCATGCCCCACCCCGAACACGGCGACAAGCGCCTGCGCGCACTGTGCGAGGCCGTGCTGCGTGACCCGGCCGAAAAATCCCAGCTCAAGGAATGGGTGGCCGACATCGGCGCCAGCGAGCGCACCGTGGCGCGCCTGTTCCGCGACGAACTGGGCACCAGCTACCAACGGTGGCGCACCCAGGCGGTGCTGGCCCATGCCCTGCCCCAGCTGGCACGCGGCGTGCCCATCGCCCAGGTGGCCGCGGCTGCGGGCTACGCCAGCGACAGCGCGTTCTCGGCCATGTTCAAACAAAGCATGGGCAAGCCGCCCAGCCACTTTCTGGCCCGCAGCTAAAATCCGCCCCGCAGCCCGCAAGGGTTGCCGCGTTCTCAGGGCGGGGTGCAATTCCCCACCGGCGGTATCTGTGGCTTGACCACAGCAGCCCGCGAGCGCCCACGCCAGCCTTTGCAGGCGTGGGGTCAGCAGATCTGGTGAGATGCCAGAGCCGACGGTCATAGTCCGGATGAAAGAGATCGCGCACACCTGAAACAGGCACGCCTTTGCGCAGGCCTGTTTCTGCGTTTGCGTGCGCCCTGATTCTTGTTAACCCTCTGTTGAGACCACCATGAATCAGACTTCTTCGCCGCGCATTGCCATCATCAGTTCTTCGTGGCACCGCGACATCGTCACCAGCAGCACCGAGGCCGCGAAGGCCGAGCTGCAGCGGCAAGACATTTCGCCCGAGCAGGTAGACCACTTCGAGGTGCCCGGCGCCTTCGAGATACCGCTGCACGCCCAACGCCTGGCGCGCAGCGGCCGTTATGACGCCATCATTGCCGCAGGCCTCATCGTCAACGGCGGCATCTACCGCCATGAGTTCGTCACCACCGCCGTCATTGACGGCCTGATGCGCGTGCAGTTGGACACTAATGTGCCCGTCTTCAGCGCCGTGCTGACACCGCGCGATTTTCACGAGCATGAAGAGCACCTGAACTTCTTCCGCGAGCACTTCGTGAAGAAAGGCACTGAGGTCGCCCAGGCCTGTCTGCAAACCTTGCGCGCCCTGCAGGCACTGCCGGTGCAGGGATAATCAAGCACTCCCCTCCCAACTCGGATACCGACCATGCACCTCTCCAACTGGCTAGTTTTCTGTGGCGTTGCCTTTCTGGTGTGCTTCAGCCCCGGCCCAGGTGTGCTGCTGGCCATATCCAACGCCATGGCGCATGGCAAGCGGGACTGGGTAGCGAGTTCACTAGGCAATGCCACGGGCCTGTTCATCATCTCGGGCGTGGCCATGGCCGGCATGGGCGCCATCCTGGCGGTGTCGGCCCTGGCGTTCACCATCCTCAAAGTGGCGGGCGCCCTGTACCTGATCTATCTGGGCATCCGGCAGTGGCGCAGCCAGGCGGTGTCGTTCGCCGCAGCCGAGTCGGCCGCGGGATCGGTCAATAAAGCGACTGGCGCCCCGGCAAGCCGCAAGCTCTACGGGCAAGGCATGGGCGTGGCGCTGACCAACCCCAAGGCCATCCTGTTCTTCTCCGCCCTGTTTCCCCAGTTCATCACGGCCGATGCGCCGGTGTTCGAGCAGGTGGCCGTGCTGACCTGTACCTTTGTCGCCATGTCGCTGCTGTCGCACCTGTTTTACGTGCTGGTGGCCCGCATGTTCAAAGGCCAGTTGACCAACCCACTCAAACAGCGCCTGTTCAACCGCGTCTCGGGCGGGTTGTTTGTGGTGCTGGGCCTGAGCCTGCTGCGCTTGAAGAACAAGGTGGCCGCCTGAACCTCACCAGCTTGCTATCAAAATAGAAGCTGCTCGCGCATAGTCTACGGGGGCTAGAGGCCTATTTGGCTCTTAACTTGCCGACGCAGGAAGCCCGAATATTCGGTCAAAAGCCCAGGTAAAGGCCACGGTGTAAACAAAGAAGAAGGCTAGCAGGCCTAGGTCCGCCACAAAGGCGGCCCACAGCGAAATGTCCAGCCACCAGGCCATCATCGGCATGAGGATGATGGCCAGACCGCCCTCAAACCCCACGCCGTGGGCGATGCGGCGAGCCAGCGAACGGCCCTTCACGGCCTGGCTAGCTTCCCAGCGCTCGAACAACGAGTTGAACACATAGTTCCAGGCCAGCGCGATGGTGGACATGACGGCCGACAGCACAAAGGCCGAACCGGGAGGATGGGAGAAAGCCAGCGCCAGCGTGGGCGTGACAACGGCAATGGCAATACTTTCGTACAGGGCAGCCTGCACGATGCGACGGGTGATGGGAGACATGCACCGATCGTAACGGCCGCACCCCACCGCGCTATACGCAGCTCCGTATCATGGCCATGGCCCGCGCATTGCTTACCCATGGCCACCACCATCTGATTTTTGGAGCCCACCGTGCTGATTGCCCAACTGTCCGACCTGCATGTGCGCCCGCCCGGCGAGCTGTACCGCGGCGTGGCCGACTCCAACCGCGCCCTGACGGATGCCATCATCCACCTGCACCAACT
The DNA here is from genome assembly GCF_031457975.1 of Rhodoferax saidenbachensis. Taxonomy (GTDB): domain Bacteria; phylum Pseudomonadota; class Gammaproteobacteria; order Burkholderiales; family Burkholderiaceae_C; genus Allorhodoferax; species Allorhodoferax saidenbachensis_A. Next base: position 723,821 of record NZ_JAVDXO010000001.1, read on the forward strand.
GGACCGCCGACCCGACCTGGTCGTCATCACCGGCGACCTGGTGGACTATGGCGAGCCTGAGGAATACGCCCACGCACACACCCTGCTCTCGCAACTCACTATTCCGTATGCGGTGCTGCCCGGCAACCACGACCACCGCGAGCAATTCCGCACCGCGTTTGCCGACCACGCCTACCTGCCAATGGATGGCCCACTGCACTACTGTGTGGACGACTATGCGGTGCGCATCATCGCGCTGGACTCCTGTGTGCCGGGGCAACACCATGGCGACGTGGATGCCGCGGGCTTGCAGTGGCTCCAGACCACGCTGCAGGCCAACCCGCACAAACCCACGCTAGTGCTGCTGCACCACCCACCGTTTGTGAGCGGCATTCCGTATCTGGACGAATACGCCTACCGCGACCCGGCCCCGCTGGAAGCCGTGTTGCACACGGCAACGAATGTAGAAGCCGTGCTCTGCGGCCACGTGCACCGCCCCATGGTGCGGCGCTGGGCCGGCACGGTGGTGGCCAGCTGCCCCAGCACCACCACCGAAATCGCGCTGCAGCTAGCACCCGACGCGGCGCCCCAGTCCTATATTGGCCCGGCGGCGTGCATGCTGCATCTGTGGAACCCTGCGCATGGACTGGTCAGTCACATCAGCTACATCGGCCAGTACCCGGGACCGTATCCCTTCTTTTAGCTTCCCGGGTTAGCACGGGCCTAGGCGGCGACAAGCCCCCGGTCGGTAGGCTGCAGCCGGAAGGCACTGATGGCCTCCACCAACAGCCGCGCCTGCTGGCTCAAGCTGTCGGCCGCCGCTGCGGACTGCTCCACCATGGCGGAGTTCTGCTGGGTGGCCTGGTCCAGGTGCGCCACCGATTGGTTCACCTGCACGATGTCTCGGCTCTGCGATGACGACATGGTGCCCAGCTCGGCAATCAGGGTCACCACACGCCCGACCTGCTCGCGAATATCAGCCATATTGGTGCCCGCTGTCTCGACCAGACGTGACCCCGCATCGACCTTCTCCACGTTGCTGTTGATCAGCGTCTTGATCTCTCTCGCAGCGGTGGCCGAGCGTTGTGCCAGGCTGCGAACTTCCGAGGCCACCACGGCAAACCCGCGCCCTTGCTCCCCCGCCCTGGCCGCCTCGACCGCAGCATTGAGCGCCAGGATATTGGTCTGAAACGCGATGCCATCGATGACGCTCACGATGTCGGAGATACGCTGGGACGCCACGTTGATCTGGGACATGGTGCTAACCACCTGACTGACAACATCGCCACCACGCGCTGCGGCCCCGTTGGCCACCTGGGCACAGTCATTGGCCTGCTGGGCCAAACTCTCACTGCTACGCACCATGGTGGAGATTTGTTCCATGGCCGCGGCGGTTTCTTCCAGGCTGGAGGCCTGCTGCTCCGTGCGGTGCGACATGTCGCCATTGCTGGCAGCGATCTCGGAGGCCCCCAGTGCCACTGCATCGCTGCTGCTGCGCACCATGCCCACCAGATTACGCAGCGAATCCTGCATTGACCGCAAAGACTCCATCAAGCGTCCCACCTCATCCTTTGCCTCAGGCTCGACATGGGTGCTCAGATCTCCCTGGGCAATGCGCTGCGTCACGTGCACCGCGGCCAGCAGCGGGCGTGTCACGCTGCGGGCAGTCCAATTGGCAATCAGCGTGCCCGACACCATGGCTACCACCAGCAACAGCAACATCGCATACCCGGCCTGACGCACCGTGCCATCGGTCGAGTGGCGCGCATCCTCCATGCGCTCGCGCTGTAGGGCAATCAGGATATCGAGTTCGGAGAAATAGGCTTTTTGCAGTTGCGTCACCTCCCCCACCAGCAAATCACGTGCGGCTTCGTTATTGCCCTCCAGGCCCAACTTCACCGATTCGTCCAGCTTGGCCACATAGGCCAAGCGCTTGGTGGTCACTTCCTTGAGCTTGGCCTGCTCTTCCTGCAGCGTCAGCAAGTCTTCCAACTGCTTGAGCAAGGCACGGGTGGAGGTCCGGTTGCCGTCGATGATAGTTTTTTCGACCAACTTTCCCTGGGGGTCGGTCTGCAATGCAATGTTGCGGGCGGCGCGGGCCGTGAGGTTGACGTTGTCCTTGATGTTGGACAACACGGTCACCACCACCAGATTGTGTTCCGTGAGTGCGCGCACCTGGCCACCCACCTGGTCCAGAGCCAGGCGCCCGAACAGGGCCACCGCAATACTCACCAGGATGAGCAGACCAAAGCCCAAGCGCATGCGTGTCGCAATGGAGCGATTTTTCAGCAACTTCATATGTTCTCCCTTTTGAAACCCCAAACGTATGATTTCCAACGCCCTAGCTTCAAGCGCTTCTGCGAGCGCTGCTGACATAGTATGCGGCGATCCATACGCCTTGGCAACACGCCATGGCCGTGTGCGTTAACCTCTTCCCCATGACGCAAACACCCCTCCACATACAAACCCCTCTCCTCGAATCCCGCGCCCTCAGCCAGCTCGCGCAACGCACCGTTTGGCTCAAGATGGAAGCGCTGCAGCCGCCTGGCAGTTTCAAGATTCGTGGCATTGGCCATGCCTGCCAGATCCATGCGCAGCGCGGGGCCAAGCGTTTTGTGTCGTCGTCGGGCGGCAACGCGGGCATGGCGGTGGCGTATGCGGGGCGGGTGCTGAACATCCCCGTGACCGTGGTGGTGCCGCAGACCACTACGGCAAGGGCGCAAGAGCTGCTGCGGCTGGAGAACGCAGACGTGATCGTGCACGGTGCATCGTGGCAAGAGGCCAATGAACTGGCGCTGTCGCTGGTGGGGCCGGACGATGCGTTTTTGCACCCGTTTGACGACCCGCTGCTGTGGGCCGGTCACGCCAGCATGATTGACGAGGTGGCCCGCGCGGGCGTGGTGCCCGATGCGGTTGTGCTGTCGGTAGGTGGTGGTGGCCTGATGTCGGGTGTGGCCGAGGGCATGGCGCGCAATGGCTGGGGGCAGGTGCCCATCATTGCGGTGGAGACGGATGGCGCCGCGTCGCTGCATGCTGCCATGCAGGCCCGGCACACGGTGGCGCTGGACGCCATCACCAGCATTGCCAGTTCGCTGGGCGCCAAGCGCGTGTGCGAACAAGCCTTCCAGTGGACGCAGCAGCGCCCGGTGCAGAGCGTGTTGGTGTCAGACGCCAGTGCGCTGGATGCGTGTGAACGTTTTCTCACCGATCACCGCGTGCTGGTGGAACCCGCCTGCGGCGCCAGCCTGGCGCTGGCCTATGAGGCCAACGCGGCGCTAGCGCCCTACCGCAACGTGCTGTTCATCGTGTGCGGTGGTGCCACCGCCACGGTGGAGCAAATCCGCCAGTGGCGGCAAACCGCCTAGCGGGGCCAGAGGATCAGGGGGCAGCGTTCTTCTTGGCAATTTCATTGCCAACGTAGCCACCGCCCACTGCACCGGCAATGGTGGCAAGGGTCTTGCCATCGCCACTGCCAATCTGGCTACCCAGCGCACCGCCAACCAGAGCACCCACACCGATACCGACAACGCTGTTTTTCTGAGCGGGAGCAGCAGCGGGTTGCGCTGGGGCATTGGAATTGGTGGCCACCTGCGTGGAAGTTTTCTGGGTAGTGGGCTTCTGGCTTACCGCTTTATGCAGCGAAGTTGGTGCAGGAGACGCTGTCACGTCTGCCGGAGCAGTAACGGCAGCATCCGCCTTGGCATTGGAGTTGGGAAGAATTCCCGTAATGGCAGCGGCGCCCAGCAGGCTCACCAAAACCACGGAGCCTGCAGCAACCGCAATCAATGGATGCAGACGCCACACGCGAGGTTGATTGGCAGGGATGGGGTATGAGTTCATGGTGTGTCCTTACTTGGTGATTCAAAAAACCACAACGTAAGTTTGTCTGACGCGCACGGTTGGTACCAGAGGACTAAATCCCGACTTGGCGTAGGACTACGCCTACAAGGGCAACGCTGCCAACCGGCTACGCCGTAACCTGCACGCCCTTCCAGAACGCTACCCGGTCCCGCACCATCTCCGCCTCGGGCTTGGGGTCGGCGTAGTACCAGACGGCATCGGTGTTGATCTCGCCATTGATCAGTAACGAGTAGTAACTGGCCTGGCCCTTCCAGGCGCAGCTGGTCTTGTGGTTGCTGAACTGCACGTAGTCGCGGTTCAGCGTACTGGCGGGGAAATAGTGGTTGCCCTCCACCAATACGGTGTCATCGCTTTCGGCGATCACGGTGCCGTTCCAAATAGCTTTCATGGGGCCTCCTGTCAATCAACAATTAGTAGTTCCATTGCACCACAGCCCAAGGCTCCGAGGGGCTTCCGGGGGTAATGGGTTTCGCTTATCCTGTGCCCCACTCTGAAAGGAACATCCCATGGCAACACCTCTGCATTTTCTGCGTCGCACCCTGCTGGTAGCGGCCGCTGGCCTGATGACCATGGGGGCAGCGCACGCCCAAACCGCGGTGCGTGTGGGCTCCAAGATCGACACCGAAGGCAAGCTGCTGGGCAACATCGTGGTGCTGGCGCTGGAGGCCAATGGCATCAAGACCGAAAACAAGGTCTCGCTGGGCAATACCAAGGTGGTGCGCACCGCGCTGCTGGCTGGCGAGATTGACCTATACCCCGAATACACCGGCAACGGCGCCTTCATGCTGGGCGACGAGAGCAACAAGGCTTGGAAAGACCTGCGCGCGGGCTACGAGCTGGCCAAGAAGATGGATATGGAGAAAAACCACATCGTCTGGCTGGAACCCGCCAACGCCAATAACACTTGGGCCATTGCCGTACGCAAGGACGTGGCCACGGCCAACAAGCTACGCACGCTGGACGACATGGGCAAGTTCATTGCGGGTGGCGGCAGCTTCAAGCTGGCGGCCTCCGCTGAATTCATGGAGCGTGCGGATGCCATGCCCGCCTTCCAGGCTGCCTATGGCTTCAAGCTGCGCGCTGACCAGGCGCTGGTACTGGCCGGCGGTGACACCTCCGCCACCATCAAGGCCGCGGCCGAGAAAACATCGGGCGTGAACGCCGCCATGGCCTATGGCACCGACGGCCCCGTGGCTGCACTGGGCCTGGTGGTAATGGAAGACCCCAAGGGCGTGCAACCGGTGTACGCCCCCGCACCGGTGGTGCGAGAAGAAGTGCTCAAACGCACACCGGCTATTGCCACGGTGCTGGCCCCCATCTTCAAGTCGCTGGACGGCCCCACGCTGCAGACGCTGAATGCGCGCATTCAGATTGAAGGCCAGGACGCCCGCAAGGTGGCATCCGACTACCTGCACAGCAAGGGATTCATCAAATAAGCCCGCTGCCTGCCCTGGGCCAGCCACCCAGCGCGCCCGCGCGCAACCCGGTGCTGGCCGTCTGCCTCGGTCTGGGCCTGCTGGCCGCATGGGGCTTGCCCTTTGTGCGCGTGGCGCCCAACCGCTTGCTGTCTGGCACGCCAGTGTTTCTGGCCCAGCTGATGGGCACTCCGGCTTGGCTGGCCGTGGTGGTGCTCGTAGCAGCACTGCTGTTTGCCGTGCTGCGCCCCCAACACCGCACCACCCAAGGCCTGGTCACCGCCGGCATGGCCGCCTCGCTGGCGCTGCTGTGGGCGCTGGCAGCCCACCATGCCACGGCCGTGGCGCGCACCGAATCCCCCATCGCCCGCACCGCGCTGGGCGCCGGCTTCTGGAGCCTGATGGCACTGGGCTGGCTGATCTGCCTGGATGCGGTAGGCCGTTTGCAACTGCGCACCCTGCCCCGCCTGGCCGCGCTGGCGCTGGCCACCCTTCCCCTCCTGGCGCTGCTGGCCATGGGGTGGGGGCAAGACCTGTCCATCCTGAAGGAGTACGCCAACCGCAGCGATGTGTTTGGCGCGGCCATGCTGCGGCACCTGCAGATCGTGGTGCTGGCGGTGCTGCCCGCGGTGCTGCTGGGCCTGCCGCTGGCCTGGGCCATGGCGCGAGCGCGGCGCCTGCGGCAAGCCCTGTTCCCGGTGCTCAACGTGGTACAGACACTGCCCTCCATCGCACTGTTTGGTCTGCTGATGGCACCACTGGCCTGGCTGGCCGGCCGCTACCCGCTGCTGGCGCAGGCGGGCATCAGCGGTGTGGGCCTGGCGCCCGCGGTGCTGGCGCTGATTCTTTACTCCCTGCTGCCCGTCGTGCGCTCGGCCCTGGCCGGGCTGGAGCAGGTGCCGGTGGCGGTGACCACCTCGGCCCGCGCCATGGGCTTGGGTGCCTGGCAGGTGTTTTGGCAGGTGGAGCTGCCGCTGGCGCTGCCCGTGCTGCTGGTGGGCCTGCGCACGGCCGTGGTGCAAACCGTGGGCCTGGCCGCCGTCACCGCGCTGGTGGGTGCGGGCGGGCTGGGCGCCATGATGTTTGATGGCCTGTTCAGCGCCGCCAACGAGCTGGTGATGCTGGGCGTGCTGCCCATTGTGCTGATGGCCGTGCTGGCCGATGCCCTGTTCAAGGCGCTGTCTGCGCTGTTCGAAAGTCCCACCGCATGATCACGTTTGACAACACCAGCAAATCGTATGGCGGCACCTCTGCCATCGCGGGCCTGAACCTGAACATTGCGCGCGGCGAACTGGTGGTGCTGATCGGCCCCTCGGGCTCTGGCAAGTCCACCGCGCTGAAGATGATCAACCGCATGGTGGACCACGATGGCGGCCGGATTCTGCTGGACGGCAAAGAGATCTACAGCTTCAACGTACGCGACCTGCGCCGGCGCATGGGCTACGCCATCCAGTCGGTAGGCCTGTTCCCGCACTGGACGGTGGAGCGCAACATTGCCACTGTGCCGCAGCTGCTGGGCTGGAGCGCCGAGCGGATTGAGGCGCGAGTGACCGAGCTGCTGACGCTGTTTGCCATGGACCCCGTGCAGTACCGCACGCGCCTGCCGCACCAGCTGTCGGGTGGGCAGCAGCAGCGTGTGGGCGTGGCCCGTGCGCTGGCCGCCGACCCCGATGTGCTGCTGATGGACGAACCCTTTGGCGCGCTGGACCCCGTCACGCGCGCCGCGCTACAGCTGGAGCTCAAGCGCGTTCACCAGGCGTCTGGAAAAACCATTGTGCTGGTCACCCACGACATTGACGAAGCCCTGCTGCTAGCCACGCGCATCGTGCTGCTGCGCGAGGGGCGAATCGTCCAGATCGGTACGCCGCTGGAGCTGCTGTCCGCCCCGGTCGATGAATTTGTCGAGGACTTTCTGGGCCGCGCAGACCGTGGGCTGAAGCTGCTGTCGCTGCGGCCCATTGCCCCACTGGTAACGCCGCTGGTGGTGGCCACCTCGCCGGGTACGCCGCACGCCAGCATTGCCCACACGGCTACTGTGCGCGAGGCCATTTCCTGCATGGCGGTACACGCCGTGTCGGCATTGCGGGTGGAAGATGCCGCAGGCGCCACCGTGGGCCAGGTGAATGCGGCCGATTTGCTGGCGCCCGCGGCCCATGGCTGAGACCCTGCACACCCCGCTGTGGTGCGACCGACTGGTCTGGACGCTGGCCCTGCTGCTGGCGCTGGCCTATGGGCTGCCGCACACCCAACCGGTGTTTGCCGCCTGGTTCCCCGCCCTGGAGCGGCCCGTGTATCTGCAAGAGCCGCTGGCCGAGCTGCTGTGGCAGCACCTGGGCCTGGTGCTGCTGTCCAGCGCAGTGTCGGTGCTGGTAGGCACGGTGGCGGGCCTGGGCGCCACGCGCCCGGGTGGCAAGGCGTTTCGGCCCCTGCTGGAAACCATTGCCGCCATGGGGCAAACCTTTCCGCCGGTGGCCGTGCTGGCTGTCGCTGTGCCGGTGGTGGGTTTTGGGGAGCTACCGGCGCTGCTAGCGCTTTCCCTCTTTGGGCTGCTCCCCGTGCTACAGGCCACCATGGCAGGGCTGGAGGCCGTGCCCCAGCCCGTGCAAGAGTCTGCCCGCGCGCTGGGCCTAGGGCCCTGGAAGCTGCTGTGGCAGGTGCAGGTGCCGCTGGCCCTGCCACTGTGGGTGGCGGGCGTGCGCACCTCGGTCATCATCAACATCGGCACCGCAGCCATTGCCTCCACCGTGGGCGCCAAGACCCTGGGCTCGCCCATCATCGTGGGCCTGTCGGGCTTCAACACCGCCTATGTGCTGCAGGGCGCCGTACTGGTCGGCCTGCTGGCCGTGGCAGCCGACATGGCGTTTGAACGGCTGGCGCGGCGGGTGCAGTGGGATGCCTGACTCAGCTTTCTCACTATCAATTCAATAGCTGCTCGCGCATATTCCAAGCGGGCTAGAGGCCGAAAAGACCTCTAAACCCACCCCAAAACTACTCAGCGGAAGCTGAACTCCCCAGGCGCCTGGATCGGGTCCACGCCCACTTGAATGGTGGACTTGGGCGCGAACTTGCCTTCCAGCAGCAGCTTGGACAGCGGGTTCTCGATGCGCTGCTGGATGGCGCGCTTCAGGGGCCGCGCACCAAACACCGGGTCGAAGCCCACCTTGGCCAGTTCGGCCACAGCGGCGTCGCTCACCGCCAGCGTCAGGTCCATCTTGGCCAGGCGGCCCATCAGCGTAGCGAGCTGGATCTTGGCAATGGACGCGATGTTGGCGGCGTCCAGCGAATGGAAGACCACGGTCTCGTCGATGCGGTTCAGGAACTCGGGGCGGAAGTGGTTCTTCAGCTCGCCGGTCACAGCCTCTTTCACGTCTTCGTAGTCCTGCCCCACCATGCTCTGGATCAGCTGGCTGCCGATGTTGCTGGTCATCACGATGACGGTGTTCTTGAAGTCCACCGTGCGGCCCTGGCCATCCGTCAGGCGGCCATCGTCCAGCACTTGCAGCAGCACATTGAACACGTCCGGGTGGGCCTTTTCAATCTCGTCGAGCAGCAGCACGCTGTAGGGCTTGCGACGCACGGCTTCCGTCAGGTAGCCGCCCTCTTCGTAGCCCACATAACCGGGGGGCGCACCAATCAGGCGGGCCACCGAATGTTTCTCCATGAACTCACTCATGTCCACGCGGACCAGGTGCTCTTCGCTGTCGAACATGAAGCCGGCCAACGCCTTGCACAGCTCGGTCTTGCCCACGCCCGTGGGGCCCAGGAACAGGAAGGAACCCGTGGGGCGGTTCGGATCGGAGAGGCCTGAGCGTGAGCGGCGGATGGCGTTGGCCACGGCCGCAATGGCTTCGTCCTGCCCGACCACCCGGTCGTGCAACTTGCCTTCCATTTGCAGCAGCTTGTCGCGCTCGCCCTGCAGCATCTTGCTGACGGGGATGCCAGTGGCGCGGCTCACCACCTCGGCAATTTCTTCAGCGCCCACCATGGTGCGCAGCAGCTGGGTGCGGCCACCGTGTTTGGCGTCTTTGGTCTTGTCAGCCTCTTGCGCCTGAGCGTCTTGCAGGCGTTTTTCCAGCTCGGGCAGCTTGCCGTATTGCAGCTCGCCGGCCTTGTTGAAGTCGCCCTTGTCGGTCAGCTCCTTGATCTGGAAACGCACCTTCTCCACCTCTTGCATGAGGGTTTTGGAGCCCTGGGCTTGGGCCTTCTCGGCCTTCCACAGTTCGTCCAGGTCGGCAATCTCTTTTTGCAGCGCGGTGATCTCTTCGTTGATCAGCTCCAGGCGCTTTTGCGAGGCTTCGTCTTTCTCGCGCTTCACGGCTTCGCGCTCGATCTGCAGCTGGATCAGGCGGCGGTCTTTTTTGTCCATGACCTCGGGCTTGGAGTCAAGCTCGATCTTGATCTTGCTGGCGGCCTCATCGATCAGGTCAATGGCCTTGTCGGGCAAAAAGCGGTCGGTGATGTAGCGGTGGCTCAGCTCGGCTGCGGCCACGATGGCGGGGTCGGTGATCTGCACGCCGTGGTGGGTCTCATAGCGCTCTTTCAGGCCGCGCAGGATGGCGATGGTGGCTTCCACGGTAGGCTCGCCCACCAAAATCTTCTGGAAGCGGCGTTCCAGGGCAGCGTCCTTTTCGATGTACTTGCGGTATTCGTCCAGCGTAGTCGCGCCCACGCAGTGCAGCTCGCCACGCGCCAACGCGGGTTTGAGCATGTTGCCGGCGTCCATGGCGCCCTCGCCCTTACCGGCGCCCACCATGGTGTGCAGCTCGTCAATGAACACAATGGTCTGGCCTTCGTCCTTGGCCAGGTCTTTCAGCACATTCTTCAGGCGCTCTTCAAACTCGCCGCGGAACTTGGCACCCGCCAGCAGCGCGGCCATGTCCAGGCTCAGCACGCGCTTGCCCTTGAGCGAGTCCGGCACCGCACCGTCCACGATGCGCTGGGCCAGCCCTTCCACGATGGCGGTCTTGCCCACACCGGGTTCGCCAATCAGCACGGGGTTGTTTTTGGTGCGACGCTGCAGCACCTGGATGGCGCGGCGGATCTCATCGTCGCGGCCAATCACCGGGTCCAGCTTGCCCAGGCGGGCGCGCTCGGTCAGATCGATACAGTATTTCTTCAGCGACTCGCGCTGCTCTTCGGCATCGGCGCTGTCCACATTCTGGCCACCGCGCACGGCGTCGATGGCGGCTTCCAGGCTCTTGCGGGTCAGGCCGTTGGCGCGCGCCAGGTTGCCAGCGTCGCCCTTGTGATCGGCCAGCGCCAGCAAAAACAGTTCGCCCGCCACAAACTGGTCACCGCGTTTGATGGATTCCTTTTCGGCCGCCTGCAGCAGGCTCACCATGTCGCGGCCCACGGTTACCTGTTCGTGCCCCTGCACCTGCGGCAGGCGTTTGATGGCAGCCTCGGCCGCCGCCAGCAGGCCCGCCACGTTGACACCGGCGCGGTTCATCAGCGCCTTGGGACCATCGTCCACACGGATCATCGCGGCCAGCACGTGCACCGGCTCGATGTACTGGTTGTCATTGCCCAGGGCCAGGCTCTGGGCTTCGCCCAAGGCTTCCTGGAATTTCGTCGTCAGTTTTTCAATTCGCATGTGTGCTCCTGTGGCGCAAAGGCCAGATGCATCCCAGCTTGGGGCCTACCGGCCCCATTTCAAGTGCGCTAGCGCACGGTAGCCCTCAAGCGGCGTTTGCCATTGCCGCTATGTTGACCCAGATCAAACGCGAGCGCTAGGCCATGTCCCAGACCTCACTGACATGGTCTGGCGCTTTCGCGTCCATGCGCAGGGTGGTAAAGCGTGCCGTCAGTCGGTAGCCCCCTGCCGCCTGGCGCTGCACCTCGCACGCCAGCCAGCCGTCGCCATTCCAGGCCTGGGCGTGGATATCCGCCTGGCCACCAGACAGCGGCACCACTTCATGGGGGATCACATCGGCGGGCGACACATTGGCAAAGCGCAGCGGTGCATGCAGCGGTGGCGTGACCAGCGCGTAGGCCCGCACCGGGCTGTGGCTAAACGCAATGGTGGCCGTGGCGCTGCAGTGGTAATCACCCGAGAGGAACACCACGTTGCTGATCTGCTGCTGCGCGATGAAGTCCAGCACCCGGCGGCGCTCTGGCTCCACCAGCTGCCAGTTGTCGCTGTCGCGCGGCGATGGCCTGCCCGAGGCCTGCACCAGCCCGGGCGCCAGCACCGAACCCGTGGCAATGAACTTGGGGTGCGTACCGCGCGCCTGCTCCGCCAGCAGCCAATCCTCCAGCAGCTGCCATTGCCCCTCTTCCAGAATGCGCCGCTGGCCCGCGGGGCCCAACGCGCGATCACGGTGGATGCGGGTATTGAGCGACAGGAAGGCTGCCACCTCGTGCGTCAGTACACCGTCGTGCCCCTGCGGGCCCAGCGGTTCGGGCCCATGGGAGCGCTGGAAAGCGGCAAACGCGCTCAGCGCGTTGTGCGACAGCACAGCCCGGGCCGTGCTGAGCTTGGGTTCGTCACAGCTCCAGTTGTCACCTATTTCATGGTCGTCCATCACCATGTACAGCGGCAGGCTGCGCGCCAACTGGCGGAAGCCCAGTGAGCCAAAGGCCTCGCGGTAGCGCGGCAGCAGCATCTCGATGGGGGATGCGCTGGAAGCCAACCCGGCACGTGCATCGGCGTAAATCTGGTCACCCAGCATCCACATGAACGCTGCAGGCTCGGCACGCTGCTGCGCGGCCAGCGCCTGCAGCGTATGGTCGCTGCGCGCGGCCTCCAGCTCCGTAATGCCGGGATGGCGACAGGTGGACGCCACAAAGCGCAGCGTTGCGCCCGGCACCAAGGTGCTACCGCGCAGGCGCAGCACGCACTCGCCCATCCAGCGCAGGCTGCGGCGCTGGCGTGACAGCGTACCCGGCTGCGCCTTGAGCGCAATGGCGCGCTGCTCGCTCACCAGATGCGCCAGGGGGCGCAGCAACAGCACGGCATCGTGCACGGTCAAATCCAACGGCCGCGGCTTGATACAAACCTGCGCGCCCGCCCCCAGCAGTAGGCTGGGCCGTGGCTCCGCGCGCGGCATGTCGCTGGTCCGCGGTGCAGGGGCAGGCCCGTCCGCCGTGGGTACCGGGCTGCGCCCGCCGTTTTGCACCACCTCGTCCACCGTCACCGGGTCACCCCAGCTCTCTGGCCAGTGGTGTGCCACGGCATCGTCGGCACCCGCGGGGGCATCGGCGGCAATACTGTGAAGGCTGACCATGGCCACGGTGATGGGGCCCGCCCAGTTCGCAGGGACAGTTATGTCGGCCACTGCATAGACGATGCTTTGGTCAGGCACCGCACCCGCGCTCACGCCTACCAATCCTTCTAACGGGCTGCTGTGCAGGTCCCAGGCTTGCACCACACGCTGGCGCCCGACCGACAGCAGCGTCATCGCAGCCACGGCCGTGTCGGCCTGGCTGTTGTCTACCTCCATCCACACGCGCACCAGGGTCTGGTCGCCCTCGCGGCGCACCCAGCCGGCAAGGGGGCCGGTGCGTGGCAGACGCGCGCGCAGGCGGTTTTGGGTGGCGGGTGCAGGCAGCTCGGCGGCCTGGGCGTTGTTGAAGAAATCCACCACCTCGCTAAAGATGACTTCAGGCGCGCGCTTGCCAATGGTGCAGTCAAAGTGCGCGTGGTCCGGCACCACCAGAAAGCGGTCCAGTTGGGTGGCCAGGCGCTCGGCACCAAAGGCGCGGCTGAACTGGCGCTTGGTTTCTTCCAGCGATTCCTTGTCAAACAGCACGTTGTCGGCCCCATGCAGCAGCATCACCGGCATGCCCAAGTAGCGGCGCACGTTCTCGTCTGTGACATAGATGTTCTGGCCATCAGCATCCACCAGGTGCTCGTACTCCACGCACTTGGCGCCGTGCAAAAACACACCCAGGTTGGTACGACCAAAATACAGGTCCAGCTTCTCATGTGTACCGGGACGGCCCGGCTGGCTCTCAATAAGCTGGTCGTGGCGGAACAGGCGGCTCAAAAAGCCCGCCATGCGTTTGCACGAAGTGCTGTCGGGGTGCGGCACACGCAGGTCATGCTCACCCGGGCAGCGCTCGTGCTCGTCGTAGGCAAAGCTGGCGAAGACCCGGTCCATGAGCGCGTGCAAGCCATCAGCCTGGGCCGTGCCCGCAGAGAACTCCACAAACTCCAGCCCCAGCGCATTGACCATGAGCGAGGCCACCTGCAGACGCATCTGGGCCGTGACCGAACCGATCACATAGGGCTGGAACTGCGAGAACAGCACTGCAGCCACCTTGGGCAAACCACCAAGGTGGGTCAGGTGCCCACCTAACAGAGACATGGCGGTGGACGCCGACCCCACACAGTGGCTGAACACGCTGACCTGGCCGGGCAGCAGGGGCTCGTCCTTGCGCTCCTCTTGCAGCGTCTTCAGCACATGGTTGACAGCGGCGGGAAGGTCACAGGCTCCGATGTCGTCCATGCTGGACAGACGGGTGGAGGCACGCAAAAACGGGCTGACGCGGTACTCCATGAGCCACACGTCCCAACCCTGCGCATAGAGCATGGCGGCCAGGGCCCGTTCGCCCAACTCTTCGGCCACAAAGGGCAAGGTGTTTTGCGCAAAGCCGTTGAGCAGCACGATGGACTTGAAGCGCCGCAGTCCCTGGACGGTGACGCTGGATTCCACCTGCGGCTGGGCGTAGCGCACCAGGCCGATGCGGATCCAGTCGGTGCTGTCCTTGGGCGGCGCCCCATCGGGTGGCAACTGCGTGCTGGCACGCAGGGGCACGGTCAGGCACACAGGGGCCTGGGGCAGCACCACCTGGCCGCCTGCCAACCGGATGGGCGGGTACAGGTCGGCAGAAAGTTCGAAATGCCCATCGTCCGGGCCCGCCAGCGGGTCCTTGGCGGGCAAGTCGGGTTTGTAGTCGGGCAGCCGAAAATCCAGCATGCGGCAACTGACCACATAGCGCAGCACCATGAGCGGGTAGCTGATGAACGCAGCCAGTGCATTCACGGTGTCCGGGCCAGGTTTCATCTGGGGGGCAATGCGCCGCACCATCTCAGGAATGTCCATGCACAGGCGGCCGCTTGCCAGCTCGACACCATCACTGGCCTGCAGCAGGCGCACGTCCAACTGGGTGAGTTGGTCCCACACACTGCGCCGCTGCGGGGCGGGCCAGCCACCATGGCGCAGCGTGCGTACACACCACTGCCACAGTTCGCCCCAGCCCAGTGCGGGCTGGATGAACTTGGTACCCATCAGGCGGTAGCGCAGTTGGCCATCGCTTGGATCTCGCAACTCCAGCCGGTAGTCAAACACGCGGGCGGCACTGGCGTTCCAGAGCATCATGGCGCCGTCGTGTAACGTGGTCCACCAGCCGGGGCCGGGTCGTTCCAGCTTGGGGTCTTTGGGGTGTGCCGCGTCGGGTATCCAGCGGGCGATGGCATAGGTCAGCCCTGCGCGGATAGCGCGGCTGACGCGTGCGCCCAGCCACTCTTGTGCCTCGACAAACATCTGCACCTGCCCCCCCGTGACCTGCAGCACCAAGGGCGGCCCGCCCGGCCGGTCCACCACCACGCGTGAGGCGGTCAGGCGCTTGGCAGTCGGTGTGCCGGGCACGGCCTGCAGTGTGTGCGTGGGTTCTTGCCACAGCTGGGTCCAGTCCTGCACATCCATTTCCAGAAACAGCGCCGCGGGCACGCTCTCGGCACCACCCTGCGGTTGCAGCCACGCGGGCAGCGGTGCATCTGCCGTGGGCACCAAAGTTCCCCGCAGCACCTCGGCCATCACCGCGCCATGCGGTGCATCTGGCACGGCATGCACGGTTTGCTGGCGAGGTGGATGCGTTGGCAGCACATGTTGCTTTAGTTCTGCCACCGGAGGGGCCAGCAGCACGCGGCAGGCGCGCTCGGCCAGCGCAGTGATGGTGAGCAAGGGGTTCACGCCCAGCGAAGTGGGGATCACCGAGCCATCCATCACCAGCAAGCCGGTATGCACCCGACCATCGGGCAGGAAGACCTGGCCCAGGTGGTTGACCACGCCCTCTGCGGCCGAGCCCGCCATGCGGCAGCCGCCCAGGGGGTGTACGGTGATCCAGCTGGTATCGGTCTTGGGGCCGCTGAGCACACTGGCAATCTTGTCCGGCAACACACCGGTGGCGGGGTTGGGCAGGAATTCTGCGCCCGCGCCTTCCACGCTGCTGGCACGGCTGCGGTGCAGCAGCGGCGCAGGGTCTTGGGCGTCTTTGCCCCAGGACCACTGCACGCGCGCATGCGCAGTCGCCAGCTCTGCGCGCCCCGCGGAAGAATCGTGACCCATGCCCAGCATGACCAGGCTGCGCGCCGTGGCATCGGCCCGCACGGCCAGCGGGTCTTGCCCGGCCTTGCCACGCAGGCCAAAGCGCGCGAGTTGGGGCAGGATGCCCAGAGTGGCCAGCGCCTGGCCCACGATGGGCGACAACATGCCCGGGATGCCACCATCCTCGGTCACCGTGCTTTGGGTATGGTCCAGGTGGTCATGGAAGCGGATCACACCGCTGATGGTCGGGCCCACCTTCTCTGCCTGGGTGGGGCCGCTGCCCTGCCCCACGGCATTGGCGGTGTCTTTCAGGTCATAGGCCGCACTCAGGTCATCGCCATTGGCCGAAATACCGCGGCCCAGCCAGGTCTTGGCCACAGCCAGGCCCTGTATTTCAGAGCGCAGCAGAATCTCGCTGGAACCAAATGTGCCGGCGCTGAGCACCACGGTGCCCGTGCGCACCACAAATTCGTAGCGATCGTTCAGTGCGCCACCGGGGGCATCAAATGACGCCTCCCAGGCTGCACGCTCGGTGGTGCGTATACAGTGCACCACCCAGTCGCGCCCGGGGTGGGCCACGTCGGGGCTGTGCAGCACATGCAACACGCTCACGCCGGTGAACATGCGCGCCCCCAGCTTGGCGGCGCGTGGCAGGTAGGTCTTGTTCAGACTGAGCTTGGCGTCGTGGTTGCAGCCCGAGCAGCAGTCGCCGCACCCCATACAGGCATCGCGCGGCCCCAGGTCCAGCGGCGTGTCCTTGCGGAATTCGATGACCAGGGGCACGTCTTCGGTGGTGACCGACAGGCGCGCATTGGCAAAGCGCTTGGCCGCGGCCCGGCCAATGTCTTGCAGGCGTTGGTACTTCAGGGTTTGCTGCGGCACGCAGGCGGGCGAGGCCTTTTGCGCATCGGGCAACTGCACCTCCAGCACCTGTGCGGCCAGTGCGTAGTCCGCATCCAGCGGCGCATCGCGCAGGGCCGCAGGCCAGGCGGCTTGCTGAAACACGCGCGCATCGGGGCGCAGTGCCACGGCCGCGTTGATCAAGCTGCCACCACCCAGCCCATTGCCCACCAGCGCGGTGGCACGGGTGCCCAAGCGAAAGTCAAACAGCGCGTCTTCATAGCCAATGGCGGCGGGGCCTTTTTGGCGATCCAGGTCACCCCCCACCTCGGCACGGACAAAGCCGCCGAACTGGCCGAAGTCGGTAGGGAACTCACCCGCCACGTATTCGTTGCCGCGCTCCAGCACAGCAACGCTTTGGCCGCGCTCGGCAAACCGCAGCGCGGCCACCGAACCTCCATAGCCCGACCCCACCACCAGCACGTCGGGGGCATAGCCCTCGTCCGCGCAAGACGCGATCAGTTGCTCAACACCGTGTGACAGCCAGTGCATAGCCCGTTCTCCCTGAAGTTATTTACTTATGACACAAAAGGAACCTTTTCCCTACACCATCGTTCGTAGTCTTCTACCGGCATGGGCTTTGCGGCATACCAGCCCTGGGCGTAATCGCAGCCCATGGAGCGCAGCAGCACCCATTCCTCCGCATTCTCTGCCCCTTCGGCCACCACACTCAGGCCCAGGCGGTGGCCCAGGGCGATGGTGGACTCCAGCAACGAGGCCTCATCCGTTCCTGCCCGCACGTTGCGCACAAAGGCACGGTCAATCTTGAGTTCCGCCACCGGCATTTTTTGCAGATAGGCCAGAGAGGAATAGCCGGTTCCAAAATCATCAATCGACAGACTGAAGCCGGCACTGGTCAGGGCATTCATGACGTCCAGCGCCGCTGCGGGGTCTTGCATCGCACCGCTCTCGGTGATTTCCAGGCGAATGTCGACGGGGTCGGCCCCTGTATCACGCGCCAGCGCCGCTACCCGCGCGGCAAACCCCACTTCGCCCAGATCAAAGGTCGAAAGGTTGACTGAAATTTGCAACGGCCGGCCCTGGGCGCGGTAGTTGGCCACCATGCGCATGGCCTCCTCCAATACCCAGCGCGTGAGTAGCGTGATGCGCCCGGTCTTTTCGGCAAAGGGAACAAATTCACCGGGCGGTATCAGGCCCCGGCGCGGATGCTCCCAGCGCACCAGGGCTTCCGCGCTTTGTACGGCACCGTCTTCCAGCCGTACTTTGGGCTGCAGGTACAGGCGCAGCTCACCAGCCTCCACCGCACGCTTGAGTTCGGACAGCAAGTCCAAATCGGCGCGCTGGCTGGTCTCGAGGTCGGCCCGGTACTCCATCCAGTTCTTGTGCTGGGCCCGACCGGCGTCCAGCGCGATCTCGGCATTGCGCAACAGCTGCGCCATGGACGGCTGGCTGGCCAGCACCAGCGCAGCACCCGCCGCCAGCGCAATGTCCACCGCCTGGCCTTCCACCTCGGCGGGGTGGTTGAACTCGTATTCGATCTCCTCGCGTACCGACACCAGCGTGAGCTGACTGGGGTAGATCAGGCAGAACTGGTCTGCATGCATGCGGCCCACGCGGGCCCTGGAATGGGTTTTGCACACCGCCAAGAGGCGCTTGCCCGCCTCCTGCAGGATGCGGTCGCCCAGCGTGGGGCCCAGGGTTTCGTTGATGGCGTGAAAGCGCTCTACATTGAGCATCAGCACGCAAGGCACATGGCCCTCATCAATCATCAGCTGGCCATACTGACGTATGCCCTCGCGGTTCAGCAGGCCGGTGAGCGGGTCAAAACGAGCCATGCGCGCGGTCTCACGCTGCAGGCGCAGCGTGCGTTCGGCAATGCCATAGCAAAACGCGATAGGCAGTAACAGCGTGCGCACAAAGTCAAAGGTGGAGCCCAACGCCAGCTCGGTGGGCATGGGTTCGCGCAGCAGCACGCTGTAAAGCAAAAAGGTCATCCAGTAGGCCGCAATCGGGGTTAAGCCCAGCAGCAAAATGCCGCAACCCCGTTCGCCCCCACGCCAACCGCGCCAGTTAGCGGTTAGCAGCACCAGAAAGTGCAAGGGCACCAGCACATAGATCAGCACATTGGCCACACCGGGCAGCAGGTAGTGCATGGGAATCATGGCGGCGAACATCACGGCCACGCCATAGGCCACCTTGGTGGTGCGCGGGCTGTGCTTGGCAAAGCGGCCAAAGCGCACGCTCAGCAACACCGAAAGCACCCCCACCAGGTAATTGAAAATCCAGGCGTTGAGCCACAACGGCGAACTCACGTTCAACACAAACGGCAGACCACTCTTGGTGAAAATGGTGATGGACTGCAGCGTGGCGTACAACGCGTAGATGGCGTAGTTGGCGTCGCGCAGGGTGATGGCGAAGAACAAGGCCACGAGCGCTGTGGTGAAGAGAAACACCGCGCCGCTGTGGTTCAGCAAGTCCACGCCCTGCTCGTCCCGCAGGCTATCTTCGGGCACCACGGACTCCACCAGCAGCGTGCGCGCCAGCCCGGGGTAGGCCAAGGCGCCGGCAGCGGGTTCAAAGCGGGCATACAAGGGGAAGGCCGCCATGGCATCGGGCGTAAAGATGGCGCGCAGGCCGGTAACCAGCACACCACTGCTTTGGCCCAGGCGCAGGGCCTGGCCCAGCGGCTTGCCGTGGGCATCAAACAGGCTGATGTTGACACGCTGCACATTCAGGTCGGCAAAGGACAACCGGTTCACCGCTTCCAGCGCGTGTCCCTGGGGCAGGCTGGTAATGCGGATCCAGCAGGAATGGTCTTGAGGGTCCACTGGGACTTTGCCCTCGTCGCTAGTGGTCCAGCCATTGTTGGACGTCTGGATGATCTGTTCGGCGGAGAGGCCATCGCAGCGGTAGTCCACTGGCAGCCCAGCGCTCCAAACGCAGGCACTCCACAGCGTGGCGACCGCCGCAATACCCCAACGCAGCCCACGTAGCCGGAGATCCATGTCCGCCCTTGTCGAATGAGAGATAAAACTGGCCAACACGGACAACGCCCTAACACGCCAGCCTGGGCGCATTGTAGGGTCAGGGGGCTGGATTTGGCCTGTTTTCGGGGGCCGGCTGCTACGCTTTTTGACGCATGGCGCTCAGGCGTTGCGCGCCTCTATGCCCCAGCGGGCCAGTGCATCGTCGTCGCTGACGCGGGCGTCCACCCAGTGCGCGCCCTCGGGGGTCTGTTCTTTCTTCCAGAACGGCGCCTGCGTCTTGAGGTAATCCATCAAAAACTCGCAGGCCTGAAAGCTCTGGCCCCGGTGGGCCGAGGTCACCACCACCAGCACCACCCCATCGGTAGGCCGTAGCAGGCCCACGCGGTGCACCACCCGGGCGCCCAGAATGTCAAAACGTGCAAAGGCCGCGTCCACCATGGCCTCGATGGCCTTCTCGGTCATGCCCGGGTAGTGCTCCAGCTCCATGGTTTGCACCGAGCCTGCAGGGCCTGGCCCATTGCGGTCGCGCACGGTACCTACAAAGGTGCACACCGCGCCCACGCGCGGGTCGCCGGCTTGCAGGGCGGCAATCTCCTGCGCCACATCGAAAGGCTGTGGCTGGATACGGACACGGGGGGAAGAAATGGCGTCAGAAGGCATGACCGAATTGTGGCACCGTGCTAGCATGTGGCCCATGTTCGCATTCACCGCACTCCTTGCCACGGCCACTCTGGCCCTGATCGGCGCGCGTGTGGTGGCTGCGAACAAATCCAAAAAACCCAAGCTCATTTGACCGGAGCTGCGGTTCCGTCCTCAGATGAGCGATGGAACTGCGAACAACACTCTCCCCCGTTTAACGCAACCCGCCGCGCAGCTGACGATGGTTCTTCCATCGGTCTTGTTTCTGCAAAGGATGTTCGCGTGCACGCTACTGACACTTTCTCCGGCCTCTGGATTCCACTGGTCACTCCCTTCCACAACGATGCGGTGGACCACGCGGCCCTGCGCAAGCTGGTGCAGCACCTGGTGCCCCAGGGCATTGCGGGCATCGCGGTCTGCGGCTCCACCGGCGAGGCCGCTGCGCTGAGCGCTGACGAGCAACTGGCCGTGCTGGATACCGTGGCGCACGCCGCCCCGGGCCTGCCGCTGATGATGGGCCTGTCCGGCTACCACCTGCCCGACACGCTGGATTGGGTGGGCACGCTGAATGGCCGCAAGCTGGCCGGACTGCTGGTGCCTGCGCCTCACTACGTCCGGCCCTCGCAGACCGGCTTGCTGCAGTGGTTCACAGCGATTGCCGATGCCAGCGACGCGCCCGTGGTGGTCTACGACATCCCGGCGCGCACCGGCGTATCCCTGGCGCTGGCCACGCTGCGCACGCTGGCACAGCACCCCCACATCGTCGCCATCAAGGACTGCGCGGGCGACGCCGCGAAAACCCAGGCACTGATTGCCGACGGGCGGCTGCAGGTGCTGGCCGGGGACGATGCCAACATCTTCACCACGCTGGCGCTGGGCGGTGCAGGTGCCATTGCGGCTGGTGGCCATGTGCAGGCAGCGCCATTAGTGGCGCTGATGGGCCATATGGCGCGCGGAGAACTGGCGGAGGCGCGGGCTCTGTGGCGCCCCCTGCTGCCGCTGATCGAGGCGCTGTTTGCAGAACCCAACCCGGCGCCGGTGAAGGCGCTGCTGGCGCGGCAAGGCTGGATGCGGGACGAGCTGCGTGCACCGATGACGGTGGCGTCAGGTGAACTGACTGAGCGGCTGGTGACGCTGAACCGCGCCGTACAGCGCTAACCCCCGGTAACAGGTGGGAAAAAGGCGACTTCACAACCGGCGGTGAGCGACGCAGATTCCAGGCTCATCACCTGGTCCAGCGCCACGCGCACCGCGCGGCCGGGGGCCAGGGCCTCCGCTCCGGCGCCCCCGCGCGCCACCAGCTCAGCCCGCAGCGCGGCCAGCGTGGCGGCCTGCGTGTCCAGCACTTCGGCGCCCGTGCCCATAGCCTCTCGCACTGAGGCAAAGTAGCGCACCGTGACTTTCATACCAGCAGCTCGCTGAACGGGATGTAGCGCACGGTGGCACCGTATTGAATCGCCTCGCCCGGTGGTGTGTCGATGAGCCCATCGCCCCAGACGGCCGAGGTCAGCACGCCGGAGCTTTGGTTGTCAAAGAGATCCAACCCACCCTGGTCGTTGCGGCGCACACGCAAAAATTCGCGGCGCTTGTCGGCCCGCGGCCATTCAAAGTCGGCGCGGGCGGCAATGGTTCGCAGCGCCACGTCACCCACGCCCTGCAGCTTCAACAAGAACGGCCGCACCAGCAGCATGAAGGTCACAAAGCTGGACACCGGGTTGCCAGGCAGGCCCAAAAAGTGCGCCTCCCCCACCGTGCCATGCGCAAAGGGCTTGCCGGGCTTGATGGCGATTTGCCACAGGTGCAGCGCGCCCAGGGCCTGCACGGCGGGCTTGATATGGTCTTCCTCCCCCACCGACACGCCGCCGCTGGTCAGGATCACATCGTGGTTGGCAGCCGCTTGCTGCAGGGCCTGCTTGGTTGCCTCCAGTTGGTCAGGCACGATGCCCAAGTCCGTGACATCGCAGCCCAGGCGGCGCAGCATGGCGCTCAGGAAAAAACGGTTGGAGTTGTAGATGGCGCCCGGTGGCATGTCGGCCGGTGCCACTGCGCCGGGCATGACCAGCTCGTCACCGGTAGAAAACAACGCCACGCGGGGCCTGCGCACCACCGACAGTTGGGCCATGCCCACGCTAGCGGCGAGGCCGAGTTCGGCGGGCCCCAGGCGGGTGCCGGCGGCCAGCACTACGTCGCCGCGGCGCACGTCTTCACCGGAGCGGCGGATGTTCTGGCCCGGAATCGGCAAGGTGTTGATGCGCACCACAGTCGCGCCTTGGGCGTCTGGGGCATCCTGCACGCTGCAGTCCTCCTGCATCACCACCGCATCGGCCCCAGATGGAACCGGGGCGCCGGTAAAGATGCGCGCGATGGTGCCGGGCTGCAGCGGAGTGCCTACGCTGCCAGCGGGAATACGTTGCGACACAGTCAAGCCCACAGCTGCGGCCAGCACATCGTCCACGCGCACGGCATAGCCGTCCATGGCACTGTTGTCGTGCGGCGGCACCTGCAAGCCGGACACGATGGCTTGCGCCAGCACGCGGCCGTCCGCGTCCATGGTGGCCACGGCCTCTTGCTGCGCCAGCGGCTGCACGGTGGCCAGCAGTTGGGCCAGCGCATCGTCCAGCGGCATCAAAGGTTTGCGGGGGGGGGTGGACATGCCGAGGTTTGCTATGGTTTTAGTAGCTGCTGGCGCATATTCCATGGGGGCCAGACAGCTATTTCTTGCCTAAAGGCTCAGTAGCCGCACTCGGCAGCAATCAACGCCTGGATGGCGGCCACATCGGCGTCCATCACCTTCACGCGTTTGGGCAGGGCTTCAATGCCTTCGAACTTGGCAGGCCGCTCGGGCTCACGGCCCAGGGCTTCCACGATGGTGGCGGCGAACTTGATGGGCAAGGCCGTTTCCAGCACCACCATGGGCACACCAGCCGTGCGCTGCTCCAGCGCCACCTTCAGGCCGTCGGCCGTGTGGGTGTCGATGACCATGCCGTGGCGGCTCCAGGTGTCCTGAATCGTTTTCAGGCGGTGGGCATGCGTGCTCTTGCCGCTGACAAAGCCGTAGCGGGTAGCGGCCTGGGCAAACGCAGGGTCAGCGCTCAGGTCGAACTGGCCGGTCTTGGACAGGCCTTCACCAAACAGCCCCTTCACGCGCGCACCATCGCGGCCCAACAGGTCGAACACAAAGCGTTCGAAGTTGCTGGCCTTGGAAATGTCCATGGACGGGCTGGAAGTCTCGTGCGTGTCTGCCGTACCGCGCACGCGGTAGACGCCGGTGCGGAAAAACTCGTCCAGCACATCGTTCTCGTTGGTGGCAACCACCAACTTGTCAATCGGCAGGCCCATCTGGCGCGCCACATGGCCGGCACAGACGTTGCCGAAGTTGCCCGAGGGAACAGCGAAGCTGACCTTCTGGTCGTTCGAGGTAGTGGCTTGGATGTAGCCCGCAAAGTAATACACCACCTGGGCCAGCAAGCGTGCCCAGTTGATGGAGTTGACGGTGCCAATCTTGTATTTGCGCTTGAAGGCCAAGTCGTTGGACACGGCTTTGACGATATCCTGGCAGTCGTCGAACACGCCGTTGATGGCGATGTTGTGGATGTTGGCGTCCTGCAGGCTGAACATCTGCGCCTGCTGGAAGGGGCTCATGCGACCGTGTGGGCTGGTCATGAATACGCGCACGCCCTTTTTGCCGCGCATGGCGTATTCGGCCGCGCTGCCGGTGTCGCCACTGGTGGCGCCCAGAATGTTGAGCTCTTCGCCACGGCGGCCCAGCTCGTACTCGAACAGGTTGCCCAGCAGCTGCATAGCCATGTCCTTGAAAGCCAGCGTGGGGCCGTTGGACAGGGCTTCGATCCACACGCCGTCTTCGAGGTGGCGCAAGGGCACGATCTCACCGGTGCCAAACACCTCAGCGGTGTACGTCTTGGCACACAGAGCACGCAGATCGGCGGCAGGAATGTCGTCGATGTAGAGCGAGAGGATTTCAAACGCCAGGGCCGCATAGCCCTGCTGGTGGTAGACGGTGCGCCATTGCAGCAACGTGACGTCGCTCACCTGCGGGTAGGCCTCTGGCAGGTAGAGGCCGCCGTCGGGCGCCAGGCCCTCGAGCAGGATTTCGCAAAAGCGTTTGCGGTCCGGGTTGCCGCGTGTGCTGAGGTAACGCATCAGTTCAGCTCCTCTTTGCGAATGCGGGTGATGGGCGCCAGCACCGTGGGCAGAGATTGCATCTGGGCGATAGCGCTGTTCATCTTGGCCTCGGCGCAGTCGTGCGTGAGGATGATGACGTCGGTCTGCGTACCGGCCTCGCCGCTAATTTCATCGGCTTCGCGCTGCAGCACCGCGTCGATGCTGATGCCGGCCTCGGCCAGGATGCCGGTGACTTTGGCCAGCACACCAGCCTCGTCGGCCACGCGCAGGCGCAGGTAGTAGCTGGTCACCACCTCACCCATCGGCAGGATAGGGGTGTCGCTCATGCTGTGCGGCTGGAAGGCCAGGTGCGGCACGCGCTGGGCCGCATCGGCGGTGTGCAGGCGGGTGATGTCCACCAGGTCGGCAATCACGGCGCTGGCCGTGGGCTCGGAGCCCGCGCCCTTGCCGTAGTACAGCGTGGTGCCCACGGCGTCACCGTTGACGACCACGGCGTTCATCGCACCCTCCACATTGGCGATCAGGCGCTTGGCCGGGATCAGCGTGGGGTGCACGCGCAACTCGATGCCATTGGCCATGCGCTTGGTGATGCCCAGGAGCTTGATGCGGTAGCCCAGCTGTTCGGCATATTTGATGTCGGCCGAGCCCAGTTGGGTGATGCCTTCCACATAAGCCTTGTCGAACTGCACGGGAATGCCGAAGGCGATGGCCGACATGAGCGTGAGCTTGTGCGCGGCGTCCACGCCTTCGATGTCGAAGGTGGGGTCCGCTTCGGCGTAGCCCAGACGTTGCGCCTCTTTGAGCACCACGTCAAAGTCGAGGCCCTTGTCGCGCATTTCACTCAAGATGAAGTTGGTGGTGCCGTTGATGATGCCGGCGATCCATTGCACGCGGTTGGCGGTCAGGCCTTCGCGCAGCGCCTTGATGATGGGAATGCCACCGGCCACGGCCGCTTCAAACGCCACCATCACGCCCTTGGCAGAAGCCGCGGCAAAAATCTCGGTGCCATGCACGGCCAGCAGCGCCTTGTTGGCGGTGACCACGTGTTTGCCCGCGGCAATAGCTTCCAGCACCAGCTCCTTGGCCAGGGTGTAACCACCGATGAGCTCGACCACGATGTCGATGTCGGGGTTGCGGATGATCTCGCGCGCATCGGCCACCACCTGGGCCTTGTCGCCCACGATTTCCTGGGCCAGCGCGGTGTTGCGGCGCGACACCATGGTCACCTCGATGCCACGGCCGGCGCGGCCCTTAATCTCTTCCTGGTTACGCTGCAGGACGTTGAACACACCGCTGCCCACGGTGCCCAGGCCCATCACGCCTACTTGTATCGGTTTCATAAATTTTTCAGGTAAAAAAGCCTCTAGCCCGCGCAAACACTGCGCGAGCAGCTATCAAAATCAGAGTGAGTCAGCCAGCATTGCGGGCACGGTAGTGCTCCAGGAACTTGGCGATGCGGCCAATGGCTTCGCGCAGATCGTCTTCATGTGGCAGAAACACAATGCGGAAATGGTCCGGCTGTGGCCAGTTGAACCCCGTGCCCTGCACCAGCATCACGCGGGTCTCGCGCAGCAGCTCCAGGAAGAACTGGCGGTCATCGGCAATCGGGTACACCGCCGGGTCCAGCTTGGGAAACATGTAGAGCGCTGCCTGAGGCTTCACGCAGCTCACGCCGGGAATGGCGGTGATCAGCTCATACGCCAGATCGCGCTGGCGGCGCAGGCGCCCGCCTTCGCACACCAGGTCGTTGATGCTCTGGTAGCCGCCCAGCGCGGTCTGGATGGCCCACTGGCCGGGCACGTTGGAGCACAGCTTCATGTTCGAGAGCATGTTCAGGCCCTCGATGTAGTCGGTCGCGTTCTTCTTATCGCCCGACACCACCAACCAGCCCGCGCGATAGCCACAGGAACGGTAGCTTTTGGACAGGGAATTGAAAGTCAGCGTCAGCACGTCTTCAGACAGGCTGCCCAGCGCGGTGTGCTTGATGCCGTCATACAGCACCTTGTCATACACCTCGTCGGCCAGGATCACCAGGCCGTGTTCGCGGGCGATGCCGATGATGCCCTTGAGCAGCTCATCGGAATACATCACGCCGGTGGGGTTGTTGGGGTTGATGACCACAATGCCCTTGGTGCGCGGCGTGATCTTGGCGCGAATATCCGCCAGGCTGGGCATCCAGCCATTGGCTTCGTCGCACAAGTAATGCACCGGGGTGCCGCCCGACAGGCTGGTCGCAGCCGTCCATAGCGGGTAGTCGGGCATGGGCAACAGCAGTTCGTCGCCGTCGTCCAGCAAGGCGTTGGTGGCCATGGTGATGAGCTCGCTGGCGCCGTTGCCCAGGTAGATGTCGTCCAGCGTCACGGCCTTGATGCCCTGCTGCTGGGTGTAGTGCATGACGGCCTTGCGCGCCGCAAAAATGCCCTTGCTGTCCGAATAACCCGCCGAGTTGGGCAGGTTGCGGATCATGTCTTGCTGAATTTCCTCAGGCGCATCAAAGCCAAACACCGCCAGGTTGCCCAGGTTGAGTTTGATGATTTTCTGCCCCTCGTCCTCCATCTGCCGCGCCGCGTCCATGATGGGTCCGCGGATGTCGTACAGCACGTTGGCAAGCTTGGCAGATTTCTGAATGGTTTTCAAAGGCCCTCCGGCGGTCTTCAGCATGGGGTGAAACCTATAATTTGACCACAGTTCCGCAGCGCAACTGCCCCGCCGCACACCGCGCCCACCCCAAACACCCGCACATTTCCATGAAACTTTTGCCCGACGCCTTGCAAGGCCCATCCATCACCGGTTATGGCCCAGGCTGGGTGGCAGTCAATGGCCAGCAGTACACCACCAGCCTGATCGTCAGCAGCGAGGGGCTGTGCCAGCCCTGGAGCTGCGCAGCCTTTGACCAGTTGGACATTGCTCACTTCGAAGAACTGGCCACGCTGGCGCCCGAACTGGTGCTGTTTGGCAGTGGCGACCGCATCCAGTTTCCGCGTCCGCAGTGGCTGGCGCCCCTGTACAGCCGGCGCATCGGGCTGGAGACCATGGACACGCAGGCGGCCTGCCGCACCTTCAACTTTCTGGCCGGCGAAGGCCGCAAGGTAGTGGCGGCGCTGCTGGTCTAGGGATACCTCTAGAGCCTTCAGGGTTTGAGGGGTGGTTTTCAGAGTAAAATCACGGGTTGCGGTCTGGGGCGACATTCGCTGTCACGTTTGGCGCCCTTCACTATGACTGACAGGTCCGGCTTAACCGGACTGCAACACCGAGACTGAAACTGCTTATGGCCATCGTTGTCAACAAACCCCTGCCCGAATTTGAAGCCAACGCCACCGGCGGCATCAGGGTGACCAACACCACCCACGTCGGAAAAACCATGGTGCTGTACTTCTACCCCAAAGACAACACCCCTGGCTGCACCACCGAAGCGATGCAATTCAGGGACAAATACAAGGATTTCGTCAAGGCCGGTGCCGAGGTTTTTGGCGTCTCCCGCGACAACATGAAGTCGCACGACGAATTTAAGGCCAAACTGGAACTCCCGTTTGAGCTGATTGCCGATACCGAAGAAAAAATGTGCCATATGTTCGGCGTGGTCAAGAACAAGATCATGTACGGCAAAAAGGTCAAAGGCATTGAGCGCAGCACCTTCCTGGTGGGCGCCGATGGCCTGCTGAAAGAAGAATGGCGCGGTCTCAAGGTGCCAGGCCATGTGGACGAAGTGCTCAAGGCCGTGAAAGTGCTGAAAAAAGCAGCATGATTCCATTGCGTGTTGTTTTGGTGCACACCAAAGCAATAGCGTCACGGCACTCATGCATAATGAATTCATGCCGTTGAACGTCGCAACCGCGCTCCCACAAAAAGCCGCCTTGGCTCAAGGCGGCTTTTTCGTTTTTACGGCTACGGTTTTTTACATTTCACTCTCTGCGAGCCCACTCCATGCCATTGCCTCCCGCCCCGTCCAAGCGCGCCGATCGCCTGACTGCCAAAGACTTTGACGCTCCCGCACGTGCCACAGCCCGTCCTGTGCGCAAGGCCCAGCAAGTAGAGACACTTGCTGCCGCAGCCCCAAGCTTGAGTGAAAAACCCACCGCCAAAGAGTCGACGAAACGGGTCCAGACCTCGGCATTGACCCACACCCCGGTCAGCAGCCCCTTGGTGGTGGCCGCGCCTGTGGCGTCCAAAGCAGTCGCACCAGCCCGCCGCATCAAACGCACCGGGCCTAGCGGCCCGAGCAAGCTGTTTGTGCTGGACACCAACGTGCTGCTGCACGACCCCATGTGCCTGTTCCGCTTTGAGGAACACGACATTTACCTGCCCATGATCGTGCTGGAAGAGCTGGACGGCCACAAAAAGGGCATGACCGAAGTGGCACGCAACGCGCGCCAAACCAGCCGCACGCTGGACACCCTGGCTGGTGCACCGGGCGCCGACATCACGGCGGGTTTTGAGCTCAACAGCACAGGCCACAAAGACGCTGGCGGCAAGCTGATGTTCCAGACCCAGCCGCTGAACTACACCTTGCCCACCAGCCTGCCCCAGGGCAAGGCCGACAACCAGATCCTGGGCGTGGTGGAGGCCCTGCGCCAGCACTACGCGCCGCGCGAAGTGGTACTGGTGTCCAAGGACATCAACATGCGCGTCAAGGCCCGCGCGCTGGGCCTGGCCACGGACGACTACCAGAATGACAAAACCCTGGAAGACGGCGACCTGCTGTACTCCGGTGCTCTCGCCCTGCCCTCCGACTTCTGGGCCACGCATGGCCAGGCCGTGGAAAGCTGGCAGCAAGGCCCCCACACCTTCTACAAGGTAGACGGTCCCGTGGTGCCCAGCATGATGATCAACCAGTTCGTCTACTTTGAATCCCCCGGTGAACCCAGCCTGTATGCCCGAGTGACCGAGATCCGCGGTACCACGGCCGTGCTCAAGACGCTGAAAGACTTCAACCACCTGAAAAATGCCGTGTGGGGCGTGACCACACGCAACCGCGAGCAGAACTTCGCGATGAACCTGCTGACGGACCCCGAAGTCGACTTCGTCACGCTGACTGGCACGGCCGGCACCGGCAAGACGCTGATGGCCCTGGCCGCCGGCCTGACCCAGGTGCTGGACGACCGCCGTTACACCGAAATCATCGTCACCCGCGCCACCGTGAGCGTGGGCGAAGACATTGGCTTCCTGCCGGGCACCGAAGAAGAAAAGATGGGCCCGTGGATGGGCGCGCTGGACGACAACCTGGAAGTGCTGGGCAAGACCGACACCAGCGCTGGCGAGTGGGGTCGCGCCGCGACCAACGAGCTAATCCGCAGCCGCATCAAGATCAAGAGCATGAACTTCATGCGCGGCCGCACCTTCCTCAACAAGTACGTCATCATCGATGAGGCTCAAAACCTGACGCCCAAGCAGATGAAGACCCTGATCACGCGTGCCGGCCCCGGTACCAAGATCATCTGCATGGGCAACCTGGCCCAGATCGACACGCCCTACCTGACCGAAGGCTCATCGGGCCTGACCTTTGCCGTGGACAAGTTCAAGGGCTGGCCACACGGCGGGCACATCACGCTGGCGCGTGGCGAACGCTCCCGCCTGGCAGACTTTGCCAGCGAAGTGCTATAAATTTAGAAGCTGCTCGCGCAATATAGACGGGGGCTGGAGGCCAATTTGGCTTCCAGCCCCCGTTGTCTATCAGGCGTGATCAGTAGTCGTCGCCACCGCTGTAGGCCAGGTTTTCAAACTTGGTAAAGCGGTTCATGAAGGCCAGCTTCACCGTGCCTGTAGGGCCGTTACGCTGCTTGGCAATGATGACCTCGGCCACGCCAGGTTCCTTGCACTGGTCCTTGGTGTAGTACTCGTCGCGGTAGATGAACATGATGATGTCCGCATCCTGCTCAATGGCGCCGGATTCGCGCAAGTCACTCATCATGGGGCGCTTGTCGGGGCGTTGTTCGACCGACCGGTTGAGCTGCGAGAGCGCAATCACCGGGCACTTGAGTTCCCGCGCCAGCATCTTCAGACCCCGGGAGATTTCGCCCAGCTCAGTGGCGCGGTTTTCGCCATCGCTGCTGCTGCCGCTCATGAGCTGCAAATAGTCCACCACGATCAGGCCCAACTGCCCGCACTGGCGTGCCAGGCGGCGCGCGTTGGCCCGCACCTCGCTGGAGTTCAGGCCCGCGCTTTCATCGATGTGCAGAGAAATGGTACGCAGCTTCTCGATCGCCTCGGACAGGCGTGGCCATTCGTCGTCGGTGAGCTTGCCGGTGCGCAGATGGCCCTGGTCGATACGGCCGATGGAGCCCACGATACGTACCGCCAGCTGGGCGGCGCCCATTTCCATCGAGAAGATGGCGACTGGCAGGCCTTCGTTGAGTGCCACGTGCTCGGCAATGTTGATGGCCAGCGCGGTTTTGCCCATGGAGGGACGCGCAGCCAGTACGATCAGGTCACCCGCCTGCAGGCCCGCTGTCATGCGGTCAAAGTCGATGAAGCCCGTAGGCACCCCGGTCACATCGTTGGGGTTGTCGGCCATTTCCTGCACGCGGTCCAGCAGGTTGACCACCAGCGTGTCCATGCCCTGGAAGCCCTGTTTGTTGCGCTTGCCCTGCTCGCCGATATTGAAAATCTTCTGCTCGGACTCATCCACGATCTCGGACACCGGCCGCCCCTTGGGGTTGAAGGCGTTGGTGGCAATTTCGTCACTGGCACTGACCAGCTTGCGCAGGATGGAGCGATCCCGCACGATCTCGGCATAGCGGCGGATATTGCTGGCGCTGGGCACGTACTGGGCCAGCGAGTTCAGGTAGGCCAGCCCGCCCATTTCTTCGGCCTTGCCCTGGCTTTGCAGGTGCTCAAACACCGTGATCACGTCAGCCGGCTTGTTGCCATTGATCAATGCCCCGATGGAGGCGTAGATCAACCGGTGCTCGTAGCGGTAAAAGTCGGTATCCACCAATACGTCGCTGACGCGGTCCCAGGCTTCGTTATCCAGCAACAACCCGCCCAATACGCTGGATTCCCCCTCGATCGAGTTGGGCGGCACCCGCAGCTGGGCGATCTGGCGGTCGGTATCAAAGTTATCGCTGGCGGACAATACTGCGGACATAGTGGATAAGTTTCCTTGGGCTGTCGATCCTACGATGACGGGGCCGCGGCGTCATCGGATAAGTCTGTGGAAAAGTAGGGGGAAATGTGTGTACAGATGGGGATAAGTCCCGCCCCAAAAGCACAAAAGCCGCCAGGGACCAGCCCCAGCGGCTTTTGCTGAGGGTACACCCCGTTGCCGGGGTGTACCTCAAAGTGCCATTAAGCGGTTTCGCCGTACACGGACACGGTGATATCCACCACCACGTCAGTGTGCAGAGCCACGCTCACGGTGCTGTCGCTAACGATCTTGATGGGACCGTTGGGCATGCGGATCTGGGATTTGACAACCTTGTAGCCGCCCTTAACCAGTTCTTCAGCGATGTCGTAGTTGGTCACGGAGCCGAACAAACGGCCATCCACGCCAGCCTTTTGAGTCAGCTTGATGGTCGTGCCACCGAGCTTGGCGCCCAGAGCTTGGCTTTCGGCCAGCTTGGCGGCAGCAGCTTTTTCCAGCTCAGCGCGCTTGGCTTCGAATTCTGCCTTGGCAGATTCGGTAGCGCGGCGTGCACGGCCGGAAGGGATCAGGAAGTTGCGTGCGTAGCCATCTTTGACCTTGACGATTTCGCCCAGGTTGCCGAGGTTCACGACCTTGTCGAGCAGAATAATTTGCATGGTCGGGGCTCCTTAGATCTTGTGCTGGTCGCTGTAAGGCAGCATCGCCAGGAAGCGAGCGCGCTTGATAGCGGTGTTCAGTTGGCGCTGGAAAATAGCGCGGGTGCCGGTCAGGCGTGCGGGAATGATCTTGCCGTTTTCAGCAATGAAGTCACGCAGCGTGTCGATGTCTTTGTAGTCAATCTCTTCCACACCGGTCACGGTGAAGCGGCAAAAG
This sequence comes from Rhodoferax saidenbachensis, assembly GCF_031457975.1. GTDB lineage: Bacteria > Pseudomonadota > Gammaproteobacteria > Burkholderiales > Burkholderiaceae_C > Allorhodoferax > Allorhodoferax saidenbachensis_A. The sequence goes on from NZ_JAVDXO010000001.1 coordinate 755,931, forward strand.
CGCTTGCGCTTGAACAGCAGGGATTGTGTGTTGCGCTTGGGGCGCTTGTCTTTGTTGAAACGTTTTGGTCCGGGCATGATGGACTCCTAAAAATTAGTCTTGCAAAAAATCTTGAATGTGAAACACGAGTGACTTGCCTTGGCGTGCATTGGCGAGAAAACCACTGAACTTCCAGACACTGCCGATGGCCTGCTTTGCAAGCCTCTCCGCCAATGTGCCGAAAGCCACCGCTTTCACCACCACCTTCACGGTCCGCTGGCCCCCAGCTTCTTGCACTTGGGACTCGTGTTCGAGTCGCAAATTCAGAGCGGGTAAACCAGCTGGCGTGTAACGCATGGATTCAACCTCTGCGATACAGGCGCTTAAAACCAGTGAGTTGGCTTGCACTCCTTCTCAGGCAAATGCGTGTTTACGCTTGGTACTCGGCCTGTTGGGCCTTGCGTGCATCTTCGCGTTCCACAGTCTTCATCATGGAAGAAGGGCCGGTGTCGGCTTTTTTCTTCAACACGGTGAGGTGGCGCAACACGGCGTCGTTGAACTTGAACGCGTGTTCCAGTTCAGACATCACAGCCTGGTCGGCTTCGATGTTGACGCACAGGTAGTGGGCCTTGGCCAGCTTGTTGATCATGTACACCATCTGACGACGGCCCCAATCTTCAACACGGTGCACCTTGCCACCGCCAGCGGTGATCATGCCCTTGTAACGTTCCAGCATGGCAGGAACTTGTTCGCTCTGATCCGGATGGATCATGAGGATGATTTCGTAATGACGCATTGATACTCCTTGAGGATTTCCCAGCATCTGGGATTAAGTAAGCTGCCCCCGGCGTCTAAACAGGGTGCAGCAAGGCGAAGCCTATGATTATAGCTCAGCCCAGGTCGGGCGCCAAATCTCGCTCTGGCATGGGTTCTGGGCGCGTTATGCAGCTGAGCAAAAACCCGACCACAAAGCCCGCCAGAACCCCAAACACCCCTGCGGAAACGGGTTGGATGCCCCACCACAGCCCCTCGCCCTGCAGGCCCAGTGCCGCGCGCAGGCTCGGTAGATTCACGCCCATGTAATAGATAGTGACGCCCAAACCCGCCAACATGCTGCCCACCGCACCCACACGCGTCATGCGGGGCCAGAAGATGCCCAGCACCATGGACGGCACAAAGGCCGCCCCGGCCAGCGAAAACGAGGCCGACACCAGATACAGGATGCCGGCCGGCCGCTGCGCTGCCGCATAGGCGGCCACCAAGGCCACCACCAGCAGGGCGAATTTTGACCACATGACGCGGCGCATGGCCTGGGCCTTGTTGCCGCTGCCCTCGAAATACACGTCGTGGGCCAGGGCATTGCCAATGGTGAGCAGCAGGCCATCGGCCGTGGACAACGCAGCCGCCAGCCCGCCTGCGGCCACCAGTACGGAAATCACATAGGGCAAGCCGCCAATCTCGGGAGTGGCCAACATGACCAGGTCGGCCCCCACGCGTAGTTCCGCAAACTGCAGGATGTGGTCACCGTTCACGTCTGCCACCGTCAGCAAGGTGGGATCACGCGACCATTGGGCCATCCATCCGGGGAGCGCATCCATGGGCTGTCCCACCAGGTGGGCCATGACCTCGTACTTCACCAGCACCGCCAGCGCCGGGGCCGACAGGTAGAGCAGCGCAATGAACACCAACGACCACGCCACGGAGCGCCGCGTCTCCGCCACCGAAGGTGTCGTGTAGTAGCGCGTGAGCAGGTGTGGCAACCCGGCAGTGCCCACCATCAGGCAGAACATGAGGGCCAGAAAGTTGAGGCGTGAGGTTTGGGTGTCTTGTGGCGTATCACCTACCCCCCCGGGCTTGCCCGCAAAAGGCTGGGCGTGCAAGGGCATGCCCCCCAAAGGCTGCGCCCGCTCCAGGTTGTCGACACGGGCCTTGGTCCAGCGCTCGCGGGCTGTGGCGGCGTCCTTGGGCAATGCGGCCAACTCGCGCCGCAGGGTTTGGGCCTGCGTGTTGTCAGCCTTGATGTCGCCCATGGCACGCAGTTGTTGGCGCAGCTCCTGCCGTTCCTGCTGCAGGGACTCCTCCACGTTTTGCAGCTTGCGCTCCAGCGTGGCCGCGCGCTGGGTGTAAATGCCGATCACTTCCTGCTCCACCGGCGAATTCAAAAACTGCTGCTCCATCGCCGCAATCTTGGGCAGCTGCTGGCCATAGGCCAAGGGCGCCAGCGGGTTGCCGGTCTGCTTGTAGGACAGCCAGGACACCGGGATCAGAAAGGCCAGGATGATGATGACGTACTGGGTGACCTGGGTCCAGGTCACGGCCCGCATGCCGCCCAGAAACGAGCACACCAGCACGCCGCCCAAGCCCAGCAAAATGCCAATCTCGAAGTTCACGCCCGTCAGGCGCGAAGTAATCAGTCCCACGCCATACAACTGTGCCACCACATAGGTGAACGAGCACAGCACGGCCGCCAGCGCGGCCAGCATGCGCGGCCAGCGGCCGCCGAAGCGCACCGCGAAATAGTCGGGCACGGTATACAGGTTCATGCGGCGCAAATAAGGCGCCACCAACAGGGCCACCAAGCAAAAGCCACCTGTCCAGCCCAGCACATAAGCCAGACCGCCGGGCTGCCCCCCTGCCCCTGAAAACCCCTGCAGGTAGAGCCCCCCGGCCAGGCTGATGAAGGAGGCTGCACTCATCCAATCAGCCGCCGTGGCCATGCCGTTGTAGATGCCGGGTACGCGGCGCCCGGCCACGTAGTACTCATTGGCATCGGCGGTGCGACCCACCACACCAATCACCGCATACATCATGAGTGTGGTGGTCAGGAAGATGCCCGCCACCCAGGGCTTGGACAGGCCGAACTGCTCCGCCACGGCGAGGGCACCCAGCAGCAACAGCAAAGTGGCCACGTAAATACCAAACCGCTGGTGCAGGGTGCGCGTATAGCGGCCGTAGGCCCGCGGATCAAAGGTGGGAGCTTCCGCCTCGCGCCGGTTGGCGCGCCAGGCAAACACCACCACGATGGCGATGAAGACCAGCACCGCACCCTGGGCCGCAAACCAGAAGCCTACGGGCCAGGACAGCAGTTGCCACTGCAAGTCCCGGGCGAAAAAGACAGCACCGAACGACACGACAAACCACAGCGCCAGCAACCCTGCATGCAGGTGCCACCGGCGTGTGGTCTGCACACGCGTCATTGGTTGGCGAGCTGCTGCCAGGTCGCGACGACCGAGTCCGGGTTCAAGGAGATCGACGAGATGCCCTGCTGCTCCAACCACTGCGCAAAGTCAGGGTGGTCGCTTGGGCCTTGGCCACAGATACCGATGTACTTGCCCTGGCGCTTGCAGGCGTCAATGGCCAGCGTAATCAGCGCCTTGACCGCAGGGTCACGCTCGTCAAAGTCTGCCGCCAGCAGTTCCAGGCCCGAGTCACGGTCCAGGCCCAGCGTCAGCTGGGTCAGGTCGTTGGAGCCGATGGAGAAGCCGTCGAAGTACTCCAGGAACTGGTCTGCCAGGATGGCGTTGCTGGGTATCTCGCACATCATCACCAGCTTGAGCTCATCCTCACCGCGACGCAGGCCGTGGCGGCCCAGCAGCTCTGTGACCTTTTTGGCTTGGCCCAGGGTGCGCACAAAGGGCACCATGACCTGTACATTGGTCAAGCCCATGTCGTTGCGCACGCGCTTCAAGGCTTCGCACTCCATGGCAAAGGCCTCGCCGAACTCGGTGCTGGTGTAACGCACGGCGCCGCGGAAGCCCAGCATGGGGTTTTCTTCCTCGGGCTCGTAGCGGCTGCCGCCAATGAGCTTGCGGTACTCATTGCTCTTGAAGTCGGACAGGCGCACGATGACGGGCTTCGGCCAGAAGGCTGCGGCAATGGTGGCCACGCCTTCGGCCACGCGGTCCACATAAAACGCGCGGGGTGACGCATGGCCGCGGGCCACCGACTCGACGGCCTTTTTCAGGTCGCTGTCGATGTTGGGGTAGTCCAGAATGGCCTTGGGGTGCACACCAATGTTGTTGTTGATGATGAACTCCAGCCGCGCCAGGCCCACGCCCTGGTTGGGCAGTTGGCAGAAATCGAACGCCAGCTGGGGGTTGCCCACATTCATCATGATCTTGACCGGGATTTCCGGCATCTCGCCGCGCTGCACTTCGGACACTTCGGTTTCCAACAGCCCATCGTAGATGAAGCCGGTGTCGCCCTCGGCGCAGCTCACGGTCACCAGCATGCCGTCCTTCAGCACATCGGTGGCATTGCCGCAGCCCACCACGGCCGGAATGCCCAGTTCGCGCGCGATGATGGCCGCATGGCAGGTGCGGCCGCCACGGTTCGTGACGATGGCGCTGGCGCGCTTCATGACCGGTTCCCAGTTGGGATCGGTCATGTCAGTCACCAGAATGTCCCCGGCCTGCACCTGGTCCATCTCATTGATGTTGTGCACGATGCGCACGGGTCCGGTGCCGATCTTCTGGCCAATCGCGCGGCCTTCGACCAGTACGGCACCTTTGCCCTTGAGCTTGTAGCGGTACTCGGCCTGGTTGCCGGCCTGGCTCTTCACGGTTTCGGGGCGCGCCTGCAGGATGTAGAGCTGGCCGTCCACGCCGTCCTTGCCCCACTCGATGTCCATGGGGCGGCCGTAATGCTCTTCAATTACGAGTGCGTAGCGGGCCAGTTGCTCCACGTCGGCATCGGTCAGTGAGTAGCGGTTGCGCAGCTCGGTGGGCACGTCGGTGGTTTTGACCAGCTTGCCGCCGGCGGCTTTTTCCTCCGCGCTGGTAAACACCATCTGCAGCAGCTTGGAGCCCAGGTTGCGGCGGATCAGCGCGCGCTTGCCAGCCTTGAGCATGGGCTTGTGCACGTAAAACTCGTCGGGGTTCACGGCGCCCTGCACCACGGTTTCACCCAGGCCATAGCTGCTGGTGATGAACACCACCTGGTCAAAACCGGACTCGGTGTCGATGGTGAACATCACACCGGCTGCGCCCAGGTCGGAGCGCACCATGCGCTGCACGCCGGCCGAGAGGGCCACCACATCGTGGGCAAAGCCCTTGTGCACGCGGTAGCTGATGGCGCGGTCGTTGTAGAGGCTTGCAAACACCTCTTTCATCTTGTGCAACACGTCCTCGATGCCGACCACGTTCAGGAAAGTTTCCTGCTGGCCGGCAAAGGATGCGTCGGGCAAATCTTCGGCCGTCGCGGAGGAGCGCACGGCAAAGCTGGCTTGGGCGTTGCCTGCCGACAGTGTGACGAAGGCCTCGCGGATGGCTTTTTCCAGGTCAGCGGGGAAAGGCTGGGCCTCGACCATGGCGCGGATTTCGGCACCCACCACAGCCAGGGCGCGCACGTCTTCGGTGTCCAGGTTCTTCAGTTTGGCGCTGATTTTGTCGGCCAGGCCGGCGTGGGCCAGAAACTGGCGGAAGGCATGGGCCGTGGTGGCGAAGCCCGTGGGCACTTTCACGCCCTGCGGTAGCTGGGAAATCATCTCCCCCAGGCTGGCATTTTTGCCACCCACGGATTCCACATCGGCCATGCGCAGCAGCTCGAAGGGGACGACCAGGTCGGTCGGGTTGAAAAGATTAGACATAGGAATGCTCCAGAAGTTAAAACCTTTACAGGGCCCCGCGGGGAAACCTCACCCGCCTGCCGCCGCGCACGACCGTTCGTTTTCTGTTGTTGCTTTTATGGAATTACGAAGCGGTTACCAAATGCGCTAAATTGTGGTGATTGTAGGTGGCGTGGGCAGTAGGTAAGACTACTGAAAATCCGGGCGCGCTTGCAAATCACTGACACCCTGGACCCACCCACCATGCACCAACGCACCGTATTTTTCATTTCGGACGGCACCGGCATCACCGCCGAGACCTTTGGCAACGCCATCCTGGCCCAGTTCGAGTTAAAGGCCCGCCACGTACGCCTGCCCTTTGTGGACACCGCTGACAAGGCCTACCAGGCTGTGCGCCAGATCAACCACACTGGGGTGGTGGATGGCAACAAACCCATTGTGTTCACCACGCTGGTGAACATGGAGGTGCTCAAGGTCATTCAGGAAGGCTGCCAGGGCATGCTGCTGGACATGTTTGGCATGTTCGTGAACCCGTTGGAAAACGAGCTGCAAATCAAGTCCCACCACCGCATTGGCCGCTTCAGCGACGCCAGCAAAAGCAAGGAGTACCAGGACCGCATCGAGGCGATCAACTTCTCGCTCGCGCACGACGACGGCCAGAGCAACCGTGACCTGGAGCAAAGCGATGTGATTCTGGTGGGCGTGAGCCGCAGTGGCAAAACGCCCACCTCGCTCTACCTGGCCATGCAGTACGGCCTGAAGGCGTCCAACTACCCGCTGATTCCCGAAGACTTTGAGCGCCGCCAGCTGCCCCCGGCCCTGGTGCCGCATAAGGCCAAGATTTTTGGCCTGACGATCCAGCCCGAGCGGCTGAGCGAGATCCGCAACGAGCGGCGCCCCAATTCCAAATACGCGTCCATTGAGAACTGCCGCATGGAAGTGAGCGAGGCCGAGGCCATGATGCGGCGCACCGGCATCCGCTGGCTGTCCACCACCACCAAGTCCATCGAAGAGATCTCCACCACCATCCTGCAAGAGATCCACCCCGAGCGGCTGATGTACTAAACCGCTATGGTTTCAATAGCTGCTCGCACACTATTGACGAGGGCTAGCGGCCCATTTGGCTTAAAAACTCAGGCTGGCAACTCGGCCAGCACCTTGCCCGCCTCAATCGTGATGCGCCGGTCGCAGCGCGCGGCAATGGCACGGTCATGCGTCACCAGCACCAGGGTCGTGCCCTGCTCCCGGTTCAGGTCAAACATCAGCTCCATGATCTTTTCGCCGGTGGCGAAGTCCAGGCTGCCCGTGGGTTCATCGGCCAGCAGCACTGCGGGCTTGACCACAAAGGCACGCGCCAGCGCCACACGTTGCTGCTCGCCACCGCTCAGCACCTTGGGGTAGGAGTTCAGGCGCTGGGCCAGGCCCACGCGGGCCAGCATCTCGGTGGCCGCGCTGCGGGCGTCCTTGCGACCGTCCAGCTCCAGAGGCAGCATCACGTTTTCCAGCGCGGTCAGGTTGCCCAGCAGCTGAAAGCTCTGGAACACAAAGCCAACCTGGCGTGCGCGCAACGCGGCGCGGGCGTCTTCGTCGATAGCAAACAGATCGTGGCCCGCCAGGCGCACCGTGCCGCGGGTGGGCGTGTCCAACCCGGCGATGATGGAGAGCAAAGTACTCTTGCCCGACCCGGATGCTCCGACGATCGCCGCGGTCTCGCGGGCTTTGAGTGCAAAATCAATGTCGCGCAGGATCTCCAGCGTGCCGGTGGAATCGGTCACCGCCTTGAAAACATGCTCAACCGAAATGATGGGATCTGACATGGGACTCTCTGTAGTTCGACGACACTGTAGCGCGCTGCTTATTTTGGCTGTCTTCGCAGGGGCTTGTGCCCTGCCCGCCCAGGCTGCCGCGCCCCAGCCCAGCACCATCGTGGTGGTGGGCGATTCGCTGAGTGCCGAATACGGCCTCAAACGCGGCACCGGCTGGGTAGCCTTGCTGGAAAAACGCCTGGCTCAGGAAAAACCAGACGCCAAGGTGGTCAACGCCAGCATCAGCGGCGACACCACCTCGGGCGGCCGCTCGCGCCTGCCCGCGCTGCTGGCCCAACACCATCCCACGGTGGTGGTGATCGAACTGGGCGGCAACGACGCACTACGCGGCCTGCCCCTGGCCATGACCCAGGACAACCTGCAAGCCATGACCCAGGCCGCCCAAGCTGCTGGCGCCAAGGTGCTGCTGGCCGGCATGCAGGTGCCCCCCAACTATGGGCAGAACTACACCAAGCGCTTCAGCGACACCTTTGCCACCGTGGCCAAGGCTAACAAGGCGGCGCTGGTGCCCTTCTTGCTCAAAGGCATCGCGGATGGGCCCGATGCCACACAGCTGTTCCAGGCCGACCGTATCCACCCCAAGGAAGAGGCGCATCCCACCATCCTCAACACGGTGTGGCCCACGTTGCGCCCCTTGTTGCGCTAAGCCTGCCCATGAGTTTGAAACTGATGGCCGCTGCCCAGGCCCTGGCCCAACTGGACCAGTTTGACGCGGTGATCGACGCGCGTAGCGAAGGCGAGTACGCGCTGGACCACCTGCCGGGCGCGCAGAATTGGCCCACGCTGCACGACGACGAGCGCATCACCATCGGCACCCTGTACAAGCAGGTCAGCCCGTTTGAGGCGCGCAAGCTGGGCGGTGTCGTTGCGGCGCGCAATATCGCCAGCAACATCGAAGCCCACGCACTGGACAAGCCCAAGCACTGGGCACCGCTCACCTACTGCTGGCGCGGCGGCCAGCGCAGCGGCTCGCTGAGCTTGGTAATGGACCAGATTGGCTTCAAGGTCACCCTGGTAGAAGGCGGCTACAAGGCCTTTCGTGCCGCCATGCTGGAAGACATTCCGCTGCAAGCCGAACGCCTGCAGCTGGAGGTGGTGTGCGGCACCACGGGCTGCGGCAAAACGCGCCTGCTGCACGCCCTGGCGGCTGAGGGCGCCCAGGTGCTGGACCTGGAAGGCCTGGCCAACCACCGCAGCTCGCTGCTGGGCGCCGTGCCCGGCCTGCCTCAGCCTACCCAAAAGCGGTTTGACACCCTGGTGTGGGACACGCTGCGCCGATTCGATGCCACGCGCCCCGTGTATGTGGAGAGCGAAAGCAAAAAGATTGGCAACCTGACACTGCCCACGGCTTTGGTGGAACGCATGCATGGCAGCCCCTGCCTGCAGCTGAGCCTGCCCACGGAAGAGCGCATCGCCCTGCTGCTGGAGGACTACCGCCACCTGGTGCAGGACACGGCCTACTTCTGCCACCGGCTGGACGTGATGGCCGAGTTCCGCGGCAAGGCAGTGGTGCAGGGCTGGAAAGACCAGGTGTTGGCTGGCAACTTCCGCCCCGTAGTGCAGGATTTATTGGCGCAGCACTACGACCCGAGCTACCTCAAGTCCATGCAAAACCACTTCCGCCAGTACGGCAACGCGCGCAGCATCACCGCCAGCAACCGCTCCGCCGAGGCGATGCGCCAACTGGCGCAGGCGCTCTTGGCGCCTTAGTAATTTGCGATTAGGGGGGGATGGGGGCGGGCTAGACCAGCTGACCGCTCAATATATGCCGCTCAGGCAGCGTCGCCAGCAGCGGTGCCTTCGGCAGGCGTGCTTGGCTCAGCGTCAGTGTCGTCGTTCTCAGGCGCGTCGCCTGTGAGTTTGCGCTCGGCCTTGCTCTTGAGCTTTTCTTCTTTTTTCTTGCGCTTGGCCAGTTCTTTCTGACGCTTTTCGTAACCGTAATTGGGTGTTGCCAAGTTGTGCTTTCAGTATGTTGGGGGCACTTTACCACCTTGGTGCCCCGTCGCCAGCCTGCACCTGCCGTTTACCGCGCGATTTGTCAGGCTACCGAGGCCTCTTCCGTGGGCTCTGCTTGGGCAGGCCATTGCACCGCACCACGGTACGCGTGCCAGCTGGCGTGCCCCAGCCAAGGCCCAACCACCAGCAAACCCAGGCTCCAAGGCACCAGCATGGCCAGCACCACCAAAGTGGTCAGGATGGCGCCCCAGAGCAGCATCACCGCCGTATTGTGAAACACCACCTCCAGGCTAGTGATGGCGGCCGAGATGGCGTCGGTGCCTTGGTCCAGAATCATGGGGATGGACACCACTGCTGTGGCAAACACCAGCATGGCAAAGGCTCCACCCACCAGCGCATAGGCGACGACAAACTCCCAGTTGTCCGGGTTGAAGATGGCTTGCACCACGCCCGTGGTCGACGGCATGCCGGTGTTGAAAAACACCGCAAACACCACCAGCGAAGCCCTGCCCCACAACAATTCGAGCACCACCAAGACCAGCACCAACAGCCCCATGCTGCCCAGGTGGCGATCCCAGCAGGTGATCGAGGCACCCAGCTCGGGCGCCAAGCCCAACTCGCGGCGGCGGCTGACCTCGTACAAGCCCATGGCCAGAAAGGGCCCCAGCAGCAAGCAGCCAGACGCAATCGACAAGGTGTATTCGGGTTTGGAGTGGAAAACTGCCGTGAGCACCACCGCCATCAGGCAAAACGCTACGCCGTAAAACGCGGCTATCCCGGGGTGGGCCAGCAGGTCGGCAGCGCCCTTGCGCAACCACACCAGGGGCTGCACCCCATTCAAACGGACAATGGTTTTGCGCGGCGCCGTTGTGGGCGGCGGGAAATACGGTTCGGATTCTGGCAAGGGAGTCTGCATAAGTGCCCACAGCCTACCCAGACCATGGGACTTTGCCTACTCAGGAAAACGCGCGGATGCCGCGCAAAACTTCAACGCAGGACCTGCAAGGCCTGTGCGATGTCCGCCTGCAAATCCGCGACATCCTCCAGCCCGATCGAGAAGCGCACAAGAGTACCGGGCAACAAGTGCGCGGGCCAGCCCGAACGCATGGTCTCCAGCTCGTAGGGCACTACCAGGCTGATGGGACCGCCCCAGCTATAGCCCAGGCGGAACAGCTGCAGTGCGTCGCAAAACGCATCCGTTTGCGCCCGGCCGAAGCGGGCATCCAAAATCACGCTGAACAGCCCCGCCGCGCGGCCCTCTGCATCGCTGCACAAGGCTTTCCAATGCGCATGGCCCGGGGATTCTTCGAGCGCGGGGTGCAACACCTGCACAAACTCGGCTTGGGTTTGCGCCCAGGCCGCCAGCTCGCGCGCGGCCACATCGTGGGCACGGTAGCGCAATGCAATGCTGGGCAGAGCGCGCAGCACCAACTCTACATCGTTCATACCCACGCCAATGCCAAAGCGCATGTGGGTCAGCTTGAGCTTGAGGTGCAGACCGGCATCTCGTGTAATCACGCTGCCCATGAGCACATCGCCACCGCCGCTGGGGTACTTGGTCAGCGCGTGGGCGGAGATATCCACTCCCACCGCCGGGCTGGCGCCAGGCACCAGGTCAAACGGTGCAAACGCCAGGCCGGCACCCCAGGTGTTGTCCAATGCCGTCAGCACCTTGCGGCGCTGGCAGATGCGCACCATCTCCACCAGATCGGGAAACTCCAGCGAAACCGAACCCGCGGCCTCCAGCCAGACCAGCTTGGTGCGGCTGGAGATTTGGGCCTCCAGGTCCTCGGGGTCCATGGGGTTGTAGTACTGGTGGGTGATACCCCAGCCCAGCAACTCGCCTTCGACAAGGGATTTGTTGGGGCCGTAGGCGTTGTCCGGCAGCAGCACCTCGTCACCACTCTTGAGCAACGACAACGCCACCAGGCCCAATGCGGCGAGCCCGCTGGGCACCAACAGGCACTGCTCGCCGCCCTCCAGCGTGGCCAGGCGCTCTTCCAGCGCGTAGCTGGTGGGCGTGCCATGCAGGCCGTAGGTGTAGGCGGTTTTGTCCTTCCACTCGCGGCTGCGCATGGCTGCTACGGTGGGGAAGAAGACGGTGGATGCCTTGAAGACGCCTAGTTGTGGCGCCTCGAAGCCCGCCGGTGGCACGTAGGCGTGGTGAATCAGGTCAGTGATGCGTTCGCTCATGCAGTCCGCGTTGCGCCTAGGGCGTCAAACGCTCCATTTTTGGATGAGCTGCTGCGGGCGCAGCGAGTCATAGCCTTCAAAGGGCTGGTGGATCCAGGGGTTGGTAGGCAGGAACTCGACCGAGTAATCGGGCGTGAAAGTGCTCAGGGCCTTGGTCCAGATCACCGCGCTGCGCAGCTCGCTAATGGGCTTGTAGTTGTTCTTGAGCTGGTGGATCACCGCATTCAGCGTGTGGCCCGAATCAGCGAGGTCATCGACCAGCAGGACGCGGCCGGCGATCTCGCCCTTGGGCGTGGTGATGAAGCGCGCGATGTCCAGGTTGCCCTGCTGCGTGCCGGCCTCGGCGCGGTAAGAGCTGGTGGACATGATGGCCAGAGGCTTGTCAAACACACGCGACAAAATGTCGCCGGGGCGCATGCCACCACGGGCCAGGCACAGGATGGTGTCGAACTCCCAACCTGACTGGAAGATCTTGATCGCCAGTTTTTCAATCAGGTTGTGGTACTCGTCGTAGCTCACATACAAGTGCTTGCCGTCTTCTGTCAACATCAGAATGCTCCTAAATTAGTAGCTGCTTGCGCAATATTCACGGGGGCTAGAGGGCTATTTGATTCAGAAATCGGAGATCACTCGGCCAGGTAGGGATGCTTCATCATGATGGTGTGGTCCCGATCCGGGCTGGTGGACACCATGTGGATGGGCACGCCCGTCACTTGTTCGATGCGCTGCAGGTACAGGCGCGCGGCCACGGGCAGCTTGTCGTACTGCGTCACACCCACGGTGCTGTCAGACCAGCCCTCCATGGTTTCATAAATCGGCTTGCAGCGCGAAATATCGTCCGCGCCCATGGGCAGGATGTCCACCACTTCACCGTCCAGTTCGTAGCCGGTGCACAGCAACAATTCTTTCAGACCATCCAGCACGTCCAGTTTGGTGATGCACAGGCCGGACAAACCGTTGACCTGGGCAGAGCGCTTAAGCAACGCGGCGTCAAACCAGCCGCAGCGGCGCGAGCGGCCGGTGGTCACGCCCTTTTCGGCGCCCACGGTGCTCATGTGGTAACCGGGTGTCCCCTCCACTTCCCAATCCAGTTCAGTCGGGAACGGGCCGCCACCCACGCGGGTGCAGTAGGCCTTGGTAATGCCCAGGATGTAGTGCAGCATGCCCGGGCCAACACCCGACCCCGCCGCGGCATTGCCAGCCACACAGTTGCTCGACGTCACATAGGGGTAGGTGCCGTGGTCCACGTCCAGCAGCGTGCCCTGGGCGCCTTCAAACAGCAGGTTGGCACCGTGGAGGTTGGCTTCGTTCAGCTCGCGCGACACATCGGCCATCATGGGCTTGAGCAGCTCGGCGTGGCGCATGGCTTCGGCGTACACGGGCTCAAACAACACTTTGCCATCGGCCATGTAGGGCGTCAGCGTGGGGCCGAAGTCAAACGCGGCGGAGCCCAGGTAGCTGGTCAGCACGTGGTTGTGCAGGTCCAGCAGCTCGCGCAGCTTGGTGGCAAAACGTTCTGGGTATTTCAGGTCCTGCACGCGCAACGCGCGGCGCGCAATCTTGTCTTCGTAGGCGGGACCAATGCCACGACCGGTGGTACCGATCTTTGCGTTGCCGCCCTTCTCACGTGCGGCTTCACGGGCCACATCCAGCGCCGCGTGGAACGGCAAAATCAGCGGGCACGCTTCGCTGATGCGCAGGCGCGAGCGCAGTTCCACACCCACTTTTTCCAGGCCTTCAATTTCTTCAAACAACTTGGCGGCAGACAGCACCACACCGTTGCCGATGTAGCACTTCACGCCGGGGCGCATGATGCCGCTGGGAATCAGGTGCAAGGCGGTTTTGACGCCATTGATAACCAAGGTGTGGCCCGCGTTATGGCCGCCCTGGAAGCGCACCACGCCTTGCGCGCTTTCGGTGAGCCAATCGACCAGCTTGCCCTTGCCCTCGTCGCCCCACTGGGTGCCCACGACCACTACATTTCGACCTTTGGTTGTATTCATTTCGCTCTGCTTTAAATTGCTGTTACGACCCACTGACCGGCGGCTTGCACCAATTCGCGGTCGCACTGAAACTCATCGACTTCACTCTCATGCCCTGGCAGCACACACACCACCGTCTCGCCCTGCTGACGCAGCTGGGCAATGGCGGTACGCAACGCGGCAGCTTCGCCCCAAGGCGCGCGGATGGCCGCACGCAAGGGGCGCACGGCTGCGGCGCCGACCAGCACTTTCACGTCCAAGCTGAACCCCACGGCCGGGCGCTTACGGCCAAACACCGAACCCACCTCGTCATAGCGGCCACCGCGCGCCAGCGCATCGCTGGCACCGGCGGCATACACGGAAAAACGCACACCGGTGTAATAGGCATAGCCACGCAGGTCCGCCAAGTCAAACGACACGCGCACGCCTTCCAAATGACTGGCCAGCCATTTCAAATGGTCCAACGCTTCATGGATAGCCGGCAAAGGGGGCAAGACCTTGCGGGCGTGCTCCAGCACCTGTGCACCACCGTAGAGATCGACCAGCGCCAAAAGGCCTTGGGCGATGGCTGTGGGGCAACTCTTCACCAGCAGGGCCAGCTCGCTGCTGTCCTTGGCGGCCAAGGCGGCGTGCACCATTACTTGCTGCGCGGCATCCAGGCCCGATGGGGCCAACAGGGCTGCCACGATGCGTGCATCGGCCATGTCCACCGTGAGCGCGCCCACTTGGGCGGTCTTGAGGGCATCCAAAGCCAACGTCAGAATTTCAAGATCCGCTTCCAGGCCAGAGTGGCCATAGATTTCGGCACCAAACTGCAGGGGTTCACGCGTGGCGTGTGGCACTGCGGGACGGGTATGCAATACCGGGCCGCAGTAGCACAGACGGGTCACGCCTTGGCGATTTAGCAAATGGGCGTCGATGCGAGCCGCCTGGGGCGTGCTGTCAGCTCGAAGCCCCATGGTGCGGCCTGAGAGTTGGTCCACCAACTTAAAGGTTTGCAGGTCCAGCGCCTCACCCGTGCCCGACAACAGGGACTCTAGGTGCTCCAGCATAGGGGGCATGACCAACTCGTAGCCATAGCAGCGCGCCATGTCCAGCAGGTCTCGACGTATTTCTTCGATGTGGCGCGCTTCAGACGGCAGCACATCGGCAATGTGATCCGGCAGGACCCAAGCAGACATGGAATTGGAGGGGGCTGTTAAAACAGCGATTTTACCGGGCTTGAGGCCCCGTTTTCAGGGCGTGAGCCACCAAATCGTGATCAAACCGGCCAAGATGCTGAGCAAACCGAAGAATCGGATCTGCCCATCCTGCAGTTGCAACAGCTGCGCAAACATGCGGCGCCACCCGGTGGGCGATACAAAAGGGAACAAGCCCTCAATCACCAGCACCAGGGCTAGCGCCAACCACAGCGAATCTGCGCTCAAGGTCTACTTCTTGGCTGCAGCCGTTGCGCCGCCGCCATTGCGAAATACCTTGAAGAATTCGGAAGAACTGGGGTCCAGCACCATCACATCACTCTTGTTGGCAAAGCTGGTCTTGTAGGCTTCCAGACTGCGGTAGAACTGCGCAAACTGCGGGTCTTTGCCAAAGGCCTCGGCGTAAATACGCGCGGCCTCGGCATCGCCTTCGCCCTTGATCTTTTGGGCTTCACGGTAGGCATTGGCAATGGCAATCTCGCGCTGGCGATCGGCATCGGCGCGAATTTTTTCACCCTCGGCCGCGCCGGTGGAGCGCAGTTCGTTGGCCACGCGCTTGCGCTCGGCCTCCATGCGGCGATAGACCGACTCGGTGATGGCTTCCACGTAGTCCACGCGGGTGATGCGCACATCCACCACATCCACGCCCCAAGGCTTGGCACCGCGCACCTTGTCAAGTACCTCTGCTTTCACGTCAGCCATCAGTGCTTCACGCTTCAGCGACAGCAATTCTTTCACAGTGCGCTTGTTGATTTCTTCCTGGAAGGCATTGCGCACCACACGATTGAGTTGGCTGGCGCCAGCGCTCTCGTTCAGACCTACATTGCGGATGTATTCGGTAGGTTCACTGATACGCCAACGCACATACCAGTCGATTACCACGCGTTGCTTTTCTGCGGTGAGCATGGGCTCAGCATCAGTGCTGTCCAGCGTCAGCAGGCGCTTGTCAATGTAGGAGACATTCTGGAACGGTGGCGGCAGTTTGAAGTTCAGGCCTGGTTCCGTGATGACTTCCTTGATTTGGCCTAATGCATAGACCACGCCAAACTGGCGCTGGTCCACCACAAACAGCGTAGAGCTGGCCAGCGCCAGCACCACCAGCAACGAAGAAAAGATAAGTCCGATCCGGTTCATGGTCAGTTCCTAGCGCGAATCGCGGTCACGGGTGCGCGAAGCATCCCGGCTGCGCGCATCGTTGTTCAAAATGGTCACCGCTGGGGCGGTAGCAGGAGCGGTCGTGGTCGCGGTAGCTCCAGCATCCACCGCGGGCGCTTGAGTCCCATTCATCTGCAGCACCTTGTCCAATGGCAAATACAGCATGTTGCCCCCCTGGCGGGACTCGACCAGCACCTTGGTCACGTTGCCGTAGATCTGCTGCATGGTGTCCAGGTACATGCGATCACGCGTCACCTGTGGTGCCTTCTGGTATTCGGTGTACACCGAACGGAAGCGCTGCGCATCACCCTGAGCTTGGGCCACCACACGGGCCTTGTAGGCATCGGCCTCTTCCTTGAGGCGCGATGCAGAACCCACGGCACGGGGCACCACGTCATTGGCATAGGCCTGGGCTTCATTCTTGGAACGCTCGCGTTCCTGACCTGCCTTGAGGACATCGTCAAACGAAGCTTGTACCTGCTCGGGCGGACGCACACCACCCTGCTGCAAGTTGATGCCAACTACTTCCACACCGACCTTGTAGCGATCCAGAATAGTCTGCATCAGGGCGCGTACACGCGGCGCAATCTGGTCACGCTCCTCGGAAAGGGCTGCGTCCATCTTCATCTTGCCCAACACTTCACGCACCGCGGTTTCCGCGGCCTGCACAACAGCCTCATCGGGCTTCTTGCTTTCAAACAAAAAGGCTCGGGCATCGCTCAGGCGGTATTGCACCGCAAACTTGATGTCCAGAATGTTTTCGTCTTCGGTCAGCATGGCGGATTCTTTGAGGCCGGTGGCCTTCAAGACCACATCACGGCCCACATCCACCGAACGGATTTGGCTCACAAACACCAATTCATGCTTCTCAATCGGGTACGGCAGGCGCCAGTTAAAGCCAGCGTTGACCGTAGACTTGTACTTGCCAAACTGGGTGATCACCGCCTGTTGGCCTTCTTGTACGATGAAAAAGCCGGTGCCCAGCCAGATCAGCAACAGCACCCCCACGATGAGGCCAATGCCAATCCCCGCACTCTTCATGTCGGGCTGAAATCCGCCGCCATTGCCACCGTTGCCCGTACCTTGGGGCTTGGAGCCGCCACCGAACAAGCTACCGAGCTTGCGGTTGAAGTCGCGCCACAATTCGTCCAAATCTGGTGGGCCTGATTGGGCCGCTCCACGGTGACCTGATTGCGGTCCCGTGCTGGGCTTGCTGGTTTCAGGGGGTGATACTGGTGGCTCCGCACCCTCGCCCTCTGGTTGCTTATCTTCTCCACGGCCCCAGCGCGAATCGTTGAGGTTGAACATATGGCGCATCCACTGCGGGCAACGAAGCCCCTGGAGGGAAAGCGTAGGAATTTTCATGGTTTTGTCTCGCATACAACTGCTGACGATTGTGCCTAACTAATCACCGTCCCCAGACGGATCAGGGGCATACGCTGGCGAAAGGTCTGCCTCCATTGGCAACGCAGCCATTTGCGCTAAGCGTTGACGCAACACAGGCATGCCCTTGTTATCCCGCGCACTGACAAACACCCGCGG
Source organism: Rhodoferax saidenbachensis (assembly GCF_031457975.1). Lineage (GTDB taxonomy): Bacteria > Pseudomonadota > Gammaproteobacteria > Burkholderiales > Burkholderiaceae_C > Allorhodoferax > Allorhodoferax saidenbachensis_A. Next base: position 773,329 of record NZ_JAVDXO010000001.1, read on the forward strand.
GGTTTGCACGCCATTGACCTCGTATTCATCTTCCAAGCGCAAGGGTTGGTGCTCCGCATCCAGGGCATCGATCTTGTTGAAGACAAGTAGCTGGGGAATGTGGTCTGCACCAATCTCCGCAAGCACAGCCTGCACCTGGGCAATCTGCTCCGGGAAATTAGGATTGGATGCGTCTACCACGTGCAACAGCAAATCGGCGTCAATCGCCTCTTGCAGCGTGGCCTGGAAGGCATCGACCAAGCCGTGCGGCAAATCACGAATAAACCCCACCGTATCAGACAGAGAGACCGAGCGCTGCGCGTCACCCAGGTAGAGCTGGCGCGTGGTGGTGTCCAGTGTGGCAAACAGCTGATCTGCCGCGTAGGCACGCGCTTTGACCAGCGCGTTGAACAACGTCGATTTACCCGCGTTGGTATAACCAATCAGGGAGATATTGAAGGCATCTCTTCGCTCACGCTGCCTGCGCTGGGTTTGGCGCTGGCGTTTGACCTTGGTCAAACGTTCTTTGGTGCGTTTGATCGTTTCGCTGATCATGCGGCGATCCAGCTCAATTTGCTTTTCACCGGGACCACCACGCACCCCGGCACCACCCGTTTGGCGCTCCAAGTGAGACCAGCGGCGGACCAGACGTGTGCTGAGGTATTGCAGGCGCGCCAGCTCCACCTGCAATTTACCTTCATGGCTGCGCGCACGCTGGGCGAATATCTCCAGAATCAGAAAGGTGCGATCATTGACTGGCAGCTCGAGGTGGCGTTCCAGATTGCGCTGCTGGCCAGGGCTGAGCGACTGGTCAAACAGGATTTCCTGGGCACCCAGTTGCTGGGCCAACATCTTGATTTCATCGGCTTTTCCGGAACCGACGAACAACGCCGCGTCGGGTGCCCGGCGCTTGCAGGTAATGCGCGCCACAGGGCTCAGCCCGGCGGTTTGTGCCAGCAGGCCCAGTTCTTCGAGTTCACCGTCGAAATTGGGAACACCCAAGTCCACCCCAACCAAGATGGTGGGGGCGATGGGTAAATCAGTGCGATTGGTCAAAAGCGGATCTGGCCGATCAAACAGCTACGGGCCACCAGGCCCGCAGAATTAGGCTGCGCCAGCGTCGTCTGCCGTGGCCGCAGCAAGATTCACTGCGCGGCCTGGAACGATGGTAGAGATGGCGTGCTTGTAGACCATTTGTGTCACCGTGTTGCGCAGCAACACGACGTACTGGTCGAACGATTCAATCTGTCCCTGAAGTTTGATGCCGTTCACCAAGTAAATGGAGACCGGCACGTGTTCCCGACGCAAGGCGTTGAGGAACGGGTCTTGTAGGAGCTGACCTTTGTTGTTCACGATATTCTCCGTGTTCAAAAAATGAAGAGGACTCGACCATACCACAGCATTGGACATGCGCTGAGCGCAACCGTGGTAACCCGGGGGGCAAAAGGCTACTTGTCCACCTAATGGGCGCTAGTCTTTGTCCGCGTAAGGGTTCTCCGAGGATTTCATCTGGATTTTGAGGGGCGTGCCCACCAAATCGAACTCCTTTCGGAAGCGCCCTTCCAGGAAACGTTTGTAGGCCTCGGTCACATGCTCCAGCGAATTGCCATGCACCACGATGATCGGCGGATTCATACCGCCCTGGTGGGCATAACGCAGTTTCGGGCGGTAAACCCCTGTTTTCTTGGGCGTCTGGAACTGTACGGCCTCCAGCAACAAACGGGTCAACACTGGGGTTGGCATTTTGCAATTGGCCGAACGGTGCGCTTGTGCAATGGAATCCCACACTGGGCCCAGACCCTGGCGTTTGTGGGCAGAAATCATGTGCAAGGCAGCGAACTTGAGAAAGCCCAAGCGGGTTTCGATGGAGCGCTTGACCAACTCGCGCTGGTATTCGTCGACCGCATCCCATTTGTTGATCGCCACCACCACGGCCCGACCCGACTCCAGGATGTAGCCTGCAATGTGCGCATCCTGATCCGTCACACCTTGGATCGCATCGATCAAGAGCAAGACCACGCTCGCCGACTCGATGGCTTGCAGAGTTTTGACGACAGAGAATTTTTCAATCGCCTCAAACACCTTGCCTTTGCGGCGCAAACCTGCCGTGTCAATCAATTCAAAGCGCTGCCCGTTGCGTTCAAAAGGCACCGAAATCGCATCCCGCGTAGTGCCGGGCATGTCAAACGCCACCAGACGCTCTTCACCCAGCCAGGTGTTGATCAGGGTGGATTTGCCCACATTGGGGCGCCCTGCTACGGCGAGCTTGATAACGGCGGGATCAGCCTCTTCCGCAGCATCCTCAGGCACCGTCCAATTCAGAAGCGCCAACGCCATGTCGACCAAGGAACGAATGCCTTGCCCATGGGCTGCGGAGACCGGAAACACTTCGCCCAGACCCAGCTCAAAGAACTCGGACAGCTGTGCGCCATCCTTCATGCCTTCGGCCTTGTTGGCAATTACCAGACAAGGCTTGCCTAGCTTACGCAGGTATTTGCCAATATCGTAGTCTTGGGCGGATACCCCACCTCTGGCGTCCACCACAAACACCACGACATCCGCTTCAGCAACTGCCTGGCGGGTCTGCTTGGCCATTTCCTTGTAGATGCCAGAACTGGCATCCGGCTCGAAGCCCCCAGTATCAATAACGATGTATTCGTGCTTGCCCTGCTTGCCGTTGCCGTAATGGCGGTCGCGTGTCAACCCCGCAAAATCGGCCACGATAGCGTCCCGGGTTTTGGTAAGCCGATTGAACAACGTGGATTTGCCGACGTTCGGACGACCGACCAGCGCGATAACAGGTTTCATGGAAGGTGCCCTTTTTTTAATTATTCAGGGCGGTACGCAAAAACGCCGCCTTTTTGCGTTACGGCAATCAGTGTTTTTCCAACCAGCGCGGGCGAGGCCATGATGGGCGAACCATCGGTGCTCAGGCGGTTCAGAGGAGCCGCATCCTGGCGTGCCAAGAAATGCAGCAAGCCCAAACTATCCCCCACCACAATGCTTTGGCCCAGCAGCACGGGCGCGGTCAGACCGCGCCAACGCAAGCTGTCAGAAGACCAGAGGCGCTCGCCATCGGCACGCCGCCAAGCCAGCACTTTGCCATCGTTCTCGGAGCCGACCAGAACACTGTCGTCGCCGCCCAAGCCGGTGCTGCCAACCGCCGATTTGGTCCACGCCACTTTGCCTGTTGCGGCGTCCACGCAGCCGACCACGGACTGAAAAGCCCGCACACACACGCTGTTGCCCACACGGCTTACACCGGCAGAGAGATCCACCAGCCGCTCAACCTCGTTGGTTCCGCGGCTCACAGCCACAGGCGCCTCCCAGCGCACGCTACCTGATTGGGGGTTCATGCCCACCAAGCGACCACCAATGCCTACCACCAAGGTGTCGCCAACCGGTATCAGCACCCCCGCTTGCCCAAGCACCAATGCGTCAGAACCGCGCTGCTGCTGCCACAGCTTGCGACCAGTAGCTGCATCAAAAGCGGTAATAGTGCGGTCGGCAGAGAGTGAAAACACACGCTCGCCAGCGACCAGAGGGGTGGTCAATGCTGCGGCCCCTAAACGTTGGCGCCAAATGATCTGCCCGGCTTCTAGAGCAATCAATTCACCCTGGTCTGTCACCACGGCAGCGTAGTGACCGTCACTGCCTACGCCCGTCACCACCGATGCGGCCAATTCTGCTTGCCACACCTGCGCCCCGGTTTCACCATTCAACGCCACCACACGACCACTGGAAGATGCAAGAAACAGCGTGTTGCCAACCACCCGTAACTCTGTAGGTGCATTGATGGCGCCAATATTGGCAGCCCAAGCAGGCTTGACGCCCAGCAAAGCGGCATTGGGCCCTAACTCAGCGGGCACAGGCTTGGAAGGCCCCGCGCAACCGGACAGCACCATAAACAGTGCCCCCAATAGAACGGCGATCCAGCGGGTCACGACAGGCCGTGACATCAGGTTGCGTCACCCGCGGTGGCACCCAACGCATTCAACTTGACCAATACCATGCGGCGGTATTCAGACTGGGCATCAAAGCCCAGATAGGCCTTTTGGTACAAGGCGATTGCCTCCGTATTTTTACCCTGGGCTGCCAGAACATCGCCCCTGCGATCGGCCACCAACGACGCAAACTCGGCTGGGAACGTGCCCTCCAACAGTTTGAGCGCTTCGTCATAAGCTTTGGCCTCCAGGCGCATGCCAGCCAAGCGCAACTTCGCAATGGCGGCGTACCCCTCGTCGGCCTTGCTCTCCGCCACCCATCCCAGCACGTTCTGTGCAACTTCAGGCTTGCTCGACAGATACGCCATCTTGGCAACCAGCAAACCTGCCTGCGGTGTATAGACTGCAGAACCAAAGCGCTGCTTCATGTCATCAAAAGCTCGCTCGGCTTGGGCTACATCGCCACTGCGCACGACCTTCTCAACTTCATCAAACATCGCGGCCGCTTGGGTCGCCTGCTTTTGCTGCCAGTACTGATAACCGTTCCATGCGGCCAAAGCACCCAACACCAGTATCAAAACACCGGTGATGAGGTTGCCATACTGTTTCCAGAAATGTTTGAGCTGGTCAAGCTGCTCTTGTTCTTCAAGGTCTAAGTGGTTTGCCATATCAATCTTCAATTAAGCGGGGGATTGTAGGCTTTTGGCCCATTGTTCAATTTGGTCAAGCGGCTGGATGACTTGTGTTTGGGTTGCATCACGCAGGGGCTTGATGGTCACCTGGCCTTGGCGCATTTCATCGGCACCAAACACCAAAGCGAAGCGGGCGCCAGAGGTATCCGCACGCTTGAACTGCGATTTGAAACTAGCCATGCCCTCGGGACCGGCGGTGTGCATTTGCACCGATACTCCCAGCGACCGTAGCGCCTGCAGGTGACGCATGACCTGCGGAAGGTCAGTAACTTCGGAAATGATGGCATACGCATCCGGCACGCATGTAGATACGGCAGTGCCCTGTTCTTTCAGCAATTCGAGCACGCGCTCAATGCCCAGGGCCCAGCCCACGGCCGGCGCGGCCTTGCCGCCAATCTGGACGATTAGATCGTCGTAGCGGCCACCAGCACACACCGTGCCCTGAGAGCCCAAGCGGTCAGTAACGAATTCAAAGACCGTCAAGTTGTAGTAGTCAAGGCCCCGCACTAGGCGCGGGTTGATGGTGTAAGTGACATCGTTCGCATCGAGGATAGCCTTCAGACCTTCAAAATGCGCCAGCGACTCAGCGCCGAGAAAATCCAGCAAGCGCGGTGCCGCCGCGACCATCTCCTGCATGGCGGGGTTCTTGGTGTCAAGGATGCGCAACGGGTTGCTGTGCAGCCGACGCCTAGCATCTTCGTCCAGCAGGTCGGCATGTTTCTCAAAATATGCAATGAGTTGTGCCCGATGTTGTGCCCGCTCTGCGGGTTGGCCCAAACTATTGAGTTCCAGCCGCACGTCGGTCAGACCGATAGCCTTCCATAGCGAAGTGGCCAGCAAGATCACCTCGGCATCGGTGTCCGGACCGGCAAAGCCCAGAGCTTCGACACCTACCTGGTGGAACTGGCGATAGCGCCCGCGTTGCGGCTTTTCGCGGCGGAACATTGGGCCCATGTAAAACAGACGCTTGCCGCCATCGTAGAGCAAGTTACTCTCGATCACGGCACGCACCACAGCCGCAGTTCCTTCGGGACGCATGCTCAGGTGCTCAGCCTGTCCGTGCTTGTCGGAGCGGTCTTCAAAGGAATACATTTCCTTCTCAACGATGTCAGTGACTTCGCCGATGCCACGCACAAAAAGCGCAGTCTGCTCAAGGATAGGGGTGCGAATATTGCGGTAGGCGTAACGCGACATCAATTCGCGCACCGTGGCCTCAAGCGCCTCCCAACGCGCAGAATCCGGAGGCAGAATGTCATTCATGCCCTTCACACCAACGAGTTTCTCCACCTTGCGTGGAACGATCTTGTCAACCATAAGTTTTTGAATCAGGAATTGGATTCTGCGGACGCAAAACGCCGCTGAATGTAATCTTCAACCACCGCTTGAAATTCGGTGGCAATCGCATCGCCGCGCAAAGTCATGCGTTTTTCGCCATCAATGTACACAGGAGCAGATGGCGCTTCACCCGTACCGGGCAGGCTGATGCCAATGTCCGCATGCTTGCTCTCGCCAGGTCCATTGACAATGCAGCCCATGACGGCCACCTTCAAGTGTTCAACGCCCGGGTAGGCGGAACGCCAGATTGGCATCTTCTCCCGCAGGAAATCATCAATCTGCTTGGTCAACTCTTGAAACGTCGTGCTGGTAGTGCGGCCACATCCAGGGCAGGCAGTCACACTGGGAACGAACGTGCGCAGCCCCAAAGCCTGGATGATTTCCGAGGCGATAACGACCTCCTGGGTACGGGCTTCGCCAGGCGCAGGCGTCAGAGAAACACGAATAGTGTCGCCAATGCCCTCCTGCAGCAACACAGACAGTGCCGCAGCTGAGGCCACGGTGCCTTTTGTTCCCATTCCTGCTTCAGTCAAACCCAAATGCAAAGCGTAGCGCGAGCGGCGTCCCAGCTCGCGGTAGACCGCAATCAGATCTTGCACACCACTGACCTTGCACGAAAGCATGATCTGCTCGGGCCGCATGCCCAGCTCCTGCGCGCGCTGCGCAGACTCCAATGCCGACGTGATCAAGGCCTCGTACATCACCTGCTTGGCATCCCATGGAGTTGCACGGGCGGCGTTCTCGTCCATCAAGGACGCCAGCAACTCCTGGTCAAGACTGCCCCAGTTGACGCCAATACGAATAGGTTTATCCCAACGGACCGCGGCTTCGATCATTTGGGAAAATTGCTTGTCCCGCTTATCACCCTTACCTACGTTGCCAGGGTTGATACGGTATTTGGACAGCGCCTGGGCACACTCTGGAAAATCCGTAAGCAGGCGATGTCCGTTGAAGTGAAAATCCCCAATCAGGGGGACATCAATTCCCATGCGATCCAACTGCTCGCGAATATAGGGCACGGCTTGCGCTGCTTCCGGCGTATTGACGGTAATACGAACCAGCTCCGAACCCGCATTGGCCAACTCTTTGACCTGGATCGCTGTACCAATGGCATCCACGGTGTCGGTGTTGGTCATGGACTGGACGCGCACCGGTGCACCACCACCCACCGTAACAACGCGGCTTCCCCAGGTCACTACGGACTGCAAGGAGCGTCGCTGGCTAGGCACTGCCAGCGCAATCGGAGAATTCGCTTCCACTACTTCACCTCAAATCGAGCAACGTTGTCGCGAGCAATGGCAGCTACATTGAAGGCCTTGCCGCGCACTTCTACATCGGTCAGGTCGGCACGACCGACCACCACCGTCAAGGGACTCACGCCCGTGGCCTTGACCACCTCCCCTTGGGCCAGCATTCTGCGCACCTGTACGCTGCCCTTGGCATCGGTAACCTCTACCCACGAAGGCCCCCGCACACGAAATACCACCATGTCTGTCGGTGAGACGACTACCGTCTCTGCCACAGGGGTGGGTGCAACAACTGCCGACACCACAGTAGCAGCCGTTGGGGCTGGTGTCTGCGCGGGAGTACCGGTTTGCACTGCTTCTGCCGCCACAGGCACAGCGGGCGCATTCACTGCGACTGCAGGAGCTGTCATATCAGAAGGTGCAATAGCCTCAGCTTGCGGGTTTTTGACCGGTTCGGCACCAACGGCATCCGACGCAGCAGTCGTTACCTTCTCAATCTGAAACTCAGGAACCATCACGACCACCACGGCGGCCACCAGCAAGGCCACGACCACCAGCGCGGCGGGACGCTTGAGAAAAGACGGCAACGATATAGCGCTGGTATCTCCGGATGCCCGAAATGGCGCATTGATGCCCCGCTCCCCCGTATCCAGACGGGGGATACCGTTCTGTGGCAACTTAGCCAACACAGGAACCGCGTCAATCTTCAGGCTGCGACACACGCTAGAGGCCAAGGCCCGCACAAAGACAGCATCTGGCAAGAGGTCCAGGCGATCTGACTCCAGTGCCTCCAGCTTCTTGACAGGCACTTTCATTGACACGGCCAAGGCCGCGACATGCAAACCCGCAGACTCTCTCGCAGCGCGCAGCATGGCACCTGCGGTCAAGACAGGAGAAACAGTCGGCGCTTGCGCATCTGCAACATCCGCCATAGGTGTATCACTCATCGAATGCTCCGCGCTCCAGCAAGGTTGTCTCTTTGGACTGAGGGAAACGTTTCTTCAACTGCCCGGACAACTGCGACACAGCCTCGCGATTGTCCAAGCGACGCTCGATCTTGATGCCCAGCCACAGCGACTCGGCATTGGCGTAATCACCATTATTGATACGACGGACATAAAACTGCGCGCGCACATACTCCCCACGCTGAAACAGCAGCAGTGCCAAGTTGTAGCCCGTAACAGGGCTCGCAGCATCCAGCTCATACGAACGGATCAAGCTGTTCTCTGCCTCACTGCGCTGCCCGGCTTTAGCCTGGCAAACGCCCAGTGCCATCCACGATTTCGCACGATCAGTGTAGGTAGGGTCTGCAATTGCATTGCCGAATTGTTTGTATGACTCTGCCATACGGCCCTGCTGGCACAGCAACCAGCCATAGTTGTGCTGCACCGTGCCCGCTTGAGGATTGATCTGCAGCGCCCGCTTAAAGCTTTCTTCAGCCAAGCCCATATCATTGAGCCGCAAGTAGATCAAGCCACGCAGGTTGTGCGCTTCGAAAAGACTCGGATCGGCAGCGATGGACTGCTTCAGCTCATCCAAAGCGATGTTGGTCTGCCCGTTGTTGTAATAACCCGCCGCAAGCTCCAGACGAATACGCGCACGCTTACGAGCCGCGGATTCGTCCGAGTCCGTCACGAGATCGGCATTGCCCGATGGACCGGCGGTGTTCGCGGCACAGCCCACCAATCCAGAAACCACATGCAAAGCCAGCGCGGACCAAAGCAATCCGCGTATGCACTTCCCAACCAGACCAGCAAGCTTAGGCATCCAAATCCCTTTTCGTTTCGACGGAGGCAATCTCCAAAACAGGATGCAGCATAACGGTTCGTTGCTTGGAAATTCGCTTAGCGACATCCGTTCTATCTTTAACGTCACCAGCAAGCTGGCCGCATGCGGCATCAATGTCGTCTCCACGGGTCTTGCGCACCGTGGTCACGATGCCCGCGTCGCTAAGGATCTTGGAAAATGTCTGAACGCGTGCGTTAGGAGATCGGGTCAACCCTGAGGCCGGAAAGGGATTAAAAGGAATTAAATTGAACTTGCATGGCAAGGCTTGAGGCTTGCCGGGCTGCACCAAGGCAATCAATTCACGGGCATGTTCAGGCGTGTCATTCACGCCATCCAGCATGCAGTATTCGAAAGTAATGAAGTCACGCGGCGCGAAGGCCAAATAACGCCTGCAAGCGTCCAGCAACTCTGCAATGGGGTACTTCTTGTTCAGCGGAACCAAGCTATCACGTAGTGCGTCGTTGGGCGCATGCAGGGACACCGCCAAAGCCACCGGGCACTCCGCGCCTAAACGGTCCATCATCGGAACCACGCCCGAGGTAGACACCGTTACGCGGCGGCGCGACAGGCCATAAGCATGGTCACTGAGCATTGTGCGCAAAGCAGGGACCAGGGCAGAGAAGTTCTGTAGCGGCTCGCCCATGCCCATCATCACGACATTCGAAATGACCCGCTGGGTGACACCCAAATGCTTGCGCAGAAAATGCTCGGCGAACCACAGCTGCGCAACGATCTCCGCTGTTGTGAGGTTGCGACTGAAACCCTGATGGCCCGTAGAACAAAATCGGCATCCCACGGCGCATCCGGCCTGGGATGAAATGCACAAAGTGCCTCGGTCATCCTCGGGAATGAAGACCGCTTCAACGGCATCGCCCTGCCCTACGTCGAACAACCACTTGATTGTGCCGTCAGCGGACATGTGCTGCGTGATCACGGGCAAGGCCCGCATTTCGGCGCAGGTCTTGAGCTTTTCCCGGAGCGACTTGGCCAAGTCACTCATGGTGTCGAAATCAGCCGCCCCTCTTTGGTGAATCCAACGGAACAGCTGGGTGGCCCGGAAACGCTTTTCCCCGAGCCGCTCACAAAAGGCGGCCAAGCCCTCGAGATCAAATTCGAGCAGGTTGGCCGTCATTGCATAACTTAGCGAGAGTAAACGTTCATGCCGGGGAAGAAGAACGACACTTCAACAGCGGCGGTTTCTGCGGCGTCGGAACCGTGCACGGCATTGGCGTCAATGCTGTCCGCGAAGTCAGCACGGATTGTTCCAGCAGCTGCTTTCTTGGGGTCGGTCGCGCCCATCAGGTCACGGTTCTTCAGAATCGCGTTTTCGCCTTCCAGGGCTTGAATCATCACGGGGCCGGAGATCATGAAGTCCACCAGGTCCTTGAAGAAGGGACGTGCCTTGTGCACAGCGTAAAACGCTTCAGCTTCTCCGCGCGACAGGTGCGCCATGCGAGCAGCCACAACCTTCAGGCCAGCTGCTTCAAAGCGTGCATAAATTTGACCGATCACGTTCTTCGCAACTGCGTCGGGCTTGATGATGGAGAGAGTACGTTCGATTGCCATATGAGTTCCTAAAGTTTCTTGCTACAACATTTGCCCGAACAGAGCAAAGCCTGCGATTTTACCATTGCTGTTTAACGATTTCGCCCACCACGACGCTGATTGCCACCGCCTTTGGGGCGACCGGCATCCTGGCGCTGCCGAGAAAAGCTATCGGCACCGATGTAGCCAAACGCGGTCTTCATTGGATCCGGTTGGGATGAGGCGCCTTGGCGATCGGCGGGTTTGTCCTGGCGCATGCCACTGCGACCCGCATTTTTACCCGCAACAGGGTTGCCAGGCTTTGGAAAGGCTGGGCCGCGGCCCGGAGTATTGCGCCCACGCTGCTTGGGCGGGCGGGCTCCGCCATTGGCGCTGCCGCCACGATTCGATGGCTCGCGGGTTACACCCTCTTCACGCGGAGCCCGCCCTCCTCCGGCGGCTTGCACCAGAGAGCGGATATCTGCATCGTCCAGTTCCATCCATGCGCCACGCTTGAGACCGCGCGGCAACACCATGGCGCCATAGCGGATGCGGATCAAACGGCTCACGGCGTGCCCAACTGCTTCGAGCATACGGCGCACTTCCCGGTTCCGACCTTCAGAAATCGTGACGCGGTACCAGCAATTCGAACCTTCACCACCACCATCTTCAATGGAGCCAAACTGGGCCAAACCATCGTCCAACTGCACGCCATTTAGCAGAGCCTGCTTTTCTTCCTTGTTCAAGGCGCCAAGCACACGCACCGCATATTCGCGCTCCAAACCAAAACGGGGGTGCATCAGGTTATTGGCCAACTCACCGGAACTGGTGAACAGCAGCAGGCCTTCGGTATTCAAGTCCAGACGCCCTACCGATTGCCACTTGCCCTGGTGTAGCTTGGGCAGACGGCGAAATACCGTGGGGCGGTTTTGGGGGTCGTCATGGGTCACAACCTCACCCACCGGTTTGTGGTACGCGATCACGCGAGCGGGGGGTGGGTCAATGCGAAAGCGAATAGGCTTTCCATTGACCTTGATGTTGTCACCAAACTGAATGCGCTGGCCAATGTGTGCGGGCTCGTTGTTGACGGAGATGCGCCCTTCCAGGATCAGTTGCTCCATTTCCAGGCGAGAACCCATGCCCGACTGGGCCAGTACCTTGTGCAATTTGGGCGTCTCTGCCAGAGGAGCCAGCACGCGCTTGGGCACCGTCAGGTCTTCAATGGCTTCGTCCGCATCGAACTGGCCGGAAATCACATCGTCAAAGCGGTTGGCAGGTCCGGATGCAGGCGCAACGCTATTGGACGTGGCAGAAGTGACCAGCACTGTAGCCTGCTCAGCTGGCGTGGGCACCGCGTCGTCAGATTTCAGGGTTTGTTTGTTTGTTTCTTCGTTCATTCTGCTAACCCAATCATGTTTGTTCCAAGCCCAAGGTGTCCAAAGGCATATTCATCTGCGCACCCGACGCCTCAGAATGAGAATCTGTCGCCTCCGCTTGCGTCACTGCTGGCTGCTCTTCCAGTGCCGCCGCCAACACGTCCAACGTGTCACCTGGGCTAGTGGGGCTTTCCAGCAGCGGGAGCTGGTCCAGCGATTGCAACCCCAAGTCATCCAAAAACTGTTTCGTGGTCGCAAACAAAGCCGGCCGTCCCGCGGCCTCTCGATGCCCAATTACCTCCACCCAGCCGCGATCTTCCAGTTGCTTGATCAACAAAGAACTGATGGTGACCCCACGTATGTCTTCCATGTCTCCCCGGGTTACCGGTTGGCGGTAGGCAATGATGGCCAACGTTTCCAACGTTGCCCGCGTGTAACGCGGTGGCTTTTCTGGATGCAGCCGGTCCAAGTACTCGCGCATCTCAGGCCGACTTTGGAAGCGCCATCCCGTGGCCACGCTCACCAACTCCACACCACGCTCAGCCCAATCGTTTTTCAGATCTTCCAAAAGCTGCTTGATCGAATCCACGCCAATGGCATCCGCGAACAACTCTCGCATGCTTTTGAGCGGCAAAGGTTGTTGAGCGCACACCAATGCGGTTTCCAGAACCCGCTTTGCATCGACCATGTTCATAGTCAGGGTATTTCGAATATGTCACCAACACAAATGAGCGGCTGCGGTGGGGCCGTCAAGGGCAACTTCAGCGGCGTACTTCGCCGCAGTGCCAGCCCGGGAGCGACTTACCGGGGCTTTCAGTGTCCTCCCGGACCTGCAAGCGCATTGTATCGCAGCCCCCAGTCACCCAACATTTGCAAAAAGTCTGCGGGCGGTTGGGACTCAAACGCCAAAGGCTCACCGGACACCGGGTGTGCAAATGCCAGCTTGTAGGCATGCAAGGCCTGCCGGGCCATTGTGCCGGTCGCGCTGCCGCCGTACAGAGTATCGGCAACCAATGGATGCCCTAGAGACGCCATGTGTACGCGTATCTGATGGGTTCTCCCCGTATGGAGAATGCAGCGCACCCAGCAGCCCTCGCCCCCGTTGGCAACCCACACGATGTCTGTTTTCGCCGTTTTGCCAGACGTTTGGGCCAGGTCGACCACCGCCATACGCAGGCGATTGCGGGGATCTCGGCCAATAGGCTTGTCCACCGTTTGCCGCGTGGCACCCACCCAAGCACGATGCGCCAAGGCCACATACTGGCGGCTCACCTCCCTTGCAGCAATCGCCTTGACCAGTGCATCCATGGCCACGCGCGTGCGGGCCACCACCATCAGGCCACTGGTGTCCTTGTCCAAACGGTGCACGATGCCAGCCCGTGGTACCGAGGCGTAAGCAGGGTCTCGGGCCAGCAGCCCATTGAGCAGGGTTCCGCTCCAATTGCCCGGTGCAGGATGAACCACCAGGCCCGCTGGCTTGTTGATGACCAGCAAATGCGCATCTTCAAAGACCACATCCAGCGCCATGGCCTCAGGCCGAAAAGCCTGGCTTTGGGGCGTGGGCCGCAGCTCCACCTCGACCATGTCACCGGCCTTGACGCGCTGTGAGGTCTTGCGCACCGTCTGGGCATTGAGGCGCACCGAGCCATCTTCGATGAGCTGCTGCAAATAGCTGCGAGAAAATTCATTGGCCGCCAAGGCCAGCGCGCGGTCCAATCGCTCCCCATGTTGGGGGGTGTCGATCACCACACTGCGTATCTCGGATTCTGCAACCGGCTCCGCCACCTCATCCAAGTCCGGTTCCAGAGAGGGCGTCGATATAATTCCGGCGGTCTGATTCAAGAAGGTCCCCAAGATGCTACGTGTGAAATTATCGGTCGTTTGTGCCCCGCTGTTGACGGCCTTCACATTGCTGTTGGTGGGCTGCTCCAGCACACCGGTGGACAAAACTGCGGGCATGAGTCCCAACCGCCTGTACGCAGAGGCCAAAGACGAAATGAACTCTTCGCAGTGGGACAAAGCCATACCTCTGCTCGAGAAGCTCGAAGCCCGTGCCGCCGGCACCCCGCTGGCGCAGCAAGCGCAGGTGGACAAGGCTTACGCATACTACAAATCTGCCGAACCCGCGCAAGCCCTGGCCACGCTGGACCGTTTCATCAAGCTCAACCCCGCTAGCCCAGCACTGGACTACGCCATCTATCTCAAAGGGATCATCAATTTCAATGACGATCTCGGCGTACTGTCTTCCATTACCCGCCAGGATTTGGCCGAGCGCGATCAGAAGGCCGCCAAAGAATCGTACGAAGCGTTCAAGGAACTGGTGACCCGGTTCCCCGACTCCAAGTACACCCCGGACGCACGCCAGCGCATGAACTACATCGTCGGCTCGCTCGCACAGTACGAGGTGTATGTAGCACGTTACTACTACAAACGCGGGGCCTATTTGGCCGCCATCAACCGCGCGCAAATCGCCGTAACAGACTACCGCGACGTGCCCGCAGTGGAAGAAGCCTTGTTCATTCTCTACAAATCGTACGACGCATTGGGCATGGAGCAGCTGCGCGACGACACCAAACGGGTCATGGAAAAAACATTCCCTCAGTCAGACTACCTGCTCAAGGGCGGCAAGCCTAATACGGATCCGTGGTGGAAGATTTGGTGAGGTCGTGCAGGGCCTGCTGAAAGGCCTCTGCAGAATCAAGCCTGCGCATGGGTGGCAGGCTTGCGAGCAACTTGCGGCCATACCCCATCTGGCTGAGCCGCACATCGCACAACACCAGTACACCACGATCCGTTTCACGGCGGATCAAACGCCCCACTCCCTGCTTTAAGGCCACGGCAGCCTGGGGTAGCTGGTAGTGGGCAAAGGCGCTCTTACCCTCCTCTTCCAATGCCTGACAACGTGCCTCGACCAAGGGATCGTCGGGCGGTGCAAAAGGGATTTTGTCTATCACCACCAGTTGCAGTGCCGCGCCCGGTACGTCCACACCTTCCCAAAAGGAAGCGGACGCTACGAGCACACACCCAGCCGCATCAGACGCGCTGGCAAAGCGGTCAATCAACTCACGTTTGGAGCTGTCGCCCTGCACCAGCACCTGCATCGGACTAGAGGCAGCCAATCGCTCCCGCAAGCGCTGACCAATGCGGCGCATGGCACGCAAGGTAGTGGTGAGCACCAGGGTCCGCCCGCCCAATATGACGGCCGCCTGCGCCACCAAATCGGCCACCTGATCGCTGTGCTGGGGTTCCGACGGTTTGGGAAACCCCTTTGGCACATACAGTGCGGCCTGCTCCAGATAGTTGAAGGGGCTGGCCACTTGCAACACTTGGGCCCCCTCCAAGCCCGTAGATGCCAAAAACCACTGCAGCCCGACCTCATGGCCCAAGGTGGCGGACGTAAAGACCCAAGACTTGCCGCCTTCCACCATGCTCCCATCACCCACGACTTTGGAGCGGAGCGCATCGGCAATTTGTAGGGGAGACTCAACCAGGCGCAGCCGCAACCCTGCTTCCAGCCAGCGCACATTACCGGCCCGAGGCGGAACCGCAAAATCATCCAACCGCGTAAGCAACACCTGTGTGCGCTCGCGCAAAGCGCCCAAGTCGGGTGACATTTCCGCAACGAGATCCAGCGCTTGCAATACGCGCCTCAACACGGCGGCAACCCGTGCCATGGCCTGCGACCAGACCTGGGGCTCGATTCCAGCTGGGGTATCTCCCACCCAACGCAAGCGGGTGGGTAAGTCAGCCCGACCGCCGCACAGCAGCTGCCACTCAGCCAAAGTGTGCTCCAAATACCCCACCAGCCCCTGCCAGTCGGCCAGTCCGCGGGCATGCTGGCTGCCCAACACCACCACATCGCGCCCCAGCGACAGCAGTTGCCCCGTGGTGAGCTGTTGGCCCAAAAACTGGACACCGATTTCATTGAGTTGATGGGCTTCGTCAAAGATGACCGCGTCGACAGAAGGCAACAACTCTGCGACGCCCGATTCCTTGACGTTCCAGTCGGCAAAAAACAAATGGTGATTGATGACCACCATGTCGGCGGCCATCGCCTCACGCCGCGCCTGGTACACATGGCAACCCTGGTATTGCGGACAACGTCCACCCTGGCAGTTTTCACGGGTGGATGTGACCAGCGGAATCACGGGCGACTGTTCATCCACCGAGGCCAGCTCGGCCAGGTCCCCCGTGCGGGTGCCTAGGGCCCAAAACTCAACCGCAGCGATGGCACGCAAGTCATCGGGCGTTTGCAAGGTGCTGCCGTAGCGCGCCACACCCAACCGCTGCAAACACAGGTAGCTGGCGCGGCCCTTGAGCAGCGCCACCCGGGCCCCGACGCCAAGGGCCGCCAACAGCTTGGGGATGTCCCGGCCGAAAAGCTGGTCTTGCAGCGCCTTGGTCGCGGTGGACACTAGCACGCGCGAACCGCTGAGGAGAGCGGGAGCGAGGTACGCGTAGGTCTTGCCAATACCTGTGCCGGCCTCCACCACAAGCACCCCGCCCGACTCCAACGTCTGGGCTACAGCTTGGGCCATTTCCAGTTGGCCAGCACGCGGGGAAAACTCGTGCACCGCGCGGGCGATGGAACCATCTACCGCAAACGCCTCGACCACCGCATCAGACAGGCCCATGCCTCAGGCCGGCTCGTCAGGCTGCAACGCGTCCTGCAAACGGCTGATCTCGTCACGCAACGCCAAACGCCTTTTCTTCAAGCGGCGCATCATCAGCTCATCTTTTGGGGCATCCAGCAGCGCAATGTCAATCAAGGCATCCAAATCGCCATGTTCGATGCGCAGCTCAATGAGGCGGCGCTGCGGGGAGTGGAGATTGGTTTCCAATGGTAAATGGGGATAAGTACGTGGTTAAATGGCGCCGGTGGCTGGCGACTCCGCTCGATAATACGGCCAGAGTCTTCATTCTCGGAAAAGCATTGCTGGATAGAACCCACCATGGCCACTGGATATCGTCTTACCGCCTCCACCGGCATTCACAAGGGTGACCGCGAATACCAGCAAGACCAGGTTGCCTTGTTCAAGCATGCCCGCAGCAACGGTTGTCTGCTGGCCATCGTGGCCGACGGCATGGGCGGGCGCAGCGGTGGGCGCAAGGCCTCCGACCAGGTGATGATGACTGCCAAACAGCTGTTTGAGCGCTACGACCCCGACACCGATGACGCTGCCGCTACGCTGATGCAAATCGTGCAGGAGGCGCACATTGTCATCAAGCTCACGGCGATTTCCTCAGAAGAAGAACCCCACAGCACACTGGCCGCCTTTCTGATCAACCCCGGCGGCGACTGCCACTGGGCCCACACTGGGGACTCCCGCGTGTACCAGTACCACGGCAACCGCTTTGTGAAACGCACCATGGACCACTCCTACGTGCAGGCGCTGGTGAACCGCGGTGAAATCACCGAAGAGCAGGCGGCAGTGCACCCGCAGTCCAACATCTTGATGGGCTGCCTGGGCACCGACAGCGACCCGCCTGTGGACTTTCACTTCATCCCCAAACTGCGTGCAGGTGATGTGCTGATGGCCTGCAGCGACGGCGTGTGGCACTACTTCAACAACGGGGAGCTGGGGTCGGTGCTGTCCACACTGTCAGCGCGCGAGGCCACTGAATTTTTGATTGAAAAAGCCCGCTCACGTGGCCACGGTGCTGGAGACAACCTCTCCCTCGTGGTGGTGAAGGTCGAAACCCTGCAGAGCTAGGTTCAAGCCACCATCAGGGTGGCGTGGGCAGGGACTGGTGGGTTTTGGTGCTTTCACGCAAACGCTTGTCGCGGGCGGCCTTGCGTTCTTGGGCCGCTTTTTGTTTGTCCGCAAAAGCCTGTTGGTTTGCCGTCTGCGCACTGGCAGCCAGGCTAGGTTTGGGAGCTGCAGCTGAGCGGTTGCTAACCTGCCCGGCCTGCGCTTGGTGTTGGGCCTGCTTGTCCCGCTGCTGCTGCAGTTTGTCCTGCTCCACATCCTCATTGCCTTGTGTCTCAGCATCACGGGCCAAGCGTTCCCGCGCTTTGTCGTCCAGACGCTGCCGCTGCTCGACAGCACGCTGTGTGCGCTCGGCATTGTTCAACACCGCCTCTTGGCGTGCCAGAGCTTTGTTGCTGGCGCGGCGGCGCGCAGACACATCTTCCATACAAGCGGTGACAGCAAAGCGCTTGGCGCACATTGCCTCTTGCGCGGCAAACTCGGTCTGCGCCTGGGCACGTGCCGCGGCAATGGACTGACGCTGGGCTTCAATATCGTCCTCGGCCAGCACCATGCCAGATGCCAACCCACACAGCGACAGCAAGATGGTTGCCGTTTTCATGTCAGCCCCGTATCCACTACGCGGCGTTCGAGCAGTAAAAATTCCTTGGACTGCATTTCCGTCAGCCGAGAAACCGTGCGCGGAAACTCGTGTGACATGGGGCCTTCGGTGTACAGCGCCTCGGGCGCCACGGCGGCCGACATGATGAGCTTGACGCGCCGGTCGTATAGCACGTCGACCAGCCAGGTGAAGCGCCGTGCCTCGGAGGCCATGCGCACCGGCATGTACGGCACATCGCTCAAAAATACCGTGTGAAAGCGCGATGCGATTTCCAGATAGTCGTTTTGCGAGCGGGGACCACCACACAGAGTTTTGAAGTCGAACCACACCACGCCGCCGGCCTTTCGCCGGGCATGGATTTCACGTGACTCGATGTGCAGCACCGGGTCTTCATCGTGCTGCTCAGCCAGTGCGTTGAAGGTCGCCGTCATAGCGGCGTCCGCCTCGGGGCCATTGGGCACGTGGTACAGCTCGGCATTCTCCAGCGTACGGCGCCGATAGTCGGTGCCGTTGTCCACACTCAGCACTTCCAGCTTGGCATTCAGCAAGGCGATGGCAGGCAGGATGCGGTCGCGGTGCAGGCCCCCGGGGTACAGGTCGTCGGGCTTGAAATTGGAGGTCGTGACAAAGCCCACGCCATTGTCAAACAGTGCTGTCAGCAGGCGGTGCAGGATCATCGCGTCGGTGATATCCGCCACGTGGAACTCGTCAAAGCAGATAAGCCGGTAGCGCTTGGCCATGCGCTTGCCCAGCTCGTCCAGCGGGTTCACCGTGCCTTGCAAGTCGATCAGCTCGCGATGCACCTCGCGCATGAACTCGTGGAAATGCAGGCGCGTCTTGCGCTTGAGTGGTACTGCGTTGAAAAAGCAATCCATCAGGAAGCTTTTACCCCGCCCTACGCCGCCATACATGTAGACACCACGCGGAATCTCGGGGCGGTTGATCAGCTTCTTGAGCGCGTTGGAACGCTTTTCCTTGTACAGCGCCCACTCGGTGGCGCAGCGCTCCAAGGCCTCGACGGCACGCAGTTGGGCCGGGTCAGCCGTGTAGCCGCGCGCAGCCAACTCTGCCTCGTAGGTTGCTTTGACGCTCAAGAAGAACTCCGATTCACTATGAAAATAATAGCTGCTAGCGCACTATCTATGGGGGCTAGCAGCCTATTTCATTCCTAAATCAGAAGTTCAGCGTGCGCTTGTCCACCGCCAGCGCAGCTTCCTTGGTGGCTTCACTCAAGGAGGGGTGGGCGTGGCAAATGCGGGCGATGTCCTCGGCACTGGCCTTGAACTCCATGGCCACCACGGCCTCGGAGATCAATTCCGACGCCTGCGGACCCACGATGTGCACACCCAGGATTTCATCAGTCTTGGCATCGGCCAAAAACTTGACGAAGCCAGTGGTATCACCCAGCGCGCGTGCGCGGCCGTTCGCCAGGAAGGGGAACTGGCCCGCCTTGTAGGCGACGCCATCCGCCTTGAGCTGTTGCTCGGTGCGGCCCACCCATGCGATCTCGGGGCTGGTGTAGATGACCCAGGGAATAGTGTTGAAGTTGACGTGACCATGCTGGCCGGCAATCCGCTCGGCCACCGCAACGCCCTCTTCTTCCGCCTTGTGCGCCAGCATGGGGCCGCGCACCACGTCGCCCACCGCCCACACGCCAGGCAGGTTGGTTTTGCAGTCGGCATCCACCACAATCGCGCCGCGCTCGTCCAGCGCCAGGCCAACCGCTTCGGGGTTCAAGCCGATGGTGTTGGGCACGCGGCCGATGGAGACAATGAGCTTGTCCACATCCAGCGTCTGGGCTTCGCCCTTGGCATTGGTGTAGGCAACGGACACGCCCTTCTTGCCATTCTTGATCTCCCCGACCTTCACCCCCAACTCGATCTTCAGGCCCTGCTTGGTGAAGGCCTTGAAAGCCTCCTTGGCAACGCCTTCGTCCACAGCGCCCAGGAAGGTGGGCAGGCCTTCCAGGATGGTGACGTCCGCACCCAGGCGCTTCCACACCGAGCCCATTTCCAGGCCAATCACGCCAGAGCCGATCAGACCCAGCTTTTTGGGCACCGCACCAATATTCAGCGCGCCGTCGTTGGACAGCACATTGACTTCATCAAACGGCGTACCGGGCAAGGCGCGGGCATTGGAGCCGGTGGCGATGATGATTTGTTTGCCGGTGATGGTTTCTTCGGCAGCTCCGTCCACCTTGATCTCGTAGCCACCTTCAGCGGCTTTGAGGAACGAACCACGGCCGTGGAAGAAGGCAATCTTGTTCTTCTTGAACAGGTACAGGATGCCGTCGTTGTTCTGCTTCACCACCGTGTTCTTGCGGGCCAACATCTTGGCGACATCCATGCTCACGCCGGTCGCCGTGATGCCATGCTCGGCAAAGTGGTGGTTGGCGTGGTTGAAGTGCTCAGAGGATTGCAGCAAGGCCTTGGAAGGAATGCAGCCCACGTTGGTGCAAGTACCGCCGGGCGCCGGACCGCCCTTGTCGTTCTTCCACTCATCGATACAGGCCACGTTGAAGCCCAGCTGGGCGGCGCGGATGGCGGCGATGTAGCCACCGGGGCCACCGCCAATGACGATCACGTCGAATTGTTTGCTCATAAATTTCTCTTCATTCAATGTAAATTGCTTTGGAGTAGCACTCGCGACTCATCTCGCGGACATCGCAGCTGATTTGCACAGGAAACCCCATTCCGCGCGGCAAGCCGGCCATCAAAGCAGCGACCACGGCCTGCGATAGTTGCTGCCGGACAACCTCAGTCCGACCAGCCAACAATTCCAGAGAGGCATGCACAAAGCCTTCTGAAACACCACTTGCACCAATGCGAAACTGATTGCGCGGCACCACACGGCTCTTGACGTCCGGTCCATCAAAGACACCAGACAGCAATAGCGCCTGGTGCGCAACGCTCAGCAAGTCACCCGAAGCCACACGCGACTCCAGATTGGCACTGATTTCAATTGTCAAATGCGGCATGGTTTAAATGACCAGATCTGGAAGCAAGAAAAGGTGCATCAAGCCCAAATAACTCTTGGTCACCATGAACTTGATGCACGCAGTGCTTAGATGTCGAACAACAGACGTGCGGGATCTTCCAGCGCTTCCTTCATGGCCACCAGGCCCAGCACCGCTTCGCGGCCGTCGATGATGCGGTGGTCGTAGGACATGGCGAAGTAGTTCATGGGTCGTACCACCACCTGGCCGTTTTCCACCATGGCGCGGTCCTTGGTGGCGTGCACGCCCAGAATGGCCGACTGGGGCGGGTTGATGATGGGGGTCGACATCATGGAGCCGAAGGTACCGCCATTGGAGATGGAGAAGGTACCGCCGGTCATTTCTTCAATGCCCAACTTGCCGTCTTTGGCCTTCTGACCGTACTCAGAAATCTTCTTCTCGATGTCGGCAAAGCTCATCTGATCGGCGTTGCGCAGAATAGGCACCACCAGACCGCGGGGTGAGCCCACGGCAATACCGATGTCAAAGTAGCCGTGGTAGACGATGTCGTTGCCATCCACCGACGCATTCAGCACGGGGAATTTCTTCAGGGCGTGCACTGCTGCCTTGACGAAGAAGCTCATGAAGCCCAGCTTGACGCCGTGCTCCTTCTCAAAGCGCTCTTGCATGCGCTTGCGCATTTCCATGACCGGGGCCATGTTGATTTCGTTGAAGGTGGTCAGGATGGCGTTGCTGCTTTGCGATTGCAACAGGCGTTCGGCCACGCGGGCGCGCAGACGGCTCATGGGCACACGCTGCTCAGGGCGGTCGCCCAGGTTCACGCTGGGAGATGCCACTTGAGGCAAAGAAGCGGTGCGGACCCCCGTGGGGATTGCGGCAGCAGCTACAACTTTAGGAGCAGCCACGGCGGAAAGCACATCACCCTTGGTGATGCGGCCGTCTTTGCCCGTACCGTCCACGCTGGACGCAGCGATGCCGTTGTCAGCCAACAGCTTGGCCGCCGCAGGCATGGCCACACCAGCCTTGGAGTTGCTGGCAGGTGCGGCAACAGCTGCAGGTGCAGCAGTTGGAGAAGCCGGCACTGGGGCAGCTGCTGTTGGAGCCGCGGCGCCAGCCACAGCGGCCGTGTCGATGCGGGCGATCAGCTGTTCGGCCACCACGGTGCCTCCATCGGCCACCAAAATTTCGACGATCACGCCAGAGGACGGTGCAGGTACTTCCAGCACCACCTTGTCGGTTTCGATGTCGATCAGGATTTCATCCGCGGTGACGGCGTCACCCACTTTTTTCTTCCATGCCAGCATGGTGGCTTCGGCCACAGATTCAGAGAGCTGCGGTACTTTGACTTCTACGATTGCCATATCAATTCTTTCCGTATGTGTTCGAGTGAGGGGGCTGCTGACGGCTTACTTGGTCAGCACAAAGCCCTTGAGCTTGGCGAATGCGCCTTCCACCAGCGCTTTTTGTTGCTCTTGGTGGAGGTGGGAATAGCCCACCGCAGGCGACGCAGACGCGGCGCGCCCGGAGTAGCCCAGCTTCTGGCCTTCGAGCATGTTTTCGTGGATGTAGTGCTGCACGAAGAACCAGGCACCCTGGTTCTGTGGTTCGTCCTGGCACCACACCACATCGGTGGCGTTGGGGTACTTCTTCAGCTCCGCCGCGAACACCTTGTGCGGGAAGGGATACAGCTGCTCCACGCGAATGATGGCCACGTCGTCGTAGCCCTTCTCTTCGCGCTTCTTCACCAGGTCGTAATACACCTTGCCGGAGCAGGCGATCACGCGCTTGATCTTGTCGCCCTTGAGCTCTTTGCTCTCGGGGATCACGGTCTGGAAAGCACCTTTGGTGAACTCGGTCAGCGGCGAAGTCGCATCCTTGTTCCGCAGCAAGCTCTTGGGCGTCATGATGATCAAGGGCTTGCGCAGGTTGCGCACCATTTGGCGACGTAGCACATGGAAGATCTGGCTGGCCGTGGTGGGCTGCACGATCTGCATATTGGTGTCAGCCGCCAACTGCATGAAGCGTTCCAGGCGTGCCGAGCTGTGCTCGGGGCCTTGGCCTTCGTAGCCGTGCGGCAACATCAGCGTGATGCCGTTGACACGGCCCCACTTCACTTCGCCGGAGGCGATGAACTGGTCGATCACCACCTGGGCGCCGTTGGCAAAGTCGCCGAACTGGGCTTCCCAGATCACCAGGGTGTTGGGGTCATTGGAAGCGTAGCCGTATTCAAAGCCCAACACCGCTTCTTCGGACAGGATGGAGTCGATCACGACAAACGGTGCCTGATTGTCGGCCACGTTTTGCAGGGGCACGTAGGTGCCCGCATCCCACTTCTCGCGGTTCTGGTCGTGAATCACAGCGTGGCGGTGGGTGAAGGTGCCGCGTCCGCTGTCTTCGCCCGACAAACGCACGGGGTAACCACTGGCTACCAGGGAAGCAAATGCCATGTGCTCGCCCATGCCCCAGTCCACATTGACTTCACCGCGGCCCATGGCTGCGCGGTCGTCGTAGACCTTCTTCACCAACTGGTGCGGTGTCACACCGGCGGGGATGGTGGTCAACTTTTCAGACAGGCGTTTCCACTCGGTCAGGGGAATGGCGGTGTCACCCGCATCGGTCCACTTTTTGCCCAGGAAAGGAGACCAATCCACCGAGTACTTGCTCTTGAAGTTGGTGAGCACCGGGTCCACCGTGTGCTTGCCAGCGTCCATGGCGGCGCGGTATTCCTTGACCATGGCATCGCCCAACTCCGCACCCAAACCTTGGGCGGCCAGCTTGTCGGCGTACAGCTTGCGGGTACCCGGATGGGTGCCGACCTTTTTGTACATCAGGGGCTGGGTCAGCGACGGTGTGTCTTGCTCGTTGTGGCCGAGCTTGCGGAAGCAAGTGATATCCAACACCACGTCTTGGCCGAACTCCATACGGAATTCCAGCGCCAACTGAGTGGCCAACACCACGGCTTCAGGATCATCCCCATTCACGTGCAACACCGGAGATTCCACCATCTTCACGATATCCGTGCAGAAAGCGCTGGAGCGCATATCGCGTGGGTCCGAGGTGGTGAAACCGATCTGGTTGTTGATGATCAGGTGGACCGTGCCACCAGTGGTGTAACCACGGGTCTGGGCCAGCGCCAGGGTTTCCTGGTTCACGCCCTGGCCGCCAAATGCGGCATCACCATGCACCAGCACGGGCAGCACTTGCATGCCTCGGGGGTCACCCCGGCGGTCCATACGGGCGCGCACGGAGCCCTCCACCACGGGGTTCACAATTTCCAGGTGCGACGGGTTGAAGGCCAACGAGAGGTGCACCGGGCCGCCGGGGGTGGACACGTCGGAGCTGAAGCCCTGGTGGTACTTCACGTCACCGGATGGCAGCTCTTCGGGCGCAGTGTGGTCGAATTCGGCAAACAGGTCTGCAGGCATCTTGCCCAGGGTGTTCACCAGCACGTTCAGGCGGCCACGGTGGGCCATGCCGATCACGATTTCCTGCACACCCTTGGCGCCGGCTTGCTGGATCAGCTCGTCCATGGCGGCAATGAAGCTCTCCCCCCCTTCGAGGGAGAAACGCTTCTGGCCTACATATTTGGTGTGGAGAAAGCGCTCTAGGCCTTCGGCCGCGGTCAGGCGCTCCAGAATGTGCTTTTTCTTTTCGGCATTGAACTGGGGCTTGCTGCGGCTGGCTTCCAGCTTTTGCTGCCACCAGCGTTTCTGGTTCTGGTCGGTGGTGTACATGTACTCCACGCCAATGGTGCCGCAGTAGGTTTCGCGCAACGCGTTCATGAGCTCGCGCAAGCTCATGGATTCTTTGCCGAAGAAGGTGTTACTGATGTTGAAGACCGTTTCCTGGTCTGCGTCGTTGAAGCCGTAGAACGTAGGCTCCAGCTCCGGGATTTTGTCGCGCTCGGTGCGCTTGAGCGGATCAAGATCAGCCCAACGGGCGCCCACGTTGCGGTAGGCGGCAATCAGCTGCTGCACCGCGGTGCGCTTGCGCCCCATCTCGGAATCGGCACCCGTGGCCATCACCACATGCTTGACACCTTTTTTGGCCAGATCAACAAAGGCGTTGATCACAGGCATGTGGGCTACGTCTTTGGACGTAGTGCCGTCGGCTGCGGGAACGTTTTGCAGCGCGTCAAAGTAATCGCGCCAGGTGTCGGGAACGCTACCGGGGTTGGCCAGGTAATTCTCGTACATCTCTTCGACATACGGAGCATTGCCACCGAACAGGTAGGTGTTGTTTTGGTAGGTTTGGTACACGGACGAAGCCGTGCTCGCACCATTGGAGCTTGAATCACTCATATTTCGCTGACCTCCGTTCCCCTTCAGGGAACATTAGCTGGTTAAAGCTAGTTAATTAACCTTCCGCGACACGGCTGAACCGATTGGCGGATGCGACTGTGGCATGGGAAGGGCCTTCATTGCAGGGTGAATTGTGCCACCTTATGGGGTACGCGGCAAAGGAAATTCACCAGACTGGGGCAATGCACACCCAGGCCAGACCACTGCCTGCCTAGGGGAAATTGTGCTTTTATTGCAAAAGTGCATGGCATAAAATTCGCTTCATGCCTGTGTGCTTAGGCCTCCCCATTTCGCCAGAAAGCCCCTTCCATGCGTTTACGTTTTCTTTCCTGTCTGGCTCTTGGCAGCGCATTGCTCGTCGGCACAGCCCATGCTGAATGGGACGATACGCTGAAGCAAGCCTTGTCGTTGGCCGAATCAGGTTCGGCGCAAAAGGCCTTTGAGATGCTGGAGCCCCAGGAAATGCAACGCTCCGGCGACCCTGACTTCGACCTAGTACTGGGCATTGCTGCCAACCAGGCAGGGCATTACACGCGCGCCATCTTTGCGCTGGAACGGGTCTTGATGGTTACCCCCAACAACGCCCGGGCGCGGGCCGAACTCGGACATGCGTTGTATGCCGTGGGCGACAACGCGGGTGCCAAAACCATGCTGGGCCAAGCCAAGGAGCAAGGCATTCCCACCGAGGCAGCCCGCACCATCGACCAGTTGCTCCAAACCATAGAGCGTATCGAGGCGGAAGCCAAGACCACGACCCGGGGCTACCTTGAAGCCACAGCGGGGTTCGACAACAATGTCAATAGCGCCCCGGACAGCAAGACCTTTGGCCTGAAACCGGTGTCCAGCCAGTTTGGTGGCATGGGGCTGGGCATCTCCGGGCGCACTGCCATTGCGCCGCGCTGGTCTGCCATCGGTAGCCTGAGCGCTAGTTTTCGCGCGCACGAGACAAATGCATTGGCCTATGACAACACCCAGATCGACGCCAGTGCAGGTGCCGCCTACTTGGTAGACCGCAATGAATACACCGTGGCCCTGCAACTGGGCAACAGCACTATTGCGAGCGTATCCGCCCGCAGCAGTTGGAGCGTCACCGGCGAGTGGACACATCGCTTTGATGGGTTTCGCCAGTTCAATGCCTATGCACAACTGGGCCAGCTCCGCTACCCGCAGCAAACCCGCAATGTCGACCGCTACACCGTGGGTGCGTCTTACGGACAACAGTTCAAAAGCGGACTGTCCGCCTATGGCAGCGGCTACATCGGACAAGAAATCACCATGGAACCGGGGGTAGGCCATTTGGGGCAACAGTTCATCGGTGCGCGCGTGGGCCTGCAGCGACCGTTTTCAGCAGCATTGGCAGGCTTTGCCACCGTGAGCCTGGAAGACCGGGGCTATAACGGGCCAGACCCCTTCTTTGGAAGCGTACGCCACGACCAGCAATGGGGGCTGACTTTGGGGGCTATCTGGGTGCCCGCCAAGGCTTGGCGCGTGACCTCGCAGTGGGCCTACCTGCAAAACGTGTCCAACCTCAGCACTTCCACCTTTGAAAAACAGACGCTTTCAATCACCGCACGCCGCGAATTTTGATAGCAGGAGCACACCATGCGCACACACCTCTTCTCTTGCCGCACTGCCCTAGCAGTGGGTTTGCTTGCTACATCCCCCTGGAGCTGGGCGGTAGATGCTGGCACGGCCAACTTTGTGTTTGGCGATGTGTCGGTACGTTCCACCAACGGAAACAATGTGCCGCTGAAGAAAGGCGGCTCCGTTCAGAGTGGCGACGACATCGTGACCAGCACGGGCGCGCAGGCACAGATCCGCTTCAGCGATGGCGGCATGGTTGCGATCCAACCCAATTCGCAGTTCAAACTAGCCAGCTATGCCGACAACAAAGACACAAAAACAGACAGCTTTCTGGTCGAATTGGCCAAGGGCGGCATGCGCGCCATCACCGGCCTGATCGGCAAGCGCAACCATGACAACTACAAAGTCATTACCAACACCGCGACCATCGGCATCCGTGGGTCCTCATTCCTGATTTCCTACAACACCGACGGCTCCGTTGCCGTGAACGCAGAGCAAGACGCCATTGTGGTTTGCACCAACACGGGCTGTGCTGGACTGACCGCTGGAGAAACCGTGGTAGTCAAGGACAAGAACCAGGACCCGGCGCGCACCACCCAGCGCACTTCGTCCGAAGGCAGTGTGCCCCCTCCGCCACAGAGTCAGACCGTGGCAGGCAACAAGGTGTACATCATCAACGACCTGCAGGCCGAATTCAAGGGTATCGACAGCGCACTCAATACCGCCGGGTATTCCACTGTGAACGCCGACGGCAAAGCCTCCGCAGTCGTGATCGACACACCTCTGGTCTCCTTTTTGGACTCGGATGGATCCAAGCAATTGCTCAAGGCAAACAATGTGTCCAGCTTCAATGCATCTGGGGATCCGTTTGCCGCGGACTACATCGGCTGGGGCTATTGGGCGACGGCCACCAAGGGCCCGCTGTCAGGCACGACCGCCGCACTACAAGACGTCCACTACATCGTGGGCCGCCCGACCCCTACGCTGCAGATGCCCACAGTAGGTACCTTTGAATACAACATGATTGGCGCAACCGCGCCAACGGCCACCAACACCTCCACCGGTGCAACACTGGTCGGGCAATTGGTTAGTGCCAGCATGACAGTGGACTTTGGTTCTTCGTATGTGCAGAGTGTCAGCGCTACTACACGCTTCGCAGGCAACGACTACACCGCCAGCGCCAGCGGCTCCTTGAGCGGAGCCCGCTTCAACGCATCCATGACCGACTCCAACTTCAAGGGCATATTCTCCGGCGCTGGTGCGGCCAAGGCTGCTTTTACCTTTCAGCAAACCAGCACGGCCGTGGGCACGATCACGGGTGCGGTGGGTATGACCAAGGGCGCAGAAGTCACCAACAACGCCCAATAGTTCACGTCACGACGAAATCAGGTCACGTATCTGCTGCAGGGCCGACGGATCTTCCATGGTGGTGAGATCCCCGGGATCCCGCCCCTCGCACACCGCCTGAATGGCGCGGCGCAGCAGCTTGCCGCTGCGGGTTTTGGGCAATACCGTCACAAAGCGCACCCGCGCCGGGCGGCCCACAGCGCCAATCGAGTGGTCCACCACCTTCATGATTTCGCCTTCAAGTTTTAGCTTGGTCGCGTCGTCAATAAGCGAACTGGCGTCTTTGGCAACAACAAATGCCATGGCCACCTGGCCCTTGAGCGCGTCGGCCACGCCGACCACGGCCACCTCCGACACGTTGGGGTGGCTGGAAATGCTTTCCTCAATTTCCCGCGTTCCCAGGCGGTGACCCGCCACGTTGATCACATCGTCGGTACGGCCCAGGATGAAAAAGTAACCATCCTTGTCACGCACACCCCAGTCAAAGGTGTTGTAAACCAATTTACCGGGAATGCTGCTCCAGTAGGTTTTGACAAACCGGGCATCGTCTTTCCACACGGTTTGCATGCAGCCGGGCGGCAACGGCCCTTCGATGGCCACCACGCCTTTCTGGTCCGCGCCTAGCAGCTCTTCGCCTGTGTTTTCGTCCAAGAGTTTGACGTTGTAGCCATACATGGCCACGCCGGGGCTGCCAAATTTACTGGGCGCTTGCTCAACGCCATTGGCGATACTGAGGATGGGCCAACCGGTCTCCGTTTGCCAGTAGTTGTCGATGATGGGCTTGCCCAGCGCCTGGCTGATCCACTGCGCCGTGGGTTCGTCCAGCGGCTCGCCCGCCAAAAATAGGGCGCGCAGGCTGGACAGGTCGTATCGGGACAGCCAGGCGGAGTCTTGTTTTTTGAGCACCCGCACCGCCGTGGGGGCGCTGAACATCACGGTCACCTTGTATTTTTCGACCAGGCTCCACCAGATGCCGCCGTCCGGGCGGGTTGGTAGCCCTTCGTACATGATGGTGGCCATGCCGGCGATCAAGGGGCCGTAGACGATGTAGCTATGACCCACCACCCAGCCAATGTCGCTGGTGGAGAAATAGGTTTCGCCCGCCTTGCCGCCATAAATGTGCTGCATGCTCGCGGCCAGCGCCACGGCGTAACCGCCGGTGTCCCGCTGCACACCCTTCGGTCTACCGGTGGTGCCGCTGGTGTACAGCGTGTAGCTAGGGTGCGTGGCATCTACCCACTCGCACGGGACCACCGTTTGCAAGTGATTCTGGCGCAGAGCCCCCCACAGATAATCGCGACCCGCTACCAAATTCATAGCAACCAATTGCCGGTCTACCAATAGCACCGCAGCTGGTTTGTGGGTTGAGATGGCAATGGCTTCATCCAGCAGCGGCTTGTAGGCCACCACCTTGCCGCCGCGAGAGCCCGCGTCGGCGCTCACCACCACTGTGGGGGTCGCATCTTCAATGCGCGAGGCCAAGGAGCCGGCCGCAAAGCCACCGAACACCACAGAATGGATGGCGCCAATGCGCGCGCAGGCCAGCATGGCAAATGCAGCCTCTGCCACCATGGGCATGTAGATCAACACCCGGTCCCCTTTGTTCACGCCCAGTGCACGCAAGGCCGCCGCCATGCACTGCACTTCGGTATGCAGCTGGGCGAACGTGTACACCTGCTCGGTGTTGGTTTCTGTGGAAACAGCGATCAGGGCAGCCTGGTCAGCGCGGGTCGGGAGGTGGCGGTCCACCGCGTTGTGGCACAGATTGGTGGTACCCCCCACGAACCACCGCGCAAAGGGCGGGGTGCTGTAGTCGCACACCTGCTGGGGCGGTGTCTGCCAATCGATCAGTGCGGCCTGCTCTGCCCAGAAGCCGTCGCGGTCGTCGATAGAGCGACGGTAAAAATCGGCGTAGCCTGGCATGGGGTGTCTCCGGTCGGGTCTATAAAACTGAATTCATAATTATGAGCAAGCAACTTGCTACAAGCTGACTTCAGTATTTACCCAAGGGGGCGTCTCCCCTCGCCCGCCAAAGACAGCAGGCTTACTTGATAAGCGCCTGCATGGCTTTGAAGTCCGGGTGCTCGGCAGAGCGCACCCATTCAAACCCCACCATCTCGGTCGTCACCAGTTCGGCACCGGCACCAGCCAATCGGTCAAAGGCGGCATCGCGGTTGCGCTCGGAGCGGGAGCTGCAGGCGTCGGTCACCACCCACACCTCAAAATCATCTTCCAGCAGGTCCAGCGCCGTCTGCAGCAAGCACACATGCGCTTCGCAGCCCGCAATCACGATGCTGCCGCGCTGGTCCGCCGGTGGTTTTTGCAGGTGCTTGGGCAGGCTGCGCGCATTGCCTTGCGCAGGTTTGGCCGGCGGGCGCAGCCACTCGCCCAGCCCCTCTTCCACCGCGCTGAACTGCATTTTGCTGAGCACGCGGGCCTCTGACTCTTCCAGTGCTTCCAGCAGTTGCGGCACCGTGGCCCCCAATCCCGACGGGTTTTGCTCGGTATAAAAAGCAGGCACGTCCAGCAAAGCGGCCCAACGTGCCAGCCGCACGGCATTGGCCAATACCAGATCACCTTCCAGCATGGCGGGCAAGAGCCGCACTTGGTAATCCACCAAAACCAGCTGGCTTTCTTCAATATCTAACAACATAGGACTCTTTCCTTCTGACTAATACAGATAAGCATAACCGCCGCTTAAGCGACTAACGGCGATACGCCCCGACCGCGCTAGCCAAACAAGTCCACTTGGGCGGGCGTGCTGCCCTGCCCCTCTTCAGCGGTTAATGCCGGGGCCATGGCCCAGCGGGCTGCGGCATGGTCTAGGTGGGTTGCAAACGACTGCAAAGCCAAGGCGTTGAGCGCAGACAAACGCCTGGCATCGCGCAATAGCAAGGCGCCCATGGCAGCCGACAGCAACGCCATGGTTTCTGATGGCAGCTGCGCGTCAGGGCAACCCAGCGCACCCAAAGCGGCCGACACCGGCGCCAAAGACTGCAACAGATCCGCCACGATATGGTGGGTTTGGGCCAACTGCTCGGGATCGGTAGTGTCTTGGGCCAACAGATGCAGGACCAGACCGGCCTCACTGGGGTGGGCCGAAAAATATGCAAACCAGGCATGGGCACGCACGTGAAGAATGCTGGACCCTGCATTATTTTTAGGCACTTTGGCCTGCTGGGCGGCAGCCTGTGCGCCCTGCAAGGTCTCTTGCAGCACCGCCGCGAACAGGGCCTGTTTGCCCGGAAAGTAGGCATACAGAGCACCCGGCGTGTACCCAGCCCGGCGGGCAATGTCACGCACATTGGCGCCCTGAACGCCCCCTTCGGCAATGGCCGAACGCACCGCTCGCATCACGATGCCCCGCCTGGCCTCAGCCATCGCCTGCTGGCGCTTGTTCTTCAGTTCCATGGAACACACACCCTATCAAACACTACGCCAAGTATTTGAACATCACTTAATTACAAAAACCTTGAATTTAATTTTGAACATTGTTTATTTTTTAGAACACAAGATCCATGCATTCAGTCTGTAAACTTTTCATTTCTTCAACAAATCAAAGACTTACCAGAACATCTTGAGACACTACATTGCTTGACACCGATCGCTTAGCTCATTACATTGCGCCGATGCTTTTTCGCTTTCTGGTTGTTGCTGCACTCTTGATTGGTACTGCACACGCCGAACCCACGCCTCCCGCCGACGACATGTCACGCTTCATGCATGAGCGCGGCTTGTTGGCGCGCATTGGTGATGTGGGGGAGAAAATGGGCACCAAGGCGTCCGAGCTGGTGCTGAACTCCATGGCCTTTCTGGGCGTGCCGTACAAACGTGGCGGCAACGATGCACAGACTGGCTTTGATTGCAGCGGCTTTGTTCGCGCCATCTATGAGCAAACCGCAGGCTTGCTGCTGCCCCGCAAGGCAGAACAACAGGCCGCAGCCACCGAAAAAATAGACAAAAAAGACCTGCAACCTGGTGACCTGGTGTTCTTCAACACCATGCGCCGCGCTTTTAGCCACGTGGGTATTTACGTAGGCAATGGCAAATTCATCCACTCGCCGCGCCCCGGTGCCGAGGTGCGGGTGGAAGACATGGGCATCAGCTATTGGTCCAAGCGTTTTGACGGTGCACGCCGCGTTGCCACCGAAGAGCCCGCCCCGCTAGCCGCTCGCTGAGCGTGTCGATACGGGCGCGCAGCCGCAAACCCGCCGCGGCACAATCGCCGCATGGCCAGCCCCAGTAACAGCTCCAAGAATCTGCAACCCGGCGCAGACCAGCGCGACCGCACTGTTGCGGCTTGGGTGGATGCCCTGAGGCGCAAGGCCGATGCCGCCACCCTGAAAAACCTGCCCACGCTGTCCGATGCGGATGCCGCCCGCGTGATGGCGCTGCTGCGCCTGGACAGCCCGCCACCGGCTGCGCCCGCACCGGTGATCGAAGCACCAAGGGACAGCCTGCCCGGCCACTTCCGCCCTCGCCTCACGCTACAAACCCTGGGCCGCGGCGACGGCCTGCTGGGCCTCAAACCGCAGGGCAAGCTAGGGCCGCGCGGCGACAGCGTCACGTTGGCCCAGTTCGACTGGACTTACACCACGGCTGCCGGCGACCGCTGGCAGACGCCCGCGCCCACCTCCATCCTCAACAACCGCCCGCAGGCCGTGCAGGAGCTGTTTGACACCGGCGGCCCCGTGGTACGCATGCAGCGCGACCTGGCCACCGAGGCCGACGCCATGGACCTGGTGTGGGACATGGGTTTTGTGCCGCTGGACCCGCAGTCTTTCCAATGGCGCAGCCGCGAACACCCGGCCCTGGACTCCGTGTGGACGCTGCCGCAGGAGGAATTCTTTGGCGACTTCTGGGCCGACCAGGTGCCGCAATTGCAGGCCAAGGGCTGGTCGGTCGTCGTCAAGCCCGGCTTTGCGCACGAGAGCGTGCCGGTGCAACGCTGGAAGCTGGTGGTCAGCCCCGACACCGGCGAAGTGCTGGGCAAGGAGCTGGACAGCCCACTGGCCCAACCCGGCCGCGGCGTGGAAAAGCTGCAACTGCCCGCGCGCGAAGGCGCCTGGTTGCTGAGCCTGGGGATTGAGATTGACGGCCAGACGCTGGACCTGGCGCCCATGCTGGCCGACCTGCTGCGTCGCGACCACCGCTGGCTCAACGCCGCGCAGATCGCAGCCATCGACGACCTGGCCATCGTCTCGCTGCGCGCAACGGGTGGCAAACGCATTGATGCCCCTGCGGCCCCCATCAAGGCCATCGTCGGCGCGATGGTGGACCTGCTGACCGACCCGTTACGCAACCAGGACCAGTGCCTACTGAAGCTGGGCGCGTGGGAGGCACGGCGCCTGGACGCCCTGCGCGCGAGCCTGCTGGAAGCCCACCGCGTGGGCGCGCACAACGCCTGGCAACTGGAAGGTGACGTGGGCCTCGCCAGTTTGGCCAAGCGCCTCAAAGCCCTGGGCGCGCCGCAGCCCGTAGCCGCACCCGAAGGCTTGCAGGTGCAACTGCGCCCCTACCAGCTCGAAGGCCTGGCCTGGCTGCAGTACCTGCGCGCCCACAGCCTGGGCGGCATCTTGGCCGACGACATGGGCCTGGGCAAAACCGCACAGGCACTGGCCCACGTACTGGTAGAAAAACATGCCGGCCGGCTGGACCTACCGGTGCTCGTGGTGCTGCCCACGTCATTGATCTTCAATTGGCAAGCCGAAGCGAAGCGCATGGCGCCCGAGCTACGCCTGCTGACGCTGCAAGGCCCCGAGCGCGCAGACCTGTTTGCCCAAATGCCAGACCACGACGTGGTGCTGACCACCTACCCGCTGCTGTGGCGCGACATGGATGCACTCGCCGCTCAGCGCTTTCACCTGGTCATATTGGACGAAGCGCAGATGGTGAAGAACGCTGGCAGCCGCAGCGCCCGCGCCCTGCGCCGCCTGCAGACCCGCCACAGCCTGTGCCTGACCGGCACACCCATGGAAAACCACCTGGGCGAGCTGTGGGCGCAGTTCGACTGGCTGATGCCGGGTTTTCTGGGCGATGCGCGCCACTTCGCCGCACGCTGGCGCAAGCCCATCGAAGAAAACGGCGAAACCCTGCGTGCCGCGCTGCTGGCCCAGCGCGTGCGCCCCTTCATCCTGCGCCGGCGCAAGCAGGATGTGGCCAGCGAACTGCCACCGCGCACCGAGGTCATCAAACGCGTGCAACTGCAGGGCCAGCAGCGGGAGCTGTACGAGAGCGTGCGTGTAGCCGCCGATGTGCAAGTGCGCCGTGTGCTGCAGCGCCAGAGCTTTAGCGGCGCGCAGATCAGCATCCTCGATGCGTTGCTAAAATTGCGACAAGTCTGCTGCGACCCGCATTTGGTCAAAGGCAGCAAACCCGCTGACACCATGGAACGCGCCAAGCTGGAACTGCTGGCCGACATGCTGCCCGCGCTGGTGGAGGAAGGCCGGCGCGTGCTGGTGTTCTCGCAATTCACCGAGCTGCTGGAGCTGATTGCAGACCAACTGCACACCCAAGCCCTGCCCTTCCTGAGTCTGACTGGCCAGACTGCGCCGAAGGACCGTGGCAGCGTGGTGCAGCGCTTCCAGGCGCAGGAAGTGCCCATCCTGCTACTGAGCCTGAAGGCCGGCGGCGTGGGCCTGAACCTGACCGCCGCTGACACCGTGATCCACATGGACCCGTGGTGGAACCCCGCCGTGGAAGAACAGGCCACCGCCCGCGCCCACCGCATCGGCCAGGACCAGCCGGTGTTTGTCTACAAGCTGGTGGTGGAAGGCAGCATTGAGGAACGCATGCTGGAGCTGCAGGCGCGCAAACTGGCGCTGGCGGACAGCGTGCTGGGGCATGACGCTGCGGGAGCTTTGAAGTTCGATGTCGCAGATCTGGACGCTCTGCTGGCACCGCTGGGTGCGCTGATGACGACCGGGCAAACACCGGAAGAAGCGGCGCGACGCTGGGGCAATAGCGGCCGCAGGGCTTAACTCCTAGCCAGAGGCCAACGCCCTAATACCTCGTGCACGGTTTTGCCATAGTGGCTATTGATCAGCACGAGTTCATATGCGGGCCAACACACGGGGGCTATGGCATGCACCAGCCCCAACCGGCCTTTGTAGGCCAGGGTCATATGGGGTGTGAAGCTGTGCAACACGGGCATATGCAAGTCCGCCATCGCCATGCCCAGCGCCAGCCGAAACTGCCTGAGCGCATTCAGTCCTTCCCCGCCGCACAACACATAGGGCGCACCCCGGCTGCGAAACACCATGGCCTTATCGAACACCACCTTAAACGCAGGAAAGACCAGCGCGTCGGCTACCTGGCTGGCCCGCTGCACCAACCCCGGCGGGACTGCGTCGTACTCCCCCAGGTTGTGCAAACTCACATGCAGGCGGTCCGCCGCCAGGAACTCGCACCGCAAGCCATGGTCCTGGGCCAAGCGCTGCCCCAGCACCTCCAGAGTCCGCGCGTCGTCTGGCGCGGGGCGGATAGCGAAGAACACGGTAAACGCCCAGTATGGCCGCCGCGGTGCTGGTTTCGGGCGTGGTCGGGGTGGTGACGGGCCACCCGCCTCAAAGCCGGGCAGGTTGAACTGCTCAGGCATTGCACCTCCCGATTTTTAAATAAAAAGCCTTGCAGACCCCACAGAATATGCGCCAGCAGCTACTAAATTAATAGCAAATCAACGCACGCTATGGCTGCATTACTTCTGCGGCCCTCACACAATGGTAGTGCTTTGTGCGCCTAAAGCATGCGGGGCTCCCGTCAGGCGGTGAACATGGCGCCCACTTGGTTCAGCCAGCTTTGTCGCTTGGCATCGGTAGCGTGGCTGACGGGGGACAGGGCCACCCACTCCACCTTGCGCACGCCGCATTTGCGCAACGTGCCGCGCACCAGGGCGCGCTGCACGGCATCGCCATACAACCAGCGATAGGCCCATTTGGGTGTGTTCATGGTGGTTACGACAACTGCACGTTGGATGTGGGTCAAACGGCCCTCGACGCCACGCTTGGAGGGCTTGTAGGCCCAGCCATTGGTGAACACCTTGTCGATAAAACCCTTGAGCAGGGCTGGCATGACCTCCCACCAAATCGGGAAGATAAAGACCAATTGCTGGGCAGCGTCTATGCGTGCCTGGTAGCGCGGGACGTTGGGGTCGGCGCTTTGGCCGCGTGCGTACACGGCCAGATCCGCCCCACGCATCACGGGGTCAAAGTCTTCCGCGTCCAGATGCAGGCAGTCCACGGTGTGGCCGGCTTGCTGTAGCTGTTGCACCACGCGGTGGTACAGGGCGTGGCAATAGCTCTTGGAATAGGGGTGGGCCAGAATGACCAGGGTTTGCATGTGTGCTCCATCAAAAATAGGGATGGGGCGATGATGCGAAGCGCGGGCCGCGCCGTCATTAACAAAGGTTCAGAGCGCCTTTAATTTGCGCCGAATCCGGCTCAGGTGCACAGCGCTCACGCCCAGGTAGGCCGCCAAAATGTGCAGCGGAATGCGTTCCAGCCGCTGCTGGTGCGTGGCCAGCAAAGCCTGGTAACGCTGGGTGGGCGTGTCGGCAATGGCGCTGGTGTAGAGGTTGGCGTAGTGGATAAGCCGCTGCTGCAACAGGGCCTGCAAGTCGGCCTGCAGTGCGGGGTCCACCAGGGCCCGGGCCTTGATGGCAGCGCCCTCAACCACGCGCAAGTGGCAGGCTTCCATGGTCACCAGATGCAGGGCACTGGGACGCCCGGTCAGCAGACTCTCCATCGAACTGACCACCTCGCCTTCAAAGAAAAACTGGGTGCTGGTCTCGCGCCCCTGCGAGTCAATCAGAAAGAGCCGCGCACAGCCTTGCTCGATGAGGTACAGGCGCTGCGCCACGTCACCCGCGCGCAGCAGCAACTCGCGTGCCCCCGTCTGGCGGTGAGTGCCAAGTTCTACGAGGGTGGTGTGCAAGGCGTTCATGGTGGAGGCCCAAGCATTGTCCACGAAGCGTATTCGCCTTCACCGACCGGCGCGAAGCCCGCAAACCGGCTGGCGCCGCCATTTACACATAAAACAGGCCTATAGCCCACGTGGAATATGCGCGAACAGCTACTGAATATGTAGCAATCAGGGTACGTTGGCTGTATGAATTGCTTATTAAATGGGCATTTATCAGTGGCATATACATTCCCATCAACCCGCCAACTTTCAGAACTACACGATTAATCGTATTATTAAGAGTACTTTTAAGCACATCTCTTGGAGCATGCCATGTCCCACATCAGCGCTAACGACCTCAAAACCAAGGGCATATCTGCCATTGAATTCGCCCTCAGCACGTCCACCGAGGCCGTGGTCCAGGTACGCGGCAAAGACAAGTTTGTGGTGATGGACCTGGCGCATTACCACTACCTGCGTGAATGCGAGCTGGATGCGGCGCTGGCCCAAACCCGCGCAGACCTGGCGACAGGCCGCGCGGTGCAAGAGTCCCCAGAGGCCCACTTGGCACGGCTGGACACCATGTAATGGCCGGCGCCACGCCACCCACCGGCGCCCCCTACTCACCGGCTTATGCGCTGGTATTTACCGAGCAATACAACCGCAAAGCCTTCCGCTTTTTGAAGCGCCACCCCGAGTTGCGCCAGCAGTACCTGAAAACGCTGCAGGTGCTGGAACTGAACCCGGCACACCCTTCGCTGCGTTTGCACGCCCTGCAGGGCAAGCTCGAAGGACTGCATTCCGTGTCCATCAACCTGTCGCACCGCATTACGCTAGAACTGCTGATCCAGGACAGCCAGATCATCCCGGTGAACGTGGGTGACCACGACGCGGTGTATTGAAGTTTTGAAATTGCCATGACCACGCCCACCACATCCGACACCCCCATTCCCCTGCAAGCCGAACCCGGCCACCTGATTCGGCGGGCGCACCAGTTGGCGGTAGGCACGTTTGCCAAGACGCATGGCAAGCAGATCACGCCGGTGCAGTACGCTGTTTTAAGGGCGCTGCAGGACACGCCGGGCATGGACCAGGTGACGCTGGCGGACCGGGTGGCGCTGGATACGTCCACCACCGCCGACATTGCCACCCGGCTGGACGCCAAGGGCTGGATCGTGCGCGAGCTACTGCCCCGCCGCCAGCGCGCGCTGCGCCTGACCCCCGAGGGCGAAGCCGTGCTGGCCGACATGCTGCCGCGCGTGGCGCCCATGTATGCGCAGCTGCTGGACGCCCTGGAGCCTGCTGAGCGCGAAGAGTTTTTGCGCCTGCTGCGCAAGTTTGTGCACCTCAACACCCCTACGGCCGACACGCCTCCCGCCTAGGCAGACTGAGCTGCAATCAAGGGAAAACCCTCATTCCCACCCCCTAGCCTTGGAATTGACTTGGGTCTATGATTCATCACATTCAGCATACTGAATGAAAACTGTTACCTACCGAGGAGCCTGGCCATGTTTCCCATCAACACCTGGTACGTTGCCGCCCGCAGCGAAGAAATCCCTTCCGACCGCCCCCTGGGCCGTCGCATCTGCAACCACCCCATGGCCCTGTTCCGCAACAGTGCGGGCCAGGTGGCGGCGGTGGAAGACTTCTGCCCGCACCGGGGCGCTCCGCTCTCGCTGGGCAAGGTGGAAGGCGACACCCTCGTCTGCGGCTACCACGGCCTGGCCATGGGCTGCGATGGCAAAACCGTGTCCATGCCCTGCCAGCGCACACGCGGCTTCCCCGCCATCCGCAGCTTCCCCATCCACGAGGCGCATGGCTTCGTCTGGGTCTGGCCCGGCGATGCAGCCAAGGCCGATGTGGCCCTGGTGCCCCAGTTTGAGTGGCTGGGCAACCCGCTGTTTGGCTACGGCGGCGGGCTCTACGACATTGCCTGTGACTACCGCCTGATGGTCGACAACCTGATGGACCTGACGCATGAGACCTATGTGCACAGCACCAGCATTGGCCAAAAGGAAATTGACGAAGTGCCCTGCCAGACCCGCGTGGACGGCGACCATGTGATTACCGAGCGCTACATGGAAGGCATTGAGGCGCCCCCGTTCTGGAAGATGGCGCTGCGCATGAACGGCCTGCCCGACGACCAGCCGGTGGACCGCTGGCAGATCTGCCACTTCACGCCGCCCAGCCACATCATGATCGAGGTGGGCGTGGCATTGCAGGGCCACGGCGGCTACCAGGCCCCCGACGAATTCAAGGCAGCGAGCTGGGTGGTGGACTTCATCACCCCCGAGACGGACACCAGCATCCACTACTTCTGGGGCATGGCGCGCAAGTTCAAGCCGCAGGATGCCGAGCTGACGGCGCAGATCCGCGAAGGCCAGGGCAAGATTTTTGGCGAAGACCAGGAGATGCTGGAGCGCCAGCAAAAGAACCTGCTGGCCAACCCCGAGCGCAAGCTGCTGATGCTCAACATCGACACCGGCGGCGTGCAGTCGCGCAAGGTGATTGACCGCGTGATTGCCGCAGAAAACGCGGTCACGGCATGAGCACCGCCACCTTGCAGGTGCGCGTGGCGCACAAGCGCGCGGAGGCGCAGGACATTTGCAGTCTGGAGCTGGTGGCCGCGAACGGCGGCGCCCTGCCCGCCTTCACGGCCGGTGCCCATATTGACGTACACCTGCCCAATGGGCTGCAACGCCAGTACTCGCTGTGCAATGCGCCGGGTGAGACCCAGCGCTATGTGATTGGCGTGCTGCGCGATGCGGCCTCGCGCGGGGGCTCAGCCAACGTGCATGACGCGTTGGCGGAAGGCAGCGTGCTGACCATCAGCACGCCGCGCAACCTGTTCCCCTTGGCAGAGCAGGCGCCGCACCACCTGCTGCTGGCCGGTGGCATTGGCATCACGCCCATGTTGGCCATGGCCGAGCACCTGGCCAACACCGGCCAATCCTTCGCCCTGCACCACTGCAACCGCAGCCGCGCGCGCACGGCCTTTGTGGAACGCTTGGCCACCTCGCCCTACTCGGACAAAGTGCAGCACCACTTTGACGATGGCGATACCGCGCAGAAGCTGGACATTGCCGGCACGCTGCAGCACGCTCCACCGGGCACGCACCTGTATGTGTGTGGCCCGCAGGGGTTTATGGACGCAGTGCTGAACGCCGGCCGCACAGCCGGCTGGCCAGAGGAGCGCCTGCACCGCGAATACTTTGGCGCCGCGCCGGTGGACCACACCAACGACGGGAGCTTTGAGTTGGAGATTGCCAGCACCGGCAAGGTCATCAAGGTGCTGCCAGACCAAACCGCGCTGGAAGCACTGCACGCTGCGGGCGTGGACATACCCATGTCGTGCGAACAGGGCGTCTGTGGCACCTGCCTGACCCGCGTGAAGGCCGGCACGCCGGACCACCGCGACCAGTACCTGATGCCCGAAGAGCAGGCGGCGAACGACCAGTTTCTGCCCTGCTGCTCGCGCGCCAGCAGCACCCGGCTGGTGCTGGACTTATAGTCGCCGGATGCCATTGCTACGCCCCATCACCCGCTCCACAGCATTGCTCTTGGGCGTGGCGATGTTGGTGTCGTGCACATCGGCACCGCCAGTTGATACGCCTGCGCAAGCAAGCCCACAGCGCGCATCGCCACCCGCAGAGCCCGCCTCCCCCCTGCTGGCCAAGGTCTATCGCATTGACCCCGCAGCCTCGACACTGCACATCCTGGTCTACCGCGGGGGTGCCATGGCCCGGCTGGGCCACAACCATGTGGTGAGTTCGCCCAATCTTCAGGGCAGCGTCTGGCAAGGGGCGTCTCTGGAAAATTCCGGCTTCGACATCTCCGTGCCAGTGAACGACCTGGTGGTGGATGACAACGCGGCACGCGCTACGGAAGGCGAGGACTTTGCGCAGAACGTGTCGGAAGACGCGAAGCTGGGCACCAAAGCCAACATGCTGCGCGACACCCTGCTGGACGGCGCGCGCTACCCGGACATCCGCATCACGTCGATCCGTGTGCAGGGCGATGCCACGGCGCCCGTGGTCATCGCCGCCCTGCGCATCAAAGACCAAACCCGCGAGGTCACACTACCCGTCGCACTGCAAACCTCGGGTAAGCGCTTGCAGGTGCAAGGCAAGTTTGAGATCCGGCAGACCGACTTTGGCATCACCCCGCTCAGCATCGCGCTGGGTGCCCTGCAGGTGGTGGACACGCTCACCATCAAGTTCGCACTGGTGGCTGTGGCTGACTAACTGCGGAGGGCCGCAACACCAACCACAAGGCCGCAGCAATCAGGCCGCCGCCCAGGGCATGTGCAGTGGTAGTCGCTTCATCCAGCACCAGCGCCCCCCATAGCACCCCAAACAGCGGGATGAGAAAAGTCACGGTTAGCGCCTTCATGGGGCCCACTTCCGCAATCAGCTTGAAATACAGCACATAGGCCAGCGAGGTGCACAGCAGGCCCATCACCAGCATCGACAGCCAGACGGTGGCTGTCACCTCGCGCCACGCCACGGGGTGGGTTGCGGTGTCCCAGATAGCAAATGGCAGCAGCAACACCACAGCCCCCAGTTGGCTACCCAGCGCCACGATGCGGCTGTCCAGCCCACCGCGCTGGCTGATCCACCGCTTGGTGAGAAAGCCCGCCAGCCCATAGCAGGCGGTGGCCACCAAGCATGCGACCACGCCCCATAGTGTGGCCGCAGTCATTGCGATGGGCCCAGCCCCGGTCAGGATGACTACCCCCATCAGGCCCACGAACACACCCAGAGCCTTGGGCCATGTCAAGGCTTCACCAAATGCCAATGCACCGATGGCGACGCCCATGAGCGGTGTGGTGGCGTTCAGGATGGCGCTGTAGCCCGCCGGCAGAATGCGGGCGGCGAATGCAAACATCAAAAACGGAACGCCAGAATTGATGGCGCCCAGCACCAGCGTGGCCCTGAACTTGCCATGGAAGGCGAGCGGCAACCGCATCAGCGCCACCACGCCCAACAGGCCAGCGGTGCCCAGCACCACGCGACCAAACGCCGTGGGCACGGCTCCCAGCACGGGCGCGGCAATGCGCATGAACAGAAAACTGCCACCCCACAGGGCAGCAAGCAAAAGCAGTCGAGACAAGTTGGCAGCATTCATGGTGTGGGTCCAAAGCAGAGTGGTTCTGGGGGTGATTCTTCTTGCAAGCATTAGCCGGAGCAATCGATTTATATTGAACGATGCTTTAGAATTTCTAAACTCTATGCAACTCCCGCCCCTCCTCGCCCTGCGCTTCTTCGAGGCCACGGCACGCTGGCTCAGCGTCAAACTGGCCGCCGAAGAACTGTGCGTCACGCCGGGCGCGGTGTCGCAGCAGCTGCGCAAGCTCGAAGACTTTCTGGGCTGCCCGCTGTTCGAGCGCCTGCCGCGCGGCCTGGCCCTAACCCCTGCAGGGCGCGAATACCAAGCCACCTGCCAGGAGGCGCTGGCCATGATCGCGCGGGCCACGGCCAAACTTACGCAGACGCAGCGCCAGACCATTGTGGTCAGCTGCACGCCGCAGTTTGCTGCGCAATGGTTGGTTCCCCGGCTTCAGGGCTTCATGCAAGAGTCGCCCACTATCGATGTGCACGTCAGCACCACCCTGCGCATGGTGGATCTGCACACCGAAGAAGTTCACTTTGCCATCCGCCATGGTCTGGGGCGCTACCCCGGGTTGCGGGCCGAAACACTGATGGAAGGTGACTACATTGCGGTGTGCAGCCCGGAGTTGATCCAGCCCCGCACGTCGATGACCGCGGCCGACATACAGAGCCATCTGCTGCTGCACGACGAGGGCCGCAAAGACTGGCGGCTGTGGCTGGATGCCCAGGGCCTGAGCCAGGTGGACAGCAGCGGTGGCGTGGTATTTGTGGACTCCAACGCCGCCATCGAAGCCGCGCTGGCCGGCCTGGGCTATGCGCTGGTGCGCAGGGGGCTGGTCGAAACCGAGTTGGCCGCGGGCCGCCTGCTCAGCGTGCAGGCCACAGCGCTGCACTTGCCGATGGCGTATTACCTGGTCTACCTGCCCGAAACCCTGGCAGACCCGACCATGGCGCGCTTTCGCGAATGGGTCATGGCCTTGTGATTTTCCAGTCAAAACCAA
The DNA here is from genome assembly GCF_031457975.1 of Rhodoferax saidenbachensis. Lineage (GTDB taxonomy): Bacteria > Pseudomonadota > Gammaproteobacteria > Burkholderiales > Burkholderiaceae_C > Allorhodoferax > Allorhodoferax saidenbachensis_A. The sequence goes on from NZ_JAVDXO010000001.1 coordinate 816,724, forward strand.
CTGTATCCCCCGTCTACATTGCGCCAGCAGCTACTGAATTTATAGCGACTCATGTGCATCCGCACTGCCCCTGCGCCAGTAGCTGGAGGCACGAATCCACTGCGGATTGACCCTGCATTCGGACGCCAGGTAGGCACGCAGGGCTTTAGCCTGGGTGGACTCGCAGGCTATCCACGAATGGAACACGCCGGCCGGCATGACGGTACGGCGCAGCGCGTCCAGCAACGGCAGTGCGTCGGCACCAGAACTGCTACGGTGCACCCATTGCACGCTGAGCGTGGCAGCACTGGGCAGCGTGATGTGGTCGGCGGGGCCGTCCACTTCGATCAGAGCCTCGGCACGCGCACCAATAGGCAGCTCGGCCAGGCGGCGGGCGATAGCGGGCAAGGCGGTGTCGTCACCGATCAGCAGATGCCAATCAAACCCCGTGGGCACGATGAGCGAACCGCGCGGGCCACCCACGCCCAGCGTCTGACCCACCTGGGCCTGTGCCGCCCACTCGGTGGCTGGGCCGCCGGGCTGGTGCAGCGCAAAGTCAATCTGCAGCGTGCGGGCCACCGGGTCAAAGTGATGGGGCGTGTAGTCGCGCATGGTGGGGCGTGTGCCCTCGGGCCACACCGGGCCTTCGGCACCCACGGTGGGCAAGGCCAACACACCAGTCACCGTATCAGGGAAAAAGAGTTTGACGTGGTCGTCAAACCCCAGGCTCACAAAGCCTTCCAGGTCATCCCCCGCGAGCGTGATGCGCACCAAGTGGGGCGTGAGGCGTTCCACCTGGCTGACCTGCAGTTGGCGAAAACGCAGGGGGTGGCGCACGCGTTGGGACGTTAGATCGACAGACATTAAATTTTCTCCAGTTCCTGGGCCGCGCGGTCCAGCACGGCGGCAAAGGCGTTGGCCTGGTCGGGCGTCAGCGCTTCGCGCGACAGGCGCATGCGCATGGCCAGCTTCAGATTCTCGATGGCACGCATCACCTGTGGCGGGCGGCCGCCACGGGCGCCAGCGCCGTCTACACCGCCGTTCAGGCGGGCCAGCATGGCGTCGGTCAGGGCTCGGTTCTCTTCCAAAAAGGCTTTGCCCGCATCCGTGATGGCGTAGCGTTTGCGACCACCGGCGTCAGCGCTTTCGCCCTGCAGATAACCCTGCTCTTCCAGCAGCGTCAGCGTGGGATATACGGTGCCTGGGCTGGGGCTGTAGCTGCCGCCCAGGCGGTCTTCAATGAGTTTGATGAGCTCGTAGCCGTGGCTGGGCTTGTCGCTAATGAGTTGCAGCAGCACAAAGCGCAGGCCGCCGTGGCTGAAGATGCGGCCACCGCCGCGGCGGCCGTGCATCTCATCGCCATGCCGACCTCGGCCGCCACCCATGGCGTCGCCGTGCTCGGAAGAGCGCATGTGGTACTTGAAATGTTCGTGGTGGTGTCGCATGGTTTGCTCCTTTACTAGATGCAATTATGATATATCTAAATGCATTCTAAATAAAGTTTAAACCCTATCTTCTCTAGGCTTTTACGCAGACCATAGCCCGTCTGCTCTGTGCGCCAGCACACAGCGCCACGACCTCCAATCGCCGAGCATGGGGACCACCCATTCCACGATCCGAGGACCACGGACATGCCCATTGCACATTTCCACAAGGCCACCGACCCCGCCACGGAGGACGAGGTGCACATCAACACCGATGCTGTTTTGTATGTGGAAGAACCGCCTGCGACACAAATAGGCAGAACCGCCATTCAGGTGATGGGGTTGCAAACCGACGGCATCCGCATTACCGAGGATTTGAGCCAGGTACTGGTGCAACTACCGCTGCTGGTAGCGACGTGGCGGCACTACCATGCAGGCGAACCGCCCGAAGGCGCGAGCGTGGTGCACATTGCCCCGCACAACGTGAGTTGCGTGGTGCCCAACGTGCCACACACCCCCGCGTACTGGACCATCCATTTCAAGGATGCATCCGAGTTGCGCGTCGTGCACCCCTTGCCTATGGACCTGTAGCCTCGCCAGCAATGGTGGCTAGGTCGCGCCAGCGCGCCTGCTGGCGCCATTGCGCAGCCCAAGGGGCAAGCGCTGCAGCGGGCATCGGCTTGGCCACGCCGTAGCCCTGGGCCAGGTGGCAGCCCATGCCCAGCAATGCGGCACCAATGTCTAATGTCTCCACACCCTCGGCAATCACCTCGCGATTGAAGGCACTGGCCAGACGGATCACGCTCTCTACGATGCCGCGGTCTTCGCTATCGGTCAGCATGTGGCGCACAAAACTCTGGTCGATCTTCAGGGTGTCCACGGGCAGCTTGCGCAGATAGGTCAGGGACGAATAGCCGGTACCAAAGTCATCCAACGCAAAGCGCACACCCAGCGCCTGACATCGCCGCAGCACGGCACCTGCCGCGTTGATGTCTTCAAAAGCCGCTGTCTCCAGCACCTCCAGTTCCAGCGATTCCGGTGGCAACTGTGGCTGGACAGACAGGGCGGCAGCCAACTTGTCGCAGAAGTCAACCTGGACCAGGTGTGATGCCGAAATGTTGACGCCCATCTGCAGTTGCAGGCCGTCCTGAAGCCACTGCGTGGCCTGCGCGAGCGCGGTACGGATCACCCACTCGCCCAGGGGCTGCTCGAGGTTGCTGCCCTGGATATGGGGAAGAAACTCCGACGGCGGTAGCAGGCCCTTTTCCGGGTGCTGCCAGCGCACCAAGGCCTCCACGCCGACCAAACGTCCGTCGCGCAAATCCACCTTGGGCTGGTAATGCAGCACCAGTTCGCCCTGTTCCAGCGCCAGCCTCACGCGGTCGATGTAGTGCCGGTGTTGCTGGGCCTTGCGATCACTTTCCGGATCAAACAAATGGAAGCGGTTTTTGCCAGCATTTTTGGCCAGGTACATGGCCTGGTCCGCATGGCGCAGCAGGGTGTCGGCATCGGCGTGGTCTTGTGGGTACAGGCTGACCCCAATGCTGGCCGAGACGCTGACCGCCCGGCCATCCACCTGCACCGGGCCGCTGGCGGCCGCCAGCACCCGTTCGAGAATGATGGAACACTCTTCGGGCGAAGCAATGTCAGCCAACAACAGCACGAATTCATCACCCCCCAACCGGGCCAGGGTGTCTTCAGCACGCATGATTCTCTTGAGGTGTTCGGCCACACCAATCAGCAGTTGGTCACCGCCCGGATGGCCATACTCGTCATTGACTTGCTTGAAGCCGTCCAGATCCAAATAGCACACCGCCAGCGACAGATCACTGCGGGCCGTACGTGCAATCGCCTGCGCCAGACGGTCAGCCAAAAGTCGTCGGTTGGGCACCCCGGTGAGCGGGTCGTAGTGGGCGATGCGGTCCAGCTCCGCTTCATGTTCCTTCAAGCGGCTGATGTCAGAAAACACTGCCACATAGTGCTCAACCGCTCCTGCGCTGTTGCGCACCACGGAGATGGACAACAGCTCGGCATAAATTTCACCGCTCTTGCGGCGGTTCCAGATTTCACCCTGCCAGTAATCCTGCTTGCCAATCGCACCCCACATTTGGCGGTAAAACTCGGTGTCCTGTTTGCCTGAGGACAGGATGCGCGGCGATTGACCGATGACCTCCTCTGCCGCATAACCGGTGATACGGACAAACGCCGGGTTGACCTTGGCAATCAGGCCGTCGGCATTGACCACCATCAGGCCCTCATAGCTGCATTCGAATACGGTGCTCGCTTCGCGCTGGGCCAATTCATAGGCCTTTTGCTGGGTCACGTCGGTGTGCGAGCCAGCCATGGTCAGCGGCTTGCCATCGCTATCCCATTCAACGATACGACCCCTGGCATGCAGCCAGCGCCATTCACCGCTCTTGTTTTTGCAGCGCAAATCAAGTTCATGCTTGTCAGTCTGGCCGTCCATATGGCGCTGAATCGACACCATGGAAGCGGCCAAATCGTCCGGGTGCACATGGTCACCCCAATGCTCAACACTGACATCCATTTCTCCGGGCGCGTAACCCAGCATGGTCTCAAAGCGTGGGCTGACATGAAAGTCATTGGTCTTCAGGTTCCAGTCCCAAAAGCCTTGGTCAGAGCCTTCGATCACGCGCGCCAGTTGTTGCTCTCGTGCCCGCAGCAAATCCTTGGCCCTCCGGCGTTCGGTGATGTCGCGAGCGACACCAAAAATGCCGGATATGGAGCCATCGGGATCGCGCACCGGCCCCTTCGTTACCAGAAACACCAAACTTTTGCCGTCGTGTGTCTTCACGGTTTCTTCATGGGTTTGGGTGATGCCGCCCTCCATGATGGTCTTGTCCAAGACCATAAGATGTTGTCCCGACGCAGTGTCGAACAGCGCTGTATCGTCCTTGCCCAAGATCCAGGACAAAGGCTTCCCGATGAATTGGGCTGTGGCCTGATTCCCCAATACATACCGCCCCGCACGGTCTTTGACAAACACCGCGTCTGAAGTACCGGATACCACCCCGTCAAGCAGGCGGCGCTGCCTTTCGGCGCGGTGCAGAGAGTGACGCAGAACAGCGCTGAGCAGGCTGACGGCCACCCCATTGGCAACCAGAGAGGCCCACTGGATCTGATTCTGGCTGGACGTGCCGGTCTGCGATGTCAGCGGCTCCAAGAACACCCAATAGGCCCCCACTGCGGAGACCACCGTCGACAGCAGACCCGGCCCCAATCCACCAATCAGAGCGCTCAGAATGATGGGCATCATGAACAATATCAACATAGGCCGATGAGACTGGCCATGCGCGATGCCCTCCCGCACAATGACCGTGAGCAAGGTCACCAGCAACGCGAAGAAATAGACCATCCAACGGGGGGCTTGCAGTACGGCCAAGCCATGGTCCAGGCTCCCGATAAAACTGCTGTCGTCCGCAGGCTGCACAGGCGGGACGGCCTGCAGTGCGACAAAGAACATGCCGGCCGTGCTAACGACAAAGAGCAAGCCCTTGGCGATGGATAGCCAGAGCAGTGAAGAGCGATCGGTGAAGTTGGCCAGTAGCTGGTCAGAGAGAAAAATCCAGGCCAACGCAAAAACCAGATAGGCACTGGTGGCAATGACAATGAATCGGTTACGGGCGTTATCCAGTTTCATGGGCATTTAGAGATGTGTGACCCCCTCCTTGTACACCTAATCCACCAGACACGGCAACCTGCGTCCACCGGCAATAGTGGGCCCTTTGTTGCCGTATCCTTGGGCCCACTCAGCACAACCTGTCGGAGCCCTGGATGAAAAAATCAGTGACCGCCCTGGTCTGGGCCATCGTCTCCACCTCGGGGCACAGCCATGACCTGACCGCCCTGCCCTTGGGCGACGGCAAGATTTCGCAGTCGCCCAAAGTGGGTTGGATTTGGGCCTGCCACATCGACCCGCAGGCCGGCGGCGCCCAGCAGGTCGGGCCATGGATCAACACCGCCAAAGGCACCTACGACCTGACCGCCAAGGCCGTGGTACCGGGGCAGGTGAACTGGCCCTCGCAATTCAAGCTCAGCATTCAGAACGAACAACGCGTGTTCAGCGGCAACGACCTGCCCAGCCACGCCACCGGTACCTATCCGGTGCCCAGCAACAGCGATGCCTACCGCTACGACCGCAACCCCAACAGCATCAAGGCACAAACCATGCAAGTGGCCCTGCCGCTGTGGCCCACGCTGGCAGCGCAGGCCACCTGCGTGCCGGGGGCGATTGGGTTTCTGCTGAGTGGCTCCGTGCTATTTAACGCCCTGGATGCACCGGGCCGTGATGCGGTGGCCCACGAGACCCAAGATGCCTGCCAGGGCCACCCGCAGGAATCGGGCGTGTACCACTACCACAGCCTCAGCAACTGTGTGGCCGACAAGCGCGAGCCCAATGGGCACTCCGCGCTGGTGGGCTATCTGCTGGACGGCTTCGGTATTTACGGCTCGTATGGCGAAAAAGGCCAAGCCTTGGCCAGCAAAGACCTGGACGAATGCCACGGTCACACGCACACGATCCCCTGGGAAGGCAAGCAGGTGGCCATGTACCACTACCACGCCACGCCAGACTTCCCCTACACCGCGGGCTGCCTGCGCGGCAGCTACAAGCAGTCCGACGTCACCACCATCAGCGGCCCGCGCCCACAACGCAATATGCAAGGCCCCGGTGGCCGACCGCCTGAAGGCGCCGCCGGTGCGCCTCCAAATGGTCCTAGTGGCCCTGCTGGCCCTGGTGGTGCACCACCCGACCTGAACAAGGCCGCCTCCGCTTTGGGCATCAGTGCACAAAAATTGCGTGAGGCTTTGGGCCCACCCCCACCGGACCTGCGCGCCGCCGCCACCAAGCTGGGCATCAGCGTGGACGCGCTGCAGTCCGCCCTGAATGCCGCTCGTTGATTGTTTGAGGAACCTATGGCTACCTTGCTCCCGCGCTGGAACCTGTCGCTACGCACCGAACTCATTGCCTGCCTGCTGGTCACCAGCCTGGCGTCCACCGCCATCGTTGGCGGGCTGACCTACCAGCGGCTGATGAAGAAATTCAACACCCTGGTCATGCAGGAGGCCAGCAAGAACTTCACCAACGATGTGCAGAAGTATTTCAAGACCTATGGCAGCTGGGAGGAAGGCCAGAAGGTCGAGGGCTTCCGGGCTTTTTCCGAGCGGCATCGCCCGCCTCCACGGACAGATGCAGGCGGTGGCGTGCTCCCGCCGCCGGCAGAACCCCGCCCTGTCGGCCCCGGGCTCGTGGCCCAGCCCGGCAACCAACCACCGCCACCATCGCCGGGCGGCGGCCTGCACAGGCCGCCGTTTCGCTTCTACCTGTTTGGTGCAGACTACCGCTCGCTGTTCACACTGGCGCCCTACAAGCCTGGTGACCCAATTCGCGATGAAGACCGGGCCCGCATGTTCCCCATCTTGCTGGACGAGAAGGTGATTGCTTATTCCTCACCACAAGGCGAGCCCAACTACTCCGACCTCGATCTGGGCTACCTCTCGGCCATGCGCGAATCGCTGGTGTTGGGCACCACCATGGGCCTGGCGCTCACCCTGGTGCTGGGTCTGTTTTTAGGCAACCGGCTGAGTCGCTCCCTGCGCCACCTGACGGGGGCCGTACAGGCCATGGGCGAAGGCGCGCTGCGCCAGCAGGTGCCCGTGGAATCCGACAACGAGGTGGGCGTATTGGCCCAGGCCTTCAACCGCATGAGCGACGAGATCGCACGGCAGTACGAGGACCTGCGCCAGTCCCACACGCAGATCGAGGCCATGGCGGCGCAGATGCGGGAGCTCAGCCTGCGCGATGCGCTGACGGGCCTGCACAACCGCCGCCATTTTGACAATCAGTGCGCCCAGTTCTTTGCCAGCGCCCAGCGCTACGAACGCCCCTTTAGCGTGATGCTGTGCGACATCGACCACTTCAAGAGTGTCAACGACCGCTTCTCCCACGCCACGGGCGACGAGGTGTTGTGCCGCCTGGGTGAGATATTGCAGCAGAGCATGCGCGGCTCAGACCTGGTGGCGCGCTACGGTGGCGAAGAGTTTGTGGTGGCCTTCCCTGAGACCGATCTGGTCCACGCCCGCGAAGCCTGTGAATCCCTGCGCCAACACGTGGAAACCTACCCCTGGCACGAGGTACACCCCGACCTGCGCATCACCATTAGCATGGGCCTTTGCAGCGACACCAACCTTGCCAGTTTCGATCGCATGCTCGAAGCGGCCGATGCCCTGCTCTACCGCGCCAAGCATGGCGGACGCAATCTCGTCTGCACCGACTAGAAATACCACCAGCACCCGGTGCACCGGCGCTGCGGATTTAAGCCGTGGGGGCAGACAGAACTGGTGACGGAACCCTACGTTGCGATTGGCTCGGAGGGCATGTCGCCCAGGGCGAGGCATGCGTCGGACATAGCCAACAACTGCTCCCGAGGCACCGCTTTGCTGAACAGATAGCCCTGCGCCAACTGGCAGCCTTCGGCGGCCAAGAAGTCTGCCTGCACGCGCGTTTCCACGCCCTCGGCCACTACCTGCTGGTTCAGGCAACGCGCGATAGACAAAATGGCCCTGACCAGTTCTGCCCGAAAATGGTCCGTCGTCGCCGAATGGATAAACGATCGATCGATTTTGAGTGTGTCGATGGGAAAACGGGCCAGATAGGACAAAGCTGAATAGCCGGTGCCAAAGTCGTCGATGGCAATGGTGACACCCATATCGCGCAACGCCTGCAAGGCGTTGACCACGAGCCCATCCTCGTCCAGCAGCAGGCTTTCAGTGATTTCAAACTCCAGCCACTGCGGCTGGCAATGCGTCTCCGCCAAGATTCCCTGCACCTGTGCCACCAAGCCCGGCACCTGTATCTGGCGAACCGACAGATTGACCGCTACCTTGCGTGGCAACGCTGCCGCAGCGTTCCACACCACCGCCGTCAGACAGGACTCGCGCAACACCCAGGCACCCAGCTCGTTGATCAATCCCGAGTCCTCCGCCACAGGGATGAACTGATCCGGGGGAACCATGCCCAAGCGTGGATGTGCCCAGCGCAATAGCGCCTCGCAGCCGACCATGGCCCCGGACCCCAGCAGCACCTTGGGCTGGTAGTGCAACGCCAGCTCACCGCGCTCCAGTGCGTGGCGCAGATCAGACTCCAGTGTCAGCCGTTCCTGCGCGCGAACCGTCAGGTCTTTCGAATAAAACCGGAAGTCATTGCGCCCGCTGCGCTTGGCGGAATACATGGCGGAGTCAGCGTACTTGAGCAATTCCTCTGACACCATACTATCTGTCGGGTACACGGCAATCCCGACGCTGCAGGAGATAAAAATCTCCCGTCCCTCAAGCCAAAAGCTCTGCTTGAAGGCCGCCAGGACCTTACCCGCCACGCGTGTCAGATGGGCCCCAGCACGAATTTGCGGCAACAAGATGCCGAACTCATCCCCGCCCAGCCGGGCCACGGTGTCGTAGCTTCGTACACTGTTGCGCAGACGCACGGCCACCTCTTTGAGCAAGGCGTCCCCCGTCGCATGGCCCATGGTGTCATTGATCTGCTTGAAGCGATCCAGATCCACCACCATCACCCCGGCCTGGTGGCGGTGGTAGGCCGCATCCTTGAGCATTTGCGCTAGACGATCGTTGAACAATACCCGGTTGGGCATCCCCGTCAGGGGGTCATAAAACGCCATCTGATGGATCTTGTCTTGATAGGCTTTGAGTTCACTGATATCGCGCGCTACCATCAAGATGCTGCTGACGCTCGCGTCACCGCCGACCTCTGGCGTCAAACTGACCAAACTGCAGACACTACGTTCCAGGGCGTCAGACCAGTGCAGTTCAAACTCCACGGATTCCCTGCGATCCACAACCTCTGCAAAGCGCTGCTCCAGTGCTGCGCCTGCCTCACCGCCCCAAAGGGCCAACGGTGAACACCCCACCGCACCCGTGCTGGAGCGCCCCAGGGCCTGCAGCAGCACCGGATTGGCATATCGGCAGCCGAACTGCAGATCAAACCGGGCAATCACGTCCGGCGAGTTCTCGACCAGGGTTCGGTATTCGCGCTCACGGCTGGTCAATTCCTGCTGCAACTCCAGCCGCCGCGTGACATCGCGTGAAACCGCAATGAAATGCGGACGTGCGCCATCGGCGACACGCATCTGCGACATCGATAGCTCAAACTGGCGTAGGCCAACAGGCGTCATGACCGAAATGACATGTCCCAAGGAAACCCCCGACCGCTCAGCCTCCACATAGGCGATTTCGGCGATTTCCACGCTTTCGGGTGACAGGACCTCCTTCAGGGTTCGCCCCAGCAAGCTCTCCCGGCTTGCGGCCAACAGTTCAGGGTTGTGCGTCCATATGTTCAGGTAGCGGCCATCCCGGTCCGTTTCAAACAAAAGATCTGGAAAGGCATCAATGACGCCTTGCGTAAAGGCCAGCGCTTTCTGGAGCTCGCTCTCAGTGTGCTTGCGATCGGTGATGTCTCTGGAGTAACCCACGGTGCCCACCACCTTGCCCTGCTCATGCAGCGGTGACTTCCACACCTCCATCCAGCGCCGTTGGTCATGCTCATCAACGTAGAGTTCCTCCACGTAATGGGCCACGCCCGCCGCCATGACAGCCTTGTCATCGGCCACATAGGTCTCAGCCAGATCGTGCGGGAAGAATTCGAATTCAGTTCGGCCTTCCAGTTCCGCGGTGGAAGACACCCTTGCCACTCTGGCGTATGCGGTGTTGGCCGCCAGCAAGCGGCTTTGTTCGTCCTTGAGCCAGACAAAGAAAGGAAACTCGTCCAGCAAAGTGCGCCAGTACTGCTGGCGTTGCAGCAATGTTTCCTGCATCCGCTTGGATTCCGACATGTCGCGGGCGATAGCCACGGCGAACGATTGCCCATCCATCTGCAGCGTGACCCCGTGCACCTGCACCGGTATCAAGTCGCCACCCTGCGTCCGGTGTACTGTGTCAACGAGAAAGGTATGCCCTTGGGGGCTCTGCAGTATTTCCAGACAGCGCTGCAGGGAAACGCTTGGATCAATGTCCGGCGGCCCCATTGTCAACAAGGCTTCACGGCCATACCCCAAAGCGCGTGTCGCAGCATCGTTGACATAGATGAAGCGCCCATCTCCACCCGTGATGAACACACTGTCCTGGTACAGGTCGAGGCCCTTGCCCAGCAGAACCCAAGCCAAGCTCGCGTCATCGACCCGCATGCCGGTAATGTTTTGCATTAACAGCACCGCACGTAGATATCCAACAATCCGTCGCTTTTAATCATTCTTCGGCCCCGGGAAATAGGCGTGAAAATGAAACTATATGCGAAATAGCGCGCCAAATGTAACGTCGCAGCGACAACACCAATTCAATGCAGCGCCCGCACCGCCCAGCGTAATTTGGCCGACGAAGAGCGTGGGTTACTGCGCTGCTCGTCGTAGGAAGCCCGAATCGGGTCGGCGGCCACGCTGCTGAAAGTGCCGTTGCGCTCACCGGTTTGAAAACACTTTTTCACGCGCCGGTCTTCCCCGGAATGAAAGCTCAGAATCGCGACGCGTCCACCGGGCTTGAGGCATGCAGGCAGGTTCAGTAACATGGTGTCCAGCACACCAAACTCGTTGTTCACCTCAATGCGCAGCGCCTGAAACGTACGCTGCAGTACTTTCTTGGTCTCCACCAAGCGCTCTTCCACCGGCATGCTGCGCTTGTAGGCGAGCTCCATAGTGGCCCGCACCAGGTCAGCCAACTGCACGGTGGTTTCCAGGTACTGGCCTTGCAGGGCTGCGGCCAAGGGAATCGCAAAGGGCTCGTCGGAGTTGTCGGTCAGCAGGTCGCGCAGGCGGTGCCGGGTCACGCACAGCAGCAACTCGCTGGCCGACTGGCCGCTGCTGGGGTCCAGGCGCAAATCCAGCGGACCATCGGCACGAAAACTGAAGCCCCGTGCCGGGTTGTCAATCTGCATGGACGACACGCCCAGGTCGGCCAGCACAAAGTCGAAGCCACCGCCCGCTTCGGGCAGCAAGGTGACCAATTCGCTGAAGTTGGCGCGGTGGACGCTGAGCGCCTCTTCGCCGAAGCCCAAGGCACGCAGCCGCGCCGTGGTGCGGGGCAGCTCAATCGGGTCGACATCCATACCAAACATGCGCCCGCCGGGCTGCACCAGCGGCAGCATGGCCAGCGTGTGGCCGCCAAAGCCCAGGGTCAGGTCCAGGCCGGTTTCGCCCGGCACGGGTTTCAGGATGGCGAGGATTTCGTCTACGCAAATGGAGCGGTGCATGCCCGCCGGCGTTTGCCCGCGCTGCATGACCTTGTCCACCTCAGCCGCGTGGCGCGTGGGGTCCAGCTCTTTGTACTTGTCTTCAAACTGGCGGGGATGGGTGCCAGCGTAACGCACGCGGCGCTTGTGGGGAGGGGAGGCGTCGGTCATTGGCCATTATGCGCCCCGGTAAGTCCCAATAAAAAAAGCCGCGCAGACCTTTTGGAATCTGCGCCGCTAGCTACAAGATTTGTAGCGTTGTCAGTGGCGATCAGACACGTGGCACCGGCGTGCCGGAGTTGACACACAGCGCCATGTTCAGCGCCTTGACGGCTGTCTTGTAGTCTTCGCGCTCAATCACGAATTGCATGTTCACCTGGCGCAGGGTTTGCGACACGCAGTTGACGTTGACCTGCGCATCCGCCAGCGCCTGCGCAGCCTTGGCCAGCACGCCGGGGATGCCGATGTTGGAGCCGATGGTGCAGACGATGGCGCTGGGCTTGACCGTCACCACCTGGTACAGCGCTTCAAGTTCGGCCACCAGTTCAGCCGTCACTTGGTTGTCCCACACCAGGTGGGCGATGGAGTTGGCGTTGGTCGCCTTCAGGATGTAGCTGATGTCGTGCTTGCAGAACACAGTCATCAGGCCGGCATCAAAGCCCACGGTGCCGACCATCATGGGATCGTGGATTTCGATGAGTGTGACCTTGTCGGTACCGGTGACGATTTCCACGCGCGCGCGCTCACCCACAAAGTCTTTGGTGATCAGCGTACCGGGGTGGTCGGGCTCGAACGTGTTCTTCAGGCGGATGGGGATACCCGCCAGCTCCATGGGCTTGGACGCCTTGGGGTGGATGGCTTCCATGCCCACGTCGGCCAGTTGGTCGGCCACGTCGTAATTGGTGGCGCCCACCACAATCGCATTTTCCAGACCCACCAGGTTGGGGTCCGCGGACGACAGGTGGAATTCCTTGTGAATCACAGCCTCGGCAGGACGCACTTCCACAGCAATCTTGCTGAAAGTGACTTCGGAGTAGCCGCGGTCAAACTCGCGCATGATGCCTTCCGTGCCCTTGGTGTAGCCGGTCGCCACGATCACGCTGTTGGCCAGGTCCAGGTCCTTGAAACTGTTGGCAATGCGCTCGTCAATGGTCCAGGCTTCGTTGTCGTCAAAGCCGGCCAGGTCCATCAGCACGGCCTTCACGCCATTGGCCTTGAGAATCTCCACCGAATTGAACGCGCTGTGGGATTCACCGATGGAGGCCAGCACTTCGCGCGCGGCCAACAACACGTCGTGGCGGCTGAGGTAGCCGCTGGCCAACACATGCTGCATGGCCCCCAGGTATTCGCGGGCCTGGGCAATGCGCTGGTCGATGAAGGCATCAGCCACGGTCAGCGGCAGGCCAAGATCGGCGTAACCCGCGTTGATTTTTTTCAGGCTGACTGCCAGGCCTGTGAGCGCGTCCTGGTAGCCCTTGCCCTCGGCAAACAGCGCGTAAATGCCACGCTCGCCGGTTTTCTTGTGCTCCAGCAGTTGGTTGGTCACGCCCGAGTAGGCCGACACCACGTAAATGCGTCCGTAGATGCGCTTGGGGTCGTGCAGCACGATGTGGCGCAGTACATCGCCAAAGGCGGTCATGGAGGTGCCGCCGATCTTCTCGACAGAGATCTTGGAGGAATTGAGGTCAGACATGGGCTAGCTCGGAGGAGCAAAAGGTTGGAAAGCCAGGAAACCCAGTATTTTCCACTAGTTTGCTGCCGCGTCCTTATGGGCGCCCGCGAGCCACACCAGGGGCGTGCCGGAAGCGGGCAAAGCTGCCGGCACGCCCGCCGGGCCATAGACGGCGCTGGCATAGGCCCAGTCCATGTCAGGCGGCACGGTGAGCCGGACGCCGTCCTCACGGATCACCGCAGGCACACCGCTTACCCTGGTGCCAATACTGGCTAATACCGTGCCAAAGTTCCGGTAGCTGCGCTGCGCGGCCTCCGCGTCCATGGCGCAGCCCGCGCTATTTGGCACCGTGCGATGCGTCCAGAAACGCCGCCAGGCCGCGCCAGGGTCCTTCGCACAACGTAGCGCCGCCGCCTGCTGCCAGGTGCGCAGGCCACTACCCTCGTTGGATAGCGGTGTCAGCGATGCGGGCAGCACATAAAAGGTGGTGTCCAGCGAAGCGGCCATGCGCGCAAGATTGGCCTCCATGTTTTCGCAAAAGGGGCAGTTCACGGCGGATATCAAAAGAAGTCGACGACCACCACCGCGGCCATACCGGTCTTCGACCAGTTGATCCCAGGCGATGTTGCGCATCACCTCAGCACGCAGTTGCGCGAGTTCGGCCGTGGTCAGCGGCTCGGGGCCTTCTGGCCCCACCCGGACCCAGCCCTCGGAATCTCCCTTCAGATCGCCACGCTCGGTGATCAGCGCGATAAAGCGGCCACTGGCACGGTCTTCCAGGCGGTAGACGCCCTTCACCAGCGTGTCGGCGCGCGCGACGCTGGTGCTGCGCGCTGCGTTGTCATAGTGCAGCCGTTCACGGTGCTCAAAGTACGCGGCCGCAGCGCTGTCGGCGTCGGCGCGGACGGAGCCGACGCTCAGGCTTGCGAGGATGCTAAGAAAGGCAAGGAGTTGGTTCACAGGATGCTCATTTGCGAATACGGTGCCCCGTCTTGAACACCCACCACACCACGGCAAGGCATGCCACCATGAATGCGAACGTCATGCCCACGCTCATGCCAATCTGTACATCGGCATGACCATAAAAAGCCCAGCGCAAGCCGCTGATAAGGTAGACCACCGGGTTGAACAATGACACGTTCTGCCACAGCGGCGGCAACATGCTGATGCTGTAAAACGCGCCCCCCAGGAACGTCAACGGGGTGATCACCAACAGCGGGATGATCTGTAGCTTTTGAAAGCTGTCGGCCCACAGCCCGATGATGAAGCCGAACAGACAGAACGTGGTGGCGGTGAGGACCAGGAAACCCACCATCCAAAACGGGTGCGCCACTTCGTAGGGCACAAAAAAACGCGCCGTCACGAGGATGAGCGTGCCCACCATGAGGGACTTGCTCACCGCAGCGCCCACATAGCCCAGCAATACCTCGACCCAACTGACCGGCGCGCTCAGCAGTTCGTAAATGGTGCCAGACCATTTGGGCATGTAGATGCCAAAGGACGCGTTGGAAATACTCTCGGACAGCAGCGACAGCATCAACAAACCCGGGATGATGTAAGCGCCATAGCCCACACCACCAATATCGCCCATGCGCGAGCCAATGGCCGAGCCGAAGACGATGAAATACAGTGCCGTGGAAAGCACAGGCGCAATCAGGCTTTGCATCCAGGTGCGAAACGCACGGTTCATCTCGAAACGATAGATGGCGCGCACGCCGTGCAGGTTGAGGCCGTTCATGCTTATGGTGCTTTCGTGTCGTGGACCAGGCTGACGAAAATGTCTTCGAGCGAACTTTCGCTGGAATGCAGGTCCTTGAAATCAATACCCAATTCACCCAAAGCCCGCAGCAACGCGGCAATGCCGGTGTCTTCTTGCTGGGTGTCAAAGCTGTAGGTCAGCTGCTGGCCGTTCTGCGCCAGTGCGAGGGACCAGGGTGCCAATGCCTCTGGCACGTGGTTCATGGGGTGCTGCAGCGTCAGCGTCAGCTGCTTCTTGCCCAGCTTGCGCATCAACACGTGCTTGTCTTCCACCACGATCAGCTCACCCTTGCGGATCACACCGATGCGGTCGGCCATGTCTTCGGCTTCTTCGATGTAGTGCGTGGTCAGGATGATGGTGGTGCCCGCATCGCGCAGCTCGCGTACCAGGCGCCACATATCGTGGCGCAGTTCCACGTCCACACCCGCGCTGGGCTCGTCCAGGAACAGAATCTTGGGCTCATGCGACAGTGCCTTGGCAATCAGCACCCGCCGTTTCATGCCACCGGAGAGCTGCAGGATCTTGTTGTCCTTCTTGTCCCACAGCGACAGGTCTTTGAGGATCTTCTCGATGAAGGCCGGGTTTGGTGCCTTGCCAAACAGCCCGCGGCTGAAGCTCACCGTGGCCCACACGGTCTCAAACGAATCCGTGTGTAGCTCCTGAGGCACCAGGCCAACGATAGAACGGGCCGCGCGGTAGTCGCGCACCGTGTCGTGGCCGTCGGCTACCACCGTGCCCTCGGTGGCAGTGCTCATGCCGCAGATCACGCTGATCAACGTGGTCTTGCCCGCCCCATTGGGGCCCAGCAGCGCAAAAATTTCGCCCCGCCGGATGTCCAAATTGATGTTTTTGAGGGCCTGGAATCCGCCCGCATAGGTTTTGCTCAGGCCGCGCACGCGGACGATGGCGTCTGCGGCGGAATCGAAGGTGGGTGTAGCGGGCATGCGATGCAATGGCTGAAAGGTTGTCTGGAACCGGGGAGCCTATTGTCAGGCTATCTCCATGACATCACAGCGCAAAGGCCTTCCCAGACCCCTTCTAGCCGTAGCCGCTTGGCGTCACTTGCGATGCAACTGCCACAGCAGCAGCGCAGCGGCGACGGAAGCGCCCAGCACCACATAGCCCGCCACATCAAAGTTCTGCAGCTTGCCGTCAGACCCGATGGTGACAATGTGGCCGGCGATGACGGAAGCCACTCCACCAGAGAGCTGCTGCAGCGAGCCACTGATCGCATTGAACGACCCGCGCTGCGAAACCACGGGTACCCCGGCCAGAAGCGCCCGGAACGGGATCATGCGCGAGAAGATGCCCACGAACATGACGGTGTTGACGATGATCACCGTCAGCAAGGACACCGGACCAAGGTGCGTGTAGACCAGCACCATGATGATGGTGACCACCGTACCAAACATGAATACGCGGAGTTGGCCCCATGCATCTGCCGCCTTGCCAATCAAGGGCCCAAAGACAATGGTGCACAGGCCGGTGATCAGGTACACCGTGGGCAGGTGGTCCAGACTGATGCCCAGGTTGCTGACGGCAAAGGCGCTGCTGAAGGGCATCAGCATGAAGCCGCCGGTGGCCACCAGCGCGGTTGTTGCAAAGGCAAGCAGGTAACTGGGCTCCGTCAAGGTGTGGAGCAGGTGCATCCAGGGGCTGTGCTCCTGGGGCAGTTTCAGATGGTCGGCAACGGGCTGCATCAGCCAGGCCACGGCCACGCCGCCCAGCAGACCCAGTGCTGCCATTGCCAGAAATGGCATGTGCCAACTCCACTGGTTCGACAGGTACAGCCCCACGGGGATGCCCAGCACTTGGCTGGCCGCAAAGGCTGTTTGCACTACCCCCATGACGCGGCCGCGCATCTGGGGCGGGAACAGGTCCGTCGCAATGGCCAGCACCACCGAGCCGATGACGCCACCAAACAAGCCGGTGACGATGCGCGCCATCAGCAAGGTCTCAAAGCTTTGCGCCAAGCCGCACCACAGTGTGCCGAGCAGGAAGCCGGCGTAGAAGAACAGCAGCAGCTTCTTACGGTCATAGCGGTCCGCAAAGCCCGCGGTGAGCAAGCCCACCACACCAGCGCTGAAGGCATAGGCAGACACCACCAGCCCAAACTGGCTTGCGCTCATGCCCAGCGTGGGCATGATCACCGCGCCCAGCGGCGCCATGAGCATGAAATCCAGAATGACGGCGAACTGCAGGAATGCGAGGATGGCGACGACGGTTTTCTGGTAGCCAGAAAACTTCAATGGCACGGCCTTGGCATCGGCAGGGTTGGAAGCATTGGTGTTCATGTCTGATCGTCCGTTGTTTTGCCCCAGGGTCCGCGCCTATGAAACTGCGCACGTTCCTCGGGAGTCATGGTTTGCCATTTGTTCCAGCGCTTGTGCCCATGCCAACCGCCGTGTCCGCGAAAGCCGCCAAAGAGGATACGACACAGCACCAACAAACCCAGCGCGCGCAAGTAGTCAATTTGCCGGGCGTCCGCGAACAGTGCGGGCGCCACCGCGTTCCACAGCAGCATCACCGCGCCGCTCATCGCCGCTGCCATCAGCAGGCCTCGCACAGGCCACGCCACATAGCGCCAAAAGCCCAATTTTGATCTCATGGTATTTCTCCTTCACATGTCATCAGGTTTCAAATTCGTCGTACACCGCCTGCAAATGCGCACGCAAAGCCAGGACTGCGTAGCGCTTGCGGGCCAGCAAAGTGTTCATGGCAATGCCGCTGTGCGCAGCCATGTCCTTGAAGCTGCGCCCCTCAATCTCGTGCGCCATAAAAACCTCCCGCTGGCTGTCCGGCAACTCGTCCACGGCCAGTTGCAGGGTCTTGAGCAACACCGACCGGGCGTACAGCGCCTCCGGCCCCGCGTTTGGTGATGGCAGAGCCAGGTCGAGCCGGTAGGCCTCGCCCTCCTCCGCATCCGGGTCCTGTGCCGCATCGTCCAGCGACTGCGCCCCCTTCTTGCGGAAGCGGTCGATGATGCGGTGGCGCGCCACCTGGAACAGCCAAGCGCCCACCTGTTCAATCGGCTCGGGAAGCCGGTAGGCCTCCACGAACTCGTGGAACACATCCTGCAGGATGTCTTCGGCGTCCGAGGGGTCGCGCACCCGCTGCCGAATGAAATTCCCCAACCGGGAACGCTCACGCAGCACCACGGCAGTGATGTCACGGTTGGAGTCAGTCATTCGCGGGGGGCAATGAGGGCATCGGCAAGTCCATACCCTGATGACGTTTCAGGATCGGAAATATTGTGCGCTGTACGGTTTCTTTTGAGAATTTTTTCCCAAGACCGGGTGGTATGCAGATGTGCGTTTTTTTACAAGCGCCCAAGAAGCCCGATACCTAGACTGCTTTCATCAACAACCTGATGGAGCCAGCACCATGCATCAACCGACACCTTTCCAGATCGCGATTCCCGACACGCAACTTGAGGACCTCCGATACCGCCTCCAACACACACGTTGGCCCGACGAGCCGGCAGATGCCGGGTGGGCGTTGGGCACCAATCTCAGCTACTTGCAACAGCTCACGCACTATTGGTTGAACACCTACGATTGGCGCAAAGCAGAAGCGCGTCTGAACGCACAGCCCAACTACGTGGTTCACATGGAAGGCCAGACCTTGCACTTTGTGCACAAGCCATCCACCAAGCAGAACGCGCCAGCACTCTTGCTTTTGCATGGCTGGCCAGACAGCTTCTACCGCTACCGCCGGGTAATGGACGGTTTGGCTGAGGATTTTCACGTGGTGATTCCGTCCTTGCCGGGCAGCGGTTTCTCGTCCAGAGTGGCCATGCCTGTCGACCGCATGGGCGACGTGCTGGTGCAGCTGATGCACGATGTGCTGGGTTACGACCGCTTCCTGGTGGCCGGCGGCGACCTTGGTTCGTTGATCGCCCTATCCATGGCACAACGCCACCCAGCGCGACTCATCGGTGGCCACGTCACGGACGTAGGCTACCCGGACCACACCACGGATTTCGGCGCCTTGAGCGCACCGGAGCAAGCCTATGCAGGCGCCATCCAGCAATGGTTTTTCACCCATGGCGCCTTCAATTTGGTGCAAGCCACCAAACCGCAAAGCCTGGCGTTTGCCATGCATGATTCGCCGGTCGGGCTCGCGGCCTGGATCATGAGTTTTATGGCTGGCATGGGCCTGGGCGACAGCATTGATAGCAAGCTGGGCCGGGACGAACTGCTGACCAACATCATGATCTACTGGCTCACTGAAACTGCGGCCTCATCCTTCCGCACTTACCAGCTGAACGCCACGCAGCCCCCGACCACCAAAGGGCGGAACACCCAGGTTCCCTTCGCGGTTGCCAGTGAAGCGCCTATTCCCGGCGGTGTGCGCCTGCCCCGTGAATGGGCACAGCGGCAGACCTGTGGCAACGTAGTTCAATTCCACGACATGGAGACGGCCGGCCATTTTGCAGCGTGGGAGGACCCGCAATTCTTCGTTCAAGACCTCAAGGACTTTGCGACCAAAGTCGTCAAGTAGGCGAGCACGGACGGCAGTCAGATTTTGTGGATGCCGTCCAAGTCTGAAGGCGTGGAGCCCATGATCTTCTTGATGGACTTGATCATGTGCGGCTGGTCGGTGTAGCCCAAGTCCAGAGCGACAGCGACAGCTTCCTCGCCCGCCTTCAAGCGCCGCACCGCTTCTTGGGCGCGTCGGATCAACTGAAAGTCTTTCTGGGTGATGCCGGTGATCTTCTTGAAATTCTGCTGAACGGCGCGCGGCGAGGCGGGTCTGGGGCGTGCGCCGAAGGCCCGGGCGACAATGTCATTGGTGGACAGAAGGTCCGCGGCCACCATCTCGGAAACCAGTGCTTCCGCATTGTCGAAAGTGGGTAGAGGCAGTGTCACCCCATTCAGAAGGAAATGGTTGCCCTGGACATCCAGCATGCGCACCGCCGCGCCCGTACGCGCCTCATGGCCCTGCGCAAGATACACGTGCGCGCACAAAGAAATGACCACTGAATGCTCGTGTGCCTGGTAGGGCACATCAACAGGTTCTGTCGACTGCCCCGTCAAGAACACAAGTGGGGCTCTGTCCGGTGCATCACTGCGTATCAGGTCCCACGACCCATCGGGCGTTGCCTTGTAGATTCCGTCGGTAAGGCACACCGTCTGCCATACAGCGTCAATCCAAGGATGGTCTGAGTTGCGCCGTGTGTGCTTTTGGGTCATGGTTTCAACGCGCCTTCCTGAGAGAGTCGGTGAGCCAAAATGGGGGCTCTGTATACAAAAAAATCGCGCAGCCCCCCGTGGAATCTGCGCAGCCAGCTACTGATTTAGTAGCGCCAGGGGTGTGAGCCTGGTTTACTTTTTCTGCGGCGGCACATCCGTGCAACTGCCGTGCGCAATCTCCGCCGCCATGCCGATGCTCTCGCCCAGCGTGGGGTGCGGGTGAATCGTCTTGCCGATGTCCACTGCATCCGCGCCCATTTCGATGGCCAGCGCGATCTCACCGATCATGTCGCCGCCCAGGATCTTGCCGTGGCCATGGGCCTAGGGGCTGTCGTCAAACAGCAGCTTGGTGACGCCTTCGTCGCGACCGTTGGCGTTGGCGTTGGCGCGGCCAGTTTCTTGTTGCCTTACAGCTCGCTAGCAATCACTTCGGCCGCCACGTGTACCTCGTGCACCGCCTTGTACGCCAGCATGGGCCGGCCCACGATGTCGCCGATGGCGAAGATGTGGGGCACGTTGCCGCGAGGGCGATGCCACCCTCTTCCGCTGTGGCAAACGTCACCTCAATGCCTGCGAGCAAGGCGCGTGCACCCACTGTTTTTGTCATGATGTTGTCAAAAACTGGCACGCTCGAAGCCACTCAAACTACCGCGTTTGGCACCGGCGACGTGTACCAAACTGGCGGCACGCTGCAACTGGTGATGGGCAACAGCATCCATGGAAAATTCACCAGCGTGACAGTAAATGGCCGCATGGTGACACCGATCTACACCAGCACCGGCGTGCAACTGCGCATGGATGCCGGATCGTTTTTCTTGCAATTCCGCCGGCGGGTCGACACGGTATCAGTCGGGCGCACAGGTTAAATCGCCAGATGCACAGAGGTCCCGGCGAGCAGAGGGACCGCTTGCGCAAGCCCTCGGTACTGGCGCGGGCTCAGACCCAAGCGCTCTTTGATCACTGCGCCGAGATGGGATTGGTGGGCAAACCCGCATGCGAAGGCAATGTCGGCCAGCGGCGCGTCTGACGCGCGCAACAAGCGGCGGGCGCGTTGCAAGCGCCGCTCGGTGATGTAGGCGTGCGGCGTACTGCCGACGGCGTTTGAGAAGCTGCGCAAGAAACGCAACAACGGCATCCCCGCGACGCCCGCCAATTCCTCCAGACTCAGCGGTCCTTCAAGCATGCTGTCAATGTAGTCTAGGACCCGCGCATGCGCCTTGCGATCCGCCTCGTAACAACTGGGCCCGCGCCAGGGCAGCGTGAGCCGGGACAAGCCTTGCCCCAACAGCATCGCCGCGAGCTCTTCAATCCGCTCCGGGTGGGGTTGCGCGGCATGCAGCAGACGGCGCAGCGCCCAACCGAGTCGCACCGCTTGCCGGTCTCCGTGGAAGACCGTGCGCGGCCCCACCAGGGGTGCGTCCACCTGCAGATCTGGCACGTCATGCGCCACATGCAAAGTCAGGTACTCACCACCTGTGCGCGATTCCGAGAACACCTCCACTTCGGGAAGCGTGAAGGCCAGATCGCCAGGCCAGGCATCAAAGTCCTGGCGCCGATCCGCACCGATGGCATGCACCCCCTGCTGCCGCTCGAATGCGAGACCCAGCACACAGCAACACGATGCGTCGCGCACCGAGTAGGGCGCCGATGGCAGCAATGAAACGCTGGCCCAACCAAAGTCGATTTTCATGGCGCAGCGCCTTGATTGAAATTTCCTGATAGATGCGGATCGAGCATGCGGCAATGATAGGCGACACCCACAAAACACAGCCGCACAACGGCCATCCACCCATGCCCTCCACACCTGCACCGCTGGTTTGCCAACGCGATCTCTTTTCCATCCCCGCTGACCATTGCTACCTGAACAGCGCCTTCATGGGGCCTTTGCCCAAGCCCGTGGAGCAGGCGGGAGCAAAGGCACTGACAGCACGTGCCGCCCCCATTGGAATGACAGCGCAGGATTTCTTTGCCCCCGCCGAGCGCACGCGCACGTTGTGTGCGCAGTTGGTGAACGCCGACCCGGAACGGGTTGCCTTCATCCCCACCGTGGCCTACGCCACAGCCATCGTTGCCAAGAATCTGTCCCCAAAACCTGGTCAGAACATCGTCATGCTGGGCGACATGTTTCCGAGCAACGTCTACGCATGGCGCAACTGGCGAAGCAGCGGTATTGAGATGCGCACGGTGGCGGCGCCGTCGGCACCCTGGTCATCACCTTCATTGGAGACCAGCCGGGCAGCCCTGTGGAATGCGGCGCTGCTGGCGGCCATTGACACCAACACCGCACTCGTCGCTGTGGAGCCGGCGCACTGGACCGATGGCACGCTGTTTGATCTTGAAAGGGTTGGTAAGCGTTGCCGAGAGGTGGGGGCTCTATTCGTCGTGGATGCAACCCAAACCGTGGGTGCGATGCCATTCGATGTGCAGCGGGTGCAGCCCGACGCACTGATGGTGCACAGCTACAAGGCGATGTTGTCGAACTATGGCCTTGGTTTCGTCGTGTTGGGTGAGCGATTTCTGGACGCCAGCCCGCTGGAGGAAAGCTGGTTGATGCGATCGGGCAGCGAGAATTTTGCACGGCTGGTCGACTATGAAGACCGCTACGCGCCGGGCATGCGGCGCTTTGATACCAGCTTGCGTGCCAACCCCTCATTAATTGCCATGCTGGAGGCCGCGTGCCAGTTGCTGATCGAATGGCAGCCGAATCGAATCCGCGAGTACTTGCTGGGCATCGCCCGCAGGCCGGTTGAACGGCTGCGCGTGCTAGGGTTCGACATTGCGGACGAAACCCAGCGCTGTGTAAACCTCTTTGGGGTGAAGCTCCCATCCACCATGGATCCCGAAGCCTGCCGCCTAGAGCTCGCACGGCAACAGATCCATGTCTCGGTACGCGGGAGTGCGGTGCGCGTGTCGCCCCATGTCTACAACGACGAGGGCGATCTGATGAAGCTGGCGGACGCATTGGAGCAGTTGGTGCACGCCGACGGTCGGGGAGCATGATATGGCGGCGACATCCCTGCTGCCGCTGGCGCTGTTTGTACTGACATCCACTCTGACGCCGGGTGGTGCGACCACATTGGCAACGGCCTCCGGCGCGCAGTTTGGCTTTCGACGCTCTCTTCCATTGTTGGCCGGTCTCAGCACAGGTTTGGCGACGCTCGCATGTATTGCGGCCACCGGCTTGTCTGGACTCATGCTGGCCGTACCGTCCTTGCAACTCGCCATGAAACTGGCCGGTACGGCATATCTGTTCTGGTTGGCATGGAAAATTGGACGCAGCGGACCGCCCCACCTGCAGACCCAATTGGCGACTCCGCTTGGATTCTTAGCTGGCGCCGGCATGCTGTGGATGAATCCCAAGGCCTGGGCTATGACCACCGGCGCGGGAGCGTCGTTCGCGGGATTGGCCCATCATCCGGCTCAGCTTGTCACACTGCTTGGCGCAGCCTTTGGATTGGCGGCGATCGTGTCGTTGACCATCTGGTGCTGGACGGGTCTTGTGTTATCACAGCTGTTGCGAACCGCCGCGCAATGGCATACCGTCAATGCCATCTTGGGAGCACTACTTGCTGCCTCGGTCGTGCCCATGTGGTTGCAGTAGAGAGACGTCTGGACTTTACAGATCCAGCACCAGTCGCGCTGTTTGCCCAACAGCGCCGTGAACTTGAGGGAAGATGGCATGCGCTGGATGAGCGCACTAGGTAGCCAATAGACTGCTCGCGATGATTCTCGCAGGCATTTTTGCCTGTAGCCCTCTACCCCTCGTACAGGTGCGATGCGTGGGGGGTCGAACTCCACACCCATGTGATCCAGCATGTGCCCACGGCACAGCGGTCGAGTCGAAAAATTGATGAGTTCCGCCGAGCGCTTGGACATCGTCAATTGCTTGGCTACTCACCTGTTGCAGGCTTTGCTATAAAAAAGCCGCGCAGCCCTCGTGGAATCTGCGCGGCCAGCTACTGATTTAGTAGCGCCAGGGGTGTGAGCCCGGTTTACTTTTTCTGCGGCGGCACGTCCGTGCAACTGCCATGCGCAATCTCCGCCGCCATGCCAATGCTTTCGCCCAGCGTCGGGTGCGGGTGGATGGTTTTGCCGATGTCCACTGCGTCTGCGCCCATCTCGATCGCCAAGGCAATCTCACCGATCATGTCGCCGGCGTGGGTGCCGACCATGCCGCCGCCCAGGATCTTGCCGTGGCCGTGCGCTTCCGGTGAATCATCAAACAGCAGCTTGGTGACGCCTTCGTCGCGGCCATTGGCAATCGCGCGGCCGGAGGCGGTCCAGGGGAACAGGCCCTTCTTGACCTTGATGCCTTGGGCCTTGGCTTGATCTTCGGTGAGGCCGACCCAAGCCACTTCGGGGTCGGTGTAGGCCACGGATGGAATGACGCGGGCGTTGAATGCTGCTGCAACCAGTTCCTTGTTGCCTTGCAGTTCACCGGCAATCACTTCGGCCGCCACGTGCGCCTCATGCACCGCCTTGTGCGCCAGCATGGGCTGGCCCACGATGTCGCCGATGGCGAAGATGTGGGGCACGTTGGTGCGCATCTGGATGTCGACGTTGATGAAGCCGCGGTCGGTCACAGCCACACCAGCCTTCTCGGCGCTGATCTTCTTGCCATTGGGCGTGCGGCCCACGGCTTGCAGCACCAAGTCGTACACCTGCGGTGCGGGGGCGGTGCCGCCCTCTTCCGCTGGCGCAAACGTGACCTCAATGCCTTCGGGCAAGGCGCGTGCCGAGACGGTCTTGGTCTTGAGCATGATGTTGTCGAAACGCTTGGCGTTCATCTTCTGCCAGATCTTGACCAGGTCGCGGTCCGCGCCCTGCATCAGGCCGTCCAACATTTCCACCACGTCCAGGCGCGCGCCCAGTGTGCTGTAGACGGTGCCCATTTCCAGGCCGATGATGCCGCCGCCCAAAATCAGCATGCGCTTGGGCACGCTGGTCAGCGCCAGGGCGCCGGTGGAGTCCACCACGCGCGGGTCATTGGGCATGAAGGGCAAACGGACGGCTTGCGAACCGGCCGCGATGATGGCGCGCTTGAAGGCGATGACCTTCTTGCCACCGGTCTTCTCTTGCGCGGTGCCGCTGGTTTCTTCCACTTCCAGGTGGTTGGCGCCGACAAAGTTGCCGTAGCCGCGCACGGTGGTGACCTTGCGCATTTTGGCCATGGCGGCCAGACCACCGGTCAGCTTGCCGATGACTTTTTCCTTGTGGCCGCGCAGCTTGTCGATGTTCAGCGTGGGCGCGCCAAAGTCCACGCCCAGGTCAGCCATGTGGCTCACTTCGTCCATCACGGCAGCCACGTGCAGCAACGCCTTGGAGGGGATGCAACCCACGTTCAGGCACACACCGCCCAGAGTGGCATAGCGCTCGACCATGATGACCTTGAGGCCCAGGTCGGCCGCGCGGAAGGCGGCGGAATAGCCACCGGGGCCGCCGCCAATCACTACCACGTCGCATTCCAGATCGGCGCTGCCGCCAAAGCTGGAGGCGGTGGGCGCAGGAGAAGACGCTACAGAAACAGGAGCTGCTGGCGCAGCAGCGACGGGGGCTGGAACCGGTTTTGACTCTGAAGCCGGGGCTGCAGCCGCACCTGCGGCTTCCAGCAATACCACCACGGTGCCCTGCTTGACCTTGTCGCCCAGCTTCACTTTCAGTTCCTTGACCACGCCGCCTTCGCTGGCGGGGATTTCCATGGAGGCCTTGTCGCTCTCCACGGTGATCAGGCTTTGCTCGGCCTTGATGGTGTCGCCCACCTTGACCAGCAACTCAATGACGGCCACTTCGTCCAAGTCGCCAATGTCCGGAACCTTGATTTCTACGATTGCCATAGCTTTACTCGCTTTTTTGTTTCTTCAGTTTGATGGTGAACACCTCAACCGGGCCGGCCGAGTTCTTGTCAAATTCGCACCCGGCCTGCACACCGGCCACCGCCAGCTCGCGCGCGGTCTTGGGGCTGTCCCACCCAGCGTGCATGGCGCCCAGCGCAAAGCTGCGCCCGCTGCCAATGCCCCAGAACTCTTTGAACTCAAAGACTTCGCGGTAGCTGTAGAGGCCATAGATGCCGGTCGCGTTGGCAATCACCACGCTGAACTGGCTGGACTCGTAAGGGTCGTTGTCGTCTTCCTTGGTTTGCAGGAAGAAGGTGTCTTTGAGCACCGGGTGCAGCAGGGTGAAGGTGTCAAACACCTGGTCTTTGCTATTCAGGCGCAGCTTGTCGGCGGGCAGTGCCGCCATCGCCTTACGCAGCACCGGAAAATGCGCCACCGTGCCCGCCAGCCCCACATAGCTGATGCCACCAGCGCCCTCCACCTTGAAGAGTTTGCTGTTGGCCTCAAACCGGTGGTTCAGGCGGGTGTCGCCAAAGGTGACCAGGGTGTCGGCGGCGATCGCCACCTGCCCGGCCTTTTTGACAACAACGATGGTGGTCATGCGGATTGCTTCGCCGCCGGGCCGCCCCAAGGCGAAGACAGCCCCCATGGGGGGCAGCGACCCGCGCAGCGGTGGAGCGTGGGGGTCACATTCACAGCAGCACGCGGCGGAAGTCGCCCAGGATCTGACCCAGGTACACGTTGAAGCGTGCAGCCGCAGCGCCGTCGATCACGCGGTGGTCCCACGTCAGCGACAAGGGCAGCATCAGGCGCGGCACAAAGGCCTTGCCGTCCCACACCGGTTCCATCTGGCTCTTGCAGACGCCCAGAATGGCCACTTCAGGCGCGTTGATGATGGGCGTGAAGTAACGCCCGCCAATGCCACCCAGGCTGGAGATGGTGAAGCAGGCGCCAGACATGTCGGCCGGGCTCAGCTTGCCGTCGCGCGCCTTCTTGGCCAGCTCACCCATCTCGGTGCTGATCTGGAAGATGCCCTTCTTGTCGGCGTCCTTGATCACGGGCACCACCAGGCCATTGGGCGTGTCCGCCGCAAAACCGATGTGGTAGTACTGCTTGTAGATCAGCGCATCACCGTCCAGCGAGCTGTTGAACTCGGGGAACTTCTTGAGCGCGGCCACGCAAGCCTTGATGAGGAAAGCCAGCATGGTGACCTTGATGCCGGACTTTTCGTTCTCTTTGTTGGTAGAGACGCGGAAGGCTTCGAGGTCGGTGATGTCGGCGTCGTCATGGTTGGTGACGGCGGGAATCATGATCGCGTTGCGCAGCAGGTTGGCACCGCTGATCTTCTTGATGCGCGACATTTCCTTGCGCTCGATCGGACCGAACTTGGCGAAGTCCACCTTGGGCCAGGGAATCAGGCCCAGGCCGGCGCCGTCATTGCTACCCGATGCTTTGGCTTGCGCCGCAGCGGCCAGGGTCTGCACCGCACCGCTCATCACGGAACGGGTGAAGCCCTGCACGTCAGCCTCGGTAATGCGGCCCTTGGGGCCAGAGCCCTTGACCTCATTCAGCGGCACACCCAGCTCACGTGCAAACTTGCGCACCGAAGGCGACGCGTGGGGCAAGCCCAGCGTGGCGCCACCCGGGGCATGGGCGGGCACGGCCAGTACGGCTGCAGGGGCAGCCACTGCAGCAGCGGCCACGGGTGTCGGCGCTGCGGCGGCAGCCACAGGGGCCGGGGCAGCGGGTGCAGCCGCGGGGGCGGCACCCACCACGCCGTCCAGCACCACCACCAGATCACCAATGTTCACGGTGTCACCAATCTTGACCTTGATCTCTTTGACCACGCCCGCCGTGCTGGAGGGAATCTCCATGGAGGCCTTGTCGCTCTCCACGGTAATCAGGCTTTGCTCGACCTTGATGGTGTCGCCCACCTTGACCAGCAACTCAATGACGGCCACGTCCTTGAAGTCGCCAATGTCGGGCACGCGCACTTCCACGGGGCCGGACGCTGCAGGCGCAGCGGCAGGTACAGCCGCTACAGAAACAGGAGCTGCTGGCGCAGCAGCCACGGGGGTTGGAGCCGGTTTTGATTCAGAAACCGGGGCGGCAGCGCCGCCTTCAGCTTCCAGCACCAGCACGACGGAGCCCTGCTTGACCTTGTCGCCCAGCTTGACCTTGATCTCCTTGACCACACCAGCGGTGCTGGACGGGATTTCCATGGAGGCCTTGTCGCTCTCCACGGTGATCAGGCTTTGCTCGGCCTTGACCGTGTCGCCCACCTTGACCATCAACTCGATCACCGCCACCTCGTCGAGGTCGCCAATGTCCGGGACTTGTACTTCTACGATTGCCATGTTGTTTGTCTCCGGTGCTTAGGCGTACAGGGGGTTCACTTTGTCGGCGTTGATGCCGTACTTCTTGATGGCCTCTGCCACCTTGGCCACGGGCACCGTGCCGTCTTCGCTCAGTGCCTTCAGGGCGGCGACCACGATGTAGTGGCGGTTCACCTCGAAGTGCTCGCGCAGCTTGCTGCGGAAGTCGGAGCGGCCAAAGCCGTCGGTGCCCAGCACCTTGTAGGTACGGCCCTTGGGCACGAAGGGGCGAATCTGCTCGGCATAGGCCTTCATGTAGTCGGTCGATGCGACCACGGGGCCGGTGGACTTGCTAAGTTGCTCTTCCACAAACGGCACACGCGGTGTTTCCAGCGGGTGCAGCAGGTTCCAGCGGTCGGCGTCCTGGCCGTCGCGGGTCAGCTCGTTGAAGCTTGGGCAGCTCCAGACATCGGCGCCCACACCCCAGTCTTTTTCCAGCAGCTCTTGCGCGGCAATGCTTTCACGCAGGATGGTGCCCGAGCCCAGCAGCTGCACGCGCGGTGCTTTCTTGGTCAGCGCGGGGCCTTCCTTGCACAAATACATGCCCTTGATGATCTGTTCTTCGGTGCCGGCCTTCAGGCCGGGCATGGCGTAGTTTTCGTTCAGCAGCGTCAGGTAGTAGTAGACGTTGTCCTGCTTCTCCACCATGCGCTTGAGGCCATGGTGCAGGATCACGCCCACTTCGTGCGCGAAGGTGGGGTCGTAGCTGATGCAGTTCGGAATCGTGCCGGCCATGATGTGGCTGTGGCCGTCTTCGTGCTGCAGGCCTTCGCCGTTCAAGGTGGTACGGCCGGAGGTTCCGCCCAACAGGAAGCCGCGTGCCTGCATGTCGCCCGCCGCCCAAGCCAAGTCGCCAATGCGCTGGAAGCCGAACATGGAGTAGTACACGTAGAACGGGATCATGATCCGGTTGCTGGTGCTGTAGCTGGTAGCTGCGGCAATCCAGCTGCTCATGCCACCGGCTTCGTTGATGCCCTCTTGCAGGATCTGGCCCGCCTTGTCTTCCTTGTAGTACATGACCTGGTCTTTGTCGACCGGGGTGTACTTCTGGCCTTCGGGGTTGTAGATGCCCACTTGGCGGAACAGGCCTTCCATACCAAAGGTACGGGCCTCGTCCACCAAAATCGGCACCACGCGGGGGCCCAGGGCCTGGTCGCGCAGCAGCTGTGTCAAGAAGCGCACATAAGCTTGGGTGGTGGAAATCTCACGGCCTTCGGCCGTAGGCTCCATCACCGCCTTGAAGGTGTCCAGCGAGGGGACGGTGAAGCTCTCATCGCTCTTCACACGGCGATGTGGCAGGTAGCCGCCCAAGGCCTTGCGGCGCTCGTGCAGGTACTTCATCTCAGGGGTGTCGTCTGCGGGCTTGTAGAACGGCACATTGGGCAGATCGCTGTCGGGCACGGGGATGTTGAAGCGATCGCGGAAGGCCTTGATGTCCTCGTCCGTCAGCTTCTTGGTCTGGTGCACGGTGTTTTTGCCTTCACCGCTCTTGCCCATACCAAAGCCCTTGACGGTCTTGATCAGCAGCACGGTGGGCTGGTCTTTGTGGTTCACGGCCTTGTGGAAGGCGGCATACACCTTCTTGGAGTCGTGGCCGCCACGGCGCAGGTCGAAGATTTCTTCGTCGGACATCTTGGACACCATCTCCAGCGTGCGCGGGTCCTTGCCAAAGAAATGCTTGCGCACGTAGGCGCCATCGTTGGCCTTCATGGCCTGGTAGTCGCCGTCCAGCGTGTCCATCATCAGCTTCTTCAGGGCGCCTTCCTTGTCGCGCGCCAACAGGGCATCCCAACCGGAGCCCCACAGCAGCTTAATCACGTTCCAGCCCGCACCGCGGAATTCGCCTTCCAGTTCTTGCACGATCTTGCCGTTGCCACGCACCGGACCGTCCAGACGTTGCAGATTGCAGTTGATGACGAACACCAGGTTGTCCAGCTTCTCGCGCGCAGCCAAGCCGATGGCACCCAAGCTTTCCACTTCGTCCATTTCGCCATCGCCGCAGAACACCCAGACCTTGCGGTTCTCGGTATTGGCAATGCCGCGGGCGTGCAGGTACTTCAAAAAGCGCGCCTGATAGATCGCCATCAACGGGCCCAGGCCCATGGAGACGGTGGGGAACTGCCAGAACTCGGGCATCAGCTTGGGGTGCGGGTAGCTGGAGAGGCCCTTACCGTCCACTTCCTGGCGGAAGTTCAGCAGTTGCTCCTCAGAAAGGCGGCCTTCCAGGTAGGCGCGGGCGTAGACGCCGGGCGACACGTGGCCTTGGATGTACAGACAGTCGCCACCATGGCCTTCACTCTCGGCGTGCCAAAAGTGGTTGAAACCAGCGCCAAACAGGCTGGCCAGCGAGGCGAACGAACCGATGTGGCCGCCCAGGTCGCCACCGTCCACGGGGTGGTGGCGGTTGGCCTTGACCACCATGGCCATGGCATTCCAGCGCATGTAGGCGCGCAAGCGCTCTTCAATCTCGAGGTTGCCGGGGGAACGCTCTTCTTCCGAGGGCTCAATGGTGTTCACATAACCGGTGTTGGCCGAGAAAGGCATGTCAATGCTCTTTTGGCGCGCATGCTCCAGCAGCTGCTCCAACAGAAAGTGGGCGCGCTCAGGGCCCTCAGCTTCGATGACCGCGCTTAGAGCGTCCATCCATTCACGGGTTTCCTGACCGTCCACGTCGGACGTACCCAAAGGGTTTTGGGGAACTGCTGCCATTGATGTCTCCTTCTTGGTACTTTGGCGTAATTTAGTGCGGTAGCCCTAGTTTCTCATATTTATTTCTGCATTTCAAATCATGCCTAGTCATTTCACATAATGAACTCTCAAGAAACCGTATGTACCCTGCGCGTTCGCAGGGCGGTGGGCCCGTCCCCTACACTTGGGCAATGCCTTTTTACAAAGTGATTTCCCTTCCGAAACCCCTCGCCCTGCCCTCGGTGGGCGGCGCACGCCGCTGGTGGCAGCGGCTCACCCCGCATCGGCAAGACCGGGTGGCCATGCTGGCCCCGTTGGCCGCCGTGATGTTGTTTTTTGCCGCCATCGTCGCGGCCCTGGGCTACCTGCGCCTGGAAGAAATGGACCGCGAGCAAGAAGCCGTGCAGCGTGACGTGGAGTACACCCAGCAGCGGCTGCGCCTGCGCCTGCTGGAGCGGCAAGAGCAAATCATGCGCATTGCGCGCGAAGTGTCGGGCCGGGAGCTGGATGCTGATGACTTCCGCCTGCGCGCTGCCAGCATGATGGACCAGTACCCCGAAGTGCAGGGTATGGCCTGGGTCGACGACAAGCGCCGCACCCGCGCCAGCCAGGGCATGGGCGTTACGGCCAATGGCCCGATGCAGGCCTCCGGCGATGTCCTGGCCAAGGGCCAACGTGACAATGGCTTCTCCCTCACGCGCGAGGTCAACCAGCCGGTCTACATCCAGCACCCGCTGGCCAAGGAGGAAGAGCCGCTGCTGCAGATGTATGTGCCCTTGAGCGACCGCGGCCGTTTTGGCGGGGTACTGCTGACAGAATATTCGGTGGACGGTCTGTACCGTTACGGTGTGCCTTCCGAGGTATCCGCCCGCTACGCCGTGTCCCTGCAAGACGCCAGTGGTGCCCTCTTGGCCGGCACCAGCATCCCAGCGCGCAAGCTGGTGGGCCGCTTCCTACCTTGGTCCAACCCCGCCAACGAGTACTCCATGGCCGTGTCGCCCGTCGGCGGTGGGCTGGTCATCCGGGCCCAGGCCTACCGGGCCTCATTGGGGGTCATTGGCAGTGGTTTGTTCTGGCTGGTCAGCGCGTTGAGCGTAATGACCGCCTGGATGCTGATTGCCAATTGGCGCCACACGCGCAGGCGCGTGCAGGCCCAGCAGGCGCTGATGTCAGAGACCAATTTCCGCCGGGCCATGGAAAACTCCATGCTCACCGGCATGCGCGCCATGGACTTGCAGGGCCGCATCACCTATGTGAACGCCGCGTTTTGCCAGATGACGGGCTGGACCGAGTCGGACCTGGTGGGTCGCACCGCACCCTTCCCCTACTGGCCCGACGGGGACCGCGAGCACATGGCCTCGCGCCTGGAAGAAGAGATGCACAGCAACACCGCGCCCGGCGGCATCCAGGTGCGGGTGAAGCGGCGCGACAACACCCTGTTTGATGCCCGCCTGTACGTGTCGCCGCTGATCGATGCCATGGGCACGCAAACCGGCTGGGTCACCTCGATGACCGACATCACCGAGCCCAACCGCGTGCGCGAGCAGCTGTCGGCCTCGCACCAGCGCTTCACCACGGTGCTGGAGGCGCTGGATGCGTCCATCTCGGTGGCCCCCCTGGGCAGCGACGAACTGCTGTTTGCCAACAAGCTGTACCGCCAGTGGTTTGGCGTGCAAGCAGGCGGACACCTGCAACTGGTGGCAGAAGCTGGCATGCCGCATACCCCGCCCAATGACGAAGCCTCCGACAGTGTGGATTCGTTTGCCGGCCTCCCCACCACCGCCTTACCCGACAGCGACACGGAAAGTGCCGAGATCTTCATCACCGCCTTGGGCAAATGGCTGGAGGTGCGCACGCGCTACCTGAGCTGGGTAGACGGCCGCCTGGCCCAGATGGTGATTGCCACCGATATCACCACCCGCCGCCTGGCCGAAGAACAGGCCGCCACGCAGGCCGAACGTGCACAGACGTCCAGCCGCCTGATCACCATGGGCGAAATGGCGTCCAGCGTGGCGCATGAGTTGAACCAGCCGCTGACCGCTATCAACAACTACTGCAACGGCATGGTTTCGCGCATCAAGGCCAAGCAGATCTCGGAAGAAGACCTGCTGGTGGCGCTGGAGAAAACTGCCAAGCAGGCCCAGCGCGCGGGCCAGATCATCCAGCGCATCCGCTCCTTCGTGAAACGCAGCGAGCCCAACCGCACGCTGTCTGAGGTATCTACCATGGTGGCCGAGGCGGTCGAGCTGGCCGAAATCGAGCTGCGTCGCTTCAACGTGCGCCTGAACCACTATGTAGCGGCCCGACTG
The DNA here is from genome assembly GCF_031457975.1 of Rhodoferax saidenbachensis. GTDB lineage: Bacteria > Pseudomonadota > Gammaproteobacteria > Burkholderiales > Burkholderiaceae_C > Allorhodoferax > Allorhodoferax saidenbachensis_A. The sequence continues at coordinate 850,211 of NZ_JAVDXO010000001.1, forward strand.
CCCATGGTACTGGTCGACCCCATCCTGATCGAACAGGTACTGGTGAACCTGCTGCGCAACGCGGCTGAGTCCATCGACATGGCGCTGCGCCAGACAGCGGAGCGCATCGTCGAGCTACGGGTGCTGCCGCGCCACATTGACAACAAACCCGTCATCGAGTTTTCGGTGCAGGACACTGGCAAGGGCCTGGCGCCCGAGGTGATGGCACGGTTGTATGAAGCGTTCTACTCCACCAAGGCCGACGGCATGGGAATTGGCCTCAGTTTGTGCCGCTCCATCGTCGAGTCGCACCTGGGCCGAATGACCGCGGAGAACATCTACAATGGCACGGAAGTGTCAGGGTGCCGCTTCTCTTTCTGGGTACCCCTGGCCGAGATCGGCACTCTGACCTATAAAGAGCCGCCTGCGCCCCAACCCAACCTCGGATAACTGAATGAGCTTGATCCCCAAAAAAGGAACGGTTTACGTAGTCGATGACGACGAAGCAGTGCGCGACTCCCTGCAGTGGCTGCTAGAGGGCAAGGGGTACCGGGTACGGTGCTTTGATTCCGCTGAATCCTTTTTGAGCCGCTACGACGCACGCGAAGTGGCCTGCCTGATTGTGGACATCCGCATGGGCGGCATGACCGGCCTGGAGCTGCAAAGCCGACTAATCGAAGCCAAGTCCCCCCTGCCCATCGTTTTCATCACCGGCCACGGCGACGTGCCCATGGCAGTAGACAGCATGAAAAAGGGCGCCATGGACTTCATCCAGAAGCCCTTCAAGGAAGACCAGCTGGTTAGCCTGGTGGAGCGCATGCTGGAGCACGCCAAAGACACCTTCGCCGACTACCAGCTTGCCGTCAGCCGCGACGCCCTGCTCTCCAAGCTCACGCTGCGCGAAAGCCAAGTGCTGGAACGCATCGTCGCCGGGCGCTTGAACAAGCAGATCGCCGACGACCTGGGCATCAGCATCAAGACGGTGGAGGCGCACCGCGCCAACATCATGGAAAAACTCAGCGCCAACACCGTGGCCGATCTGCTCAAAATTGCCTTGGGCCAGAACGCACCGAAAACCTGACGCTCCATTTTTTATAGCACCTCGCGCCCGCTCTGCCTCCGCTGCGGGCGTTTTTACTTGAAGACACGACCATGACAGCACCCTCCGCCCAGACCATCGATGGCAACGCCCTGGCCGCCCAACTGCGCGGCGACGTCGCCAGCCGCACCACCGCCCTCAAGGCCCGCGGCCTGACGCCCGGCCTGGCCGTGGTGCTTGTGGGTGACAACCAGGCCAGCCAGGTCTACGTGCGCAACAAGGTCAAAGCCTGCACCGACGCGGGCCTGCACTCGGTGCTGGAAAAGTACGACGCCACGATGACCGAGGCTGAATTGCTGGCTCGCGTGGACGCGCTGAACAACGATCCCAGCATCCACGGCATCCTGGTCCAGTTACCTCTGCCCGCCCATATTGATGCGCACAAGGTGATCGAAGCCATCTCGCCGGCCAAGGACGTAGATGGCTTTCACGTGGCCAGCGCTGGCGCCCTCATGGTCGGCCAGCCCGGTTTCTGGCCCTGCACGCCCTATGGCTGCATGAAGATGCTGGAGTCGATTGGCTTCAGCCTCAAGGGCAAGCACGCGGTGGTGATAGGCCGCTCCAACATCGTAGGCAAGCCCATGGCCATGATGCTGCTGCAGCAAAACGCCACCGTCACCATCTGCCACAGTGGTACCAAGGACCTCAAGGCCATGACACTCCAGGCCGATGTCATTGTGGCCGCCGTAGGCAAGCGCAATGTGCTCACAGCCGACATGGTCAAGCCCGGCGCCGTGGTGATCGACGTGGGCATGAACCGCGACGATGCCGGAAAACTGTGCGGCGACGTGGACTTTGTCGGCGTCAGCCAGGTGGCGGGCTACATCACCCCAGTACCTGGCGGCGTGGGTCCCATGACCATCACCATGCTGCTGGTCAACACGCTGGAAGCTGCCGAGCGCGACGCTGCCCAACGCGGGCTTGCATAAGCCTCGCGTGCCCTCAACTAGTTGTCATCTCCAATGTCCGAGCCTTTGCCCATGAATCCACTGTTAAGCACCACCGGCCTGCCCCTGTTTGACCAGATCCAGCCCGAGCATGTGCTCCCCGCCATGGACGATTTGCTGGCGCATGCGGAGCAGGCTTTGGAAAAAGTCACCGCAGCCGACTTCCCTGCGGAGTGGCACGCCATCGCGCGCGAACTGGACGTGACCACCGAACGGCTGGGCATGGCCTGGGGCGCAGTCAGCCACTTGAACAGCGTGGCCGACACGCCAGAGCTGCGCGCGGCCTACAACGCCGCGCTCCCCAAAGTCACCGAATTCTGGACCCGGCTAGGTGCCGACGAACGCCTGTACGCCAAGTACAAGGCCATTGATACCACCACACTGAACGCGGAGCAGCTGCAAGCCCACAAAAATGCAGTGCGCAACTTTGTGCTGGGCGGTGCCGAGCTGCAAGGCGCTGAGCGTGAACGCTTTGCAGCCATCCAGGAAAAGCAGGCCGAGCTGGGCCAAAAATTCAGCGAGAACACGCTGGATGCCACCGACGCCTTTGCCCACTACGCCACCGAGGCCGAGCTCGAAGGCGTGCCGCCCGACGCGGTGCAAGCCGCACGCGCGGCCGCCCAGGTTGAGGGCAAAGAAGGCTACAAGCTCACGCTCAAGATGCCCTGCTACCTGCCCATCATGCAGTTTGCCAAAAGCAGCGCTCTGCGCGCCGTGCTGTACCGCGCCTACGTCACCCGTGCGTCCACCGAGGCTGCTCCTGAGTTCCTTAAGTTCGACAACACGGCCGTGATCCGCGACATCCTGGCGCTGCGCGAGGAGGAGGCGCATCTGCTGGGTTACGCCAATTTTGGCGCGTTGTCCGTGGTGCCCAAAATGGCGGACTCTCCGGCTACGGTGATCACCTTCCTGCGTGACTTGGCACGCAAGGCCCGCCCGTTTGCCGAGCGGGACATTGCCGACCTGCGCGCCTTCGCCAAGACTGATCTGGGTCTGAACGACCCGCAGGCTTGGGACTGGCCCTACATCTCAGAGAAGCTCAAGGAGGCGCGCTACGCCTTCAGCGAGCAAGAGGTCAAACAGTACTTCACCGCGCCCAAGGTGCTTGCCGGGCTGTTCAAGATCGTGGAAACCCTGTTTGACGTGGAAATCCGCGAGGACAGCGCACCGGTATGGAATGCGGGCGTAAAGTTCTACCGCATCGAGCGCCGCAACGCCCAGGGCCTGCAGTTGGTCGGCCAGTTTTACCTGGATCCCACGGCCCGCAGTGGCAAACGCGGCGGTGCCTGGATGGACGATGTGCGTACCCGCTGGCTACGCCCGGACAACGGGCAACTGCAAACGCCGGTGGCCCACTTGGTCTGCAACTTTGCCGAAAGCGTGGACGGCAAGCCCGCACTGCTGACGCATGATGATGTGACCACGCTGTTCCACGAATTCGGCCATGGTCTGCACCACATGCTGACCCAGGTGAACGAACGCGATGTCTCGGGTATCAGTGGTGTGGAATGGGACGCGGTAGAGCTGCCCAGCCAGTTCATGGAGAACTTCTGCTGGGAATGGAACGTGCTGCAACACATGACCTCACATGTGGACACGGGTGCTGCCCTGCCCCGCGCACTGTTTGACAAGATGCTGGCCGCCAAGAACTTCCAAAGCGGCATGCAGACGCTGCGCCAGATCGAGTTCGCGCTGTTCGACATGCTGCTGCACACCGAGCACAACCCGTCGGATGACTTCCTGCCACTGCTGGAGCAGGTGCGCCAGGAAGTGGCGGTGCTGCAGCCGCCGGCCTGGAGCCGCGCAGCCCACACCTTCAGCCACATCTTCGCTGGCGGCTATGCCGCGGGTTACTACAGCTACAAGTGGGCCGAGGTACTGAGCGCCGATGCGTATGCCGCTTTTGAAGAAAGTGCCGACGCTCAGGGTTTGCCCAATCCGGAAACCGGAAGACAATACCGCATGGCTATTCTGGAGGCTGGTGGCAGCCGCCCCGCCATGGAATCGTTCAAGGCGTTCCGCGGGCGCGAGCCTTCGCTAGACGCCCTGCTGCGGCACCAGGGCATGACGGCCCACTGAACCCCACTGACAACCGCGTAGGATTGAACCCATGACACACCGCACTATTCACGCATGGTTGGGCGCCTCGGCCCTGGTTTTGGCGGCCTTTGCTGCCCATGGCCAGATGGTCTACAAAATTGTGGGGCCCGACGGAAAGATCACGTTCTCGGACAAGCCGCCAGCGGCCGACAAGGGCAAGATCGCCTCCACCGGCACCGGAGGCGCTGCAGCCGATGCCGCCAGTTCCAACCTGCCCTATGAGTTGCGTCAGGTGGTGTCCAAGTACCCGGTAACCCTGTATGCCTCGCCCCAGTGCGCACCGTGTGACTCAGCCCGAAGCCTTCTCAAGGGCCGTGGTGTGCCCTACACCGAACGCTCGGTCACCACTCCCGAAGACCTGGAAGCATTGACGCGCCTGGCAGGCGAGAACTCGCTGCCCTTTGGCACCATCGGTGGGCAGCGCTTGAAAGGCTTTTCGGACGCGGAATGGTCCCAATACCTGGACGCGGCCGGCTACCCCAAGACCTCTGCGCTGCCCAGCAACTACAAGTTCGCGACGGCCACGCCGCTAGTGGCACTGCAAAAACCTGCAGCCGCCACCCCCAAAGAGACGCCCAAAGCCGCGGAGCCAGCGCCTGCGCCAGCTGCCCCCGCTCCGTCGAACCCCGCAGGCATTACGTTCTAAACACCACCTTGCCCAACAAAAAGGCTGCCCTCAGGCAGCCTTTTTTGTGTCCGTTCAGTCGCCGTCAAAGCGTACGGTGCGCCACCGGCGTCTCTGGCACCGGGTAGCCCGCGGCGCCAAACGTGCTGACCACCGCCTTGTGGGTGTCAAAGTACACCTGCCAGTAGTGGTCGGTGTGTGTGTAGGGCCGCACACACAGCAGGGGTCCTTCGGGCGTGAACTGCAGAATCTCAATATCAGGCGCTGGCGTGGCGGCGACATTGGGAATGGCCGCCACCGCCGTTCGCAGGCGAGCAATTGCATCCAGCACGTCCACTCCGTTGGCCACCTTGGCCACGCAGTCCACCCGGCGGTACGACAGGGTGCTGAAGTTCTGGATGGAGCCCGAAAACACGGTGTTGTTGCCAACGATAGTGACCACGTTGTCAGGCGTGATGAGCGTAGTGCCAAAAAGTCCCAGTTCCTTGACCGTGCCAGTCACACCGCCTGCGGTCACAAAATCGCCCACCTTGTACGGGCGCAGCACCTGCATAAAGACACCCGCCGCAAAATGCGTGAGCAAGCCGCCCCAGGCCGTCCCAATCGCCAAACCCGCGCCGGCCAATAGGGCCGCAAACGACGTGGTCTGCACCCCGAAGATGTCCAGAATCGCCAGAATCAGAACCACGTTCAGGATCACGGACAAAATGGAATTGAGGTAGTTGGCCAGGGTCTGGTCCACCTTGCCACCGCGCTGCAAGGCGGCGCCCAGCAGCCGCAACGCCAGTGCAATCAACCAGCGGCCCACAATCCAGGCGCCTAAAGCGCCCAGCAGCTTGAGACCAAAGTCTGCGCCCTGTGTCGTCAAAAATGTCCAAATCACTTCCGTATTCATGCTCCTGCCCTCCCAAAAATAAAATAATGCTGGCGATGATAGCTTTGGGCGAAATGGGGAAACGTAAACGATGTGACGTACCGACGAAAAAAAGCCCGATCACAGATCGGGCTTTTTAAACTTTGGCGGAGACGGAGTCCACATTTAGGGTTTCTCAAGCGTTCTCACTGATTCTCAGAAGCTCTAGAAAACCTATGTAAATCAATGGTTTACGTGATTCTCCAGTGCTGACATTCGAGTTTTCCCATTGAATCGTGTCTTTGCACTGTTTATGGGATATTTAATGGGAATCAGAACTTCAAAAAGAATCACCGCTGGTGGACTACCTGGTCTATATAAGCGACCTGGCTACCACGCAGATGGCGATGGGCTATACCTTCACGTCATCTCCGCAACCTCGCGGTCCTGGTGTTTTCGCTACATGCGAAACCGGAAGCCACGGGAAATGGGCCTGGGCTCGGCTGACACCTGGACGCTCACTGAAATCCGGGAAAAGGTGGGCGATTTGAGACGGCAACTCAGGGATGGAATTGACCCCCTTGAGCAACGCCGACTACAAGTGTCTGCCGAAATCAGCGCCAAGGCAGAACGGTGTTGAATTTCGCTGAAGCTTGACCCGAGGGGGATGCAGCGTAAAACTTGGACTGGTTTATGTTGTAAATCCAAGGCTCTCCCGGTATTCAATGGGACTGCGTGAGCCAAGGGATATCTTGATG